>NZ_JBKFGJ010000002.1:0-733116 GCF_051233465.1 Neobacillus solisequens | reverse complement strand
AATCTTCAAGATTATTCTCACCCTAGACAAATCATAAAGCTAGCTGGATTGAGCCTAAAGGAAAACACTTCAGGAAAGCATAAAGGGCAAACGAAAATCACCAAACGAGGTAGGAAGAAGCTAAGGGCTCTCCTCTTCAGGGTTTGTATGATCATGGTCGCGAAGAATTCAGCCTTTAAAGCGTTACATGCCTATTACACGCAGCGTCGGGATAATCCCCTAAAGAAAATGCAGTCTCTGATCGCCTTGTGCAATAAGTTAATACGGATATTTTTTGCCATTGGTAAGAAACAATTTGAGTTTAGTGAAGAGCGAATGTTAAAGGATATCCCTCATATGAGAGCAAACATAGAAGTTGAAAGAGCGGCTTAATTCAGTAAGAAAAAGTTGAGTAGAAAAGAGTTTTAGGTTATAAATCTCGTACATTTGAAGCACGGATTAGTCAGCAAAGCAACTAAACTTCGGGCAAGGACCCTGTGGGGCAGCATGACTGACATCCACCTCATGGAAAGGTTGGACGAAGGAATTTGAGAGCGAAGACTCTGTGAGGCATGGGAGGGTTGACCTCCATGAGAAATGTGGACATCCACCAGTGCGATCATATTTTAACTCATCCACCATTTTTTGTAAGTGTGTGGCTAATGAGCTATCAGTCTTTTTGCTTCGAAGCTCCAAATTTATCCTTACGAGATAAATCCAACCATAGTATCGAGCTTAAACTCTAAAATTACAATCTATAAAATACTGAGAATACTGGAGAAAACGCGAGTTTTCACTTTGTTTATTGAGGGAGCTTAGTTCTAAAGCGGTGTTTATCTTGTGTGAAACAATCGGGGCATTTAATGGAATAAAACTTCTGAACAAAGGGGAATATTAAATGAAAAATTGTATCTGGGGGCAACTATGATTAATAAAAGAAAGGCTTTATCATTTAGTACATTAGTTATTCCTTGGTTAACTGCTCCATTGCTAGGGAAAAATTCTTTTGTTCGATTTATTCCTGTAGCAAGTTTTATTGGTTATATCTTTAGTTTGTTAAGTGAAATTGCTGATAGACGTAAGTGGTGGAAAGTAAAAAATGCTTTATTTCCAAATTATCGTTTAGATTTCTCATACCTTTTAGGTTTATTTTTTATAACAACTATTTGGGTATTCAAATTAACGTACGGTAGCTTTATAAAGTACATAACATTAAATGCTGTACTAGATTATCTTCTTGCATTCCCTATCGCAAAATTTTTTACAAAAGTTGGAGTATTTGAATTCAAGAAAATGCGACCAAAACATTTTTTCATATTGTCAGTCCTAACAGCAATCGTAATTTATATTTATCAATTATTAGTAGAAAGAACTATTGTAAAAGAGGCAAAGAAATAATAGGAGATGTAATGTTGTTTATGTCCCTTATAAAACTTATTCGGGATGGAGTTATATTAAGCTGTAGAAGAGATTGTAAAAGATTTTACTTAAACTATAGGGTGCTAATCTTCAACAACTCAATAATTAAATAAGCTCAGAGCTTTTCATGGCTCTGAGCTTTTTGTATGCAATTTTAACAGTTAAATTAACTGCAAATTCAGTTGCGAATTCATATGCCAATAGCACTGTAAATTTGCATTCTGTACTTCAAAACCGAACCCGTTATTGAGGAAGATAATTGCTTAATTCTAATATAACATATCACCTGTAGAGTTTAAGCACGTTATTTCACAATCTCTTCTACACTTTAAAAATATTAAGAATATGTCAGTATTTTAGTATGCTTGCTATAGATTAAGTCTATTTTACTCGTTGAAACATAGGATGATTTTCGTTAAATTGAACTAAGTCCCATAAGTTTCCGTATAAATCTTTAAATACAGCAACAATACCATATGTTTGTTCTTTTGGTTCTCTAACGAATTCAATTCCTTGAGCTATCATATCATTATAGTCTCTCCAAAAGTTATCTGTCCCAAGAAATAAAAAAACTCTTCCTCCTGCTTGATTTCCAATAAAAGGTTTTTGTTCTAGCTTTGAAGCCCTTGCAAGTAATATTGTAGTTCCTGATGAGCCGGGTGGTGATACCACTACCCAGCGTTTATCTTGCTCTGGTTGATATGTATCTTCAATTAACGTAAAATGAAGTTTTTTTGTGTAAAAATCAATGGCTTCATCATAATCTTTAACAACCAGAGCAATATGTACAACAGATTGAAACATTTTAGTAGCCTCTCTTTCTTTGGGAAACATAGCCTTACTCCTTATTTTAATATTATGTTCATCTTTACAGAGTTTTTCAGATAAATTTTCCATTTATTGAATTTGATTATTTCACTAAATGAAGTTTAGTTAAAAAAGGGTAATTTTTTTTTTCCACAATTGGGCCAGTTTGTGGAATGGAAAATTGGTAGAAGAAATATATTTTGAATATTTTCACATAAACTAACGATTAATTGTTAGGTATTGAGTGACATAACCACGTATTGAACTTTTTTTTATTTCAACGATTCCATTCACAACTTTATAATCTTTATTTAAATAGGCTGGAATATCTAAAAAGTAATTGTATGTTCCTAACCATAAAAAAAGAGTAAGTCCCCCTACAGAAACCACAAGTGCAAAAAATCTAAAAAAGATTACTTTAACTTTATAAAAAGGCTCGCTAATGTTTAAATTTTTCTTAAATAAAGCGATAATACCAAAAATACATATACTACCTAAAATAATGAACCACCACAAAAGATAACACCAAAAGATCGAACTAAATATTGTTAAACCAATAAATATTAGTACAACTATCCAAGAAATTATATTGTTTCGTTCTTTTTTTATCTCGCTCAACCGCTTCTTGTAATTCCCAGAGACTCATTAAATGACTTCCTCTCTGTGTATGTCTTTATAATAATTCATCAATATAAAATAATTTACTAATCTTTCGAAATAATTCACCAGCACTAAGCGACAATCCTTCTTGCACTAACCTGCTTCATTTGTTCAATAACGTAAAAGATCGCCATAGCGATTTCGTTCTTTACCTTTTGTCCCCTATTAGTTGAACATATTATTTGGATGGTAGAGGTTTCTCTGGTCTTCTAGGACAATATTCACATTCAGGATCATCACATTTGGATTCAGTCCAGTAGTTACAATTTGGGCAAAAAAAGGCATCAAAATCTTCATAGTACACCAAGTTGAATTTACAAATAGAACAATGTTGTTCCTTTGCAATAAAACCTTCAACTTCAAATCCATCAATAATGATTAGGTCATCTTTTTCCTCTAGTTTCATAAGTCCTCCTTGTTTTTTTACTATCGCTACCCGTTAGTTCAACAAGAAGCCTCTAATATCCTCTAACAGATTGAATAATACCGACTTTAGCTTTTATTTCTGCCTCAACTGTACCTTGTATTTTTACAATAAAAATATCTGTTTCGACTTCTTTCTTTATTTCTATATCCCCTCTATATGTATTTTTACTTGATTTTATATTTACTTCTTGAATATCAAAGAAGTCAATTTCAACAAAAGTAGTTGTATAGCCTCTTTCAAGCCACTTTTTAGGTGGTTTATCTGGGAAAAATGGCAAATCAAAACCTATTGTTATCTTGTCTCCTTCACTGGATATTTCTATCTTTTCAATTCGTAGGTTTTTCAAAGGAGGTACATTGATGTACATCATTGAGATGAATTTATCCTCACTAAAATATTCATTCCACATATTTTTCAGCCACAATATTTACTCTAAAACACATATTTATTTTTCTCTATTTTACCATACCCTTCTTAAAGTAACCTGCCCCTATAGCACAAGAAGGAAAATACAATTAACTTTGCTTTTCCATAAAGTTTTCAGCTTCATAACCATCAACTAGATAATCATCAATGGTTACAGAATTATAATAAAATTGTGGAATAGAACATTCGAGGCTAATGTAAATTTCTCTCGGATTTACATCTCCATCCTCCCACAACTCATCATGAAAAACATAACCTATGTTTCTTGTGTTTAAATCGATTACAATGGGGTCTCCATTAAGTCCAGAACCAATAATAAACAAACCATTATCAATACAACGTTTGTGTTCTTCGTAAAGATTGTTTTCGGGCATTTCATTTACAAAATTAAAATAAACATGCTTAAATTTTATGTTTTCTCTAAAAGAAAACTCTTTTAAAAAAGAAATTACATCTTCGGGAATTTGATAATCTTTCAAAAATTTATTTGTGCTTGAACTAAAGTCTACTTTTATAAGATTACGTTTATCAATTTTCTCTAATGCTTTTCTAAATAATCCTATATCCATTTTCAACATCCATTATAATCATTTAAGCTATATTTTTATCATGTTCTTGTTCCACTAACCTACTCCATTTGTTCAATAACAAGTTCAACAAAAAAGGCGTTAATCCTTCCTGGATCAACGCCCCCATTAGCTTAAGTGCATTTCTTCACAATATCTTCGAAATACGCTGTACAATGAATTATTTTTATATAATTCCATCCTTGTCCATTACTTTACAATTCTTAAATACATAAAATATAGCATTCTCTTATAAAGGTGGTAATACATTATGGGTTTAAGAAAACATGAGTGTAAAGATTGTAAAAGTAAAAGAAAACGAAAATCAATTCGTTGCAGAGGATGCGCATGTGACCAGCTTAGAAAATTACAAACCCTTACAGAAGTAGATGTTTTTCTATCTGGAGGAACTGTACTTGAAGATGTAATTTTTGTAACCTTTGATCCAAATAATTGCTGTGCTTTCTTTAATGATAACGAGACAGAACCAGGATCAGTTCTTATCGTTGATTGTCAGTTTATCCAAGCTATTAGAATCGAAGCTGATTAACAATATAGAGTGGGATTCTAAGATGTTTTAGAATCCTTTTTCTATTTACTTATGTCACAGTTTGAGTCAAATACGCATTATTCGTTTTTCTTCTTCAACTAAACTGCTTCGCTAGTTGAAGAAGAAAATAAGATCTTTATTTTATAAATAAAAAAGAGAGCCTTAGCTCTCCAACAATCGGTTAACTTTTTGAATCTCCCCTTCAAATAACCTCATGTCCAACTCGTAATCATCATGACCATCAAATGAATCCAACATATCTTTTTCTTGATGTAATGTTATCAAATATTGTTCCAATGAAAACCCACCACTTTGGATTGTATTCTCAAACACAACTTTAAATCTGCTCATTTATTTCACCTCGACTGATAGTATTTCCAATACAATAAATGAAATTCGTATTTTATTACCAAATATAAAAAGGACCATTTAGGTCCTTTTGACTTGTTCAACTAAAGCACCCCGTTTGTTTAAGTGAAGAGTTTCACAAAATGACTATATCAACGAATTAATCCAAATTTACCAAGAAATATTAATATTGTTGCTTCAAATCGTTATATATTCCTCTTGCTTGTTTATATATATCATTGTTTGGCTCGATTTGATAATTTTCAACGCTATCACTAAGACTAAAAATACCCTTATCGTCAATTACTAAAGTGCCTGAAATTTGGTCATTATAGATAAATGTTATAGTTATTGCCTTTTCATAATTAATTTGTTGGTTGGTTTGTCTAATATATTTGATGTCATTGTATGGATCAACTAATGACTGAACAGTATCTTTCTCCACTTTATATGTCCACTGTACAAACTCTGTCCTAAACTAATATCAAAATAATCTGCTTTAATTTTTTTTATAGAATTATTATTACAACTGCTTAAAATTAAAAACACTATTAGTATAGTAGAAATAAATAACGATTTTCTCACAATTCCACACCCTCTAATCTACACTGACGAAGTCTTGTTCCACTAACCTGCCCCGTTAATACAATAAGAAAAAGGGATCACCACAGCCATCACGCACATTAACTGTTGCAACCCGTAGCTGAATAAGGATCCAGAATTATCGATATGAAAATGGAACCAACTAAGCCCTACAAATGTAGGAGATGAACAGAGACCCTCGAACTCCACCTGGCCTTTATCGTATATATTAGGACCCGTTACACTAATTTCTCGTCCAAGTTGGTTAACTAATTGAAGTACATAAAACACTGCCTTATCTGGTTCTTCAATTAGTAATTTGGTTTCACAAACAAGTTCGTACTTTGATTTATCCTTCCAATATGGCTCCAATTTTTCCGTGTTTATTTCTCCAATTACTTGAGATAATCTGTTTATTACTTTTTGTGCCTTTTCTTTTGAGGTGACATCGATGAATATCCGCCAATATATTGTTTCAAACATTTAATTACTCCCTTTAAGCACTTTTATTAGGTTGTTTTTTGGGTAAACCCATCTTAAAGTATCGCACCTGTTACTTTAAGTGAACCCTTTCACAATCTCAGATATATACCTAAAAAAGATATGTCTAACTGCAAATACAAATTATACTCAAAATCTAAACGACAAATTGGTATTAGCAAATTACTGAAGTATCTCGTTTATAAATTCTATCACTTGCTCATTCTTCAGATAGTTTTCGTGGTTTACACCATTGAATATCTTTATCTCTGCATTTGCAAAACAATCTTTTACTTTATGTTGTAGGCTTGCATTTAGCGTTTTATCTGAATTTGAGCCGATTATATAGGTATTGCAATTAGCAGTTTGAGCATAATAATTTAGTCTAATATCATTTGATATAAATACTTTGGCAGGTCCCCAGAAAATCGGAATAATCTTATTATATAAATCTGATAAATCACGATATGCCGCTATAAGAATAAGGCTATCGCATTTTCTAACACTTGCAAGATAAGCAGCTATTCCTGTTCCGTAACTATGTCCCATAACAACTATATGTTTATCAGGATAATTAATCTTTGTCCAATCGTATAAATCTATTGCTGTATTCTGCATTGATTTTAAATTCATTTTGCCTTTACTGTTCTGACTTCCATAGAAATCAGCAGATATAAATGGACAATCAAATTCTCCACCGAAGGAACCGACAGAATTAAAAGCAATATAATTTGAACCGCCAAAAAATAGAATAATATTATTAGATTCACTTATAAGATTATAACCATAACCCGAAAGTTTTTCGTTAAACTGAATATACTCAGGGGTAAAGTGAATTTCTTCCATTTTCTTTGAGCTTTTATAAAAGGAATAGCTTATTTTCTGCATTACGAAATTGCACCCAAAGCCGGAAATCAATACCCACATCAATATTTTTAAAATAATTCTATGTAGTTCCATCATACTTTTATCAACCACCCAATTACAAAATTCCTGTTTATCTGCGAATTATATAAATTTTCCTTACTAGTTATGACTGCTTTTTGAACAAGTCTGCACCGTTAGTGGAACAAGAAAAGCGAATGCCCTTTTTGAACAATCGCACCCGTTAGCCATCCATGAAGCGCAAAATCAGCGCTTCACCACAGAGAATGAAAATGGTAAGGAAGTGTCAATACTGATACTAATTTTGATCCAGTCAACCAATTCATAGACTTATTAATTAACGCTCTCCTCTTTTTTTTTTTACGATTGAGAAGGGTCTTCTTAAGTATTGTCATTTTACTAATCTTGAGGAAACTTATTTTCATGGTAGTTGAATTACAATCCTATGTCCTATTCCAAATTCTACTGACTTCTTTCAGATTATTTTTATCAAATGTCATTTTGTAAATATCTGGAATATCTAGGTCCTTCCAAAAACTAAAATCATATTTTTCATCAAAGTAATTCATAATTAGTACCATTATATTACCGTGTGTTCCTACTGCAATGTTTTTACCTGTATATGTTTCCAATACCTTTAAAGTTGCCTTAATCCCCTTTTCTGGCCGTTAATATTAGATTCTCCACCTTCCCAAGAAAAAGCAGGTTCCTTCCATACCTTTTTAATAGCTAAATTAAAGTCTTCAATAGGTTTAACAGATAAGTTCCGTTCCTTAAATCCGTCCTTCGTTATAACTTATTTACCTATAACTTTTGCGACTCCCTCAACCGTTTGTACCGCCCTGTTGTATGGACTAGAAATGCCAATATCTATGTTTTCTTTTTCAAGAATGGTTGTAATTCTTTCTGCATCGGCAATTCCTCAATTAGATAAAGGTCTTCCTAATTCATCAAGTGTATATGTAGAATGTGCGTGTCTTACAAAGTACAAATTAGTTAGCAAAATTGCCTCCCCCATATAATTTTCTTATATATTCAACAAAGGTGCTGAAACAAAATGGTCATTATATAATATTGGAACTGTTTCATAAACATTTAAACGACTACAATGCTTTACGTCATCTTCAAAACCTTTTTGTCGTAATTCCCGTCCACTTCCACATTCCCAAATTAATTCGTTGATTTTTTCTTTCGCATGTTGAAACGCCCCGATACATACTTCTGCTTCAGGCGATTTATCGCCATCTAAATAAGAGAGGATACTACCAGCACCTAAATAATCCTCGATGGATGGACGGAGACTGTTATCATAATTTTTTACATCATTCCACTGTTCACCACAAGGGACAACCGTTATATTTGAATTAGATTTTACTCTCAATTGGTTGGCAATAGAGGATACAGATGAAGCATTAAGTAGAGAACCGATCAAAAGGGCAGGAACTTTAGATGCAATCCAGGTACAGAAAGCCCCATTTAGTGACGACAATACATATTTTTTATTAGAATGTTCTTGTGTAAATGAAATAGGGGATAAAGTAGGTTTTCCTATTTTATCCGCTTCAGCCCTTCCCAAAATGTATTCAGCACCGACTTTTTCCGCATATGTTTTCCCGTCTATATAGGGAGGATATGGATATATAATTGCCCCATTACTTAAAGCTGATATGACCGTAGATGAAAAACTTAGTACATCAACAATTATAATAATGTCACCACGTTCGGCAGCTTCTCTTGCACCCCGCATACCCCACTCTACACGACAAATAAAAGGAGAATGACTAAACATAGTACACCTCTTTAAACATTTTTAGTATTTGATTTCTAAAACTCTGAAAGCAAATACTTCTACAACTATACCGCCATTAGAAGAATGAATTTGAATTATTTTATACTTTGGTTAAGGAGTTAATTGCACCCGTTCCGTAATCTTAATAGGAAAGTTGGCATCACGGCAACTCTTTGCTCCGTTAATGCGCTAGTAATTTTTATATATTTGGTATTGTTAATTCCTCTGCTTGTAGTACTAAGGCAGTTAAACCTGTATCACTGCCGCTAGTGTGACCTTCTCCTTTTTCCCAAAATACTCCTTCACCGCTTCTAAGCGATACCCTTGTTTTATCCTCTCCTTCAATCCATCCATCGCCCTGAACTACAATGAAAAGTTGAGGCACTGGTGCTTTGTGATATCCTACAATCCCACCTTGTTCAATACTTATAAAACCAACATTGGTCGGTACCTCAGTTTTTATAATCTTTACGTAATTAGCTAAAATGGAATTGTAATTGCTAATACTTTGACCTTTTCCTAATGAAAAAAAATGCACTAAGAAACCTCCTAATATTAATCACTTTATCTATAATATCCTAGAATTAATAAACCCTATTAAACTAGGTACAAGGAAAAAGATCAACTATTTGGTAGTCGAATCATCAAGTAACTCACCTGTTACAAGTAGTACACAACTTCACAATCTTCTTAATTCAATGGAAAAAAATGACGATTCCTAGTTACTGAAAATCAAATCCTAAATAAAATGTTTTTCAATAATTATCTTTGCTCTTTCATCAAGTTTGGGAGGTAAATCAATGATGGAGAAATATTTTAAATCCAAACTTTCACCGTCATTCATAGCTAACTCACCACTTGTATTTTCTGCTATGTAAACACAAATAACATTATAAACTTCATCACCGTTAGGATATTTATAGTAAAGATTGCTTCCTGACAAAACATCGATAAACTTAAAACTTTTTGCTTTTAACCCCGTTTCTTCAAAAAGCTCACGTTCAGCGGTTTGCTCTAAATTTTCACCGATTTCCATTGCTCCACCAGGCAACCCCCATTCCTTTGTGTCAGAACGGAGTTGAAATAAAATTTCCTTTTCTTCATTCATAACAATAATAGTAGAACCCACCAATATTATTGGTCTATTTCCGATTAGTCCTCTAATTTCCTTTGTGTAATCAGCCACATTTCCCAACTCCTGTTTTAATGAGATTGTTAGTAAACTTTTTATTTATTCGAAGGTCCTGCTTCAATTTAACCCCTTTTGTTAGTGAAAGAGCGACTACACCTATCGAACAATCATATCCTTTACTATAAATACAATTCTTCACAAGCTAATCAGTTTTTGCTTTTATTCTTGGAAAATAGCATCAGTAGAAAACAAATGAAATAGGTAACACATGGAGCAATAAACCAAGAAAAGATTCCATTTGTAAACATTAAGTACAAACTGATTGGCAAAGACCAAATAAATGCGATTAACATAAGATATTTTTTATTTGCATAAGATGAAATTATAGCTAAACAAGCTGGGAGGAATAACATAACAAATGTAATACCTGTCATATCTTCAGAACTTGAAGATGTATAAGGATTATAAAAAACTAGAACAAACCACAAAACAATACTGAATAAACCAGCGATCACTCCTAAAGTTAATCCAGTTTTTCTCAATTCCATCACCCCTATAATTAATTTTACCATAAATACCCAAATTATCTTTAAGTAAACTACACCGTTAGCTGAATAAAAAAACTGCCTTTGATGGCAGCACAATCTTCAATATAAGCACCCGTTCAACAAAACCTAACATTAAACCCACTCTTTTCCATGTTTACGAATGAATTTAATATCTTTTTGATAATGTTCAAGATGTCCTTGGTCCATCATCTTTTGAAAAGCAATGTCACCTTCACTTGCTCTTTTTATCATGTATTTACATAATCCATCTAATCGTAGCAATACCATCTCTAAATAATTTTCTTCCATTCTCTTGATGCCGTAAGATTCAAAAAACAATTAAACACTTTGTTTGACGGGATCGCCGCAGCCATCCCATCTTTAACTCTTGCACTCTTTAACTTAATAACATATCTAACTTATAATTCTATTCTTTAAAAGTTTACTATAATTTAATAGGAACTGTCTTAGCTATTTTATTAACCTCTTTCCGCACAAAACAGACTCAGATTTATTTTATTAGAAATAAGTCCGTTCATTTATAAGTAAGCATTTGTGGGGTCATTAGCAAGTTCTTCTATTGTAAGAAAATCAAAACGAACTTCTTGCTCTTTCCCTTGAGGACTACAAGCATAGACCCCTGCTTGAATAGTAGAATTTTCTGGAATGTCAAAGTGGGCAATTCTAATTTGATTCCATCTTTCTCCATCCAAAGAAAAATCAATATAACAATTTTGTTGAATCTTAGATATTCGATAGAATAATTTTACATCTTTACAATCTACATATTGTGTTGACCAATCAGAATACCCTCTATTTGTAACGACTGCACCCAGCTTACTTAATCCATCAGGTATGTACTCCAAAGAGGTCTTCACCCACACATCTTCCGAGAACCGAATCATTAATCCTGCTTGGTCATACTTTGACTTTGGTAAAGCCTGAACCTTTGTTGTCATTCTAAAATTCTTGTTTGTTTTTATATAGAGAAAATGCCCATTATCAACCTGAAAACCATAATGTGTTTTTTGCCAATAATCCGTTTCTTCATCCGTTTCTAAAACAAGTTGTGAGGAAGTTTTGTCCAAGAACCATTTTTTAGGTTCACAACGCCACTCAAGCATTTCATTTAAACCTTCACTTTCAAATTCCTCGTAGAGGATCCATTTGCTTTTCACACGATTCCCTCCAGTAATTTTTAATAAAATACCCACTTTAAACATTATAACAATTACTTTTTTTCTTTCACGAACCTGCTCTTTAAACTTCAATAAGAAGAAAAGAATCACCGCATAACCCTATTTACTCACCAACTACTCCATCACCATCTCGATCGTCCATATATTTATAGAGCCATGAATCGCGCGTAATTGGCATTTTAAAGCCAGCAGCTTTGGCTTCGGCGATCGTAACCTTTCCATTTTGATTGGTATCCACCTTACTAAGATCTTCATTGCTACTTACCGTTGCTTTTGTGGGTACATTGTTTGTTTTCGGTGGCGTACTGGTCGTACTTGTTGTTTTTCCTAAATTTTTGTTCACTTCATCTGGGTTTACATTGTCAAATTCATCTGTAACGGATCTGCCCTGAATTTTATAAGTGAATTTATAATGGTTGGGAATTTGCGTCTGAATATTTGGATAGTGAATCACTGCTACGAAATCAGTACAGCCTCCTACATCTCGAATCACTTTTTCCATATAAGCTTGATCGCCGTGCCTATTGAGCGTGCTGTCCTGGGGTGTAATGTTATAGGCGTTTGAAACTCCCCCAAGCGAGTCAGCAATCACATGCCCTTTATCCAAAGCTGGACTCTCTGTACCAGGAACATTTGCTTCATTAGAGTAATATCTGCCTGACGACAAAACATGATCAGTATTCGGATTTTGAAGTGTTATTTTTTTTGCCTCAACACGAATGAGCTGTCCGTATTCATTTGTAAAAGCCCAATATTCCCTGTCGCCATACCCGACATCAACTCTGACATTCGGCTGTCTATATCCTGACATATCCCCGCCGTTTACTACAATTAGGGTATATTTGCTATAATCAAATTCGTCCGTTGTACCTGTTGCATTTAAAGTGCTAGACGCAGGGACACCTTTGTTAGATTCACTATCACTCTTTTGTATTTCTTTGTTAATGGCAGGTGTACTCTTATTGGCTTCAGCAGTCTTAGAAGCAGAGCTCGTTGGGGATTGACCTTTTTTCGACGAAGTATGTTCAATGGTTTTTCCGCAACCCACAAATACAGAAATAAAAATCACAGTAAGTAAAATCAAAAATATTCTTTTGTTCACACTTCTGCACACCTTTCTCATGTTTCTACCTTAGACAAATCATATTAAACAATAACACATTTTGATCTTTTGTTGGAATAATATATCTATCTTAGGTATTGAATCCTAATTCAACTAACTGCTCCGATTGTTCAAGAAGGAATTCAACAAAAAAGGAGTTAATCCATTCTGGATTAACTCCACCTTTAGTTAAGTAATACAGCAGTTTTAAATGGGCATACTCAAAGTAACTGTTCTTACGAAAAATCCTAATTTTTCATATAGTTTAATTGCTTGATTTCCTGCAAATGCATTTAAACGGACTTCGGAATATCCTTCTTTCTTTAGATGTTCAATCCCTGTTTCCATCAACTGTCTTGAAATCCCATTTCCTCTAAATTCATCTAAAACAAATAATTCATAAATAAAACCGTACTTCTTATCTGTAATTTGTCCTTACTTGTCCCTATTAAAATCCAACCCATCAGAATATCATTTTCTGTTGCTATTAAATAATAACTTCCCTTCTGCAAAAGGGGTTCAATAAGTTGTTTGACTTTTTCATCCGAAGGTTTTACATCACCTAATGTACCATCATATACGGCTTGTGGAGAGAGAGACAAAATCTTTTTAAATTCCAAATCCTTTGGTTTCCTTATTTCCATAATTGCTTCAAATCCTTCCAGGATTCTATATAATATTATCCATTAAAAGCCTGTTTTATATTAATTTTTACAAACAAATGGAATTACTTCTTCAACTAAACTCCGTTAGCTCAAAAGGAAAGCTGTCATCTCAGTAGCTAAGATTTCTCTCAAAATTATAAATTAAAAACATGAAAAACCACCAAACACCTTATTTGTTTAGGTTGTTTTTGTTTAATATACCCGCTAATTAAAGTGTAAATTTACACTATATATTGTATAATGATGGTAAGCGAGGAGAGTGTGAAAGTATGGAATTTATTGACCCATTTATAATGCAATTATTTATTATTCCTTTAATAGTTATTGGGTTAGGTGTCTTAGTATCAACTCTTATCAAGAAAGTAGTGATTGGACCATTCGTAACCTTAATTCTGAATCTTTTATATGAAACTTGGTATATGAAACACTATTATCCTGAGCACGAGATCAGTTACACGTCTTGGAATATTATTTTCCCTGCAATCTCATTAGTGATTTCTTGGATGGTAGTGTCTGTTATAAAGCAGAAAAGAAAACAAAATTAGACTTCCGAACATAGGTTCTATTTAATGCACTTCTTAGTATTTCAAACGCTGTAATAAGCATTTGTTCTACTCATTTTTCAAATTCCAAGTTTTCCTTAATTCAAGCTAACTGAACCAGTAAATAGTTGTCCAAATATTTAGTTGCTACCTCCTGAAATCTATTCATCCAATCCTTCGGACGATACTGGCGATTATTAACGTGTTGAATATGGTAAATGCCCATTTTAACACGTTGTATTTGCCTATTCCCTTTTATTTATTATTGAGCTAAACCTGCCCCGTTTGTTCAAGAAGAAAAAAGCGACCCTTCATTATTGAAGCATCGCATCCGTTTGTTTAAAGTGCACTTTTTCACAATTTTTACTGGTTCATACTTTGTTTAGACTTAAAGTAATCCCCGTTCTTTTGTTCTTCATTATCAGTTCCCCAATATATTTCTTTGTCCATTTGTTGTAGTTTTGGGATATGTTTTGAACAGTGAATATATGCTTCATCAACTTTTACCATAACCCACCGTTCAGGTTTGTTTCCTTCTTTTTCTTTAATATCATTTATTATCTCTTCAGGAATATTATATGAGCATAATTGGCTATTTTCTATAATAGCTGCCTTCCCATTAACATGTAATCCTATGTTATTCTCAAAAAAGTCTATAAACAAAAGCCCTACATGGGGATTTTCCATGATGTTCCCTAAACTTGCCATGACACCATTCCCTTTATATTCGGGATATATTATGGTTATATCATCAATAACACGTACAAATCCTTTTGAGCCGGCCCTAAAGGTTGAGTCGCAATTTCCATTAGCATCAGCCGTTGCCACGAACATCATACCTTGTTTTGTGATAAACTCTATCATCTTATTGTTTAGGTAGTTAAGCATTTGATTTTCATAAAAAGAGGAAGCTCTTTTGGTTGTTCCAAATTGTTCTTGAAGTAAATGTTCACCTCTTGACATCGTCTACATTCCTTTCAATAATTTATCTATTATTTTAACATAGTTTAGTAGATCCTTAGATATTGTTATAAAATTTCAAAGTTGCGTGCTTATTGAAGTAAACTTCTCCGTTAGTTCAATTAGAAAACGGGATCGCTCCGGCTATTCCTTCTTAAATATAAGTTTCCCTTTATTCTAAGTGCATTTATCGTACTTCTTCAAAAAATACTTTAACTATTTGTTCTGGTGTCATAAAAAAACCCCCTATATTATTCTAATGCTATCTTCATTATAGGTGATTTTATTTAATAAAACTCTTCATAGGTTCAATAATGTATATGTATTTCTATTTTTATCCAAAACTGCAGTTAAATTAACAGCTCAATTGACAACATTTTAAGAGTATAATAATCATAGTCTTTTTAATTTAGTATGAGATTTCGCATGTCAACTCTCGAAAAAATGTTGAATATATATAAAGGAATTGAACACTGCCAATGTAAGTGTCAATTCCTATTATGCAGAATGACCTTAAAACCGAACCTTTTACTAAAGAACACACATCTTCTTAGAAAGTGCTAAAATGACAATATTCCTAACCATGTTTTCACTGCAGTTGCCAATATTAAAATGCCCATAATGACTTGTAACACTTTGGTATTCACTCTTTTCCCAGCGTTTGCTCCTATTGGTGAAGCTAGTAAACTGGCAACCACCATGATCAGTGAAGGTAATATGGGCACTTGTCCTGTTAAGATTTTTCCTGAAACAGCCCCTATCGATGAAATAAGTGTAATGGCTAAGGAGGAGGCAATCGTCATCCTGGTTGGAATCTTTAACACAACAAGCATGATCGGCACTAACAAGAAGGCTCCCCCTGCTCCTACAATACCAGCTCCAATCCCTACAATAAAAGCTAAAAACGCACCAAGCCATTTGTTAAATTTGACTTGTTCCAATGGAAAATGATCAATTCCTTTTTTTGGAACAAACATCATCATAACAGCAATTAAGGCTAAGATACCATATACAATGTTGATTCCATTTTCAGGCATGTGAGTAGACCCGAATCCCCCGATAAAGCTTCCTATTAAGATACTAATTCCCATGTAAGCAATAAGTGTTTTATTTAAAAACCCACCTTTACGGTAAGCTAAAACCCCACCCAGTGTTGCAAAAAACACTTGGATTGCCGTAATTACTGAAACTTCATGTGCTGAAAAATGACCTACACCAAGCATAACCGGAATATATAACAACATCGGATAATTTATTATGGCCCCACCTATTCCCAACATCCCTGAAATAAATGAACCAATAAATCCAATTAGGAAGAGCGTAATGATTAAGGTAATATCCATATTGTCCTCCTCTATAAAAAGGGAACCTTGGTTGGTTCCCTTTATCTTCAGCCCTTTTTAATCCAAAATTTTAATACTCCAAGATCTTCTTCATGTTTTAAAAGCTCATGTCCACCGGACCTCGCCCATGCTGTCAGGTCATTTTTTGCCCCTATATCAGTTGTGTGGACTTCTAATACTTGCCCGCTTTCCATTTCTCCAATAGCTTTTTTTGTTTTTACGATTGGCATTGGACAAGCTAATCCTTTCGCGTCTAATACTTTTGTTGATTCCATTATGATTCCTCCCTAGTTATCATTTATCGGACTGCACAGCGGTTTGATCCGATTTCCATTTCTCGTTGTTGATCTAAGTCGGGGTTTATTTTTCCCATATTGGTTTCACGAATTTCTTGATAGGCATTTGGCTGTGGTGGTAAATTTTCAGTAACCAATTTTCTAAATTCTGTTTCATCTTCGATATTCAGCCCGTGATTTTTGGCAAACAAGGTACCTAATTTTTCTGAAACACTTCCATCATCATTTAACTCTTCAATGATCATAAAATGTGCCGGAAGGACAATAAGTTCTTCTGACAATTCTCTGTAACGTTTGTAAAGAGTTTCTCTTAAATCGCCTACCCAATCTTCCGCCTTACCTGCTAGGTCAGGTCGGCCAATTGAATCAATGAATAAAATATCACCGGAAAGTAAGAATTTTTTATCCACAACAAAAGAAGTGGAGCCAATTGTGTGACCAGGAGAATATAAAGCCTGAATATGAATAATCGTGCTTCCGATTACTACGTCATTACCATCTTCTAATGGTTGATAATCAAAGGTAACTTCCTCGGCATCTTTTGGCGGAAGCCAGTAGGTTGCACCTGTTTTCTCGGCAATTATACGACCTCCGGAAATATGGTCTGCATGAAGATGTGTATCAAATACATGGGTAATTCTTGTTCCAATGCTTTCTGCAAAGTTTAGGTAGGTATCTGTCATGCGTGTTGCATCGATAAGTGCTGCCTCTCCATGGGAAACCACCATGTAAGATAAACAGCCTTTACCAATTCGAACAAATTGATAAATTTCGCCACCATCATTTAGGTCTCCCACTTTAACGGGTTCTAAATGTTCACTCCAAGTTTTCATTCCGCCCTCAAGGTATGACACATTTAAGCCTTCATCCGATAGCATTTCTGCTACCATTATTGATGATCCTTCTTTGGCACAAACTACTAATACTTCTTTATCAGTTGGAATTTTATCAAGGATTTCTTTTACACCATCAAGTAATTCGAAATAGGGTATATTTACATACTCAAAGTTTTTTCCTTCAATTTTCCAATCTTTAAAGGCATCTTCATTACGAACATCAAGAATAAATAACTCATCTTTATTAAAAACCTTTTGCGTTACTTCTTTTGAAGTCATAACATGCATTGTCATGTTCATATTACCCCCTAAGGTATTGTTTGGTTTAAAAAAATATATTTTAACCCTTGATACCTGTTGTATCACCAGTCCATTGACTCATTCCTGGAATCACATTGATTACATTGGTAAATCCATTTTCAGTTAATTTTTGTGCAGCAAAATCGCTGCGGTTACCTGTTCGGCAAATAACGTAAATTTCATCTTGTTTGGATAATTCATTTAATCTGTCGTCCAATTCACCTAAGGGAATAGAAATGGCGTTTGGAATATGATTAAAGGCATATTCTGCAGCTTCTCTAACATCGATAACGATGATCTTTTCGGTTGCTTTTAGTTTTTTCTCTAAATCTTCATAATTGATTACGTTTGGATGATTTTTTTCATTGGATTCATCATTAGAGGATTTGCGAAGGTAATGCTTCAAAACTCCAGCTTCCTCAATCGTTCCTAAATATTGATGACCTGTACTTTCAACCCATGCTTTCATGTCCGCTTTGGACCCTTTATCTGTTGCCTGGACTTCTAATATATGCCCTTCTTCTAAGTTATTCATAGCTTTTTTTGTTTTTACGATAGGCATTGGACATGCTAATCCTTTGGCATCTAAAGTTACGTTTGCTGTTAAGTTATTCATGGTTGACCTCCTATTTCTATACCTGTAAGGGTATAATTGATGTTAAAAAAATTTATTCCACTTTACCTTCCCAAGCAAGCATTCCACCAGCCATATTGATTACGTTAAATCCATAGCTTTCAAGGAATTGAGTCGCACGACCACTTCTGCCTCCAGAACGGCAAACCATGATATACTCTTTTGATTTATCCAGTTCATGCATACGAAACTCAACTAATCCTAATGGCATGTTTATGGCACCCGGAATTTTGCCATCAGCTACCTCTTTCACTTCACGGACATCAATGATATTTATTAGCTTTCCTTCATTTAATAATGCTTCAACCTCTTTTGGTGTCATTTGTTTCATGTTAAAATCCTCCTACTATTTTGTTTAAGACCAAGCACTCATACCGCCTTTGACATTTGTTACTTTTGCAAATCCTAATTTTTTCAAGATCTTACTAGCCTGCCCACTCCTCATACCACTTTGACAAATCACGATTACTTCTTTTTCCTTCGAAAGTTCTTTTTCTGCTTTTTGGGAAAGTTGTTGAAGTGGGATATTTTTAAATCCTCTAATATGATTTCCTTTAAACTCACCAGGTGTGCGAACATCAATAAATTGTTTGTTTTTGTCATTTAATTCGGATTTTAACTCAATTGTTGTAATGTTGTGTACGCCTTTTATCGGTAAAAATCGCTTGATTATAAAAAACAGAAATAGTGCAATAACAAGATAATTGACATATTGCATTTGTAAGTCCCCTTTTAAATAAATAGATTAACATTTCCTTCTTCTGCATCTGCTAAATACGCAGCCACTCCTGCATATTCAATATGATCTAGTAGTTCTTCTTCTTTAAGTCCTAACAAATCCATTGTCATGGTACATGCAACTAGTTTCACATCCTGCTCTTGAGCCATTTCGATTAATTGCGGTAAGGTAAGGGCGTTATGTTTTTTCATAATATCTTTAATCATTTTTGGTCCAAATCCAGCAAAGTTCATTTTTGAAAGTCCCATTTTATCAGCGCCTCTTGGCATCATTTTTCCAAACATGCTTTCCATGAAGCTTTTTTTCAGCGGAATATTTTCATCTTTACGTAAGGCATTTAATCCCCAAAACGTATGAAAAATCGTTACTTCGTGATCATAAGCAGCTGCTCCATTGGCAATAATATAAGCCGCCATTGCTTTATCATAATCACCACTAAATAAGACAATGGTTGTTTTTTTGTTTTCTGACATGTTGTTACCTCCGTGGAATAGTTATTTTATTAATTACCATTACCCCTATGGGTATAATATTATGGAAAATAAAAGAGGGTGTCAACCCTTTTTTATCGGCTTTTTACAAGCAGATTAACTGCCTCTTTTACTAACTCCTCCATACTTTTTTCTCCCTCTTCATTCGCTCTTTGAACACACTCAACCAAATTGGAACTTACAATAACTCCAATGGTGCGATCAATGGCGCTTCTCGTTGCAGATAACTGGGTAATGACTTCTTTACAGTCCTTGCCATCTTCCATCATTTTTAAAATTCCTCTTAATTGTCCTTCAATTCGTTTTACTCTATTTTTCATTTGATCATTATAATCCATTGATATGCCTCCTTTTCCAAGGTATTTTCCTTATATAATAAGTGTTGATGATTTATATAATAAAATATATCATTAAGCCGCCAACAATGAAACAAATCATTGAACAAGTCTTATAATATACCCCTATAGGTATAATGTCAATAGATTAACGATTAATATTCATTTATAAGAAAAAAACAGAACGCAATGATCATTGCGTTCTAAACATCTATTTCTTTTCAATCCAAAATTTAATAACCTTTTCATCCTGTTCAGTTTTTAAAAGGGTATGACCTGCATTTTTTGACCAGGCTGGAAGGTCATTCAAGGCACCCCTGTCTGTCACATGAAGTTCTATCACTTGTCCGCTTTCCAATGACTCAATCCCTTTTTTAAGCTTAATAATGGGCATTGGACAAGTTAATCCCGTAACATCCACCACCGTATCTACTTTTATCTCATTTTCGATAACTGTTTCACCACGATCGTTTGTGGTAGTTTCAACATTTTTGTTTAGATTGCTTCCATATACAGAGGAATATGTTTTCCAGCCACCATCTAAATTAATAGCCTTAAACCCACTATTAGTCAAAATGCGTGAAGCCAGATATCCTCGTAAGCCTACCTGACAAGATACATAAATTGGTTGATTTTTTGGCAATTCATTCATTTTACCTCTTAAGTCATTTAGAGGAATATTGATTGAACCCTCAATAAATCCAAATTCACGTTCCATTGGCTCACGAACGTCGATTAATAGTCCCCCATTTGCGATAATCTCATCAATCTCATGCCACTGAGTCATTTCCAATTCGTCTTCCATGATATTAGAAGCAACATATCCTGCCATATTCACTGGATCTTTTGCTGAAGAATACGGAGGTGCGTAAGACAATTCGAGATTTGTCAAATCTTCAACGGTTAATCCGCCTTTTATAGCAGTAGCGATCACATCAATACGTTTATCGACTCCGTCTGCTCCAACGGCTTGAGCACCGAAGATTTTCCCAGTTTCTTTTTCAAAAATTAATTTTAAAGAGATTGGGGCTGCGCCGGGATAATACCCTGCATGAGAACTTGGATGAATATGAACCACTTCATAAGAAATGCCTAACCGTTTCAATGTTTTTTCATTGTTTCCGATTGCGGCAACCGTTAAATCAAACACCTTTGCAATGGAAGTACCTAAGGTTCCTTGGTATTTTTCATTTTTGCCCATCATATTATTAGCTGCAATACGTCCCTGGCGGTTAGCTGGGCCAGCAAGTGGGATCATTGCCTTTGTTTTGTTAATATAATCGACAACCTCTACAGCATCTCCAACCGCATAAATATCATCATTAGAAGTTTGTAGGTATTCATTAACAACAATACCTCCGCGCTCACCTAACGTTAATCCTGCTGCTTTGGCTAACTCATTTTCTGGTCTGACACCAATCGATAGAATAGTCATATCCGTGTAGATTTCTGTTCCATCAGAAAGGATAACTTTCTTTCCATTATCAGCAAAAGAATTCACGCCATTTTCTAAAATTAACTTTACGCCCTTTTCTTTTAAATGCGTGTGGAGAATACTGGCCATTTCAAAGTCGATTGGAGCCATAATTTGATTAGCCATTTCAATAATCGTAACGTCTAACCCTCTATCCACAAGATTTTCAGCCATTTCAATTCCAATAAATCCACCGCCAATGACAACGGCTTTTTTAGGATTATTGGCATCCACATGGTGTTTAATTTTATCTGTATCAGGAATATTTCTTAATGTAAATAATGTTTGATTTTCATTTAATCCAGGAATCGGCGGTACGATTGGTCTTGCTCCTGGTGATAATAATAACTTGTCATAGGATTCCTCGTACACTTCACCAGTTTGTAAATTCTTTATTGTTACTTTTTTTGCTTCAGGATGAATGTTTACTACCTCGCTTAAATTGCGGATATCAAGTTTAAAGCGTTCTGACATTCCTTTTACAGTTTGTACCAATAATTTACTTCTGTCCTTGATCGTTTCACCAATGTAATACGGTAATCCACAATTTGCAAATGAAATATGTTCACCCCGTTCTACAAGAATGACCTCTACTTCTTCACTAATCCTTCTTAATCTAGCAGCTGCTGTAGCTCCACCAGCCACTCCACCCACGATGATGACTTTTTGTGTCATGATATCCCCTCCGAATTGAAATATGTTAATTAATATATTTTTTTATCAAAGTATACCCTAATGGGTAATATACCTATAAGGGTATTATATAATCCGATTAAAAATTGTAAAGTCATTTTTCGATAACTTCACTTTTTCTTCACAATTACATTAACAAAAAATAGGGACCACCTAAAGGTCCCTATTTTCTATGAGCTTACATATTAAACTGTCAATTCTAAAAGATTTCCTTCCGGATCTTCTATCACACTTTCATAATAGCCGTCCCCTGTTACGCGAGGGCCATTAACGAGACGGTAACCATCTTTTTGGAGGCGAGCTGTCAGTTGATCGACGGACTCTTTGCTTCCAAGGGAAATGGCTATATGAGCCCAACCAATCATCTCGTTCTGATACCGCTTATCGATGCCAGACTTGCGCATGATCTCCAAACGAGCACCACTGTTAAAAGTAATAAAATATGATTCGAATTCCTTCACTTCATTGTGATACTTTGAGTTAGCCATTCCATTAAAGTAGGTTACATAAAAATTCTTCATAGCTTCTAAATCTTTGACCCAGATAGCCACATGATCGATTTTCATTTAACTCGACTCCTTAAA
This sequence comes from Neobacillus solisequens, assembly GCF_051233465.1. NCBI lineage: Bacteria > Bacillati > Bacillota > Bacilli > Caryophanales > Bacillaceae > Neobacillus > Neobacillus solisequens. The sequence continues at coordinate 710,325 of NZ_JBKFGJ010000002.1, read as the reverse complement.
ACAAACTTTTTAAAGATGTTTAATAAGTATGTTGATAATATACCATATCAAATAAAAGAATTTCAAAGGAAATTTTCGAACTTTATATAGTTATAATAAGGAATATCTTTTCATATCAAAAAATCAGCCTCCAGTCTTTTGGAAGCTGATTTTATTTGATTATCTTAATATTTCCTCGATCGATCCATTTTCGAAAGGAATTTTTCATGAAAAACTTAAATATCTTTCTTGTTGGTTGAAAAAGCATGAGAAATCCGAGGAAATCGGTGATAAATCCTGGAGTCAAAAGTAGCGTGCCGCCTATTAGGATACAAATGCCATCTAACACAGCTTCACCGGGGATTTTGCCATAACGCAGTTCTTCCTGTGCTCTGCGCAAAGTTTGCAGCCCCTCTTTTTTGGCTAAATAGGCTCCTATGATTCCTGTTAGAATAATAATGGTCAGTGTCGGCCAGACACCAATTGTTTTACCAGAAAACAACAAAAAGCCTATGTCCATGGCAGGAATGATGATGATTAATAAAAATAAATAGCGCATGTATGACTACCCCTCGAATGAAATGCCCTTGTCCATTCTATTGTAGTTGAAAAAAGAGCAAATGCAACTATTTAATCGCTATATAAATTTCAATTGTTCCATTAGGATAATATTTTTCAAAATCATAAGTGTATGCCCTATTGAGTGTCCCTTTTTCCTCAGACTCCCAAATCTTCTTCCAAGTTTTATATACTCCTTGTTCATCTGTTGGATCCACTATAAACATTTCATATTTGTTGTCGCTCGGAATCTCAATGGAGGCTTCATCACCCGTGCCTTCAGTTGCAACGCTTAATGAATAATCACCTTTATAATTACTTTCATAGTCATAATATAAGCCATACACAACGGCATCTTTATTTTTCAAAACCTTTGTTGATTCTTTCCACATTCCCGTAATCTTTTCCATGATTCGTTCATCTTTGAAATTATTGGTTCTAACACTGTTAATAGTTTTTAGGTTCAAATGAGTTTCCTTCCTTTCCAATTATTGGTTTATTCTTACTTCTACAAAATATCGGAATAACCTTTTTTTATTTGTAAATTTACAAAGGAAGTTACCCTTATGAAAAATTTTTTACTAATAACGCCCCCTGACTTCGGCAGCCAGGGGGGTAATTTGCAATTCTACGTCAAGCGTCTTCGGACAGACAGAATAGATTATGTCATTCATTGTCCGAAGATCCTCCTAATTTTGCGTAACGGGATGAAATCATCTTCTAATTTTTTGTATGAAGTGGTTGATTTTTTAATATATTTTCAACTTCTTCATATCCTTCTAGAAAGGCGAAGTTATATCGGGCTGGAAGTGCGAAAACATAGTCTTTATTTTGTCCGAGAAGTGTAGGTCCAATTGGTGCTGCCCCAATATGAAATTCACCATTTTGTAGTAAGGTCCATTGATTATGTGTAAATATCATTATCGGAATATCTTGTCTTGGTTTAACCTCCGTCCATTGGGGATGTCTAATGAATAGGATAGGTCCATTTTCAATGATGTTACTTTGTTCTTGATCAATAGAAACACCCTCCCAGGTTTCCTTTACAATCTGGTACCCAGCCCAACTTTCAGGTAACGAAAAGGTGAATCCATATTCATTATTTTTATAAACAATAGTATCTGGATCATTTTGTTTATTAGTATCTTGTTCATGGCCCTCTTTATCATCATCTACTGCAGGACGTTCTTGCCCTAACTGCCCTTGGTTATGGTTATTTGAACTAGATAAACGGTCCTCCATGATCGGTTTAATAAGAAAGGCAAATAACAACAAGGCCGCAATACTTGCAAAACCTACAAAGATCTTTCTCATGGTTGTTGCTCTCCTTTTCTTCTTTTCATATGAACTTGCATATTGTATTAGGTGATCATGAATGATGTCTTGGGTATCCTTAGTAAACCTTTTATCAAAGTCAGGTTCTGGTAATGTTCGGATCATTCTTTCTACCTCTTCATATCTTTCATGATCTTTCATAGAGAAAACACTCCTTTCCCTTGTTGTAGCATCTTTAAAGCACGATGATAGGTGATACGAACCTTATTTTCATTCCAATTTAAAATCGACGCTGTTTCCGAAACAGACAGTTCTTTAATGCCTCGAAGAATGATGACATCTCGATAATTAGCTTTTAAAGATTGGATGGCTTCATAAAGGAGTCTGTTGGTTTCATTTAATTGAAGAATTTCCTCGGGAGTTTCCTTGGCAGTTTCCTCCTCACGGAACCCAAACAGTTGCATCATTCTTGAGCGTTTCCTTTTTCTAATTTCATCAATTCCCACATGCCGGGCAATTGACAGTAGCCAGGTTTTAGGACTTGATTTTCCTTGAAAAGTGTCAAAGCCTTTAATAGCTCTGATAAAAACCTCCTGGACCAAATCTTCTACATCACTTGATCCCATATAATAAACCAAAAAGTGGTATATATCTTTATTATACAAGTAAAACCACTCCGAAATGATGTCCCTACTCATCAATTGGTCAACTCCAATTTCTCCCCTATTTTTATCTTCATGAATTAGTCGAATCAAAAGTACTTTTATTTCAATTTTATACGTTTTATTTAAATTATAAAAATGGCCATATAAAAAAGAAGCTTGGATTTCCAAGCTCCTTTCTTTAGACACCTTTATTTAAAGATAGTATTAATAATTTGGTCTAATGGCATTTTATTATTAATGACATAGGTTCCAGGGCGTAATTTGTTTGAAAGGCCTCTGTTTTCGATATCCTTAGAGAAATTGAATGCATCTGGGATAATTTTTGCTGTAACGAGGATCCTTCCGACGTCAATACTCGTCATCCCATCTGTAACTGAAATCACCACTTGAGAGACATTAGCATCTTGGTTCCCCGACGATTTTTGGGCTGCTGCTTTTGTTTCTTCTATTTTTTTGTCATATTCTGCTTTTGTTTGAACAATATAACCAGCGGATACAAGCTTGTTTTTCATTTCATCCTCAGTTGGCTGAGCTTGGACTTTCGTCTGGCTTTCGGATGTTTTGACAGACTCTTTAGTGGTATCGTGATCGCCAAAAAAATAAACAGCCCCCGTAATACTTGTTGATAGAAGGATCCCTGCTGCAAAGCTGGTCAATAGGTTATGCTTCATGGGCGACTTTGCCCCCTTCAACAGATGATGTCAGGTACCCAGTAAGTATTTCTTTGACTTCGGTTTCTGTAATCTGTTTTTTCTCAGCAATGCTGTCCAAGGAGTATTGACGTTTGTATAAGTCTAATACTTCACGTCTTAAAATAATTTCATCCATTGTTAGCTGAACTCCAGCTGCATTGGTGACAATTTCCATATCCAATTCGATGTTTCGAATGGAGTCTTGCATGTTGTTAATTTCTTTCATCACTTCGACATGAACCGTATCAATTTCCCGTTGATTTTTATTGGCAGCTTGACGCGATTTTATGATAGAAATCATTAGCAGCAAAATTGATACCCCAAACAAAAGGGCTAATGTCCATTCCATTAGTAGTCCCTCCTACTTTTCTATTTATCACAAGTCTATATTATACCCGCCATTTTAATATTTTTCGACTCCTAAATTAATAAACGCGTCAAAAGTCGGATAGATTTTACATAATGAGCCACATTAGGAAAATTAATTTTTGTCAAAAAAACAAAAAAGCTGCCTTGGCAGCTTTGATTTACAATTAAGGTTTCAAATACAAAATGTTACTTCAGGATAGGGAACACTCCGAAATATTCTTCTAATGTCAGACCTCGTGCCATTACATCTTTAGCAATTTTAGGACCAACATAGCGAATGTGCCAGGGCTCATATTTGTAGCCAGTAACGTGTTCTTTGCCTTTGGGATATCGTATTATATATCCGAATTTGGCACTGTTTTTTTCAAGCCATTTTGCCTCTTTTGTTCCTGCAAAACAGGATGTTACTGCACAATAACCGTTACTGCCACTTACATCAATGGCCAAACCTGTTTGGTGTTCACTTGTACCGGGAATGGCGCTATATGTTACTGCTTTTTGATAACCGTCTCTTTTTACATAATTATTAAATACTGTCGTTTGTGTTGCATAAGAGCGATATCCCGAAACACCGCTTAAGTAAATATTTTCCTTTTTGGCAGCAGCGAACATTCTTTCTAGTTGAATTGCTGCTTCCTTTCTCATCTTACGTTTTTCCACTTTCTCCTTATATAAGAATGAAGTATTGGGATACGTTAAATCACCAGGAATATAGGTTTTAGGAAGGTAAATCTTTTTATTTACGATTACACCTATGGAAGCTGGATAATTCGTGACATTTACCACTTTTCCATCTGGTCCGGTTTCTTTCCGGATATAAGAAGCTTTGGTAATGCTCATTTGATTTTGGTTTGACTTAGAATCATTGACAAGAGGTGTCAACGAATCCTGTGTGTTATTCAGTTGTTTAGATGTTGAAGATTTATTAGTTTCTCTGCCACAACCAACTATGACCACCAATATTAAAGAAATAATAAAGCATGTCCACTTATTTTTTTTCATCTTATCATTACTTCTCCTTGAATTTGAGATAACCATTCATTTTTAAAAATGTTAATGGAGTTTGTAATAAAATGTGGAATTTCATTACAAACTATTCATGTTCAAGGAGATGTTTAGTCCCATTTATGGAACAATTTGAATTGATTAAATACTTGTTTAAGAAGTCAAACAAAGGGACTAACCAAATGATTAGTCCCCCAAAAAAATATAATTACTTCACGATCGTTCTTCCATTAATGATTGTTTGTATTTGTGCGACTGTTGCTGGATCTTCCAGACCTGTTATGTCACTTGAAACCTTTCCCGATACAAAAATTTCTTTTAGTAAGCGGCGCATGATTTTACCGCTAACCGTTTTTGGGAGTGCTTCTGTAAATATAATTGCTTTTGGAAGGGCAATCTTTCCGATTTGCTCCGTAATTCTATCATTTATCTTTCCACTTATATCATCTGTTCTCTGAGAATGGTTATTCACCCGAACAAATACGAGCGGTACCTCTCCTTTGATTTCATCTGGGACACCAATGACTGCCGCTTCAGCAACACCTTCACATTCAAGCACGGCACTTTCAATTTCCATTGTACTTAAGCGGTGCCCCGCCACATTGAAGGCATCGTCTGAACGACCTACCACCCACACATAGCCATCCTCATCAATTAATGCTAAATCACTGGCGAAGTAGCTTCCCTCCACCTGGCTGAAATAGGAGGAAAGATAGCGCTCCGGTTCTTTCCAGAGTGTGCGACAGAGCATCGGGAATGGTTTTCGAATGACCAAATTTCCAAGTATCCCTGGTTTAACTGGATTCCCCTCTTCATCCACAACAGCGATGTCTGCACCTAAAAATTGCAATCCGGCTGAACCTGGCTTCATTGGGGTTAACCAAGCTGCACCAGCAATCGGACATCCGGCTGTTTCCGTTTGCCCCCAAGTATTATTGACACAGATTTTTTTCTTGCCCAATACTTCATACGTCCATTGCCACGATTCCGGGTCAAACGGTTCACCCACTAAGGAAATAACATCCAGGCAGGATAAATCAAATAGATCCACTTTTTCTGATCCCAGACTCTTTAACATCCGTAGAGCGGTTGGGGCGGTAAACAACTTATTGACACGATACTTCTCAATTACTTGATAAAATCTGTCTTTGGTTGGAAAGTCTATAGCTCCTTCATAGATAATGGTTGTAACTCCATTAGAAAGTGCTCCTGCAATGCCCCAAATATGCATCGTCAACCAGCCAATATCTGCTGTACACCAGAAAACATCGTCTTCATGATGATCCATATGATATTTGCTGTAAATGTAATTTTGGACTACGAAGGCCATTCCTGAATGCACAACGCCCTTAGGTTTTCCTGTTGTGCCACTTGTATAAAACACAATCCCATATTCATTGGCTTCCAGTTTTTCTGGTTCACAATGGATACTAGCCTTTCTTGTCAGATCCTCCCACCAATAATCCCGTCCCTTGGTCATCGTGATTTCTGTATTTAAACGGTTGACGACAATCACAGCTTCAATGGATGGAATATCTGGAATGACTTTATCCACTTTTTCCTTCAGGTTTACTCTGTTACCCCTTCGTGTAGTGGCGTCTGCTGTCACAATAATCTTTGGCTCAAAATTGATGAGTCGATCTTTCAAGGACTTTTCGGAGTACCCTGAAAAAACGGTATTGTAAATCGCTCCAATTCGAAAGCATGCCAGCACAGCAATAATGGCTTCCGATAAATTTGGAAGGAAAATGGCCACGCAATCCCCTTTTTTCACACCGAAGGAACGGAGGACATTGGAGAAACGATTCACTTCGGCTAATAACATGGTATATGTAAAAAACTTCGTATCCCCATTTTCTCCTTCCCAAATTAGAGCCGTTCGATTTCCAGCTCCATTCTCCACATGACGGTCAAGCAAGTTTACACAAGGGTTGCTAATCCCACCTTCGAAAAAACGAAAATCTGGTAAACTACCACTCATTGTTTTTGTCCAAGGCTCAAACCAAAATAGTTCATTCGCGACATCGTTCCAAAAGGCTTCGGGATCTTGTTGGGATTGTTGAAGAAGGTTTTGGAATGCTTTACTGCTTCCAATAGAGGTATTTGTTTGTTTTTCTTCACTAGGAATAACAAGCTTACTTTCTGAAACTACCTTTAAAATTCCACTAACATCCATATGAATCCCCCTTGTTAAGAAAAAATGGTACTACCTCCGTCATGTAGATATCTAAGTTTCATGAAGATAATGAAAGCGCTTTTAAAAAAATCCAACACAAATAAGCTTTCATCCTATCAGGAAAGAGATTAACACAAAAATTCTGAATTTTCAATAACCCATAAGAAATATTTTTACCAAAACCTCTTATGGGTTCATCATCAGGTCATTATTTTACAATGTAATGCAGTTCAACAAATTGATTAAAGGTTTTAGTTCCTTTTAAAAAAAGTTCTAGCTGATAATCCCCTGCTTTAAACAAAGGAATTCCCTCTCCAATAATGGTTGGTGCAATGGTCACTATGAGTTCATCTATTAATTTTTCTTTGAAAAAAGTATGTAATAGTTCTCCTCCGCCAACAATCCAAATATTTTTTCCATCCTGATTTTTTAAGGCATTCGTAAAGGTAACGATATCTTCATTAACAAATTTTACATCTTTCGTGTCTTCTAATGGGGATCTAGTAAATACGTAGCAAGCCTTGTTTTGATAAGGAAATGGACCCTCTAAGTTCTTGACAATCCAATCATATGTTCTTTTGCCCATCATAACGGTGTCTATCGTATCATAAAATTCAGAATAGCCATTATCCCCTTCTCCATCCACTTTAAACAGCCACTCTAAAGAGTCTTCTTTTGTGGCAATATAGCCATCCAGGCTTTGAGCAATAAATAATATGAGTTTGCGTTGATCTTTCATTCCTTACTCCTCCCATACTCCAACACAATTAATTATTTATTCAATACATATGTCTCGATTGCATGCGCTACGCCATTTTCATCATTTGAAAGCGTAACTTGATTGGACATTTCTTTTACTTGAGGATCTGCATTGCCCATTGCTATGGAAAGCCCGGCAACCTGAAGCATCGGGGCGTCGTTAAAGTTGTCCCCCATTGCTACGGTATTCTCCAGTGGGATACTAAAATAATCTGCCATCTTTTTAAGGGCGTATCCTTTATTTCCGTTTTGATCCATTACCTCGAGATTCCAAGGGCCTGATGTAGTCGTGACAATGTTTGGTATTCCGCCAAAAATAGATGCTAATTTCGATTTGATGTCGGTATTGACTGTGAGAATAAAGAATTTTTGAACAGTTAAATCACTCTCATTAAACAAGTCCATGTAGTTTGCAAAATTCTTAATGAGATTGGATTTCTGTGGTTGTTCTGTCATCCTTCGATACATGTCATCCGTTAAACCTTCAACATTAATCTTTTCTTTATTCTCTGAAATTCGTTCCGTCCAATCACCAGGTACATAAATGCCATGATTGGTATAGACCCGATAAGGAACTCTATGGTCATCTAGTTTCTCAGCAACTTTTATAACATCTTCTTTATTCATTGAAATACTATCTAACAGCTTTCCATCAGCTTGAATAACCGTTCCGTTACTTCCTGCCAATGGACAGGAAATCTCATATTTTTGCATGATTTGCTGAATATCTTCCGGTGCGCGACCAGAGCAAATCATCACAATATTCCCTTGGTTTTGTGCTTTGCGAAGTGCCTCAATATTTTCTGTGGAAATTTCATTATTGGAGGACAGTAAAGTGCCATCCAAATCAATTGCGATTAGTTTCATATTCTTCACCTCAATAAATTCTTTACCGTTGCATTCGGAATTCCTTTTTTACTAGCAACAAAAGGAACCGCTTCTACGGTCCCTTCATATTTCATTTTGTATTAAAGTTTACTATACCATTCAGAGTGCACAGGTACAAACTTATAAACCACCATTTTCTTCCCATAGCTTTTGTGTATAATTTATAGGTATAAAAGGAGGTTCGCTATTTGAATATTTTACTTTTAGGGGCAACAGGTAGAGTGGGGAGCCATATTCTTTCGTATGCCCTTCATAACAAACACCATGTTACGGTTTTAGTACGTTCACCAGAGAAGATTCAAATAAATAATGAAAATCTAAGAATTCTACAAGGAAATGTATTACACATAGATGATTTGGTTCAGGCGATGTCAGGAGTTGATGTAGTGTTTAGTGCATTAAATACGGATGGTACATCAACATTATCAGAAAGTATTCAGCTAATTGTCCAAGCGATGGAAAGTGCAGCTATAAAAAGAATCATAACTGTGGGTACTGCTGGGATTCTGCAAAGCCGAATCACTCCTAATATACTGCGGTACCAATCAAGTGAATCCAAACGTAAATCAACAAGAGCAGCTGAAGAACATCAAAAAGTTTTTGAGGTTCTTAAACAATCCACACTTGATTGGACAATTGTATGTCCTACGTATTTGCCTGATGGACAAGCTTTGGGTACATACCGTGTGGAACGGGATTATTTGCCTGAAGGAGGTTCTGAAATATCCGTCCAGGATACCGCATGGTTTACCTATAGCCAAATGAATAGTCACTCTTTCATAAAAACTCGAGTGGGTATAGCTTACTGATTTATTATTTCACATCTATTCAAGGACAGTTTACATGTGGCGTTCTCGAGTTTTGTATATCATCACCAGGATGAAGGACAATTTTTTTGATGTCCGCTCGAGTTTTGTTCTTCATGACCTCGATGAAAGACAGTTTTCGTGATGTGCACTTCAGTTTTGTTCTTCATGACCTCGATGAAGGACACTTTTCGTGATGTGCACTCGAGTTTTGTTCTTCATGACCTCGATGAAAGACACTTTTCCTATTGGACCCTTATTTTCTGTCTTTCATCCCCTCCAAATTAAGAAACTTATACTATTTTTATTTTAAAAATGCTTCCTGTTTAGAAACTCGAACCATCTCATCAGGAAAAAAATTCTTAAAATACTTCTCCACTCTCACATGAATATCTTTTTGATACCATTCAGAGAGTCCATTTTCTTCAAATAAATTGGGCATACCTAATCTGTCCGAGCGTTTTCCCATTGCCCCGTCTCCAATATTTAGAGTATCGATCCAGATATGGTCTGCAAGACCTTTTAATACGTTTGGAAACTCAGGGGTAAATGGCAAGGCCGGGGAAATCGAAGCTTGAGTCGAGATTCCTGCATCATGTAGTTCTTTTAATGCGTTTAGCCGCCGATTTATCCCTGGTGCATATGGAGCAAAAATCCTCCTAATATCGTCTCTATCTGTTTCAACCGTTATGGATACGAGAACATTACATTTTTCCTTTAATTTTACCAACAAATCTATATCCCTTGTTACAAGAGGACTTCTTGTTTGAAGTTGAAGAAAATCAGGAGGGTTCTCAACCATTTCTTCTAATATACCTCTTGAAATGGTCGTCTTACGTTCTATTGGCTGGTAGGGATCGGTGGCAGAAGACATAAAAATATTCACGGGATTGTTTCTCTTACGAAGTTTCATGATTTCACTGCGATAATTTTCAGCAGCATTTAATTTAATGTCCAACCAATCTCCCCATGGAATTCCTTTGAATTTTTGAATTGGCATCTCTCTTACATAACAGTACCGGCAGGAAAATGCACAGCCACTATACGGATTCAAGGAATGAGTGAATCCAACATCCAAATACCCCTTAGCTTCGGTAAGAATTTTCTTTGAAAAAATTTCTTTTGTTTCCATTCCTGTTTGTAATCTCCTATTGTGTTATTTTATATTCACGTGCTCAAGCTTTTCAGGATTTCTAACAATATAAATATCTGCAATTTGATTGTTTTTGACATGGAAACTAAAAACCGTTTTTACTTGATCAGCCCCCTTTACAAGGAGTCCCATTTCACCGTTTACAGTGATTAATTTCACCAATGCTGGTTTTTCAACGTTTTGATTTTGTGCCAATAAGTTTGATATAAACCGCATAACTCGATTTTTAGACTGGATCGGTTTCAATGCAGCATAAACTTTTCCGCCACCATCTGAGTACAGTTTAACATCCTCGAACAATAATTCCTCTATCTTCTGAATGTTTCCATGGTGTAAAGCTAAAACAAATGTTTGAATTATTTCGTTATTTTTTGGTATAAGAGCACTATGTGATTCATTTTTTATTAGAGGGATTTTATTTTTTACACGGCTTAATATTTTACGGCAATTGGATTCACTGCGATTCAACATTTGTGAAATGACTAGATAATCATACTCCAGCACTTCTCTGAGGATGAAGACGGCTCGTTCAATGGGGTTCAGTTTTTCAAGCAGCAACAAAAAGGCAAATGAAACGGCTTCCCCATTTATGACCTTGTTGATGGGATCGTCTTCGTTTGATATTAATGGTTCAGGAAGCCATGGACCCGGATAGACTTCGCGCTTGTATCCAACTGAATTTAAATGATCGATACATTTGTTTGTTACCATTTTACAAAGGTAGGCCTTTTTATTTTCTACATGATCAAGTGTTTTTTCACTTGCCAGTACATATACGTCTTGAACGATATCTTCTGCTTCTGAAACAGTCCCAAGCATTCGATAAGCTATTGAAAAAAGCAGAGGCTTATAATGAGAATATAACTCTTGCAACTCCATATGTTTCCCCCTGTGTTCAATAATGTAGACTTGCTAAATTCCACGTATATTCTCTTATTTTTTCGGCTATTTTTCCAGTAAGGACAAAATCTACTCCCCATTTATGTGCCCAAACAAAACCATCTTTAGGCCCCAAGCCAATACAAAGTACTTCTGGGTATGTTTGATGCATGATTGCTGAACAGCCCATCATGTGTGCCTTCATTATTTTAGCAAGTCGTTGTGCCTGGGCAACCGCTTCTTTACAGGTCATCGTCGATACCTTTTCACTTATAGGGTCAGACACATGAACGCAGTCCCCGATGGCATATATATTTTTCACTCCTTCTACACAATACCAGGAATCCACCTTTATTTTTCCTTCCTGAGTTTGAGGGAGCCCTAACTCCTGAATACAAGGATGAGGCTTTAATCCAACTGTCCAAATGCAATAATCCACTTCACATTCAGTCTGATCAGAGAAGAAAACTTTATGATCTAAGAATTTTTCTACTTTTTTATGGTGTAATACATGAATTCCATGTCTTTTAAGCCTGGCTTCAAGTCGTACACTGATTTTTACTGGAGCTTCTGGCAATAATCTTGGGTTATTGTTAATTAGATAGATTTCAATAGACTTGTTCCCTTTTACGATTTCATTTTTGAGCCATGAATTCAATTCCGCTGCGGTTTCTATACCAGTAATACCACTGCCTACGATCGCTATTCGAAAGGGATTCGTAGAAGATTCGAATTTACTTACTAACTCCTGTCTAATGCTCTTTGCGTTAGCCAGACTTGAAAGTGCGATACCTCCCCGTTCTGGATCCACTTCACTCATTACACTTCCCATAGCCAGAACTAACTTGTCGTATTCCTGCTGAATGAATGCTCCATCTTTCCTGGTAATTTGTATGGTTTGCTTCTCAGGATTAATGGCAGTTACCTCGCCTTGAATAAATTCAATATCTGATTTGCAGAAATCCTTTAACGGGACATGTAAATCGGAAGTATGTTCATGAACAATCCCCTTAAATAATTTTACCTTTTTAAAATGGAAGGCATTCTTATCAATAAGGATGATTCTGATATTTTCCTCTACTCCCCTTTGAAATTCTTTCGTTAAAGCTTCTATAAGATTTATTCCAGCGTAACCGCCACCTACCACAACTATTGTTTTCAAATTTTCCATTTTACTGGTCTCCTTTTCATCGTTTACACACAAGACGATATAAGGAGCAAATTTGTGACCAGTTAAACATTATTTTTTTAACTTAAAAACAATAAAGTCCGGACATCTTAAGTCCTCCTCAAAGGATGGATATTTTTTCAGCATTTCGGGTGATGGTTTTGGTTCGACCATGCTTTCTAAAATAAATCCTGTTTTGATTAGAGTGTTGATATAGCTTGTTAATGTCCGATGGAAAAATAACATTTTTTCTTTGTCACCTAATCCTTGTTCATATACTCCTTCATAAAAATATCGATCTACGTTCCAGTGCAGTTTTTCTCCTGTTTCTTTTTTCTCCCACCCACATTCAGGTGTAACGAAACATGGGTGCAGGATTGAAAAAATAAAACGGCCCCCATCTACTAATAATCGATACATTTCTTGAAAGGCCATTTCATAGTTCGCAAGGTCCTGAATCACCATATTGGACACGATTAGATCATAACTCTTTTGTTCTAAAAAATGCAGTTCCTCACAATTTCCTAATCTGTAATCAATAACCCTATTTGCTGGCGTTCTTTCTTTAGCGATTTCAAGCATTCTAGCGGAATAATCTACTGCTGTGACATGAGCACCAGACTTTGATATAAGTCTGCTTAGATATCCTTCGCCACATCCGGCGTCTAGCACTCTTTTATTTTGTACATCCCCAATCAGTGAAAACAACGTAGGGTTTAAAAAAATTTCTTTGTGAAGATCTCCTTGTTCACTATGATTCTTTGAATAGGTATCTGCAAATGCATTCCACCTTTTAATAGCTTCTTCTGTACCTGCATGTTGGTTCATTTTTTTAAATATCCTCCAGAATCGTTAATACTTAAAAAATCCCAGCACCTTCATAGGATTAGGGATATTTTTTTTAAATGATTTAATCTTTAAACTATTTATATAAGAATATATCATATTTTATCATCCAATAATTGTTAATTATCATAATTGGGATGCATCTCTTCCAAAATGTTAAGGGATTGTAGCTGAACATATTTTTTAATTATAGTAAAATATTGGTAATATTCTATTATATATTTTATAGGAGGTGAGGTGACTTGCCGGACTGGTCCTATCACACCATATTTAAACCAATACTACATAGACTGCAGCCTTCCTTTAGCAGAGAGTTTATTCACCGTGGGATGAGCATGATCGCATCTTCCTCATTCGGCGAAAAAATTATAGAGTTACTTGGTCAGATGGCCCCTTCACCCCAATTAGAGAAATCACTTTTTGGTGTTTCATTTGCTTCTCCTATTGGATTAAGTGGAAAAATCGACCCTCAATTATCTGGACTTGCGGCTTTTCAAAATCTGGGATTTGGCTTCGTTGAGATTGGTCCTGTCTCTGTTTCAGGTTCATTACTAACAGAAGAGCATTATGTTGATCCAAAACAAGAACGAATTGATGGGAATGATGTTTTTCCGATTAAGTTATTAAAAGTAAAGAATCAGCTCCAAGCACTTAAAAAAAAGAAGATGCCATTTTTTATAAGAGTGGAAGGAACTTTTCAGGAAATGGTGCAGATTTGTCTGGAACTCCATCCTTTTAGTGATGGATATATAATGGATTATCGGACCTTTGAATCGGCTAATCAGTATACACTATTACAAGATAAAATAAGGAAACCCATCATTATTGCCTGTACTGCAGAATCCATTTTAGACATTGAAAAAATAGTAAACTTTTATCCATGCGGAATACTTCTTGACGAATGCAATACTGCTCAGGAGATGATTGATGCTGTTGCTGCGATTAGGAATAAATTTGGTGATGAATTGCCGATTATCACTTCTGGTGGTATTAAGGAGCCAGCTGACGCTTTAACATTATTGGATAAAGGTGTTTCACTCATCATGCTTAGTTTTGAGTATGTTTTTACCGGACCAGGTTTGCCAAAAAGGATTAATGAAGCGTACTGCACTAGGTTTTTAAGAGAATCTGCTCCATCTCCAGGTTGGCTTTGGTATTGGATGGTTGGTCTTGCCATAACCATCGCTGGATTAATAGCTTTGTTTTTTAGTATGACAGTTATTATCCTTCCCTACGATGAAGTCTTTTTAGGAGTCATAAGAAGTGAGATTCACAAGTTTAATCCTGCCATAATATATTTTATGGCACATGACCGGATGACCCTTTCCGGCACGATGATTTCAGGAGGGATCATTTTCATGCAGATGGCATGGCACGGTGTCAGAAAGGGGCTGGTTTGGGCAAGAAAGGCAATAAATTATGCTGGGATAATCGGTTTCCTTGGCATTTTCCTCTTTATTGGATACGGCTATTTTGATTGGCTTCATGCCCTATTTTGGTTGATTTTATTACCGTTGTTTTTTTTAGGATATTCAAAATCAAAAGAAACTAAGGGAGCCCCCATAAGCAGCAATCTTTTCAATCATCGATACTGGAAATGGAGTTTAATTGGACAGCTTTCCTTTGTCTTATTAGGTTTTGCCTTAACTTTCGGAGGGCTTGTCATCTCCGTGATTGGAGCATCTAGTGTCTTTGTGCCAACAGATCTCAGCTTTTTATGCATTACACAGGAAATGCTTAACGAATTTAATGATCGATTAATTCCGGTAATTGCGCATGATCGGGCCGGATTTGGCAGTGCTCTGCTAAGCGTAGGCTTGCTTGTATTGATGCTGGCGTTATGGGGAATTCGTGAGGGCGACAGCTGGGTATGGTGGACTTTTTTCTTAGGAGCTATTCCTGCTTTTTTATCTGGGTTACTTACTCATTTTACGATAGGATACACCGATTTTGTTCACTTATTACCAGCTTATATAGCGGTCATACTTTATATAAATGGGGTTATATGGACGGCACCCTTCTTATTGAAAAAAGGAAGGAACATTACTCAAACCTTCCCTTATAAAAATGAAATATAAAATGGCAAAAAAATGCCCTCGTAAAAATTCGTTTGAAAACGATTTTCGAGGGCTAAAAAAATCTATAAAAAGGGGGTCTATGAAAAAGCACTGCTATTTCATATTTGTATTTTATGGCTTACAGCTTAACTTTTCCTTAAAAAATCCAATGGTTTATCATCATAATAAGTTAATGGTTGAGATGAGCTTTTTGTTTTAACAGCCTTAACTTTTGGTTTTTTGTTAATATTCTCCAGAACCTTACTTTGAAAACCATATAAAAGCCCTCCTGATTATGGAGATCCGATTTATGGTTAGGTTTTTTCCGGAACCCCATCGTTATTTGCTGGTAAACTACCGAAGCTATCTGAATTGAATATACCTTTTGTGTTTATCATTGTAGCAAACATTATAAATATAGAAAATTTAAAAAAATCGACTCGATGAATCCTTTTTCTACAAAATGACTCTGTGTTTTATGAATTTCAATCATTTACTAAGAAATTTGGACGAGTTTTTTGGCTGCAGTTGTCGATTCTTAGAATAAAGATTTTGAAATAATATGTCAAAAATGTGAACTGACAGATGTGTTTTTGCCTATAATCATCTAGGTCGTTCCGGCATATATTTCATCCACTTTTTCAATTTATAGCTGCAAATGAAATAGCCACAAATAGAAATAGATGTTATGCCGACGGAAATTTTCCAAATAAGGGGCTGAGAAGTATAGAACCCTTCTGCAACTCCTATGAACCCAAGTAAAGTCAATTGAAAACATTGCTTTTTTTGATTTTCAAAAATCGTAAATTGAAATAGACGCCTTTGTTCTATTTCTTTTAATTGTTCCATTTTCTGAGGTGCCTGAAGGAATTCGGAAATCGAGTGAAAAAACTTGAAAACGGGTTTAGATTGAATCCATTGCCATACAAATGACCATTTATGGTTTCCTTGTTTGTTCATCCATTCCATAAATACAGGTTTGGCCAATTCCACGAGTTCTTTTTCAGGTATCAAATTTCGAATAATCCCTTCAACGGTGACAAATGAACGCCCTAAAAAGACAAATCTTGTCGGAACTTGAATGGGTAATGCCTTAATCATATTGTTCATTTCCATTTTTAATGCTAACAGGTCCATTTCTTTTAGTTGGGAAGGCTGGAAACCAGCAAATTCAGCCAAAAGCCTTTCAATCATTCTTGGATCAGCATCCGGAAGCAAGAATCCTAATTGAAAAAGGCAATCTACAGCTTTAGAGTAATTTTTTGAAAGAAAACTTTCAATTAAACCTTGAAAATAAGCTGCATCCTTTTTTGTAATCTCCCCGATCATTCCGAAATCAAGCAGGATGATTTCTCCCTCCTTTGAAACCAAAACATTACCGGGGTGTGGGTCTGCATGGAACATACCCGGCTCTAACCATTGTGGAAAAAATACTTTTAGTAAATGTTGGGCCAGTTCCTCACCACTCAAATTATTTTTGTACAAGGCATCCAAATCCGTTAGTCGAATTCCATCCACCCATTCCATCACCAAAACATTGGAAGTGCTGAGTTTAGGATAAACGCTCGGAATTTTTACTTGCTCCATATCTTTAAACCGGTCTTGAAAAAATAAAATCGTGTCCAGTTCTTTTGTATAATCAAGTTCTCGTTCGATTACTTGTTTAAGTTCCTTAAAGAGAACCCTGAAATTTATAAATCCTTTTGGCATTGGAATGAAGTGATCGGCAAACCAAATAATAAGGCTTAAAATTCGAAAATCAGTTTGGATGACGGAATCAATGTTGGGACGCTTTACTTTAATAGCTACCGCTGTTCCATCTTTTAGCACGCCTTTATACACTTCTCCGATTGAAGCAGATGCAATCGCTGCTTTTTCAATCGATTGAAAGTTTTGAAGGAACGTGTTCCCCCATTCTTTTTCCAAAATTTCTTCAATTTCACTCCAATTGGATGGTGGCACCTGATCGGTCAGATCTTCGATTTGCTTTATAAACGTGTTAGGCAACAGATCGGCGCGAGTACTGAGGATTTGCCCAATTTTAATCAGTAATCCCTCTAAATCAAATAAGGTGTTGCGGAACCTTTTTCCTATTCTTCCCCAGAGTTGATCCCACTCAGCCTTTGGTTTTTTTCGAATCTTATACCAATAGATTTGAAGGAAAATACCAAAGAATAAAGATAACACTTTTGTTGCACGAGCCATTTTGCTTTTGGTTTTCAAATGAATCCCCCTCAATTATAAGGTTATATTAAAGAGTACTGTTGATTTTAAACCCTGTTGATTAGAGCGGAAGGCACGAAGACTCCTCGAAAATGCTAACGCATTTCTTTCGTGTGTGGGCGAATTCTAGGAAGAAAATGAATGTCCTGTGGGGAGTACGGTTTTGGAGAGACCCCGCAGGCACAAGCGCCGAGGAGGCTCGCTGAAACGCCCACGGAAAGCAAAGTGCCTGGAGCGGAAATCAACATACAAGTTTAACAGAGCCAATAAAAAAAAGCTGTTACCATTGGGCATTTTCATCCCTTGGTGACAGGCTCCTCCAGTTCAGTTCATGTTTAATTAGTAATAATATATCATATTTGTCGCAGTATGGAATCATTTTTTATTGCTTAAATGAACTAGTCCATATGATAATAGAAAGATAAAATGAATGAAACCAAGGGGTGGTAATGATGAGTGTACATAAAGACCTAATCCAGCATGCGGAAAAACAAAATAAACAATATCAAGAATTTTTAGCACTTGATAAGCAAAGAGAAATGTTAATTGCCGAGGCGATTGATCAGTGCAAACAAGACAAGCCTTTCTCAACTGATCAAATAAATGCTGTGACGAAACAAATGAACAGCATTAACCTGCGAATCACACCAATCAAAAAATATGTGACGGTTGAAATGGTTCAGGAGTATGTAAATTCAAAATAATGGATGAGTTTTCCATCCCGCTGGCAGATGATGCTCAAACATCAGACAGCGATGATGCGTTTTCACTTTGCCCTGTCCGAATTGACCTGATGAAAGACATATTTGTCAGATTCAAGAGGCAACTTGTCTTTCATTGAGCTGATGAAATACATTTTCGTCAGATTCGAGAAGCAACTTGTCTTTCATTGACCTGATGAAAGACATTTTCGTCAGGTTCGAGAAGGAACTTGTCTTTCATTGACCTGATGAAAGACATTTTCGTCAGGTTCGAGAAGGAACTTGTCTTTCATTTAGCTGATGAAATACATTTTCGTCAGATTCGAGAGGCAACTTGTCTTTCATTGACCTGATGAAAGACATTTTCGTCAGATTCGAGAAACAACTTGTCTTTCATTGACCTGATGAAAAACATTTTCGCCAGATTCGAGAAGCAACTTGTCTTTCATTGAGCTGATGAAAGACATATATGTTGGATATGAAAAGCAATGAGTCCTTCATTGACCTGATGAAAGATGCATTTTCTTGATTATAAGAGGGAAAGTCCTTCACCAAACTAAGTGAAGGACTCTTTTTTCCTAACAACTATTCAATCTCCTCAAGCTGGCCAAACGATCCAAAAAATTCATAATGAATCCTCTCATTGGGCACGCCCCATTGTTTCAATGCCTTATTGACTACTTTCATAAAAGATTCCGGACCGCAAAAATAAAAATCTGCATTCGAGGACGGCAATATCTCCTGAAGCCACTCCAAACTAATATACCCTTCCTTGTCATATTGCTTTAATTCTGTATCTTCATCTGTTGGTCTTTCATAAATCACAAACGAGTTCAGGTTTTTATGTTTTGCTGCGAGGTCATTTACATGATTTTTAAAAGCGTGAAATTGGCTGTTGATGGCAGCATGGATATAATAAATTTCCCGACTTGCCTTCTCGTTCACTGTTGTATTTAGCATACTCATCATCGGTGTCAGTCCAACGCCACCGCTAATCAGGACTAATGGAAGGGTTGACTCCATATCTAAATAGAAATCACCGGCTGGCGCTGTGATAGGGATTACATCACCTTCCTTGATATGATTGTGTAAATATGTGGACACAACCCCGGCAGGAATATTACCCCCATTGCCTTCCTCTCGTTTCACGCTGATTCGATAGTAATCCAATCCTGGACGATCTGATAAACTATACTGCCGCAGATGAGTATACTGCTCTCCCTCCATTTGCATCTTAACGGTGATATACTGACCGGGTATAAAGCCAGCTATTTCCTTCTCGTCCTTAGGCTTTAAGTAAAAAGAAGTGATCACATTACTTTCTTTTACTTTTTTCTCTACGACAAAATCTCGGTATCCAGCCCATCCACCAGGCATGGTTTCCGCTGTTTTATACATTTTATCTTCCATTCGGATGAAGACATCGGCAATTACTTGATAGGCATCGGCCCAGGCATCTATGATTTCCTGAGTCGCGGCATCTCCCAATACCTCTTTAATGGCTCCGAGCAAATTCTCCCCAACAATGGGATAATGTTCAGGTTTAATTTGCAGGCTGCGGTGTTTTTCTCCGATCCGTTCAAGGACTGGCATAATTTGACTAAAATCCTCAATATTAGCCGCTGCACCGTAAACCGCATCGGCAAGGGCCTTTGGCTGGTGCCCGGTAAACTGATGGGTTTGATTGAAGATATTAAGTAATTCCGGATGCTGTTTGAACATTCGCTTGTAAAAATGTTTGGTGATCGTTTCTCCATGCTCTTTTACGATTGGCAGAGTAGATTTGATGATTTCAAGCTTTTGAGGGTCCAATTTTTTAACCGTATGTAATACCTCTTGCCAGGAATTTTTTTCTTCAACTTTGGGAACAGACATCGTTTTTTCTCCCTTCTTTTCACAATACAAATTTAAGTTTAACCATTTCATAAATGGTTCTATTTGTGGTAAAAAATGTTAAAGCCAAAAGCAGATCCGCTTTTGGCTTTTCAAGTCACAATATTTCCATCCATGTTTTAATGGCTGTTATCAGGATTAAGATGCCCATAATGGCTTGCAATATTTTGGTATTTACTCGTTTACCGGCACTTGCTCCAATTGGTGCGGCGATTAAACTTGCTATAACTAATATGAGTGCAGGTAAGAAGGTAACCTGACCGGTAATAATTTTTCCAGAAACCGATCCAATAGATGAGATAAGAGTAATGGCCAAGGATGAAGCAATCGTCATTCTCGTAGGAATTTTTAAAACCGTTAACATAATCGGAACTAAAAGGAATGCCCCTCCCGCACCGACAATACCTGCCCCAATTCCAACCATGAAAGCTAACAAAGCCGCCAACCATTTATTGAAATCCACCTGATCCAGTGGAATATCATCGATACCTTTTTTCGGAACAAACATCATAACCACGGCAATTAACGCTAAAATCCCATATACGATATTAATACCGGTTTCCGGCAAATGATTCGAACCAAAGCCACCGATAAAGCTGCCGCACAAAATACTAAGGCCCATGTATGTAATCAAAGTTTGATTTAAAAATCCGCCTTTACGGTAGACCCATACGCCACCTAGTGTCGAAAAAAACACTTGAATAGCGGTTATGCCTGAAACCTCATGGGCGGTAAAATGCCCAACACCCAAAAGAATAGGAATATATAACAGCATTGGGAAGTTGATAATCGCTCCGCCAATTCCTAGCATGCCTGAAATAAAAGATCCAATAAATCCAATCAAAAAAATCGTAAGAATAAAACTTAAATCCATGATGTCCCCCAAACATTAGCAAAAAAACTAATCTTACACCTTCATTATAAATCTAACATAAGCTAAAAATAAATAAAGGATATTGTAATTTTATGAATATATTGTATAATTCATAGTATAACGATAGGAATTAACGGGATGGTGGCAGTTGATGAATTTTTTAAAAAAGCTATTTCAGGAACAGTGTCCAAAATGTAATGAAGTTCTTGAAACCCAGGATTCTGATGCCTTAAAAGGTGTTGTCATAAAATCATGCCCAAACCAACATTATCATAAAGAATTTCATCCAGCACTCGAAACTTGGATTGAAAGAAAGTAAGGCCTTGATTCCGGCTGCCTTTTGTTATATTTCCTCTGAATTTCCCAGTCGCGATTCTCTTGCCAAGTAAATGGCCTCTTCTCGATCCGCGACTTGAAGTTTATTTAGAATATTGGTGACATAATTCGAAACGGTCTTCCCGCTGATAGTCAATTTTGCGGCTATTGCTGCATTGGTGGAACCGTCAGCCATCAAATACAATACTTCCCGTTCTCGTTCTGAAAGTTCCGGGAAAGCTTCTTTTGGTGCTGCCGGACGAGCCATGGAAAAATAGTCAATCATTCTAGACGCAATCCCCGGACTGAAAATGGCCCCACCATTTCCGACTGTTTTGATCGCATTTAACAGTTCATCCTTTTCAGTATCCTTTAAAACATACCCCTTTGCCCCAGCACGCATGGCTGCAAACACGGAATGATCATCCTGAAACATCGTTAACATTAAAATTTGTGTGGCAGGATTATTTTTGATAATTTCCCGTGTTGCTTCAATTCCATTACAGCCAGGCATTCGAAGATCCATTAAAATCACATCAGGTTCCAGTGTTTGTGCCAGTTGGATGGCTTCTTCTCCTGATGTTGCCTCGCCAATTACTTCAAGTTCCTCAGTTGTTAGAAAAAGTGTTTTTACACCATGCCGAAATAAAGGATGATCATCGGCAATTAATATCTTCAATTTTTTCAACCTAGCTCCCCCATACCCTTAAGAATTAACTGGTAGAAAAACAGTTATTTTTGTTCCCCCTTTTTCAGAGTGTGCTACCAAGAATTTTCCGCCTAATTCATTTGCTCTTTGATTCATCGATTCCATGCCAATGCCCCCCTTTTCTCTGTTTTTTCTCGGAGACAACCCCACACCATTATCTTCAATCAGCATATGCAAACCATGTTCTTGGTTTTCATTAAATAAAATCCTAATAGAACAGGCAGTAGCCTTGGAGTGACGAACGACGTTTACCAAAGCCTCGGTCAAAATTCGAAACGCAGCTACTTCAACTGCAGCAGGTAAAACAGGTAATTTTTCCGGGGCGTTTAAGGAAAACTGGATTCCTGGACCTTGGTCTTGTCTTTGGCTCACCAACGATAATTCCTTTATACGCTCGTCGATCGCCCCGATTAACCCCATTTCATCTAATGTCGGTGGTCGTAAATCATAAACGATTCCCCTTATTTCCGATACGGTTTGGCGGATGGTTGATTGCAAATCACTCAGAATCTCTTTGGTGGCGGTTGGATTTTTTTCAACTAGATCTTCTGCGGCCGCAGCTGTTAAAGCCAGTGCTGCCAATCTCGGAGCTAGGCCGTCATGCAGATTGCTCCTAAGCTCTCTTCGCTCCTCTTCCCTTGCTATAACCAGCTGTTCCCTAGATTCCTGTAAATCAGCTGCTAGCATTTTTAAATCAATCGAAGCCTTTGCACTTTGAACGACCGCACTTGCTTGTCGGATCAACATGTCTAAAAATTTATGATCGGAAACGGTAAAACGTTCTCCAGGCGATCGTGGAGAAAGCTTTAAGGCACCAATCTCTTCACCACGGTAATACAAACTAAAGGAAAAGCATTCGTCAAAGAATTCCCCATCTTCCGCTGCCAAGACTTCCCCGCCATTTTGATGCAAACTTAATGAGGCATAAGGAAGCCGAAGGGAGTCTTTAATGGTACGGATCACAAGTTTCAAAACTGCCTCCGGATCTAGAGGATTCTCCAGCTCTTTCGACAGTCGGTTCAGGACGGAATAGGGATCGTCATTTTCACCATACATACGGCGGTTGATAAAGCGTTGAATGTGCTGTTTAATCGGAGAGAACAAAACAGCTACAATTCCTGTGGCAATAAAGGAAATCACCACATGATTTTTTGTATCAAAAAGTAACCCCGTATACCAGACAGCAGTCACATAAAATAAAACAGTACAAGCTGTTAAAATCCCGTATACTAACGTACGATTCACAATGATATCGATGTCCCAAAGGCGGTGCTTTAACATGGCAATCAATATCGCCAAAGGGATCAACATCATGAAAGCATGGACCCCTATTTCTACAGCATAAAGCTGGTATGGCTGGGCTGATATCGCTTTTTCTTGAAAAATAAATAAAATGGAAACGCTCATTAGACCCATTAGTGCCATAACCACACCATAGACAACCCATTTTGCTTGCTGCTTTTCTAAGGGCGTTAAAACAGTCTTATAGCGAAAAATTTGAACAGAAATTAAACTGCCAATCCAAATAAAAAACCAAATCCCAAAGAACAGCTTCGGCCCGTGCTGTAAATCAATGATCGTGCTAGGGAATAGCATGCCGGGAACCCGAAGGATGATGATGGTCATGCATAAATAGGCCGACCACCTAGGAGCAAATTTTCCATTTGGAAATAGAAAAAAGAAAAGAATAAAAGCTGTCATCCCTCCTGCTTCGATGACTTGAACCAAGTATGTTAGCAGCGGGTGAATCAGCTTAATGCCTGACATGATCGGTGTGAATGTTCCGCCAAGTGAGATGAGCATAAAACTTCCTAATAAACCAATGAGTCCAGATGATTTCTTCCATAATAGGACTGTTCCTGCCGTTATATAAACAAGACCAAATACGGCATATATACTGACATAGGCAAACGAATATTCTGCCGGACTGATTCCGTGGTTTTGAAGCCAGTTGGTTCCGGGAGCAGGGTTATAAAAACCGGTACAAGATTGGGCAATACAATTGGATTTTATATATTGGTAATATTGAGGAATGCTGTATATAAACAATATGGCCGTAAGTAGGGCCATGACCAGCACGGTGACTCGTAAAAGAGGTAACTTTTTTTCGGGCAAAAACTCCATTGTATCTCCCCTGTTAATCCATGATAGGAAAATTGTACCAATAATCAGATTGTTCTGTAAATGTTTAATTTTATTCCCATGTAAGTTCCTGCCCTTTGGGAAACGGTGCCTCTAACACTCGGGAAGGTTTGGGGTGGTAAGATTCAAGTGTAGAATCAAACAAATTACAGGGGGAATAAAAATGTTAACCATACCAAAGGGGTATTTAAAATTTAGCGGATTTTTGTTGCTGTTAGGAGGATTAATGGGTTTTACCGGTCAGTTAATCCATCTTGAAGATATGCCTGCATCCGTCAAAGACATTCCTGAGTTTTTAAAAGGCGCAGTAAATATCCATGTTCTCTTAGCTTACGCTTCCATGTTTATCTTGATGGGCTTACCGGCTGTTTATCTTCGTCAAGCTTCGGGATTAAAATGGTGGGGCTGGGTGTCTTTCCCACTACTGTTTATTGGTTTAATGCTGGAGATTTTCCATGGTCCGGTTCAGATTATGGCCTATCCAATCATTTTTGATTTCGTCCACACTGCCGCAGATTTGAAACATGTCGGTGATTTATTCAATAATATGGCCATTGATCAATACCCATTGCAGCTAGCTGTCTTTATCCCGCTTATTCCGGGAATCTTCCTTGGCCTCATACTTTTGGGGATCGCTACTTTGCGTGCTAAGGTGTTGCCAAAGGCACCAGCTATCTTTATTTTTATAGTAATGGTCATTCAAATTGTGGGCATGGTAGTTCCCGTTCATATTCACTTGCTGGAGATTTCATTTGCCTATATTCATCTCATTTTTGTTTGGATTGGAGCCTTAATGGCATTTGGAAAAATAAATGCTCCGGCGCAAAAAGTAAATACAGATTCTGTCATTGTCAAATCATAATAGATTCCCCGCGGATTTTAATTTCTGCGGGGGTTTTACATAAGAGGAATTCATTTGGCTCATTCTAAACTTGATATTAGTTTTTTGAAGGGAGTTTTATTATGATGCAAAATCAACCGCCAATCCCGAATCCGCCACAAGCGATTACAACAAAAGACTTGCAGTATTTAAAAGATGCAATGTCTTGGGAACTTCTTGCGTTTAAAAAATTTCATTTTCTGGCTCAGCATGTTCAAAATCAGGATATTAAGCAGGCCCTAGATGAGGCTGGAAGAATGCACCAGGATCATTATAATCGTTTGCTTTCTCACCTCCAGGTAGATAACAATGCGGTTATGTCAAGCTTACAAAATCAACAGATGCACTAATTTTTGAATGGAGGGAAAAAGAATGGAAAATCAACAAAATCAGCAATCCCAGAATTCGAATCAAATTGCCAATCCGCAAACTGGGCAATTGCCTAAGGTGAAAGGCCCTGAAATGAATGACCGTGACTTTCTCAATGATGGCCTCAGTACGAGCAAGTATATTACAGACAGCTTAAATATTGCGATACGTGAGGCAAGTCACGACAAACTTCATTCCGATTTGTTACAAATGCTCACTGAAACTCACCAAACCAGCAGAAATATTTACAAATTAATGTTTCAAAACGGATGGTATAAACTGGAGGCCGAAGATCAACAAAAAATTGATCAAGCCTATCAGCAATTTAACAACTATTCTTCACAATTTCCATATCAATAATATGGCCCGGTACTTATTACCGGGTTTTTTATTTACGGTGAAAATGGGTCATTACGACCGATACAGTAAAAACTGCTTTCTTGTCTATGGATGTTGTCTTTTATTAAAGGGATGAAGGACAAATCCCGGTTGGCGTGCACGAAGGTTATCTTTCATCAAGGGGATGAAGGACAAATCCTGGTTGGGGTACATTAATCTTGTCTTTCATCAATGAGATGAATGACAATTCGCGGTTGGGATACATGCATGTTGGCTTTCATCAAGGGGATGAAAGACATTTCACGGATAAGGTACACGCATGTTGGCTTTCATTATAGGGATGAAGGACAATTCACAGTTAAGGTACTGGCTGATCCCTGATTTAGCAAGTTGGTGGCCGGTACTATGTTCATGAAGAGCAAAACCCATATAGCAAAAGCCATATGGGTTTGATCATCGTTACTTATTTATCTCCTTTAGCCGCTCAAACATTTCAGCAAATCGCTTCGCTACTTTTCCGAAAATGGTATCAGCAGGAAATTGTCCTTGCACATCACGTACATTTCCTGCTTTAACGCCGGTTAAAATCTCTATGCCTTCTGATATATGGTCTATTTCCCAAATATGAAATTGACCACCTTCAACCGCAGTTATCACTTCATCGTCTAACGACAAATTCATCACATTCTGCTTTGGAATGATCACCCCTTGCTTCCCTGTTAGACCTTGCAGTTTGCAGATTTGAAAAAATCCCTCAATTTTTTCATTTACACCGCCTATTGGTTGGATCTCTCCCCATTGATTTACAGAGCCTGTAACGGCAATTCCTTGATAAATCGGTACTTCTGCCAGCGACGAGAGTAATACGTACAACTCGGTGCTTGAGGCACTGTCACCATCAATTGGGGAATAGGTTTGTTCAAAGGTAATACTAGCAGATAACGGAATGGGATGATTTTTGGCAAATTGGCCGGATAAGAAGCCGGTTAAAATCATTAATCCTTTATTGTGAATTTGTCCACTCATGGATGCTTCCCTTTCAATATTGATGATTCCGCTTTTCCCTACATACGTTTGAGCCGTTATTTTCGTCGGTATACCAAAGCTAGCGTCCCGAGCTCCAATTACGGCAAGGCCATTTATTTGTCCGATTCGATACCCATCGGTTTCAACCATAATGACCCCTTTGGCGATCATTTCTCGATATCGTTCCATTACAAGGTTCGAGCGCTGTATTTTTTCTGAAATCGCATTTGTTATATGATTGCCATCAACCACTGCAGCGCCCTCTTTTTTCGCCCAATAGCTGGATTCCACCAGAACCTTTGTAATTTCCTGAAAACGAGTGGAAAGCTTTGATTGGTCTTCTACCAAACGGGAACTGTATTCAATCACTTTTGCTACGGCACGTTGATGAAACGGGAGAAGCCCCTCCTCAGTGGCGTATTTTTTGATAAAATAGGCCATCTTCATGCTGTTATCCATGTCCCTCTCCATGCTCGTGTCATATTCTACTTTTACCTTAAAAAGCTTATGAAAATCTTCGTCATAGGCGGATAGTAGATCATAAAGATAATAGGATCCTATGATAATGACCTTTATATTTAACGGGATGGGCTCCGGCTTTAGACCGCTTGATGGGAAAACACCCCTTTCCTCATATAAATTCTCGATTTGAACACGGCCGATTTGGAGTGAACGTTTTAACTGCGTCCAAACCAATGGCTCCTGCAATAATTCGGCTGCTTGAAGAACTAAATATCCACCATTCGCCATATGAAGGGCACCAGGTTTGATATAGGTAAAATCGGTCATCCAACTGCCGAGTGAGCCATGATATTCTACTTTTCCAAAAAGATTATGAAAGGTTGGGTTCGTTTCATAAATAACAGGGGCGCCATTTAAGTTTTTGTGATCGACAAACAGGTTTACCGTATAGCGATGCAACTGCTGTTCTTTGGAACCCGCCAACGCATTCATAATATTACTTTCCTCTTCGTGGTCAGCTAAAAATAAGGAAAAATGCATCACGACATCATGAAAATAAGCTTCTATATAAGAAATAACCTTTGGATAATCTTTATAGACTTCCTTAAATGGTTGGAAAAGGCGTTCGATTGCCTCTGTTGCCGTTTGTTTCATAAAAAGATCGATGCTCTTCGTTAATTGCTCATCCATTTTTCGCATTTGATAAAAGGTTTCCCGGATTCTTTCACCTACAAGTTTTTCATTCTTCCTGTAGGTTTCCTTTTGGTCCTCTGGCAGTTGATCAAATTCGCTACGTTCCATAGGCTTTCCATCAAAAATGGGATACGTATTGATACCGTTTGATGTACGCTCAAGCAAATACTGATTTTCGGTAGCAAATTGTTCTGTCTGTTTCCAATACTGATCAACTTTTTCCCTAAACGTGTTTAATATCGTTTGCTTCTTTTTTTCAAATAGCTCGCTTGAAAATGCTGCTCTAAGTTCCCTTTCAATGGCTATTAATAAGGTTTCCATGAATCTCTGAAATTGGCGACCTTGTCCAGCCGGCAATGAAATAACCAAAGGACGATTTGGATTTTCAAAGTTATATACGTAGCACCAATCCTCGGGAACGTCCCTATTTTCGGCCATTTTTACCACACTGTTCAGAGTATAAGTCATTCGTCCAGTACCACTTGGACCGACGACAAACAGATTATAATCGGACTGCTCGACCGACAAGCCAAATTCCATCGCCTTGACAGCACGCTGTTGACCAATCATCTCTGTCGGGAGAATATCAAGATCATCGGTTGTTTCAAAAGGAAATTGTCGAGGGTCAAATTTGGCCTGAAGCTTAGATGTAGGTATCTTGTGTGTGGCCTGTATGGAATCGATATCAATCAAGGTCATCATGAACCCACCCTTCATTGGTTTAAGTAAATCTTCGCTACTATTAAGGCAAACCCCTTTCCTATTTCAAATTGTTCAATAATTCTACTAATATTTTCCGGTATAAAAAAACGCCTGAACTCAAGTTTCAGGCATTACAATTCAAATTCCCACTCTTCCCTTAAATGTAAATAAAGAACGAGAAGTGCATTCTCTAACTCTTCTTCTGTTTTTTCTGATACTTCCAGCCCCATTTTTGGTAATAGAAGCTTTGAGATTTGCTGAGTTAACTGCTTTTTTTCATCTAATGGCAATTGGGTAAAGCGGTTTGCATAGGTATGTAATAGTTTCCAATCCTTTGCGGTATACGAACGGTATGTCCAGTCATCAAGGATTAACTTGTCTTTTGAAAGTTCGCGGTTCTGAATTTCTTTTTCAATAGATGTTTGTTTCTTTTTAGACTTTGCCTTTCGCTCGTGGATAACAATGGTTCCTGCGACCAAATCCCCCAACCGCTTATGTTTTCTATGCAAGAAAATCATCATAATTCCGAGTAGATAACCTGCCGGCAATGAATCTATGATTCGGAGAAGATTGCGGATAAAACTTGATAGCAAGGTGATGCTATGGCCATTTTCTTGAATGACTCTAATCCCCAAAGCACGCTTGCCAATCGTTTTTCCCCCCGAAAAAAATTCAAAGACAAAAAAATAACCCCAATTAATAATAAATAAAACAATGACCATGATGGCGATAGGAAAAACATTATCCTCGAAAAAAAAGGAAAAGTCTGACGTAGCCTTCATTACTAAGAAGGTAGTAAGGATGATCAATACGTTAGTGGCGGTAAGGATTAATTGATCAATGATGAAGGCTGCAGCCCTGCTCCCTAAACCGGCCAGCTGAAATTGTATTGAGACATATTCCGGTGTCTTAATTTCCATTTGCTCTTGATTCATTTGGATCCCCCTATCTCTTGGTTGATTTTAACATTTGCTGTTTCTATTTTTCAACAAAATTACTATAATAAGGTAGAATCAAAACCTCTTCTAGGCAGGTGTTTTCATGGATGTGAAGCAATTTATTAAAAAGTATCGAGAAGATTGGCGTCAACTTGAACAATTAGTGGGTACCTTAAGTAATAGAAGAACAGCCATTACGGGTGATTCCATCACGCAATTTCACCGACTCTATCAAAAGACAGCCCAGAATCTTTCTTACAGTCAAACTTATTTTCCAAACGATGATGTGACACAGTATTTGAATGGATTGGTCTCGAAATCCCACAATCTATTGTATAAAGACCAAGTATCCAGCTTTAAACAAATTCGGCAATTTTTTAGTACCAAGTTTATTGGCTTGTTATGGGAGCAATGGAAGTTTGTCTTAGTGGCTTTTGTCTTATTTTTCATAGGAGCTCTTGCCAGTTTTCTATCCGTCTTAAACGACCCATTACATATCTATTCCATTGTTCCTCCTGAAATCGCCAAGGGGGTAGACCCTGAACATTTGGGCCAAGGAAATGCCAATATCGATTCATCCTATATGTCTGCAAGTATTATGACAAATAACATTCAGGTGGCCATTCTGGCCTTTGCAGGTGGCATTACATTTGGATTTTTAACCGTCTATTTGCTGATAACCAATGGTATATTAATTGGTGCACTAGCCGCCCTGTTTTGGCATCACGGAAAGTCTTATGATTTTTGGGCCTATATCGTTCCTCATGGAATGATCGAGCTTACAGCCATTTTTATTGCAGGCGGCGCTGGTTTACTAATGGGCTATAAGCTCTTGGTTCCTGGACCATTTTCACGGGGCTATCAATTAAAGTTTTATGCCTTGCGTTCTGTTCAGTTGCTTTTGGGAACGATCCCTTTATTCGTCATTGCCGGAATCATTGAAGGGTTTATCACACCAGCTAAGATTTCTTTGGAAGCCAAGTATGTGGTTGCCTTGCTGACGGTTATTGGCTTAATTCTCTATATTTTCATTGGGAAACTGAAACTATCTAAGATGGCACTTACAAAAGATTTTGATTCATAATTTGGATATACGATGAAACAGCGGCAACCGCCAACTGTTCTTCACGGGCCTCGATCATTTGGAGGCCTTGTTTTTCCCACTTCACTTTTTGCCGCTTTTTAATGAGCACCTGCTGCTGTGCGATACTTTTGACCATCGCTTTCTGAACATCCCCCGGCTCCGCCTTCGTACGCGATGTTAACGTCAAGTCCTCAATGCCTATCATTAAGAACATATGCTTCTGCCTTAGACGTTTTAAATAGCTTAACGTTGCCTCTTCATGAAGAAACGTACGTACGTCACTGAATAACAATAAAAGACTTCGTTTCTTCTGCACCATTTCCAAATATTGCAAGACGGCAGCGTAATTTGATTCGGCAGCATCCACCTGGACGTTGTATATGGCCTGTAGAATGGTTTGTAGGTGCGCCATCCCTTTAGCCGGTGGCACATACACTTTTATTTCTTTTGAAAAAGCAAGAACCGCCACATAATCTCCTTTTTGCAACGCTGCAGCAGCCACAGTGATGGACGCCTCGAGCACTTTTTCTAGTCGATTTCCCTTTTTCAGCTCGGCTCCCATCATCCTGCCACAATCAATCAGAATGGTCATATATTTCCCATGTTCCGGTTCATATTCATTGGTCATGACTTCTTGGAGTTTAGCCGTTTGCCGCCAGTTGATTTTCCGCGGATCATCACCGACAACATAGTTTCTTACTTTGGCAAAATCGCCTACTCCCCTTTGATTTCTTCTGATCTTTACGCCTTCATATAATAAAAATTGCTGGGCGTTTTCCAGATACTGCTTTGTCTCTGTTAAATCCGGTATGACTTTTACGGTATCTGGTAATGGCTCAGCGGTTTGTTTTTCCCACAGACCTATGAAACTTCTGTATCGTATATATAAGGTTTCGATCTTATATTGTCCTCTCTCAGAAGCTGAGGTCTTAAAGGATATTTCCCTTGCTGATTCCTTTTCCATAAAACCAGTTAACGGAAATGGTCTGGAAAAGGATTGAGGAATCCCATCATAAAGGCAAAAGTGAAGCGGTAAATCTGAACCATTGTGTAATTCAAGTTGAACGGAATATGGAAGTCCTCTTTCCATTTCTGCCGGAAGGGAACGTTTGAAAAATAGCTGTTTTTTCCTTGGAGATAACAGTAAATCGAATAGACTTATAAGAAATACAACAACATCCACTGCGATGATATAGGACCATGAAAGGCCCCATCTTGTCCCAGCTAATAACGCAATAGTAAGAAGAACAAAAATCAGTAACAACCGTTTGCTTGGGACAATCCCTCTATCTTGGAACAGGAACCGACCCCACAATCTCTTCGATGATTTGGTCAACGGTTACTCCCTCCAATTCTATGTGCGGAGACACTTGAATCCGATGTCGTAAAGCTGGTTTGGCAACCATTTTGATATCATCAGGAGTCACATAATTGCGCCCCGCCAAAAATGCCCAGGCTTGTGCGGCTTTCCCGATTGAAATTCCCGCTCTGGTACTGGCTCCATGGCGAATTGTTTCCGAATCCCGAGTTCTTCTAACAATTTTCAAAATGTAATCTAACACACTATCTCCCAGTGTGACACTCTCAATCTCTTTTCTTATCATCACAAAAGCTTCCAAATCGAGTATTGAATAAATTTTTGATTCATTGGCCCGATTTTCAATCACCTGTTTTAATACGTCCTTTTCTTCTTCAAATGAAGGAAAATCAATGCTTAATTTAAATAAAAACCGGTCCTGCTGAGCCTCTGGAAGTGGATAAGTTCCCTCAAATTCAATCGGGTTTTGCGTAGCCACCACAAAAAATACTTCTGGAAGTAAATACGTTTCTCCCTGAATGGTCACCTGCTTTTCTTCCATGGCTTCAAGTAAGGCTGCTTGTGTTTTGGCTGGAGTCCGGTTGATTTCGTCTGCTAACAGAATATTGGTGAAAATCGGGCCTTTTATCGTTTGAAATTGGCTTTCTTTCATATTGTAAATTGTGCTCCCAGTGATATCACTTGGCAATAAATCCGGAGTAAACTGAATACGGTTAAAATCCCCACCGAGTAAGCCAGCTAATGTTCGCACCATTTGCGTTTTTCCCGTTCCAGGCACACCTTCCAATAAGACGTGTCCCCCGGTTAGAATAGCTGAAAGGAGCAGTCTGAGATTTAACTGCTGCCCTAAAATTCGTTGTTCATATTGTTCTAAAAAGGATGTTAGTTCCTCCCTCATCCTTCCTCCACCTCTTTTCGTAATTGATCCAGGTTCCTTGACCATAGCAGGAATTCCTGTTTTGAGATTTTTTCCTTTTTTAACATGCTGGTCAAATCATTTAGATACGTGTGCACCTCTTTTGAAGGCATGTTCTGCCACTTCCGTTCCAATAGATTCCCCAGGTCCTGCCATTCTCTTGTATAAGGAATACCCCATTTTTCTTGGAGTAACAGTTTCACATAATCCGCCTGAATGAGTAAGGCATCATGGAAGCGCCTGCCTCTAAGGTACCATGCCGATAGTGCTTGGATTCCTTCATCACTAAAGCGAACGGTTTCTTCTCTCGCAACCAAAATGGGACCAAACCGTTTTCCTTTGTACCAAAGCCACAATAAGGTCACTATCATTCCTTGAAAAATCAATAGGATCAGCCATTTAGGGTAGACCGTTAAAAAGGTAGCCGCATTTTCTGAGCCGTGAAGGTATTCATCAAATAAAATGCTGTTTGCCTTACTTTCGTTCATTAATTGCAAAATAAGAGACAAATGATCCTGCTCCAGTATTTGATCATTTGTCACCCACTCCGGTGCAAGCACCATGACGAGTTGTCCTTGTCCTACCTTTCTTTTTATCGCAACTGGTCCTTCCTTATCTTTTAATAAAACAATATCTCCTTTTTGCGGTCGAAGGCGAACTTGGGAAGAGATCGCTACCTTAAATGTATGTCCATGTTGGTCCCGCAGTTTCACTGGTTTCTCATCAGATTTTTTTGTAACGGTATCAAGTTCAAACATTCCTTTAGGATTTCGATCCAAAAGCAGGATCGTATTACCCGCTCTCATAAATTGGAGGTACGCATCCATTTCTTCTTTTTCAGGAGTAAAGGACGGACCAATCATCATTAATAAGTTATTTCTTGATTGTTTAGGTAACAGCCCAGGAGTATAATCCCATCTTTTCACAGTCGAATTCTTTTTTACATATGTATAAAATCCTTTTACTCCATTAGGAGCAGGAGAATCAGAAACAAATTCCGGGAAAACCTTTGGCTGAGGGGAAAAAGAAAAATAACTGAATAACACGAAAAAGGTAAATAGCACTGTTGGCCATATCCAAGTTTGTTTGTTCAATTTCAACTTCATGTACGATTCTCCAGCCTCCCCTCTTGGTGAGTAGGACCTTGTTCCAACCATTCGAATGTTCTGGTGCGGAATTGATCAAACTCTTCCCTTGTAATGGTGCGTTCCCCATAGGTCACTTCATCAAAAAAAGCGGCAAGATCGTAAAACTGATCTGCGCAATGTTTATTGATTTTGCGAAGTTCATCGTAATAGTCCCAATTGGTTTTCCAAATTCGTGCTTCCAGCCATTCCTTCTCATGAAAGTAAAGCAATAAGGCTAAAAATAAATGCCGTGTAGCTTGTTCATATCTACCTTGAGCTTCTAACGTCCCGGCCTCCTGACGGTGCATAGAATAGGACCAATTGATTTCCTTCATCGACTGAAGTGGCTTTTGCCCTTTCAGGATCCGGTTGCGCTTCATATTTCTTACCAGAAATAAGGAAATAATGACTAACAAAATGATGGTGACTACGATAACGCCTATAAGGACAGGCCCTGCAGCTCCGTTTGCCGAATCGATGGAAGGAAGGATCTTTTCCAACTGTTTGGCAATCCATTCTTTTGCTTTTTCCCACCAAGTTTCGATGAACCCCTTAGATTGGTTGTAATAGATCCGATATTCTTTTTCACTTAAGATTTGTTTCAAATCGTCTTTTGCCTTATGGGCATCAAGCATGGCGATCACCTGTTTTAAGAGTGTATAGGCGTGTTATAATCATCAATCAATTCCTTTAAATCATCTGCATCGTGTCTTAGTTTTAGATCCAAATACATGACTCCGTAGCCCACAGAGAAAAACATCGTTGTAAATAAAGTGATGATATTTCTGATAATCGATAAAAGTACACTGCCTCCTAGTAAAAGTCCGAATGACATTTCAACAGCAAAACTGACGGCTGAAATAATCATATAGAAGACAATATATAGGCCAAATAGCTTCCAAGTTTGTTTTTTGGAAAGACGCCAGCTTCTGGATAATCCCGGTGAAATCTGATCGAGGACAACCGACCCGAAATAAAAGCTCCAACGTGTTAAAAGAAGTCCGATTCCCAAAGCTGCTCCCAAAAAGAAGAGAATTCCAATAAGGACACCGACAACTGGGTGAATAAAGGCTGCTGTTACTCCGCCGGCAACCCCTACAAGAATCAATGGGATAATAGCAATTCCAAAGGCAATCAAACCGAAAAGAATACTGCTCCCTAGCATCGGCCAATATCTTCCAAATGCTTGTTTAATTACTTGCCCAACCGTATATTGCTCATCTTTGCGTATATGATTCAATGCAAAGAGAATGGCCCCTTCAGCAACAGGGTACAAAAAGAAGCTTACTAAACCAGTCAAAATTAAGGCCAAGTCAGAGGTTAAGCTGCTAGAATCAAAAGTGCCTGATTGTTCAAAACTGGATAGCATTTGCTCGAACCAGTTACTTCCCTGCCCTGTCTCTCTAAAAAAACTTGTACCCGAAGCTAATTGAATGATTGCTTCAATCAAAAATATCGGTGCCATAAAGATAAGAAAGATGATAAAAAAGTTCTTAAAATGGTCCTTAGTTAAACTAAAAGTGTGATCAAGGATTTCGCCAAATCCCTTTGGTTTTGTAAATTTTGTGTTCAATCTTACGTTCCTCCCATTTCATGGAAATAATGATGATTAAGCTATATTTTAACATTATTATGGCATAATTAGGTCAAAACTTTAAAAATTACCCAAAAAAGGTTATAAGGAATAGTACATTATAACTGGGAATAAGGTGGGAATTACCAACTCTGTGAGAAGTCCTTTTCTGATACAATTTTTATAGACATACAGATTAGGAGGAACCACACCATGAATAAACGCACACTCCTCCTCGGGATGATCATTGTCCTTATCTTTCTTGGAGGAATGTTTACCGGGATTTTTTATACGAACCATACGAAAGACGCTCATAAAATTATAAATTCCGATCCACTGCAAAAGTCTGCCGTGAAACCGAATAATAAAGATATGCCAAAGGTTAATCCGAGTCAATCTAAGGTGCTGATCGGATACGTTCAGGATTTTCGAGACCCTAATGTGGTGGATTATGATAAGTTAACTCATGTCATCTTCTCATTCGCCCATCCTACAACGGATGGTGGCATTTTATTAAATGGTGACTCTGCTTTGAAGAATCTGCGGACGATTGCGGCTACTGCCAAAAAACATCATACGAAAGTCATTTTAGGAGTTGGAGGCTGGTATCATATCAAAGGTGGCGAATCGTATCCTTATTTTAAGGCGGCGATTTCTAAACCAGACACACGCACAAGACTCGTGAATGAGCTTGTCCGTTTTGTGGACCGGGAGCATTTAGATGGAGTGGATATTGATTTTGAACATCCACATTCAACAGGAGATTCAGAGTATTTGGCGGCTTTTGTGAAAGAACTTGGCGACAAACTGCATCCGAAGCAGAAAGAACTTTCAGTGGCTGTTTATGCAAAAATTCACGCGGTCACCTTGACTGAAACGAATTTTGTTAACTATGATTCCTCTATGTTTCAACATGTAGACCATGTAAACATTATGGCCTATGATGGTCAATGGGATGACGGGTACCATGCGGAAAACTTGTCGCCTTATCCGTATACGGAGAAAATTGTCTACTATTGGAGCCGTTATTTTGATGAGAATGGAATCTCTAAGGAAAAGTTAGTTTTGGGCGTTCCATTTTATGCCCAACCTGTGAACCCAAATATCAAGCAGGTTTCATTTGATACAATTGTGAAGGCAAATCCTGCCAATGCAGATAAGGATTCGGTAAATCTTAATGGTACCACTTACTACTATAATGGGGATGCCATGATGGTGAAAAAAACGAAACTGGCAATGGACCACGGTTTTGGCGGCATGATGCTATGGGAGGCCGGCCACGATACCAAAGGTCCGAAAAGCCTGACAGGCGCCATTTATAAAACGTTATCTGATGCACAAAAGGCTCCAGTGAAATATTATTCAGTGAAATAAATGCAACAAAAGCTGTCTCACCAGGGACAGCTTTTCGTTATACGTTCATATCAGGAAAAAATGTGTACATTTCTGTTCTCTAAAAATTGTAATGACTCTTCCAATTCTCTTTCTCGTAAGCCGTAATGGGAATTTATCATCTTCATCCATTCTTTTTTATCATGAAACTCGTTCACTTGGATGTGATGATTTGATTTGATCCATAAACGATTGTTCACAACAGAATAGGCTGCACGTTCTTTAAAGATGGTTGCCACGAATCGCCTCATAAATGGATTTTCATCCTCGTCTCGATGCGAATGGATAATATCCTCTTGAAAGCTATCAAGTTCAACTGGTTCCCATTCAATTGTTTTGGTTACAAAGCTTTGTCCGCCTTGCTTCCGATCAATAAGAAATCGATTCACATCCATTCGTTTAATCATAATTTCTTCACCGCATTGCACCAAATAAGGCTCATTTTCCAAATACAGTGGTTCAAATAACGGAGCCATATACCCAACGTCCGTATAATAGGATTTCCCACCTATGGAGACCATTAATCCTAAATGATTATTACCCCCTCTTGCTCTAACAATTTTTACATCAAACCCAAGTGATTGAAGTAATTGCCCAAAGTGAATATTTAATATATAACAATTGCCTCCCCACCCAAACTCTAATAAATGATTCATAAATTCATTTTTACTGGGGATTAAATTTTCTGATTCTCTGTTGGAAAAATAATGAAATTTACTGCAAAGCTCAAATGGGATCCGATGTAAGTGAGCTTCAGTCAAACGCTGTAAATATGGATAATCCGGCTTTGCTTCCTCTATTTCCAATATCGATAAATATTGCTTAGTCCATTGATCCATGCAATCTCCTCCTAAACAGGTTTTAATACCATCAATGCAATGATGACCAAGACCATTACGCAAGAAGTTATATGGAAATTCCGTACCTTGGTCAATAACCCTATAGTTATGGGATCAGATTCTGTTTTACCCTGATCCATTAATTGTGCTACCATATTGGATAATTTTTTAGCTGCAGGTGTTAATAAACCAATAATAACGACCTCTGCTAATAGAAAGAGAATAAGGGCACCTGCAATCCATAAGGTTAAAAAGGTCCCATAATCTCCAAACCAGACAAGTAAAACACCTGTTATTAGGGTTAACATCCCAAAGATTTTGGGCAGGATTTCCAACCGGTTTACTAAATCTGTCAGTCTTTTTACCTCGACTAAAGACTGTTCTTTCTTGAGTATTAACGGAAAGGCATATGCGGGACCCAGGCCCACCACAGCAGAGACGACATGTAACAATACAAGCCATTCCATAAAAAAACACCACCTTCATAAGTTATAAACTTATGATAAATGGTGTAAGGGTGGAAAAATATCGGTTGATATACGTATTTTTAGTTCTTTGGGTCGGTTAAACCATTTTCCAAAACGTGACTGGCCAGTGCGGTTCGTGAGGATATCTCTAATTTTTGGAAAATCCGCTCAAGATGCGTTGTTACAGTTCGTTTACTTAAAAAAAGGGCTTTTGCAATTTCCTCATTCGTGAACCCTTTAGCAACTTGGATAGCTACTTGCAATTCACGCGGACTTAGGACTGACTTCACCTCTCCTTTGCGCTTTGATTGTTCTAGGAGAATTCGTCCTAGTACCATTTCAATGGATTTCTGTCGTTCGCTAGAATCTCTTAATAAAGGAATGTTTTCGACTAACTGAGATAAATATCTTGAAGCCGCCATCAATAATTCCTCTGAAAATGGACTAAATTTATGAAAATCATTGCTTTGACTGCATATGACCCCAATAATGTCGTCATTTTGTTTGTAGATAGGAATGGATACGTAATGATGCTTCACATTTGTATAATCCTTTTGTGAAAAATTCTCCTGCTCATTCTGTTGATGTAAAAAAGTGGTGGCCGCATATTGGTATTGTGACTTCATATTATAAATTCGAATAGGGTTGTTCTGTTGGATCGTCCATTCTGCCACACGTTTTAATATGTTCGTGGCCAATTCCCCATCCACTCCACGAATACTACCGAGTTTTAGATTTTTGGATGATGAATTGTACATCCAAACGGAGGAAGAATCCCAATTGAATTTCTTTTCGAACAGTTCCAGGATCGGATCATAAATTTCAGAGTCAGTTAAGAGATGGATGTTTTCTTCTTCGCAAATCCGAACTGAAGTGACCTGAAATAATTCCGCATTTCGAAATGTGATGGGAAGATCTGACTCAAACATCATGGAGAGTACTTCATACTGCTTTTTCATTTCCTGATAGATCGAGCCATTTGTCATTGGTCCCACATATTCAGCCTCGATCTCCCAAGTAATAAATCGATTAGTGTCCGTAGTACGAAAAAATGCCAGTGGATGATTTTGTAGGTTTTTAATGCTCTTATTTAACATGTGATTGGCAATAGCAACATGACTTTGGTCAACATACCAAACCCTCGCTATATTGGTTATATTGGGAACGCCATTTTCATCGCAGGTTATTAAGGTTGAAGGAACGGTCCCCAATAATGCCGGCTGCATATCTTCAGGAATCAAAATCGCTTCCCCCTTTTTGATACTTTTTCCCTGCATAAGGTCCTGGAGTTTGAATAAAGACTTCATTTACGTTAAATGTAACAACTTCACAAATTTCAGACGAAAGTGGAAACTTCGAATACATCGGTGGAAAAAGCTTGAGGCTTCCATTTCGGTAGAGGTGTAAGATTTCATTTTCTGACTCATCAATCTGTTTTAGTTCAACAAACTCCCCTTTTATTTGATAGGATTCATTTGAAAAACCATCTGTAAACAATGTGGCTACCGATCTATTATTTGAAAG
This sequence comes from Neobacillus solisequens, assembly GCF_051233465.1. Taxonomy (NCBI): domain Bacteria; kingdom Bacillati; phylum Bacillota; class Bacilli; order Caryophanales; family Bacillaceae; genus Neobacillus; species Neobacillus solisequens. The sequence continues at coordinate 670,544 of NZ_JBKFGJ010000002.1, read as the reverse complement.
ATAGTTTAGAATTTTCTCAGCTTGTGCTTTTAGGATAAAAACACTTAATCGATCTTTAGATTCACTCACTTTTACTCCAAATCCGCGAATGGAAAATGGTCGGACTTCTGAATTTGCGACTGCCAAGTGAATATAAAGCGGTTCTGTTTTGGTCAAAAATGTGAGAACAGCTTGATCCAAAATCATGTTACTCCCCCATGACTCTTCGTTATTAGATTCCTATTTATTATAAGGCTTCTTTATGGCTTCCTGACACTAATTTGTAATAAAAAATGGCAATTGTCGAATATTTTTCCAATAAAATAAGAGGAAATTGTCGAATGAGGTAGAATAATAGTATATGACTATATGATTTAAGGAGGAAATTGGATGAAGAAATTAATTTCAGTGTTAATGGGAGCATTGGTGGCCTTTTCGCTGTTTGCAGTGTCAGGGACGCCGGTTAAGGCAGCTGATGATTGTGGTTGTGTTGTTAAGCCTATAATTGGATCTGAAAAAAACCAAATTGTTTCAGGGATCATCAGTGGCCATGAGTTTAAAGATTTGAAACACTCCTTATTTGAAAAAGGATACAAATGGAAAGGAGTAAGTAAAACAGAAGTTCTCTATAACGTTTCAAAACAGGTTACGATGGTTGCGTTTCCTTTTTACAAACAAGATGGCACCAAAGTAATGGAAGTATTTTTTGATGGACATTATATGGGTGAAAGCCCTGCCGAGTAATTGCAGCTTCCCTACACATTAATTCCTGTAGGGAAGCTTTTCTATTAGAAAAAATAATACCACGTACCGTTCTCCAAACTCTTCTTACACTCCCCACCTTGATAAAGATATTCCAAATGAGCCAATGTCTCCCCTACTGCAAATCGGGTCTCATGAATATTCAAATTCTTAAACAGCTGGCCATTCACCTCGTAAATGGTAGACGGTTTTTTTATAGATTCCATAACTTTTTCCAAACGCTCGTGGTGGTGATTAACGATTTCTTCGATTCGTTTCGTTGCATTTTGAAATGGCTTCCCATGTGAGGGAATAACGTACTCTACATCCAGTACTTTAATTTTTTCCAAGGATTGAAAAAATGCCTGTAACGGATTCGTGATGCCACGGAACCAATAGGAAATGTTCGGGGTGATTTTCGGTAAAATATGATCAGTTGAGAATAGTAAACTCTTTTCTTTGTTATAAAAAGTCACTAATCCATCGGAATGTCCCGGTGTGAAGATCACCTCATATTCGTATTTACCTATTCCAATTTTCATGCCCTCAGTGAGGTAATGGTCCACCTTTGCATATGGCTTTACTCTCAAGTTAAAGCCTTCCTCGTTATCGGTTAATTCATGGGACAAACTACCAGGCAGGCCGCATGTTTTGTAATTTTCATAGACATTTTTCATTGATTCTGGTTCCCAATAGGTAAGACCAGCTTGTGCATCAACCTCAGTCATCCATACTTTGGCATTGGTTAATTGCTGGAGTCTCCCCGCATACCCGAAATGGTCAGGATGGTAATGGGTAATAATGATATCAGTCACCTCATGCTGTTCGATGATTGGTTTCCAGATATCTTGGGATACGTCGTTATTTAAACCGGTATCCATGATCGTCCAGCCATGTTCCCCTTCTGCCAGGAAGCAATTGACATGATTAAGCCTAAATGGTAATGGGATGGTGACTTGTTTCACTCCTATTTCTGTAAACAAAAATAATCCTCCACTCTATCTGCAAAAATAGCAAGATTAGATTCTCTCAATAATCGTGGCATTGGCCATTCCGCCGCCTTCACAAATGGCTTGCAATCCATATCTACCGCCGGTTCTTTCTAATTCGTTCAGCATAGAAATCATGATGCGGGCTCCTGTTGCACCTAAAGGGTGTCCCAGTGCGATGGCTCCGCCGTTCGGGTTTAATTTTTCCGGATCTGCATCGATTTCCTTTAACCAGCACATGGGCACAGGTGCAAAAGCTTCATTGACTTCATACGTATCCATCTCTTCAATCGTGAGTCCTGCTTTTTTTAATACCTGCTTGGTGGCTTCAATAGGTCCTGTCAGCATTAAGGTTGGGTCAGAACCCACGACTGTTCGGGCTACGATTCTGGCCCGAGGCTTTAAGCCCAATTCTTCCGCTTTTTCTTTGGACATTAATAGAACGGCCGCTGCCCCGTCACTCATTTGGCTGGAATTGCCCGCGTGAATTTTTCCGTCCTGAGTAAAGGCTGGTTTCAAGGTACCCAATTTTTCAAGCGAGGTGTCCTTTCTTGGACCTTCATCTTGGTTAACTGTCACCTTTGATCCATCCGCAAGCGTTACCTCAACTGGCATGATTTCAGGGTTAAATCTTCCTTCCTTCAGCGCATGTAGAGCCCGCCGATGACTTTCCAGCGAGAATTCATCCAATTGGTCGCGGCTAAAGCCCCAGAAATCAGCTATACGTTCGGCTGACAGCCCTTGATGAATCATTTCATACTTGGAAGTCAGTGTTTCACTCCAGTTAGAGTTTTGACGGGTAGATCCTAATGGCACCCTTGTCATACTCTCCACTCCGCCGGCGATGACAATGTCCATATCTCCACTCAATATAGCTTGTGCAGCAAAGTGAATCGCCTGCTGGCCAGAGCCACATTGTCGATCAATCGTGGTTGCCGGCACATGAATCGGAAAGTCCGCCATTAGCACAGCAGTTCTGGCGATATTTAGACCCTGTTCCTCCACCTGTGATACACAACCCAAAATCACGTCCTCAACATCCCCGGCTGAAATTCCGGACCGCTTTACTAATTCTTTTAGTACCTTTGCGGCCAACTCATCCGGACGCTCATTGCTTAATACCCCTTTTCTTCTGCCAACCGGCGTTCTTACCCCTTCTACAATGACAACTTCACGCATCTTTAACATCCCCTTGTAAAAGATATTTCTCCATAATTATGTAGTGAACCAATGAAGGGAAAAACAGTGTTAAATAGTTCTTACTTTATATATTATAATTTTAGGCTCGAAAAAATAATAGATTTTTCAGAAAAATAAATCTTTGGACATAAAAAAAGAAAGGGGTCTTCCCTTTCTCATTAACTAATTTGTTCCGAACTATTTTCATTTGAAGCTATGAACGATTTTTTATTCGGTATGATCTTCAAATTCAATTTTTTCTGTAAATATTGAAAGTGTTCAATTGGCATCGAGCCATGGCCTTTCGCATCTCCTAGTGAAAATTGAATGGTAACGCCATTATTGGAAATGACCGTTAATGTTTCAGCTGAATTAAGATATTCTTGAATCGCTTGTGAAATTTGGAACCTTGAGCCTATTTCTATCGACATTATGTCTCTCCTTTGTAGAAAATATTCCTCTACATTATCTCCAAAGATTGTATTGACATACATCAATTTCCAAATCTAAATGAGACCAAGGTATTTAACCGTTTGGGTTATGACAAGCGGAACAATAATGGCAATGACGGTAGGAATAGCAAAAGAGACGAAAGTCCATTTGATGCTTTTTGTTTCTTTATAAATGTTGATGAGTGTTGTGCCGCACGGATAATGAAGTAATGAAAACAACATCATATTGAGTGCGGTTAACCAGGTCCAACCATGGTTTACCAAAATATTGCGTAAGTCACTCATACTATCTACCTCAGTTAACGCACCAGTCGATAAATAGCCCATTAATAAAATGGGAAAGACAATTTCGTTAGCCGGTAGCCCTAGTATAAACGCCATCATAATATATCCATCTAGCCCTAACAACTTACCAAACGGATCGAGAAAATTTACGGCATACATCAAAATACTTGTATCACCAATATAAATATTCGCAAATACCCAGGTTAAAATCGCTGCTGGGGCTGCCACTTTAACGGCTCTCACGAGAACAGACCATGATTTCGTTACAGATGAACGGATGACGGTATCGAAAATTTTAGGGCGCCTGTATGGAGGAAGCTCCAGTGTATAATGCGTAGGAATCCCTCTTAAAGCCGTCTTGGAAAGGGCCCAGGAAACGAAAAAGGTAACCAAGATACCGAAAAGAACAATGCCGACGATGACACCTGTCGTCACCAGTGATTTCACACCATTGGTAAAATTTGCGGCCATAAATAACGATGCCAACACGATTAAGGTTCCCCATCTGCCATTACAAGGGACGAAATTATTCGTTAGAATCGCCAGCATCCTTTCACGAGGCGACTCGATAATTCTAGTGGATATGACAGCCGCGGCATTACAGCCAAATCCCATCGCCATTGTTAAGGATTGTTTCCCATGGGCGCCTACTTTTTTAAAAATGCGGTCAAGATTAAAGGCTACCCTCGGCAAATATCCGTAATTCTCCAGCAACGCGAAGGTTGGGAAAAAAATAGCCATTGGCGGAAGCATTACACTTATGACCCATGTTGTTCCCCTATACAAGCCAAGGACTAAAATGCCGTTTAGCCAATCAGGGGCATGTAAATAGGTGAAAACGGAAGTAATGTATTTTTCTAACGAACCGAAAAACTCGGCCAGCATCGATGAAGGAACATTTGCCCCAGCAATCGTGATGTAAAAAATTAATCCAAGAATGGCAATCATAATCGGAAAGCCAAATATGGGGGAAGTCAAGAATGCGTCGAGTTTTTCAGTCCTCGTATCTCGCTTAGATTTAGTATAGGTGATCCCTTCTCGGCAAAGCTGGTGACTTCGTTCATACAGCTGTTGGACGATATCATCGCGAAGCTTCGCAGTTGATAGTGTTTGAGCTTCTTTATAAAGTTGTTCCATTTCCATTAAAGTGCCCCCTCTGGAACCAAACGACCGCCCAGCTCTTTGAGTAATGTTTCATCTCCATCCAACAGCCGGAGTGCTACCCAGCGTGAAGAAAAACGATCCCCGACGATTTCTCGGACTTTCGGCTCGATTTTTTGAATTCGTTCTTCAATCTCATCTGGATATTTCATTTGGACTGGCTGACATTCTATGGCCCCCGTCACAATCCGTTCAATGGTGTCTAGCAGTAGCGGAAAACCTTTTTTATTTCTGGCTGAAATTTTAATGACGGGCACGCCCAATCTGTTTGTCAATAAGCGTTCATTGATGTGAATGCCCTGTTGTTCTGCAACATCTATTAAATTAATGCAAATCAATACATTTTTCGTCATTTCTAATACTTGCAAGGCTAGATTTAAATTTCTTTCTAAAGAGGTGGCATCAAGCACCACAAGAGTTAGATCCGGTTTTTCAAATACAATATAATTTCTTGCGACTTCTTCATCCTTTGAGTTGGAAAAAAGGGAATAGGTGCCTGGCAAATCAATCAGGTTAAAGGTGTGACCTTTGTGCTGAACGCTACCCTGTGCCAAGGAAACCGTTTTTCCTGCCCAGTTCCCTGTATGCTGCCTCAGGCCAGTAAGTGCATTAAACAGTGTGCTCTTGCCTGTATTTGGGTTGCCGGCTAACGCTATTCGATATTCATTTCCCATCGATGATCAGCTCCCCTTCGATTTTAGAGCTTTCCTCTTTACGTAGGGCAATGGTCGTTTGGCTAACCCGAAACGCAATAGGATCGCCTAATGGACTTTTACGGATGACCTCCACAAATGCACCTGCTACAAACCCTAAGTCTAGCAATCTTCTTCTCATAACACCGTCCAAATGGATGGATGTAATTTTGATCAGATTTCCTTTTTCCCCATTCACTAATTTGATTATTTTAGGTTTATCCATCACTCTTTCCCCTTTTTCAAAGTTTTGACCTCGTGCAACTTTTTGTTAATTATATGATAATGATTTTCATTTTGTCACCATTTTTCAAAAAAAAATTAGCTATCGGCAGTGGGACAGCTAATTTTTAATATTATGATTAGGTTAAAACTTGTCTAAGAATAATTCCAAGTGAAATCCCAATGAACATGGATGTCAGCGTGCCTAATAAAAAATACTCGGCCCAATTTCGGTCATCCATTTGCTTAAACCTAGCAATTGATTTGGCAGCAACGATAAATCCAATTGCTGGGTAGGCGTTATAAAAGGTCATGATTAAAACTAGCATTCTTTCAATATAGCCAATAATTTTTCCACGTCTAAGATCATTCTCGCTAAAAATCGGATAATGAAATTCCTCTGTTACGCCAATATTCCCTTTCTTATGGAATAACTCTTCCTCCATGCCAGTTTTATAAGAATATTTTCCTTCAAAGGTCAATAATTGAGTGGGCAAAGATCCTAATAGGATCCGAATCATATGGCCACTTACACTGGTATTTAGGATAATAATGATCAAAATAAATAAAATCGCATTGAGGGGATTTAACGGATGTCCAACTTGAAAAACGCTAAGAATCTTGGACATGTCGATTCCGATAAAATAATGACTACTCAGTAAAATCACAAAAAGATGCAGGAGTTGATCCAGTACGAAAAACCCCAGTCGCTTTATACTCCCTTCGTTCTGGAAATGAAGGGTATCAAGGATTTTAATTTTTAATAGATCAATCATGTAATGTGATCCAACAATAACAAGTAATGGAATGATAATTTGAAGGTAAATCGTGGTATGGTTTACATTACTGAAATAGAATCCTATTAAAACAAGAGCAGTAATGACAAAGTGATGTAGAATATGTTTTTTTAAATGATTCAGCTTTTCTTTCACCATAGCATCTGTTTGCAGATAAAAATCAGCAATTAAATGTGCCAAAATAAGACTTAATAATAGCATGCTTTCCCCTTTCCATTAAACCTAACTAATGATCTTTCCGTAATGATTTTTTAGATAGTTCTGAATGGAATTCATTAACTCTTTACTTTCCAAATTCTCTTGGTCATCCTGGTGCATTTTTTTCTGCAGTGAATAAAGAGTACGGTGGATCTCTTGAAAAATTTGATGAATTTCTTCGCTCTTCCCTTTTTTAAAGTGACTGGAAATGGTCGAAGCTGTTTTTCCTAATAACGCTGCCACTGTTTTTTTTTGTTGCAGGATTAAATAGTACCTATATACTTGCTCTTGAATATCCGTTTGCTCTTTGATCAACCACTGTTGCGCTGTTAATAGCGAATTTAGTAATTGTTCAAATTCAAAACGATAATGATGGAACGTAAAAGATTCCTGAAGAGGATCATGGATATAAAATTGATCCAATTCAAATTTAAAGGGTGTTCTTCTGGACTCTTGTTTTATTAAATCATTCGCATACCTAGCTTGTTTGATTAACGGATGAATCCATTTTTCAATGTCGATTTCCTCTAGCTCTCTTTCAATGTCACCAAATGAAAGTCCAAAATAGGGTTTATGTTGTTTAAATTTCCATATCCAGTTTACATAATAGGCAATGATAAAGGCGGTTGAATAGCCATAACCAATAAAAATAATTTCATCGCCCGCTCGATGTTTTATCTTTATCGGACCTATTCCATCTGTCCATTCCGAAATCCAAATAACAAGCTGGTCCAAATAATGGGAAAGTTCAATACCCATTTCATCATTTGAAGAATTGCTGACATCTAAAATAAAAATCGAAATTGGATTTTTCATTACACACACCTTATCTCAGTTAGTTCGACTAATTAATCTAATTTTATTGAAATTTGACTAATTAGTCAAACTTTATACCAATTCGATTAATCTAACTGATTAAATAGTGGTAAAAGATTGCCATTCCTCTGGCAGTAATGCGTGATAGGGCAACTGTAAGAAGCGATCATCAATAAGCAAAATGGTGCCATGGTCGGATTCAGAACGGATCAGCCTGCCCCCTGCCTGTTGCACCTTGTTCATTCCTGGAAAGACATAGGCATAGTTGTAACCATTTTTCCCTTTATGATCAAAGTGTTGTTTAATGAGATTTCGTTCAAAACAAAGCTGTGGCAAACCAACCCCTACCACCATGACTCCAGTTATTCGATCCCCGGGTAAATCCACTCCTTCTGAAAATACGCCACCAAGAACCGTAAAACCTGCTAATGGTTTGGATGGATTTGGTTGAAAGGCCGCTAAAAAGTTTTCTCGGTCCATTTCCGACATTCCCACGTCTTGTAGAATCGTATCCGTATAGGGATCCAACTTTTTAAATTCTTCATATACAGCCATTAAGTATTGGTAGGAAGGGAAAAATATCAAATAATTCCCTTGCTTTTGCTTTATTAAGGAGTTAACCGTAAAGGCAATTTGTTCTTTTGTTTGCTCCCGATCACGATAACGCGTAGATAAAGGTTTAACCAAAACCTCCACTTGTTCCTTTTTAAACGGAGATGGGATGGTGGTTACAAAATCATCTGCATCCCCACCTAGGATGTCCTGATAATATCGAAGTGGCGAAAGAGTGGCAGAAAAAAATACTATTGACCTGAAACCTTGTCCTATTTGCTGTATAAATGAGGAAGGATCGATGCAGAACAGGTTTAACACAAAATCATTTCTTTGTTTTTCTACGTAAATCACATAATGTGCATCAAGCATTTCCATGATTTTTAAAAAATGCAATACTTTAAAGTAGGTATCGAGTAAAACAGGGAGATTCCCTTCTTTTAGCACCTGCTCAGCAGCCTCATTAAATTGCTCCAAAAGCAGTTTTAAAGACTCATCCACCTCTTCTAATATAAATTCCTTTTTTCCTTCATGTGCCTTTTTTAAAGACAGGAACCAGGAATTGATCCTGTTGGACATTTCATAGATGGTTTGATGAATCCCCTTTGTTTCCTTCTTTAATTGAAGAAACATGTCTTTCTGAATGGAGGCAGAAAACATTTCCCGGCCACGGTCTACCAGATTGTGGGCCTCATCGATCAGGATCACGGTAGATTTCTTTTGCTCCTGCCATAGCCGTTTTAAAGCAACCTTTGGATCAAAAATATAATTATAGTCACATATAATCGCATCAACGGAATAAACAAGGTCAATAGAAAACTCAAATGGGCAAATTTGATGCTTACGGGCATAGGCTTCAATTACATCACGGTTCATACAGGTTTCAAGTGTTAATATATCAAGGATGGCCCCATTAATCCGATCATAATAACCATTGGCAAACTCACAATATTCAGGGTTACACTTGGCTTCCTCTTTAAAACAAATTTTATCCTTTGCCGTCAGGGTTACACTTTTCATACACAGCCCATGAGCTTCCATGCGAGAGAAAGCTTCTTCGGCTGTTTTTCTGGTGGTGGTTTTGGCAGTTAAATAAAACAGGCGATTGACCAAGCCTTCCCCCACTGCTTTGACCGATGGAAAAAGAGTAGAAATGGTCTTTCCGATTCCGGTGGGAGCTTTGGCAAATAAATTTTTTTCATCCAAAATGGTTTTATATACAGCTCCCGCCAGTTTTCGTTGGCCTTCACGATAGGCTTCAAAAGGGAATGGAAGTTCTTTGCAGCTCTGATTTCGGTTGGCTTGATGTTGAATCTGCAGCTTGGCATAGGGTGCGTACATGTCCAATACTTTTTTCACATATAGTTCCAGTTCAGAAAAAGTAAGAGATTGTTTAAAATATTTTTTCTGGTCTGTTTCAAGATGGACATAGGTAAGCTGAACAGAGATTTCGGTTAGTTGATGATCACGGGCGTACATATACGCATACATTTTGGCTTGGGCCCAGTGTACGGGGGAGCCATCCCCTTCGATTTGGTCCAATGGTTTGGAGAATGACTTAATTTCATCGATGGTAATCGTTTCATTATCCACTAATAATCCGTCACAGCGTCCATCCACGATAAAGGTAATGTCTTCGTATCGGATTTCTGCCCGGAGATAGACTTCTTTTTGGTCTTCTTTTTTATATGTCTTTTGGATTTTTTGATGCGCTCTTGTTCCATCTACCAATGTGGATTGTGATCGGAAACGGGAATCGATGCTGCCGCTGCTGTAAACGTATTCTACTAAAGACCTAACGGATATATTTACTTCATGCGCCACTTGTCCACCAACTTTTTCGAAAATAGAATATATGTTTGTATTTTAAGTATAACAGGTTTTCATCCAATAAAAAATAAAACTCCTAATAATAAGGAGTTTTATGAACGAATTTGACCATTTCCACGAACCACTGATTTTGTTGTGGTGATGGCTTTTAAGCCCATCGGCCCGCGGGCATGCAGTTTTTGCGTGCTAATTCCGATTTCGGCCCCGTACCCAAACTGTTCTCCGTCCGTAAATCTGGTAGAGGCATTATGATACAAAACAGCTGCATCAATGGATTGGAAAAATAAGTTTACGTTTTCGACATTTTCACTGACAATGGCTTCAGAATGTTTCGTTCCATATTGATCGATATGTTGGATGGCTTCTTTAACATCTTTGACTAATTTCACCGCTAAAATTGGTGCTAAAAATTCTGTATGGTAATCTTCTTCCGTAGCTTTTTGGATAAAAGAATACGCGTTCGCTAATGGTTCGTCCCCGCGAAGTTCAACACCTTTGTCGTGTAGTGAGTTTACTAGATTGGCAGTATATGGCCAGTGTTCATGAATTAACAAGCTTTCTGCTGCATTGCAGACGGAAGGTCGATGCAATTTGGAATTAACCGCTATTTCGATTGCCATCTGTTCTTGAGCCGTTTCATCAATATACACGTGGCAATTCCCAACTCCGGTTTCGAGTACTGGGACCGTTGCATTTTGGATCACGGATTGGATTAAGCCTGCCCCACCTCTTGGAATCAGGACATCAAGATATTGATTCAGTTTAAACATTTTTGAAGCTGTTTCCCGGCTGGTATCCTCCAATAATTGAACGGAATCCTTTGGGATCGATGACTGGGATAAAGCTGTTTGCATTACCTGTACGAAGGCCTTGTTTGAGTTTAACGCCGAAGTGCTGCCTCTCAACAGGACGGCGTTACCTGCTTTCAAGCAAAGACTGGCAGCATCCACTGTTACATTGGGACGGGCTTCATAAACCATGCCAATGACTCCGAGAGGAACTCTTACGGTTTGGATGAACAAACCATTTGGTCGCTCCCATTGTTCTACAATTTCTCCAATTGGATCTTCTAAAGTAATGACCTGTTGAATGCCATCAACAATTTGCTCAATACGCTCCTCAGTTAACAACAACCTGTCGAGCAGAGCTTCGGAAAGACCATTTTCGATACCTGCTCTAATATCTTTCGCATTTTCTTGGAGAATCCATGATTTTTCCTTTAAAATTTGCTCTCCCATTTTGGCTAATGCGTGATTCTTTTCCTCTGTCGTGAGCATCCCCAATGTTTTTGAAGCAGTTTTTAATTTCCCGGCTTTTTCAATAAGTTCATTCACTTTTCCTCACTCCTCTCTTATAATGACCCAATTATCCCGATGAATCACCTCAGCCCGCTTATTAATGGAGAAGGCTTTCGATTGTTCACTTGGCAACCCTTTTACTTTTACTAAATCCTGCGCGGAAAAATAACACTGACCCTTGCCAATGATTTTTCCTTTTTGATTACGAACCTCTACCACATCTAACGCACTAAATTCACCTTGGACATTCGTGACTCCTACCGGAAGCAGGCTTTTCCCTTTTTGGACGATTGCCAGCTCGGCCCCCTCATCAATTTCGATGATCCCACCTACCTGTGAGTGAAAGGCAATCCATTGCTTACGCATTTGCATTTGCGTCTGAAACGGCCCGCCGATATAGGTGCCGTCCCCTTTTCCTACGAGAATATCAGCCAATTTTTCCTTGCCTGATCCAGTACCGACAAAGACACTGACGCCAAGAGACAAAGCTTTTTTTGCTGCCATCAGCTTGGATTTCATACCACCGGTGCCAACGGAAGATCCACTTTCACCCGCTATGCTGAACAGTTCATCCGTAACTTCTGGGATGAAGTTGAACTTTTTCGCATCATTGTTACCTTTTGGATTACCATCATAAATTCCGTTTACGTCTGTTAAGATAATGAGGGCATTGGCATGCAAAAATCCACTAACTAACGCTGATAGCATGTCGTTGTCTCCAAAGGTTAGCTCTTCGATGGCCACTGAATCATTTTCATTGATGATTGGTAGAACTCCGCGTTGCAGCAGCTCACTCATCGTGTTAAACAAATTTTGGAATTTGACTTTACTGTAAAAATCCTCTCTGCTTAACAAAATCTGGGCTGGGACGATGTTTTGTGTTTGAAAAAGCTGGATATAATGCTGCATTAACAGTCCTTGCCCAACGGCTGCCGCAGCTTGCTTTCCGGCAACAGTTTTGGGACGTGATGGATAACCAAGAGCTCCAAAGCCAGCCGCCACAGCACCGGAAGAAATGAGAATCACCTCGTGTCCTTGTTGTTTTAAATGAGCCAGTGCCTCGACGTGATCTCTGATTTTTTCTTCTGAAAGCGTTCCGGATACAGAAGTAAGCGAACTGCTCCCAATTTTGACAACCACCAATTGTTTTTTCATGTTAAACCCTTCTTTTTGAAAAAATAAAAAACGACTCATCTGTCCTTTGAATGTCAAAGGACGGAAAAGTCGTTCCGCGGTACCACCTTTATTGATGCCGATTGTGTTTTGGGCATCCACTTTAAACCCGTAACGTGGGAAAACGGCTTATGTTTTCATAAGCAGCCTAACAGGGCAGGTTCAATCAGCTTTCCGTGAGAAACCTTTCAGCCGATGGGTTTCACTCTCTAACACGTTCCAATGATTTACTATTCCCTTGCCATTTCCGAATTTAATTAACTATGATTATCTAAAGATTTGGTGGAAAAGTCAAGATAGTTTTTTGAAAATTTAATATGAATGAATTTTTGGGCTGTATTGAAATGAAAGGATGAAAGGTGTTGCTTTGATGTTAGCTCCTCACGATCGACCTTGTTTGTCAATATAAAACGAGGCGTGTCACCAATGAGGGCTTTTAACGATTGTGCATGGGAAAAGATAAAAGGAACTTCAGACAACGCTGCCTCCATTTGGGCTTTCCTTGTCCGAAGACGAACGAACTTCAGACAACGCTGCCTCGTTTTGGGCTTTCCTTGTCCGAAGATGCCCGAACTTCAGACAACGCTGCCTCGTTTTGGACTTTTCCTTGTCCGAAGATATCCGAACTTCAGACAACGCTGCCTCGTTTTGGACTTTTCCTTGTCCGAAAATATCCGAACTTCAGACAACGCTGCCTCCATTTGGGCTTTCCTTGTCTAAAGACGCACGGACTTCAGACAGCGCTGCCTCGTTTTGACCTTTCCTAGTCTGAAGATGCCCGAACTTCAGACAACGCCTCCTTGATTTGGGCTTCCTTTGTCCGAAGACGTTAGAATTTCTGTAATTTGGATAATTTTTTTTTGATGCATTGGATCCAGTTTACATTCTCTACTAATGTTTCGAAACGCTAGTAGAAATTATCACGCCTACAAATTTACCCCCATAACAAATGCTATTCGAAGCATTTTTCATCACACACCATAGTATATCAACTAAATTAAATAGCCCATTTATTTTGAGAATCTAACTAACGGTACTAAATTATTTAGTATTCCTCATAAAACTAAACGATTTAGTATTAACAAACTTCTACCCACTATTTAATTTTTTGCAGCGACTCCGTTAAGGTTTTTATTAAGAAGTCAAGATCCGTTTGCTCGATACTTAGTGGCGGTGCTAAAGTTAAAACGTTATTGAACCCTGCAACCGTTGCTCCATTTTTTCCGATGATAATTCCCTTTTCTTTACAGTTGGAAATAACCTGATTGACAAGGGCCACATCCAAAGGTTCTTTCGTTTTCTTATCTTTAACCAGTTCGATGCCGACTAAAAGCCCCTTGCCACGGACATCACCGACATAAGGGTGATCCTGCAAGTGATTTTTCAGTTCGTTTAGTAACCTCTCACCCAACTCTTTTGAGCGCTCAAACAGTTTTTCTTTTTCCATGATTTCGAGGTTTTTTAAAGCTAGTGCGCAGGCAGCCGGATTTCCTCCAAATGTATTGACATGTCGGAAATAATCATACTCTTCTGTGCCTTTAAAAGCATCGTAGATTTCTTTGCGCACGGCCGTTGCCGAAAGTGGCAGATAAGCACTGGTGATGCCTTTGGCCATGGTGATAATGTCTGGCTTGACCCCATAGTTCATAAAGCCAAATGGTTTTCCAGTCCGGCCAAAACCGCAGATGACCTCGTCGACGATTAATAGTGCTCCGTGTTTCTCGCAAACTTCCTTCGCTGCCTTCATATATCCTTCAGGCGGAACCAGTACACCGCCTCCCGTAATAATTGGTTCCATTATCAGGGCTGCGATCGTTTCACTGAGCTCCCATGTCATGGTTCTGTCAATTTCCTTAACAGAGGAAAGCTCTTTTGGGTCCGAGACATGTGTATCATCCCGATAGGAATCAGGCGGCGACACGTGAATAAATCCTGGTGCGAGAGGTTCGTATTTAAATTTACGTTGGGCCTGCCCGGTGGCGGCCAGAGATCCCATCGAATTTCCGTGATAACCGCGGTAGCGGGAAATGATTTTATAGCGATTGTGCTCTCCTCTTTGTTGGTGGTATTGGCGGACGATTTTAAAGGCCGTTTCGTTTGCCTCGGACCCGCTGTTGGAGAAGAAAATGACATACTCATCCCCGAGCATTTCATTTAGTTTTTCCGCTAGCTTAATCGCTGGAACATGGCTTTGGGATAGTGGGAAATAGGCCAACTCCTTCAGTTGTTCGTAGGCCGCCTCGGCTAGTTCTGTTCTTCCGTAGCCTATATTCACACACCAAAGCCCTGCCATAGCATCCAAATACCGTTTCCCATCCACATCTATAATCCATGCTCCCTCTGCCCGTTCCGCCACAATTGTAGACTTTGGGCTGAATGGTTTCATCGCATGCCATACAAATTGATCATCTTTCTCCAATAATTCCTCCTGTGAACGATCCGTTTTCACCATTCTATCTCCCCCTTCCACTTCAAAAAAATTTGGGTGCCTGTCACCATTAGTTATATTTATATAAGTTATATGCTATTAATCTATGTGTTTATTAGGCATCGAATCTAGAAGTAATCATTTTTTTACGCGTGTAGAAGTTCACGCCGTCTTTGCCGTTGACGTGGAGGTCACCGTAAAAGGAGTCTTTCCAGCCTGAGAATGGGAAGAAGGCCATGGTGGCTGGGACGCCTACGTTGATCCCAAGCATTCCGGCATCGGCTTCTTCGCGGAATTGGCGGACAGCTTTGGCGTTGTTGGTGTAAATGGTTGCGCCGTTTCCGTAGCGGGATTTACGGATATAGTCCAGACCTTCATCCAGATCCTTTGCCCGCAGCAGGCTTAAGACCGGAGCAAAAATCTCATCTCTGGCAATGGTCATATCCGGGGTCACGTGATCAAAAATCGTTGGACCAAGGAAGTTACCTTGTGGCAGATCATTCATTTCACCACGGCCGTCTCGAATTAACTCTGCTCCCTCGGCAATTCCTTTTTCAATATAGCCGAGAACTTTTTCACGGTGTTCTTTACGGATCACCGGAGTTAACAACACTTCTTCATCCATTCCATTCCCAATAATCAATTCATCAGCTTTTTTCGCCAGGGCTTTTACAAATGGTTCGTTATCGCCCACAACTACCACGGCACTGCAGGCCATACAGCGCTGACCGGCACTTCCAAATGTGGAGCTGATAATATGTTGGACTGCTTTATCCAAGTCTGCATCTGGCATCACAATATGATGGTTTTTGGCGCCAGATAGGGCCTGAACCCGCTTTCCTTCCGCTGCAGCACGCTCATATACATATTTAGCAACCGGTTGTGACCCAACAAAGGAAATCGCGGCAATGTCTTTATGCTCGAGTAGCCCGTTGACTACATCATGGGCACCATGCACCACATTCAGTACTCCTTTTGGTGCGCCAGCAGCGGTAAACAATTCTGCTAATCTACTAGCTAAAATTGGGGTACGCTCTGATGGCTTTAATACAAACGTATTGCCACAGGCAATCGCTAATGGGAACATCCATAAAGGCACCATCATTGGAAAATTAAAAGGGGTAATGCCGCCAACAACTCCCAAAGGATAACGGAACATCTCTGAGTCAATGTCCTCGGCAATCCCTGACAAGGTCTCTCCCATCATTAAGGTAGGTGCACCGCAAGCGAATTCGACGCACTCAATGCCGCGTTGGACTTCACCATAGGCCTCCTTGTATGCTTTGCCGTTTTCCAACACAATAAGTTTGGCAAGCTCCTCGTGATTTTCAGTTAATAGATGATGAAACTTATAGAAAATTCGCGCCCGTTTTGGAACCGGGACATTTTTCCACTTTTTAAATGCTTCTTTTGCGGCTTGCACGGCAAGATCAACATCTTCCTTTGAGGAAACAGGAACCTTTGTAATCAGTTCATTCGTAGCCGGATTTGTTACATCAAGGGTTTGGGAACTGACCGCAGTGACCCATTCCCCATTAATGAAATTTTTTAAAACCGCTGTTTCATTTTTAATCACGCTCATTTGTGATCCTCCCTTTCATTATTGGTTTTATTATCTCTTGTTCCTTTGCCTCTTTCATTAGACATACTGTCAAAAGGACGCAGTCAATTGTTAAACACTATGAATATCCATTATTTAACTTGACTTACCTTGATAGGTTGAGAGGCTGCTAAATACTCATGGACTAACAGCATGAATTCTATGGCGACACGTTTTTCGTGATTCATAAAATCCTCTCCGAGCAAATTTTCAAGTTTTTGCAGGCGATGATATAACGTTTGTCTGACAATAAACAGCTTATTTGCCGTTTCCTGCTTAGATCCGTTGCATTCCAAATATACCCTTAAGGTTTCCAGCAGTTTGGCATTAAATTTTTGATCGTATTGTATCACTGGGTGAAGGTATTCTGATGCCAGCTCTTGTAAGTCCGTATGCTTCCCTAATTGGGATATAAGCCGGTATAAATGCAGATCTTCATAAAAATAATGGGGCTGCTTGTTGGTCATTTTTTGCTGTATTCTCAAGGCTTCTTTAGCTGTTTGATAGCTTTTATGTAACTCTGTTAGACGATCGGAAAATTTACCGACGGCGATGATGAATTTGGCGGAGCACTGCTTGCGGATAAACTCGGAATGCTGCATCGATTCAATTGCCTTTTTAATCCGCTCCTTCATATTCTTTTTAGAACGATTGTTTAAGAGGATAAAAATGAGTTCATTTCTTCTTTCCACAAAGAATAACGTAAATCCATTTTGTTCAAAGATAGAGCGTGATAACAGTTTAAGGTAGGTAATATCAGGAAAGGAATTTTCTTTTAAAGGCAGGAGTCTGGCAATGAGGACAGAGGCTTCATGATGTTTAGTCGTAACACCGTTCTCTACTAAATAATCATAGATTTCCTCCATAGAATGCTCTCCCTCGAGCCAGCCGTGCAGCCACTCAAATGCCTCGACCCTCTTTTTCTCCTCGACATACATATCCCTCAGTAAATGTTGGGCAAGCGCCGTTGCAGTTCTATCCAGGATTAATAAATCATACTCGCTGATCGGGATTTCACGGGAATAAATGGCCAGTTCAGCATATTCCTGTCCGAATAAGAAAATTGGTGTCAATCCGATTTGTTCGCTTGGAACTGTTTTTGCCAGCTCAAGCTGTTCGATCATTGCCCATTGCTCCTGACGATTAATTTCTGGAACAAACTCATATGTTTGATTTTTCAACCGGAAGATGATTTGGACATCCAGTGCCGAAAAGATGAATTGCAGAATATCTTCATAGTTTTCTATAGTAAGCAGTCGTTTATTTAAGCTTTGCGAATAATTTTCCAAATCGGAAATCTTCTGATATTGCTGATTGATAATAATAGAATGCAAATCTTGAGTGATTTCTACAAACGGGACCTCTTGTTGGAAAATAATAATCGGGAACTGATGAGTATTGGCGAGTTCGATGACATCATCCGTGATTTCAGAAATGTACGTTCCAATTTCAATACACAAGCCGGCCACCCCATGATCAATAAACTCTTTTACCATTGAAATAAGGAGATTAGGCTGGTTTTTCCAGGCAATTCCAGTTGATAAAATCAGCTCCTGCCCTTTTAATAGATTCTTCATACCTGTAGCCTCGACAACATGAACCCATTTCACAATGCGTTGGAGACCTTCGAATCCGGCAACCACACTGGCGGTTTCAAAATGTTTTCTTGATAAAATATCTGAGACTTTTAACTGAAATTGATCTTTCATGTGATTGTACTCCTTTGGGAAAAATGCTGGAAAAGGATTGGTGCTTAACGCCCAATCCTTTTCCAAAAATGGACAACCTCTATTTTTGCTTGATTAAGATACTCGAAAAATACTTTCTGGCATTGGCATTCCCAACCAGTAACGTTTCAGACTCATGTCCATCCGGATGGACAAACTCAACAGTTGCCCCATTTAGATGTTCTGTCACACTTTGAATCATGTAACCCTTTTGGATGAGAAAATCGATTTTATCCCGTTCTTCTAGGAATTGCTGATAATCAGACATAGACATCCCCCTTAATAAAAGTCAAGGTTTTTCGGTGCTTTTTCAGTGACAGGTTCATAAACCGTCTCATCGATTTCCCAGTCACGGCCAACAGAAATCCCCAAATATTTTTCATCACTTGGATCTTCGATTTCGGCCTGTTTGTATTTAGTAAACCACCAATATTTTGCCAGAATAAAGTAGATGACAGCACCTACGATGAATCCCACTAAAAATCCATAGTTTGGAACAAAGTAAGAAGCAACTGCCCCTATGATCCAGGCGATAAACCCAGCAAGGTTTACCCCGCCCATATAACGATATTGTCCGTGATCTTCATAAAGCTCAGGTACATTTACGCGTCTTTTACGGATTAAATAATAATCGGCAAACAAAATTCCTACAATCGCAGATAAAATTCCGCCGACAAACAGGAGAATGGGAATAATGACACCGAATAAGGTCCAAGGCTGAACCACTGTTCCCACGATACCCGCTGTAATAACCCCTGCCCAGAACGGGAACTTAGGTCCACCCACATTTGAGAAAATAGTAGCCGCCGGTACTACATTAGCTGCGGTATTGGTGGACCATTGTGCCAAGACAATCATTAGCAGCAGGATGGCTAAGATGAATCCGCCTGCTGCCTTTTGCAACGCCACAACCGGATCGTAGTTTAACACGGCAATATAGGAAACAGCCCCAATAATAATCATGAACGTTTGGGTCAAAGGCATGGCAATTAAATTTCCAATTAACGAACCTTTATTCCGTTTGAACCAGTTCTTTTCATTCACCGGTGCTTTAATAAACCTTGAAATCGATGGAATATCAGCGCTTAACGTAGCCCAAAAGCCCATATTACTAAAAATGACCACTAAGAAGGCTGAAAATGCTGCTCCACCTGTAACTGGCGATTCCACCCAGCTCCACACGTCACGACCCGCAGCTGCAGCCTTATCTGATAAGGACACATACATCCATAATGAAATAATTAATATAATCGGGGCTGCCAAATCGGCAAATCGCTCAATGGATTTGATTCCTAATGCAGTATTGACTAATTGCACTACCGCAAAAATCAAGAAACACACAAACCAATTATCAAAGCCAAATAAAATATTTAAAATACCATTCATTGCTGTTGCGCCGAAATACGTGTTAATGCCAAACCACATCGAAGCCGTAACACCACGGGTGATTGAAGGAATATGCGTGCCAATGGTTCCAAATGGTGCGCGCATGTAGACGGGAAATGATAATCCATGTTCGATACCGATATCGGCAATTAACGAAATGAAAAAACCGATGGCCAAACTGCCGATGATTGTGGCGAGAATGACCCAAGGCAGTGAAAGGGACACGACACCAGCCCCACCGATGGCAAAGGTGGCAAGGACGACAACCATCCCAACCCACATAAAGGAATATCCCAGTTTTGTAATATTTCGGTCTTTTTGCTTAATGGGCAGCAAATCAGGAGATTTTAAATGGCTTCTTTTCATATGAACACTCCATTTCGGTTAATGATTTTAAACGTTTATCAACCAATACATTCTTTTAAAAAGGAGCAACTGCTTATTTCTAAGCAATTGCCGGAGGTGTTCAAGAGAGTGGGCTTGGATCTATTGCTAGATAGATAAGGTTTGGTTAGACGTTACGGTAGAATGGGTATTGTATTTCGCTCTCTTTAAATACTGGCCCTTCCCTGGCGTACCGACAAATTGCTTGTCGCGGATGACGAACTCGCCGCGGACTAAAACAGATACGGGTTCACCGGTTACTTTCATTCCTTCAAATGCGTTGTAGTCAACTGCCATGTGATGCGTTTCTGCCGATATGACCCGCTCGATAGTTGGGTCGAAAATCACCAAATCAGCATCAGCCCCAACAGAGATGGTTCCTTTTTTCGGGAACAAACCAAACAGCTTGGCAATCCTCGTTGAGGTGATATCGACAAACTGGTTTAAGGTGATTCTTCCCTTTTTCACCCCCTCGGAGAATAAAATCGTCAGGCGGTCTTCAATGATCGGTCCGCCATTCGGGATTTTGGTAAAATCCCCTCTTCCTAAGTCCTTTTGTCCTTTAAAATCAAAGGAGCATTGGTCAGAGCCGAGAGTTTGCAGCTGCCCGCTCTTTAAGGCATTCCAAAGCACCTCTTGATTCCATTTCTCACGCAACGGCGGTGACCAAACATATTTGGCGCCTTCAAAGTTTGGCTTCTCCAAATAGCTTTGATCGAGAACAAGATATTGCGGACATGTTTCCCCCCATACGTTATAGCCTTTGCTGCGAGCTTCAGCAATTTTTTCCACGGCATCTGCACAGGAAACGTGAACCACATATAATTGGGAGTTTGCTAGACCAGTAAATCTGGCAGCCCGCCCGGTTGCCTCACCTTCTAATTCAGGAGGTCTTGTCAACGCATGATAAATCGGATCCGTATTTCCATCTGCCAGCGCTTTTTTCGTTAAATAGTCAATAACGTCGCCATTTTCAGCATGGACCATGACTAACGCACCAAGATCTTTTGCGGTGACCAGTGTTTTGAATAACGTTTCATCATCAGCTTGGAAGACATTTTTGTAAGCCATAAATACTTTAAACGAGGTAATTCCTTCTTCTTGGATCACCTGAGGCAGTTCGCCAAGGACGTCTTCATTGATTTCAGATATCATTAAATGGAAGCCATAATCAATGACGGCTTTATCCTTAGATTTGGTATGCCAAGTTTGAATGGCATTTTTTAAGGGCTCGCCTTTATTGGTTAAACAAAAATCTATAATGGAGGTGGTTCCTCCAAAAGCTGCAGCAATTGTGCCGGTTTCAAAGTCATCCTTCGTAACTGTACCGCCAAAAGGCATATCTAAATGGGTATGGGGATCAATTCCGCCTGGAAAAACGAGACAGCCCTTGGCATCGATTACTTCTGCTCCAATCGCAGAAAGCTGTGCCCCAATTTGTGTTATTTTTCCATCCTCTATTAATAGTTCCCCTTGAAAAGTATCTGTAGCTGTTATGATGGTTCCATTTTTAATCAATTTTTTCATCTGATTTTACCCTCCCATTTAGTTACTTTGTTACATCTGCCTTGCATTCAGCGGCAACACTTAAAGCTGCCTGTCGCTCGTTCCATGTCATTGCCGGCAACTCTCTTGGTGCTTCAATCATATCTATTGCCCCGTCAACCGGGCAGACAATCGAACATAAATTACAGCCGACACAATCTTCTTCACGAACCTTTAGATATTTTTTTCCTGAAGCATCTGTCAGCATATCGATACATTGATGGGATGTATCCTCACAAGCGATGTGACATTTATTGCAGTTTATGCACACATCCGTATTTATTTTTGCGACAATATTGTAGTTTAGATCGAGGTTACCCCAATCAGAGTATTTCGGTACGGATTTGCCGATGAGATCAGACACAGCAGCAATTCCCTTACTGTCAAGATAGTTGCTGAGTCCCTCTTTCATATCCTCGACAATACGGAAGCCATGGTGCATCGCGGCAGTACACACTTGGACCCCGGTCGCTCCCATCAGCATAAACTCTACGGCATCCTGCCAATTGGAAATACCGCCTATACCTGAAATGGGGACGTTGATGTGGGGATGTCTGGCACACTCAGCAACCATATTCAAGGCAATCGGCTTTACTGCCGGTCCGCAATAGCCTCCGTGTGCTCCTTTTCCGGCAACATGTGGAATGGTATTCCACGTTTCAAGATCCACTCCCATTAAACTATTTATCGTGTTAATCATACTGATCGCATCGGCACCACCATTGCAGGCTGCTTCTGCTGTAGCCGTAATATCAGTGATATTTGGGGTTAATTTGACAATGACCGGTGTTCTGGCTACTTCTTTGACCCAGTAGGTTTGTTTTTCAACAAGTGCCGGGACCTGCCCAGATGCCGAACCCATACCCCGTTCAGCCATTCCGTGCGGGCAGCCGAAATTTAATTCAAGTCCATCGACTCCAACATCCTCTACCCGCTTCACAATTTCATGCCATTTCTCCTGATTTGGCTCTACCATTAAAGAAGCGATCACAGCATGATTTGGGAATCTTTTTTTCGTTTCATAGATTTCCTTTAAATTGACCTCAAGCGGCCGGTCCGTAATCAGTTCAATATTATTAAAACCCGCAACCCTTTGCCCGTTAAAACTGATTGCTGCAAACCTGGAAGAAACATTGAGAATCGGATCGCCTAATGTTTTCCAAACAGCTCCTCCCCATCCTGCTTCAAATGCCCGCTGCACTTGGTACCCAGAGTTGGTTGGAGGTGCCGATGCGAGCCAGAATGGATTTGGAGACTTTATTCCTGCCAGATTAATCCGTAAATCAGCCATCTAATTTCCCCCTTAGAAAAAGTCTATTTAACTAGAGCAATCTTACGCTTCAACAGCTGAAAACTGCTTATGAATCGTATGGGCTACCTCTTTCCCTTGCTGGGCTGCGGTCACCACCATGGCTTCTCCTTTTCCTTTTCCAAAAATGACATCTCCACAAGCGTAGACCTTCGGATTCGAAGTTTGTTTTGTCTCTTGGTCCACTTTGACAACACCGCCATCGTGTTCAAGGGAGAACTGCTTGATCAGGTCAAGATGTCTTGTTTGTCCGATTGCTTTAATCACCGCGTCAACCGGGATGACATGTTCTGAGCCTTCAACGGTAATCGGTCGGCGGCGACCATCCATTTCAGGTTCTCCCAGCGCCATTTTAACGCATTCAATTCCGGTAACCTTCCCATTTTCACCTATGATTCGATTAGGAGCGGTCAACCAGCGAAATTCAACGCCATCCATCTTGGCAAATTCATATTCAAAATCATAAGCAGTCATTTCTTCGGCAGTTCGGCGATAAAGAATCTTGACGTTTTCGGCACCTAGACGGATCGAACAAGTGGCACCATCGATTGCCGTATTCCCAGCGCCAATCACGACCACCCGTTTTCCGAGGAAGTCTTGTGCAATCTGCCCATCCTTTGTCGATTTAACAAATTCAATCGCATCATGAACACCATCCAACTCCTCACCTTCAATACCAAGATTCGGAACGTGGCTCATACCTACCGCTAAGACAATGCGGTCAAATTGATCTAATAATTCTTGTGCTGAAATATCTTTTCCAACTACAGTGTTGGTGCGGATGTTGACATTTAATTTTTCGACCTGCTCCACTTCCCAATAGGAAATTCGTTGCGGCAGACGGAATGATACGATACCGTAAGTATTTAGGCCACCCGCTTTGGAGGCTGCTTCAAAAATGGTGACATCATAGCCTAATCTGGCCAGCTCACGGGCAGCTGATATTCCTGCAGGACCGCCACCAATCACGGCTATTTTTTGACCATTGGAGGTTCCAGGATTAAAAAGGGTTTGCTGATTTTGAATGGCCCAATCTGTGGCATATCGTTGCAGATTGCCAATCATAATCGGTTTTGTTGAATGATTGAGGACACATGCTCCCTCACATAGTTCTTCCGTTGGACAAACTCTTGCACAGCTTGCACCAACCGGATTGGAAGTCATGATTGTTTTAGCAGATCCGAGTAGATTTCCAGAAGCAATTTTTTTAATAAAGGTAGGAATGTCAATACCTGTTGGGCAGGCTTTTATGCATGGGGCATCATAACAGTAGAGGCAGCGATTGGCTTCTTCCAATGCTTCACGATTGGTAAGACCAGGTTCCACCTCTTGGAAGTTCTGTTCGAGGTCTGTTAAGGAAATGCGTTGTTTTTTTTCAATAGCCAAATAAAGCCCTCCTTTTTATAAATGGATCACACCATTACGTAAATGTAAGCGCTTTAGTAACTTTAGCCTCCTTTATTAAATTTGCTGAATATTCTGTACCATAATCTATTTTACAAAGTAGATCTCGTATTTACACCATACAACTTGTAAAATGAAACGGGCTTTTCATTACTCAGTATGTAAAATGAATAACCAGCACGGAAACCTGTACAATTTCAATGTAACATAAACAAATTGCGAAAATTGTAAAAATTCGAGATATATTTTTTGAAAAATAAAAAAACGGGGGAGAGAATCTGACATCCTCTACTCCGTTTCGATTGTTTCCAGTAATGTAAATAGGAATTTGTAAATTAATTGATAAGCCTCACCAATGGACATATTCTCATCAAAGCCATCCACATAATTTAACGCAAAATTAAAATCCCACATGCCTTCTTGGCTATTAAACATGAGATCAAATGTAGCTTCATCACTATGTAAATGAGAATTCAGAAATTCCCGTATTTTGTTATCATATTTCTTTTGCAGCTTCAGTCCCAGCATGACATCATATGTACCAAATACATCATCCGCTTCTAAGGAAACAGACTCCGCGTGAACGATATCAAACCATTTGGATTCTAGATAGATGAATTCATTTTTGCGCTTTTTTAAGAATACAAGTGGCTGCTCTAAAAAGTCTGATTCTTCGTTTCTAATCATGTTCTCTGTTTCTTTATCACAGCGTTCAATATAGGAATCAGCAAACCGTAGTTTGGCATCCTCCTCTGCTAGATTGCTAAGAGTTAGACCATGCTTTTCAGCATACTCTTTTTCCTCTTTGAATAGTTGAGCCGTACCTGACTCCGGTTCTGACTCTAAAGCAGAAATAAACTGCTTGATATGCTCCTTCAACATACCTTTAGACCTCCGTCATACTTATTACTTTCTATTATAATGAACGCTTTTTTGAAAAATAGCAAATAAAAAATATAGCCATCTAATGAACTACTGGTTCAATTCAATAAAAAATGCACCTCTTAAAAATTGACTTGTTTGTAAAAACAATAAAAATAAGCTACTATATTTTTAAACAAACGGAATAATATTTTAGTAAGGTGATGTTATGAACGAACGGAAAACGCGGGTTGTCGAAGCGGCCCATCGTTTATTTATTGAAAAAGGGATTCATGCTACCTCCATCCAGGAGATCATTGATCACAGTGGAATTTCAAAAGGGACCTTTTATAATTATTTCTCCTCTAAAAATGAATTGTTGATCGCTATTTTTAAAATGACCTATGCTGAATTCTCGAAACAACAGGACGAATTATTGATCGGCCAAGATCCTTCTGATATTGAGATTTTTACCAAACAAATTGAGGTTCAGTTAAAAACCAACCACAAACGAAAACTGATCTCCCTTTTTGAGGAAGTGATGGTATCTAACGATGCTGATTTAAAGGAATATCTTCAGCGAATTCGGTTGAATAATATCAGATGGATTTATCAACGGTTAATGGATCTATTTGGCGAGGAGAAGAAAGCTGTTTTATTGGATTGTGCCATTATGTTTATTGGGATGTTACGGGAGAATTTGCAGTTTAATCGCATGACCAATAAATCGAATTTCAGTCCCATTAAGGTTGTTCGCTACAGTGTCAAACGGTTAGTTGATTTGGTAGAAGGTGCCGCAGATTCAAACGAGCAATTATTAGATCCGGATGTATTAGAAATTTGGTTTCCAGATTGCAAAAAGCCGATGCATGGATATAAGAAAAAATTGCATAAATCATTGAGTGCACTTCGGAATATCCTGAACGAAAGGAAGGAAACAAAACCGAATAAATTTGTGGAATTGCTGGATTTTATTGAGGAAGAATTTATGGATTCAAAGAGTCCACGACCATTTTTAATCGAAAGTGCGTTATTATCATTAAATACTAATCAAGATTCAATATGGCAAACAGAATTAAAGCAATTGGAACAGTTAATTGGTGATTATTTCAAGAAAAAGGAAGAAATGACGGTATAAATGAACCCCCTAGTCAGGTTGATGTAGGGGGTTTTGCCTTTTTATTTATTCAGTTTTTGCAAACGTGCTTGGCATGACTACGGCGATTACCTCTCCTCGCGCACATAAGGTGTCATTGGCAAACACTTCTGTGTCTACCTTAAATTTTTTTGGATGGATCTCGGTTACCGTACCAATGGCTTTTAGAGGTACACCGTGAGGAGTTGGTTTCAAAAAGCTGACATTTAAGTTTGCGGTTACAAAACGTGGGGCATCTTCACGATCACCTGGTTCATAGCCGTTTTTCCTATGTAGTGCAAGTGCGGCCGATCCTGTTCCATGACAATCAATTAACGAGGCAATTAGTCCACCGTAAACAAAACCCGGCAGTGCAGTGTGCTCCGGTTTTGGCGTGAAAATAGTCACCGTTTGCTCCCCTTGCCAACCGGTGCGAAAATGATGCCCCTCTTGGTTCAAACGGCCACAACCGTAACACCAAGCATAATCATCCGGATATTCGTCCTGAATTGCTTTTACCACCACTTCTTCCATTTTCTCTCCCCCTTTTCATGAAAAATTATAACATAAATTAGTCAACAAGGTGATAATTGGTAATAATTTTGAAACTATCTTACTGTTGACTCCGTATTACTATTTATCAGTAGCTAAGGAGGTTATTTTTTTTGGGGAATATCTTTTTATTTACCCTGATTATTGGGGTAGTTTCTGCGCTAATTATCATTCCAATTAGCAATCGTCAGAAGGTTAGCAAGAAGAAGGACTCGATTCAAGGAAACAGAGGGTTTTTTATCCCGGTGATCGTGTTACTTTTACCAACTTTGTTTGCCTTCTATTATGTAACGAACTTAGACAGAAATTTTTCTTCGGTTTGGGCTTTGGCTATTTTCATTACGGCTATAGGTACCTTGTTTTCAACCGGGAATGAACAGAAGGTTAAGTTCGGATTATTTGTAGTCAGTTTTTTCATTGGGGGTTACTTTCTAACTGCTTTTCTTTTTAATGCCGATGAAAAATACGAATTGTCCAAAATGTCTCAACAGGTAGAGATCAAATCTTTTGATGAAAAAGAGACACCAGCGAGTGTTCCACCGCAATTTGCGCGTAATAAAATGAAAAAAGCATTCGGCCAGGTTCCAAATACCAGTTATTATGAATTGGGGAATTTGCAGATTCAAAAGGTAAAAGGAAATTATGTATATATTGCGCCTGTTGAGTTTTCTGGATTTTTTAAATGGTGGAACGGCAAAGTGAGTCCCGGCTATTTTACATTAAGTGCTACAGATTCTTCAGCCAATCCTAAATTTGTTAACTCAAAAATGACTTATACCCCTTCCTCTTTTTTTAATAAAAATATTGAACGGCATATTCGAATGCACTTCCCAAAAAAGATTTTTTACGGGGATGTTCAATTAGAGATTAATGAGGATGGAAAACCGTATTATATACAGTCATTTGGGGACTTTGTTTCTGCAAGAAACGGATTTAAGGTACAGGGAATCGTGATGGTCGATGCCTTAACGGGGGCAACGAACCTCTATCAGATGAAGGATATTCCTAAATTTATTGATGGAGCGGTGTCACCTGAAGTCGTAAGCCTTCAAAATAGTTATTTTGGGAACTTTGTGCATGGTTACTGGAACAGCAAGTTTGGGAAGACGGATGTGAAGCTGCCTTCTGATGAAGGAATAGAAGCTAATGTTAGCCCGATTTTTGATGAAAAGGGTCAAATGTATTACTTTACCGACTTTACCAGCCCAAAAAAGAATGTTGATTCGATGTTAGGTTATTCTTTAACAAATGCCAGAACGGGTAAGGCGACCTATTATACGGGGAATCCACAAGAGTCTTATATGGATTCACAGGGAGCGCTGCAAATTATCGAGAAGAAATTTATTGAAAAGAAATGGCAAGGAAAAATGCCGATTCTGTATAACTTCTATGGTGAAGCGAGCTGGTTGACACCAGTGCTTGATTCCAACGGATTTCTTCAAAATTACTTTATCGTTTCAGCAGCTAATCCAGAAATATCCGCCTACGGGGTGACGCCAAATGAGGCCTTGCGTCAATATAAGTCCGTCCTTCATCGAGGAAAAACCACCGTTGAGGGCAGGTCCAAAGCTGATGAAAAACAAGTCAGTGGAACGGTGTTAAGGGTTTATAAAGAAAAATCAGGTGACTTCACTCTTGTTTCGTTCCTATTGGATAACGGGAAGAACTTTATCATCTCATCCGAAAAAGAACCATTGATTATTTACTTAAAAGAAGGTGACAAAGTCAACATCCGTTACCTAGACACAGAAGAAGACTTCCTGCCAGCTAAAGAAGTAAAAATCGAAGGATTATAATAACACCTTTAACCCTTTAAGGAATAGTAACATTGAAATAATTTATGTAAAAAAGAGGGAATTTGTCCGCCCCACGCGCACAAATTCCCCTTTTTGTGTTTTTGTGGTGCCTGTCACCCAACCTTTTGTATCCTATTTTTCAGCGTGTAGCTGAATGGTTTTGGTTGGGCGCTAATGTAGTTGACGAGGGCGTCGAGGTCTACTGGGCCGATTTGTTTGTTGGTTGCTTTGGTGAAGATGGTGAAACCGTCGCCTCCTCCGGAGAGGAAGTTGTTAGCTGTGACGGTGTAGGTTTGGTTAGGGTCTAGTGCTGTTCCGTCTTCGAGTTTGATACTTGTGATTTTGTCTCCGGATTTGGTTGGATCATAGGTATAGGTGAGTCCTGAGATTTGTAGCATGGTGGTTTTGGCACCCCATTGCTGGTTGAGTACATCACGGATTTGCTGACCCGTCATGGTCATTTTGACAAGGTCATTGTTGAATGGCTGTACGGTGTAAATTTCACCCCAGGTAATTTCACCCGTATCAATATCGGCACGAATGCCACCTGGATTCATAAATGCAATTTGAGTTCCGAGTGCTTGTCTTTGCGCATCGGCAATCAAATCTCCCAATACGGATTCACCATGCTTATTTTGTTTTGCTATCAGCGGGACTGAAGTTGATCCAACAACTCGATTGATAATCGGTGCTACCTTTGCTTCATATCCGTCAATCATGGCTTTCATGTCAGGATCAGGCCCTATACCTTCTTGGAAGGTAGTGACAATTTCGGCTCGTTTGTTGACAATATCCTTTGTTTTTGGATCGATTTCCACATCGACATCTGCGAAAGCTGTTCCATAAGAATAAGCCTGTACGACCAATTTATTGTCGATGGTTGCGTTCATATAGGCATGGCTGTGTCCACCGAAAATAACGTCAACTTCATCATCCACTCGATTCGCGATATCTACTAATTGACCAGTGGGGTTTTCTCCATTAGGTCCGGAAGTTCCAGGATTATGCCCTAACACCACAATCGAGCGAACCCCCAGCTTTTTCAATTCCGCGACATTTCGATTGATGGCTTCCACTTCATCTGTAAATTTCAATCCTGCAATACCGCTTGGAACAACAACTGTCGGAGTTTCGGTAGTAACTACCCCAATAAATCCTATCTGCATGCCATTAACCTTCATCACTTTGTAAGGTGGTAAAATCGTTTTTCCGGTTTTCTCATTGACAACATTGGCAACAATCCAAGGAAATTTAGAACCGGCGAAATCTCCGGTCTTTGGATGCGTTCCTCCATTAATAAGGCGAAGCAATTCCTTGACTCCCTCATCAAACTCATGATTTCCGACTGTCCCAATATCAAATCCCATACGATTTAAAAATTCAATAGTAGGCTCATCCTGTAAAAGTGCAGAAACTGGAGGACTCGCTCCTACCATATCCCCGGCCTGTACGAGCAAAGTATTCCTATTATCGGCCGCTCTTTGCTTCAAATAGGAGGCTAAATAGTCGGCACGACCTGCTGGTTTTCCATTGACCTTTCGTGTGACATTTAACTGTCCGTGCAAATCATTAATTCCTAAAATTTGAACGGGAATGTATCGCTGATTGGGTGCTGGTGGTTTTGCTTTTTTCTGTTTGGCTTCAGGACGATCAGAAATATGACCATGATACACTTCTGAAAGTCCCTGGTCACCTTGAACGCCTTGATTTTGCCTGCTAACCTCCTTGGTTTCCGGCTGAGTAACACCTGTAACGTTTATCATCCTATTCAAAGCCTCATCATTAAAATAATGAGCTTTTGCTTTTGAAAGTCCTTGCATTTCTACTAAAGTAAAAAGAACAAGGCTAATAACGGCCTTTAACATCCATTTCATTCCTATTCCTCCTAAAAATAGTCTAAAGAAACCAAGGCTATTTTTTGCTTACCCAATGAGGAATATTCGCTACGAAAACAAAAAAAGCCAGGCATCCGATTGGTGCCTGTCACCTTTTCCACTCGTTATTATCTTCTTGCTACTAAACTCTGGTAAGTTGCAGCTGTTCTGATTTCAATGGTAATTTTACCTCGTTGATAGATGGTATTGATCATGATCGGAACCCCTGTTGTATTTTGGAAGCGGAAGTCTTTTCCTCCATAGGATACGGTAGCATCTCGTCCTTTAGGAACGTAACCCACTGATAAGGAATGATGGTTCCATTCCACATAGTGAACTTTCAATTTGTCCACTGAGTTAAACAGGGTTGAGGAGGTTTGACAGATGCCTCCGCCAATCCCATCGACCAGCTTCTTATCGACGATTTCCTTAGCTTTTTGGTACCCATGTTCAGCATCACTCGGACCGACGGTATCATTAAATGAGAAAATATCATTTACGCCAACAATAACATTATCTATGGCTTGCGCTGATAGTTCAATATTTTTCGAGCGTCCCACCACACCACTGCCAAAATAGGTGGTGTAGCTGGCAATGACCACCTCTCCTAGATGTGCTGCATCCTCTGGCTTATATCCACTTTCATGAACGGTGATTGGCAGTTCGACGTCTCCACCTGCGGAAGAAGCCTGCATCACTTTATCTACCAGTATGGCCTCATCTAAGATAACCTGTGGCGTCCCTTTAATGATTTGGCCATTGGCATCTATTTTATCTAATTTGATTCTCTTATCATAACCAGGCGTGGTTTCTGTTCCCCGCGCCATTTCTTTGGCCCATTCTTCGATTTGCTTTTTATAGGAATCCTGATCTGTAGTATACCCCATTTCTGCTGGTGTAAAAGTTTTGATAACTGCTTTCGTTGTAGGATCCACAATATTTATGACAGCCGGTTTCGGCGGCTCCTGCTTTTTGGGACCGTCTTTAACAGTATTGTTAGGATTCGTTTGTTGAGTTGCCTTTTGTGTGGTTTTTTCCGAGCATCCTCCCACCCCTACTAAACTACTAACAATCAATAAAGAAATTGCCCATCTCCATTTTCCCATTTATCCATGTTCTCCTCTTTTTCTATTCTCTGTGGTGTCATCCGAAATATTGGAGATTCCACCCACCTATCCTATTCCTCCAAGCATGTCAATATGACTAATGCTGAAGTGACAAATTACTGATCCCTTAGGAAAAAAATATAATCTGTTGAGACACTTCTTTCCCCTATTTGATGCAAGATCGATGAGATATTGCCTCTATGATATGTACCATGATTTACGATATGGGCGATAATTTCCTCCCAAGTATTTTGAAACACTTCTCCCTTCGTATTTATGTATGTGATGTGGGACTTTTCCGGAACAACCAAGCTAAATTGTTGAAAAAGCTGCTCAAAACTTTGTAATGCGACCGAAGGATTTTCAAACATAACGCTTTCAATATTTGGTTGGGACAGTCCCTGTAATCGTTTTAACCATAACGTATCTACCTGGAAAATATGCTCGAAGATGTTGGCGATCGAAGGAAAAGTATTTTTCACTTCCTTTGTAAAAAGACCAGGATCCAGTTTAGACAAATGATGTAGCATTCTTTTATTTGCCCAATAATGGTAGTTTAGATTTATTACTATTGACCTCATTATAACCCCCAAAATAAATAAATGCTTGTCCCAAAACTTGTAATTTCCATTATAATTCATTCTCTATGTCGAATTGTGTCCCTTTATAAGTAAATTGATATTTATAAAAAAAACACTAGTATGCTAGTGTTTTGAGTGAAAATCTAGTTTTAGTGAGTGGGAACGATTAAAATCGGTATCTCTGTTTTATGGAGAATACCATTGGAAACACTTCCTAATACAGTCCCTTTAAAGACCCCCAAGCCTCTTGATCCTACGACAATATAATCCACATTCAATTCTTTCGCAGTATGACAAATTTGTTGTGTAGGATCTCCTATTTTCATGATTAATTCGTATGGAACTTTGATCGTTTTCATCAATTCCACTGCTTGCTTGGTTGCATCTTCAAACAATTCCTGTTGGTATTCCTTTATCTGCTCTTCATCGATAAATAATTTGTTATGAATCGTATGAAAAGAGGGCTGAACATTTAATAGGTATAGCTTTCCTTGTGAGGCATTTGCAAATCGAATTGATTCTTTCAGGGCTTGTATTGAATAATCAGAACCATCTACCCCAACCAATATCCGTATATCCATCTCCATTGCCACCTTTTAAATATAATTTTCAATATGAGTACTCTCCACTTACATTTTACCATTTATCCCATTGTGAATATTTGAATAATTTATGAATTACCTAATATTTTACAATACAAGGCCATCTTCTATGATTTAATAAAATTAGATGATTATCCCATTCTATTTTTTAGATAGGAGGAAATGGTGATGTGGTTTACAAAAGGTATTAGGGAAACTTTATCAGAATTAGACACAAATTTACAATCCGGTCTTTCCTCTGAAGAGGCAAACAAACGACTTGAGAAATTCGGACCGAATGAATTTATTGACCACCAAAAGCCTTCCTTTATTACACTATTCATGAGGCAAATCAATAGCCCCTTGATTTATATCTTACTATTAGCTGCTATCATTTCCATAGCAGTAAGTGAGTACAGTGACGCTATCATCATAGCAGTTGTCATTATTCTAAATGCTGTGATTGGACTCATGCAGGAAATGAAGGCGGAAAAAGCATTAGAAGAGCTAAAAAAAATGACAACTCCCAAGGCAGTCGTCAAACGGGATGGGATCCTTCAGGAAATTCCCTCCGAACGATTGGTTCCGGGTGATATTGTCATGATTGATGCGGGACGTTACATTCCTGCAGATTTACGACTGACGGAGACAGTTAACTTAAAAATGGAAGAATCCTCATTAACAGGAGAATCAGTTCCGGTAGAAAAGGATGCAAACTGGAAAACGGAAACCACTATCTCCATGGCAGACCAGCAAAATATGGCTTTTATGTCGACCCTTTCCACTTATGGTCGTGGTCAAGGTGTGGTTGTTCATACAGGTATGAACACAGAGATAGGGAAAATTGCCAATATGCTTGGGGAGCAAACTCATGAACAAACCCCGTTGCAGCTAAAATTAGCAGAGCTAGGAAAAATTCTTGGATTTGGGGCAGTCATTATTTCTGCCATCATTTTTACCATTGGATTTTTCCAAGATCGAAATCCGATGGAAATGTTTCTGATTGCTGTAAGTCTGGCCGTTGCAGCTATCCCCGAAGGCCTTCCGGCAATTGTAACCATCGTTCTAGCTTTAGGTGTTCAAAGAATGATCAAACGACGTGCAGTAGTTCGAAAACTTCCAGCCGTTGAAACTCTTGGAGCAGTCAGCGTGATATGTTCCGATAAAACCGGCACACTCACTCAAAATAAGATGACAGTTACGCATGTATTCCTTAATGGAAAAAGTCAGCTCATCTCTTCGGTGGAGCACACTTCTAATCTAGAAAAATTATTTTTTGAAGCGATGGCCTTATGTAATGATGCGGAGGTCTTAGAGGAAAAGCAAACCGGTGATCCTACAGAAATAGCTCTCATCATTGCGGCGGGAAAAGCTGGGATCAACAAGCAGGAATTAGACTTGGAATATAATCGAATATTTGAAATTCCCTTTGATTCCGATCGTAAAATGATGACTACCGTCCACAAGAAAAATGACAAGACTTTTGCTATGGTGAAAGGAGCATTGGAAAGTATTTTACCATTAGCCACACATATTGTCATTGATGAGAAAGCAGTTCCAATTTCACAGGATTTAATTAATATGATAAAAGCTGAGGCAAACAAAATGTCTAGTGAAGCTTTGAGAGTCCTGGGAATTGCCTATAAAGAGGTTGAACCGCAAGAAAATTTCACTCAGCAATCCCTTGAAAAAGACCTTATTCTCCTGGGAATGACCGGTATGATTGACCCTCCTCGTGAAGAAGTAAAGGAAGCCATTTCGCTATGTAAACAGGCCGGAATCAAAACGGTCATGATTACCGGGGACCATCAAAAAACAGCCTTTGCCATTGCAAAACAGCTTGGTATTGCCAGTCATGATGGTGAAACTATTTCCGGGGCTGAACTGGATTCAATGGAGGAGCATGAATTCATTGAAAAAGTGAAACATCTTCGTGTTTTTGCCCGTGTTTCACCGGAACATAAGGTGAAAATTGTGAAGGCACTTAAAGCAAATGGAGAGATTGCCTCGATGACCGGGGACGGAGTCAATGATGCCCCTTCTCTTAAACAGGCTGATGTCGGAGTAGCAATGGGAATGAGCGGGACGGATGTGGCAAAAGGAGCAGCAGATATTATCTTGACAGATGATAATTTTGCCACGATTGTGGCAGCTGTGGAAGAAGGAAGAAACATCTATCAAAATATAAAAAAATCAATTTTATTTTTATTATCCTGTAACCTAGGTGAAATTATAACCTTGTTCCTTGCCATTTTACTTGGCTGGCCTACACCACTGACAGCGATTCATATATTATGGATTAATCTGATAACTGACACTTTGCCAGCCATATCTCTGGGTGTTGACCCGGATGACCCAGATATTCTGAAGGAGCAGCCGCGCTCGATTAAAGAAAGTATTTTTGCTCATGGCGGCGCTGCCTTTACAATTATGAACGGTATCTTGATTGGGGTCATAACACTATTTGCTTTTACAGCGGGATTGACGATATACACTAGGGCTGAATCCATTTTTTCAATAGATTTTGCCCATGTATCTAAGGATGCTCTCACCCATGCTCAAACCATGGCTTTTATTACCTTAAGCGTCTCCCAGTTGTTTCATTCTTTTAATGTAAGAAATCAGCACAAATCACTAATTGAAATTGGACTTTTGACCAATAAATTTCTTATTGCATCTATTAGTATAGGAATCATCCTTCAAGCCTCTTTAGTGCATATTCCGTTGTTTAACCGTATTTTCGAGATTCATAGCTTAGTAATGAAGGATTGGCTCCTAGTACTTGCTCTTTCCCTCCTACCGGTTCTTGTTAATGAATTGTGGAAAGCTGGTAAAAGAATCATCCATTTGCCGTATCAAGGTAAAAGCAATACCACCAAAAATGCATAACAATAAAAGCCCCGTATTATATATGGGGCTTCTAACGATTAGGCACGTTTCTTTTTACCGCAAAATCCACCTTTATCCCAAAATCCTTTTTCGGAACAGCCAATACAGGTAAATCCAGCTCGAATACAACGTTCCTCCATAATAGATTCGCAGGCATTAAAGGCGGTTGGACCCTTACAACCCAACTTGAACAAACAATACCCTTTTCGAGCCCCTTCATCGTCATAGGATTCCGCAAATAATTTTTGATCAAAGTATGGCTTGCGGTGACATGTCATATGTACAGTTGTTCCATAAAAAACCTTTGGGCGTAGTTTTTTATCAAGTTCCGGTAATTCTCCATGAAAATGAAGATGCAATAAGGTACCAATAATGACCTCCGGAATGGGTGGACAGCCAGGAACAAGGGCAACTGGCACATTTTCAGGAATGATGGCTCTAATATCAACAGTTTGGGTGGGATTCACTCCTGCAGCAGGAATTCCGCCCCATGCCGAACAGCTTCCAAAAGCAATGACCGCCTTGGCATTCTGGGCAGCAGTTAAAATTTCCTCCCTCACAGATTTACCGGCGATCATTAGAAAATCATCGCTTCCAGGAATCCCTCCTTCAATGGCCAGAACATATTTACCCTTATACTCTTCATAAATGGCTTCTTTATGTTCTTCTGCTTGTACACCACTGGCCACTGATAATAGTTCACTGTACTCCAAGGAAATAAAATTAAGAATGGTTTCCAAGGTTGTCGGTTCGGACGACCGGATAAAAGCCTCCTTACATCCCGTACAATCAAGTGCACTGATCCAAATGACAGGCAGCCTTGGGTCTGTTTTATTCAGCATATCTTCTGTTACATTGATGGCTTCCAACCAATTATAATGCGGCACTTCATTCACCCCTGATAGTCTTTATTATGATTTAAAGTATAGGGTCAATGAACGGAACGTGTCCATTAATTGTAAAAATATTCACAAGTATTTCTTTAGTATAAAAACAACTTGTTAATACTAATAAAGGAGATACCTTTGAGGTATCTCCCTTTTGAACTACTCACATGCATAGTGATCCTTATCACGATCCAGCAATGACTGATACGCCGGGTGTGTCGAAGGTACTCCATTTGGATAAACTTTTCTCAATTCGGTGCAGTTTTGAAAGAACACTTTTACCCCATCATTTGAGCTTTTTCCGCCTGAGGAGGAACTGCTTTTCCCAGAGTACTCTCGATCTAAATCCCCTTTTGTTGTACCTTGTTGGTCATATGACCAGAGACCGCGATTAGCTTTTCGGGCTTCCCTGGCAAATGTTACAAAGTATTGGCTGTATTTTACATCTGGAGGATAAGTCGAAGGTTCAGCATAACCATTTATAACTAGGTCAGCATTATACATTTTCGCTCTTATTTCTGCTTCATCCATGTCATTTGTAGGAACTGTTACCCAAATTATGCGTAAAATCCTACCGTATCGATCAGTTTCAGATACATCCTTTTGCAGCCACACATGTTTTCCAGTCAGTTTAGATTTGGTATAATTACTGGCTTCCTTGCCATACTCTTCTATTCTCGTTGTTGATTCTGGTGTGTTAACCCCAACCAATCTGATTTTTCTACCGTCCGTTGTGACCACAGTATCCCCATCGACTACTCTGCCTATGGTTGCCTGTTCAAGTTTCATACTTGCTGCTAACTCAGCTTGACTAGTTTGCTTTTGAACAGATGGTTGATCAGTTTTTGAAGTAGAGGTATTATCCGTTGATTCAGTAGATTCCCTTGAAGATTCCACCGCTACTATTGATTCTTCCTTGGAAGCGTCGTGGGTATCGCAACCTGAAAGAAGGAAGAACATACAACCCACCATAAACGCGGTCCCCAGTTTTGAGAATTTCACTTTACCCTCTCCTGTTACTTTTGTATCAAAACAATTGTAACGCTAATTTAGATAAAATAACACTATAATAATGTAAAAAACCTCCCATTTCGACAATGGGAGGTAGTTTTTTGAAGATTATTTGCGTTTTTTGTTTTGTGATTTTGTCATTCGGCCAATCATAAATGCTCCAGCAGCCACTCCAAGGATGGTGTTCGTTTTCTTATTAAATACTTGTTTGGCTACAAGATTTAAGTTTTGTGGTCTCTCAGCAAGTCGACGCATAAAGTATCCGTACCAATCGTTTCCAAATGGAACATATGTACAGAAATTATACCCTTCGCTTGCAAGCTTCAATTGAAGTTCTCTTCTAAAGCCATAGAGCATTTGGAATTCGAATTTATCATTAGGAATGTTATGTTTCTTTACAAATTCCTTCACATGATTAATGATTCGATGGTCATGAGTCGCAATGGAAGTATACTTGCCGTTCAGCAGGTGCCATTCGATTAGTTGAATATAATTTTTATCGATGTCTTTTTTATCCTGAAAAGCGATCTCTTCAGACTCTTTGTAGGCACCTTTAACCAAACGAATTCGATAGTTTTCATATTTTTCAAGGTACTCAATAGCTTTATGGAAATAAGCTTGAATAACTGTTCCTACATTATCATATTCGACGGAAAGAGCATCTAATAAGTCAAACGTTGGTTCAAGATGCTTGAAGTCCTCCATGTCAATATTGACGAACATATTATATTTGCTTGCTTCATGGACAATTTCTTTCAAATTGTTATAGCAGAATGTGTAATCAATATCCAAGCCCAATTGAGTTGGTTTTAAAGAAATATGTGCATCTGCATTGTTAGAATGAATGGCGTCGATCACCTTTAAAATATTTTCCTTCGCAGCAAGTGCCTCTTCTTCTTTAAACACAAATTCCCCAAGATTATCAACTGTACAGGAAATCCCGTGAGAATTTAATTCCTTAATACTCTTAATAGCCTCGTCAATATTAGTACCGGCTACAACTGTTTGCGCACCCATCTTTAAGCCGTACTTCTTCGCAGTGCTATTTAGAAATTGATTCTGTGATAACCCCATAAAAAAATCCTTCAACATCCCGATAGCTCCTTACTTACTGTGATTTTTTTCTCAACAAAAACATTATAGCATACGCTTTCAATAAAAATTATTTTAAGAAAATTCAAAATGAAAGGTACCAGTCTCTTTTTTCACTTCAAAAAAGGGACTGGTACTGCGTTTTTATGAACTTACAACCAATTGTCGTCACCACTGTCCCAGCCATTAAAGTTATTGTCGTCTAGTTGGTTATCGTTATCATCATCGGAGTCTAAATCGTCCATTTGGTTGTTATCTTGATATTGCCCCAGTTCTTCTTGCAGCTGATCAATTTCATGTTCTTGGATGATATTTTGATCCATCAGTTCCTGCATAATTTCGTGGTCCTGTAATTGCTGCAAGGCGTGAAATTGGTCAAATCCAATTCTCCCCTGCTCAAATAAATAGGTTAACAAGGCACCGGCAGCCATTCCCCCGGCAAACGAGCCAAATCCGCCAAATCCACCTGGACCACGACCTGATCCAAAGTACCCCTGTCCTGTTCCGCCAAATCCCCCACGCTGCGGTTCATAAATATCAACACGGTTTCTTTGTTGGAGAGGCTTGATGATCAGAAAATGAACCAACACAATGACAATGATAACGCCGATTAAAAACATCTTTATCATACCTCACTTAAATGGATTCCTATTGAATAGTTTCAATCAAGTTTATTGATTTACTCGTTAAAAATAATAACGCAAAATGACAAATTTATAAAGAAAACTAGCCGATTGGCGATCAACTTGTACCAAGATAGATACGCAAGTTTCTTAATATAACTAAATGCACTGTTAATGAATATTGTTAATTTTCATCATCGCCTAATGGTTTAGTATAATTTAATAAAATATTCCTATAATCCCATTTTTTAGGTGAATCGTGTTAGAATTAAATTAATTAGTCTTACAGACATAAGATAAATATGAATTTGAAAGGTGGTTTTAATTTGGAAAACAATACTGTTCCGTTTAAAAAATACAGTATGATCAGTTATAGTTCGTTTGCTATTGGAATAGTTTGCTTCTTTATAGTGTTTGTAACACCAACAAGAATAGCTAATAACGGGAATTTAGTTGGGGATTATATAACGTTTTTTCTTACTGTTATGGGTGTTTTTCTATCTTTAGTCGGAATAGTGAAGAAAACTGAGAAAAAGTTAATTCCTATAGTATCATTAATTCTCTCTTTGTCTTTCTTTATATTCTGGATAATCACGTTCATCTTGTTGCTTACTGGTAAAATTCCATTTGCTCCGTAGTGTACAGATGTTTTTTAAATCATGAAAGAGCCTATTAAGGCTCTTTTTCTTCTGCCGAAATATCTACACAAATGTTAACAGAGCTTAAATAAAAGAAAAGCCCTCGAACAGAGAGCTTTTCTTGAAGAAAGGAAAATGGTGCCTGGCTCCTTTTACTTGTTTTTGGATTACATTAATTTTCAGCAAGTTTTGCTGTCATTTTTTTTTCAATTTGTGTTCCTTGCATAGGTTCTTCGGCTTGCTTTGAGCGTTTAATGAAGAAAGCGAGAACTAAGGCTACCGCTGCGATCCCTGTTGCAATGAGGAAGGCAAAGTTAATTCCTTTTAGCATGGCTTCCATCATGATTTGTTGTTTCATTTGGGCAATTACTTGTGGAGTTGGCTGGGTGGTTAAATGTTTCATCGCCGCTGCACCAAGTTCCTTTGCGGATGTTTCTGTTTTATTTGTCATAACCGTGACCATTAAGGCAGTACCAATAGCCCCTGCCACCTGGTTCATTGTGTTGTTCATCGCAGTTCCGTGTGGATAGAAACTCTTTGGTAATTGATTTAATCCGTTTGTTGAAACTGGCATCATCACCATGGACATCCCGAATGAACGAATGGAGTAAATCAAAATTAAATGTTTATAGGTGGTATGCAAGGTTAATTGACTAAATTCATATGTTGTCACAACAATAATGATTAGCCCGATAACAGCTAAAATCCGACCGCCAATTTTATCAAACAATTTACCGGTGATTGGCGACATGAATGCCATCAACAATGCCCCAGGTAAAAGCAACAAGCCGGCATCCATTGGTGAAATGCCACGGAGATTTTGCACATAAATTGGTAATAAAATCATCCCGGAAAATAAGGCCATATTGACGACCATCGCAATAGCTGATGATAATGCAAACATTGGATATTTATAAACTCGGAAATTTAGTAATGGTGCATCTTGTTTTAATTGACGAATGATAAAAATGATTAACGATATAACCCCAACAGTAATGGTGCCATAAACCTCAGGACTATCCCAGCCTTTAGTACCTGCTGAGCTGAACCCATAAAGGATTCCTCCAAAACCGATACTTGATAAAATTAAGGATAGAAAATCTAATTTGATGTGAACTTTTTCTTTCTTATCCTTTAGCATGAAAAATCCGATTAAAAGGACAATAATCGCTATTGGAGTGATAAAGTGGAACAACATTCTCCAATCATAGTGTTCGATAATCCAACCTGATAAAGTTGGGCCAATGGCTGGAGCGAACATAAGGATTAGTCCAAAAACCCCCATCGCGGCTCCTCTTTTTTCAACTGGGAAGCTGACAAGCATTACATTCATTAATAACGGCATTAGGATCGCTGAACCGGATGCTTGCAGCATACGACCTGTTAATAATAATGGAAAAACATGAGCGAATCCTGCGACAATTGTACCGAGTGAAAATAATAGCATTGCCGATAAGAAAATATTTCTAACTGTATACTTTTGAATTAAAAACGCTGTAGAAGGAATTAAAATTCCGTTCACCAGCATAAATCCGGTTGTTAGCCATTGGACGGTAGATGCCTCGATATCTAAATCCTTCATAATGGATGGAAGTGCGATATTTAATAATGTATTATTTAAAAATGCAATAAATGCACCGACCATCAACACAGCAATCACACCATACGGCGGACGGTCATTCTTTTTAATGGATTGATCCATAAATGTAATTTCCCCCTTGGACGAATAGTTCAATTTATTGAACTCAAATTTTACATAAACACTATCTTATACCTTAAGTATAAAAAATGCAATAAAAAAATCCTTTAATCTAATGGTTTTAACGAGAAAAATAAGAACATCTACTATTTTTATACACATAGTCTAAATTTACCGAAATCATCCTGACCTTATTTTTCAACGAATGTCACGAAAATAAACGGGATTTTTGGCAAATGAATTTTCGCACATACTTCCATATTGCTATAATGAGGGTATATACAACTGAGAGGAGATTGTGAAATGCCTGAAGTTAAAAGCATCGTGGATAAATTGGGATTGCAAAAATATTTGAAAAAGCTTGTTCTCCAAAAACCAGAAGATCTTGATGAGTTACATGAACTGGAGTTTGATTCTACGATCAAACAGGAACAGTATGACCTCATTTTTGCATTTGTATTTAGTTTAGACGAGTTCTCTTCCCTGCTTCATGAAATCATTGATCGTCATTTACTGGAGGATAATGGCTATACCTATGTTGCATATCCTAAAAAAAATAACAAAAAATACAAGGAATACATAGATCGTGACCAACTCTTACCTGCATTGGCGTCGGATGAGGATGGCTATGTTTTTAATAGTCAAATCAAATTTTCCAGGATGGTCAGTTTAAATGACACCTTTACCGTTGTGGGACTTAAATCAGTCCCAAAAAAAGCGAAAAAAACAACATCGACCAAAAGCAGTCAATGTGTTGATGATTACATCGTCCATATAGAAGATATTAAACAATACCTTTCTAAAAATAATGAACTACAAAAGGTTTATCATGATCTAACGCCTGGATATCAGAAGGATTGGGCCAGATATATTTATAGTGCAAAGCGTAAAGAAACACAGGACAAACGACTTTTAGAAATGGAGAGCGTATTAGCAGAAGGCTATAAAACGATTGACCTATATAAAAGAAGGAAGAAATAAGATAAAAAAGCCCTAATATTCCAGAGTAAGGTCCGGTTTATTGGGGCTTTTATGGTATTAAGCACCTTTTTTCCGTTGTTTTCTAACGAGCGCCAACCCGCCCAGCATATACAGGTATCTCCATTCAATCACTCGTTTCATGAATGCTGCTACATGACCATTGATATGATGGTTGTAGACGATTCCGGAACCGTTGCCTTTTCCAAGTGAAAGAACCATGCCTCTGTAGTGATATTGGAATGGTTTATAGGGTTGTCCATAAATTTTCATAGCAATGTTGTAGCCGCAATATTGTCCTTGTTGTATGGCAATTTGTGCTGTTGCTGGATATGGAATTCCTTTTTCGTTTAAACTTGCCGAGGCATCTCCTAACACAAACACATCATGGTGACCAGGTACTTCACAGAATTCATTAAGTTTCACCCGACCATCCATTAGCTCGAATCCCAGACCATTTAATAATGGATTCCCCTGGATTCCTCCAGCCCAAATGAAGGTGTCAGATAAAATTTCAGTACCATCTGCTAATAGGACTTTCTCCTTTTCGATCCCTGTAATTGTCACGCCAAGTTTATATTCAAAAGACAGTCGATTTAAAGAATTGATGGCATCTGCGACAATCAAATCAGGCAT
Organism: Neobacillus solisequens; assembly: GCF_051233465.1. Taxonomy (NCBI): domain Bacteria; kingdom Bacillati; phylum Bacillota; class Bacilli; order Caryophanales; family Bacillaceae; genus Neobacillus; species Neobacillus solisequens. The sequence continues at coordinate 627,458 of NZ_JBKFGJ010000002.1, read as the reverse complement.
TCCAGGCAGTACCTGTTGATTTGGTTCGAGAACCGTTACGTGCACATCATTAACATTGACCGCAAATTGTTCACAAAAGACAGGAATGCTTTCCTTTAATTCGTGAATAAACTCCATTCCGGTAAACCCTGTTCCTCCAATAACGATATTCAGCTCTCCCGAAGGGTTTTGACTGTAGGATAAGAATTGCTCCTCAAGATGGTTATGCAGCCTGTAGGTCGCTTCCCAATCTGTTAAAAAGAATCCATTCTCTTTTAGCCCTGGAATATCTATATTTTTTGGTGTACCTCCTACCCCCACCACAACAAAGTCATAAGATAAAGTTTGGTTTTTACAAAAAACCTCTTTTCGCAATGTGTCCAATCCGATGAATTCATCTTGAATAAAGGTCACTCTTTCTGGATCAATCACCTCAGAAATAGGTATCTTTATCGTTTCAGGGTCCACTGTCCCTGCACCTGCTTCATGCACCTTTGTTGTGAAATAATGATAATCGTTTTTGTTGACTAAAATGATCTCAAGCCTAGTTGGATGAACCTTTTTCTGGAGCGACAATGCCGTCATTAAACCTGCATATCCAGCTCCTAGGATCACTACTTTCTTTTTTTCACGTTCCATGGTTTGCTCACCTCTTCACAAACTCTATTTACCTTTATTATAAATCCAATACCTTAAATTAACAATAACGGCTAAAGCTGTTTATAAAAAATGTCATATTTTTTATAAGGTGCTGAGTTGGTCATTTGACTTGTTACCTATTAAACATGGTATCCTAGTGAAAATGGTTAGTTTACCTTCCAGCGGAAAAAATAACGTTGATTAACCAAACTTTAAATAAAAGGTGAGAGTGTTATGGAAATATTCATCAGTGAAGCGGCACTTAGTTGGTTTAAAGAAGAAGTAGAATTGGCAAGCGGAGATCATGTCAAATTTTACAGTCAAATATACGGAAGCAGCCCCATTCAAGAAAACTTCGCCCTCGGGTTCACGGTTGACAACGAACCTGTGGACACGGCCGTGAAAACGGAAAAAGGCGGAATCATCTTCTATGTTGAAAGTTCGGACTTATGGTTTTTCAATGGTCATAACCTTCATGTAGATTATAACCCCAATAAGGATGAACTAGAATTCAGCTATTCAAAATAAAAAAATGCCGAGGCGTGCAGCCTTGGCATTTTTTTATCAGCTTAGTCGTGGAAATTCGTACCATCTGTGACAGCCTCCACGATGCCGACACGAACGACGAAGTCACCAAAGTGTTCCCCATCGTATTTTTCTTTGGCAAAACGAGCAAGTAAGACGCGTAATTCTGCCAGAATTTCTTGTTCGCCAATATTTTCACGATAGATTTTGCTTAGTCGGCTGCCATCGAATGCAGCTCCGAGGTACATGTTGTATTTGCCTGGTGCTTTCCCAATAAAGGCAATCTCACCAAGAGTATGCCGGGCACAGCCGTTTGGACAGCCGGTCATCCGAATCGTAATTTCTTCTTCGCGAAGACCGTTCTCATCAACGATCTCCTCTATTTTATCAATCAATGTCGGTAAGTAGCGTTCTGCCTCGGCCATGGCCAATCCACAGGTTGGAAGTGCCACGCACGCCATAGAATTGCGACGAAGTGCAGAGTAGTGCTTTCCATCTGTTAATCCGTATTGTTCAATCAATTCACTGATTTGCTTCTTTTTCTGGGTTGAAACATTGGCAATAATCACGTTTTGATTGGCGGTTAATCGGAATTCTCCATCATGAACCTTGGCAATTTCCCGTAACCCAGTCATTAATTTATAATCGTCAAAGTCAGCAATTCGGCCTCCTTCAACAAACAAATTGAAATGCCATTTTCCTCGTACACCATTTACCCAGCCATAACGATCCCCATTTGACTCGAATTTGAACGGTTTTGCTTCGGCCAGCTTCCAGCCAAGACGTTTCTCCAGTTCTTCCTTTACGACCTCTAAGCCAAGTCGGTCAACGGTATATTTAAAGCGGGCATTTTTACGCTCTGAACGATTTCCGTAATCCCGTTGGATGGTAATTGTTTTTTCGGCAATTTCATATAACTTATCAGGTGTACAAAAACCGATGACCTTTGATAATTGCGGATAGGTCGCTTTATCGCCATGGGTCATCCCCATTCCGCCACCAATGGCCACGTTAAATCCAATGAGCTTGTCGTTTTCCACTATGGCAATAAATCCTAGATCCTGTGAAAAAACATCAATATCATTTTGAGGTGGGATGGCAATCCCAATTTTAAATTTACGAGGTAAATAAAGCGGTCCGTACATTGGTTCCACTTCATCCACGTCAGGTGTTCCAGCAACCATTTCCTCATCAAGCCAAATTTCGTGGTAGGCTCTCGTGCGCGGAAGCAGATCATTACTTAAACGTTTCGACCACTCATACACTTCCTCATGAATTTCCGATTGATAAGGGTTGGAAATACACATCACATTACGGTTTACGTCACCGCAGGCAGCAATCGTATCCATAAGTGACTTATGAATGGTTTGGATGGTATCCCGCATATTCCACTTTAAGATCCCGTGCATTTGGAAGGTTTGTCGTGTCGTTAGTTTTAATGTGCCATTTCCGTTTCGTTGTGCCAATTCATCCATTGTCAGCCATTGATCAGGAGATGCCACTCCGCCGGGTAAGCGAACACGAAGCATGAATTGATAAGCAGGCTCCAATTTTTGTTTTTGGCGCTCATTGCGAAGGTCGCGGTCATCCTGCAAATAGCTGCCATGAAACTTCATTAATCGGTTATCGTCATCGGAAATCCCCGAACTGAGCGGTTCTAATAAGGATTCCTTGAGTGTTCCCCGTAAATAATTACTTTCTATCTTAATCCGCTCAACATCACTTGGCGGACCATCTGGCGCTTTCAGTAATTGCTTCACCATTTTTTACAAAGACTCCTTCCGTCGAAAAAAATCAGTATACGTCACGTTGATAACGTTTTTGCTGCTGCATATCGGCCAAATAAGCTTCCGCTTCAGCACGGCTTAAGCCGCCTTCGTTTTCAATAATCTCAAGAAGTGTAGCGTGGACATCCTGGGCCATGTGTTTTTCATCGCCACAGATATACACCACTGCCCCTTCTTGAAGCCATGAGAATAATTCCTTGCTATGTTCAAGCATTCGGTGTTGGACATATACCTTTTGTTCTCTGTCCCGGGAAAACGCTACATCCATTTTTGTTAATACGCCATTTTTTACCCATTTTTGCCATTCCGTTTGATAAAGGAAATCGGTGGTAAAATGCTGGTCCCCAAAGAATAACCAGGATTTCCCTTCCGCCCCCTCTTCTTCACGCTGCTGCATAAAAGCGCGGAACGGTGCAACTCCAGTTCCAGGACCAACCATGATAATCGGCGTACTCGGATCTGCTGGCAATTTAAAATTGTCGTTTTGCTGAACAAATACCGATACAAGATCTCCTGGAAGTAATCGTTCTGCTGCCTGGATCGAAGCGACCCCTTTCCGTTCACGGTCATGGGCCTCATAGCGAACGGCGCCAATGGTTAAATGCACCTCGTCAGGGTTTGCCGCTAAGCTGCTGGCAATCGAGTATAGACGTGGCGGGATTTTACGAAGAATCGAAACAAATTCCTGTCCCGAGCTGCCCCAAACACCAAAATCCCTCACTAAATCGACTAAATCACGGCCATTTAAGTATTCCTTCACTTTTGCTTCATTACCTGGAACTAAAAGTTCTTTTAACCCTTCGCTTTCAGAAAGTTGTGCGACATTTTCTAAAAGTGGTTTTGTAAGTACAGTAATTTCAAAATAAGTCCGTAATGCTTCTTTTAAGGAAAGGGCATCACCTTGTTTATTTACAGTAACAGTTTCATCTGCATTCCAGGATAATTGTTCCAGGAGTAAACTTACTAAGTCTGGATCATTTTCAGGATAAATCCCTAGTGCATCTCCTGGTTCATAGGTCAATCCTGACCCTTCTAAGGAGATTTCCAAATGTCGGGTTTCTTTATTAGAGCCGCGTCCATTCAGGTTCAGGTTTTCGAGAATTTCAGCTTTAAATGGATTGGTTCTAGAAAACTCAGATTCTACTGCCAATGCCGAAGAAGTCAATACAGCCTGTGCTGTTGTGCTTGAATTTTCAGCACCTTTTAAACTGCCAAGTACTCCCTCCAACCATTCTTCTGCCGGTTCCGCGAAATCCACATCACAATCGAAACGTGGATAGATCCTTGTACCTCCCAGTTCTTCCAAACGGGAATCAAAATCTTTGCCCGTTTTACAGAAGTATTCATATGAGCTGTCGCCCAGTGCCAATACGGAAAACTGAAGTCCTTCGAGCTTCGGTGCCCGTTTGCTGTATAAAAACTCATGGAACGATAGTGCGTTATCAGGCGGGTCTCCCTCTCCATGTGTGCTGGCAATGATTAAAAGGTTTTTCACTTTTTTTAATTGGTTCGTTTTGAAGTCACTCAAGGATGAGATCGTTACTTTGAACCCGTTTGCCTCCAGCCTTTTACCAGCTTTGTTCGCCAATCCCTTAGAGTTTCCGGTCTGTGATCCAAAAAGAACCGTGATTTCATTCGAGATGGACTGCCCGTTTTGTTGGGACGAACTCTCTGAGTTTTGAGTTGCATCGGCTAATGCACCGAGGACAAATGTCGATGAAGAAGCTGCAAGATAACCGCTTAGCCAAACCTTTTGTGTCTCTGTCAATGTCGGCAGAATGCGGTTGAGGAGCTCCGCCTGCTCCTGATTAAACGGACTGTTCAATACTTGAAATTGCAAATTGATCCACCTCACTAAGAATGTACATTCGGTCTATCTCTTCTAAAAAATTAGCAAATCGCCAATTTAATCCGAATATTCATTCAAAAAATTGATTACTATTATAATAGTTTCACTATTCCTATAAGTCAAGTAGGAATTAAAAAATAAATAATGGCACCCCTTTATGAGGTGCCAATCCATGTTATTGACCAATGACAATCCCGTCTTCTTCCTTCCAAGTTACACGTACCCGATCACCAGGTTGGCAAATATGGTCACCGTTACTTTGCAGCATCGCAGTAATTCGTTCTCCTTTTGGCAACAGGATTACCGTTCGGATAAAAGAACCCACATAGATGATTTCTTCCACTGTCCCTGAAAGAAAATAAGGAGCGGTTTCCCCGTTTTCCAATAGTCTAACTCGCTCTGGTCGGATTGACAGGAAACTTGTTGTACTTGTGATATTGCGGTCACGGAGTTTGCCACCAACCTTGGTTCCGGCGAAGTCAAGGATCGCTCCCTGTTCATTGGACTCTGATACTTGAACTTCAAATAAATTAGTATCACCAATGAAGTCCGCAACAAACTTAGTTGAAGGATTTTCATAGATTTCTTTTGGAGCAGCCACCTGATCGATGACCCCTTTATTCATAACCGCAATCCGATCTGAAATTGTCAAGGCTTCCTCCTGGTCATGGGTAACGTAGATAAAGGTAATTTCTAATTTTCGCTGTAAATGCTTCAGTTCGATTTGCATTTGTTTGCGCAACTTCAAGTCCAGTGCACCTAAAGGCTCATCCAATAGCAGAACCTTTGGATTATTCACTAACGCCCGGGCTACAGCAACACGTTGCTGTTGTCCGCCGCTCAGTTGACGAGGTTTCCGGTCTCCGAAGGAATCCAGCTGCACGAGGCGCAGTGCTTCCTTCACTCTAGCAGCTTGTTCCGATTTCGGAACACCCTTCATTTTTAATCCATAGGCGATATTCTCATTAATGGTCATATGCGGGAATAACGCATAGTTTTGGAAAACCGTATTCACATCCCTTTTATAAGGAGGAATTCCGGAAACCGGTTTACCATCAATCCAAATTTCTCCCGAATCAGGCTCTTCAAAGCCGGCTATCATCCTTAAAGTCGTTGTTTTACCGCAGCCGCTTGGACCTAGCATCGTCAAAAACTCGCCGCGCTGAACGTTAAGGTTAATCCCTTTCACAATGAGCTCGTTACTATAGCTTTTTTCTACATGTTGAATGTCTACGATCTGTTCCAAACTCACCTCTCCTTTCTACTAGTCTACTTTTCGATCAAAAAACGTAAACAGGACAATCATCGTAACTGAGAATAAAAAGATCAGGGTTGAAATCGCATTGACCTCAGGTGTGATCCCTTTCCGCAGCATTGACCAGATCTGTACTGGTAGCGTCAAATCTCTTCCAGTTAAAAAATAACTAACGGCAATTTCATCAAAAGATAAAGTAAATGATAATAAAGAGGCACCAATGACGGCCGTTTTAATATTTGGCAGGGTTACATAAAAGAACGTTTTCAGCCTGGTTGCCCCTAAATCCATCGAAGCCTCTTCAATCGCCCGATCCATTCGTTTTAACCGTGCGTACACCTGTGTCATCACTACAGCAATTAGGAAGGTTCCATGACCTATGAAAATGGTGGTAAGTGATAATTCGACTTTCATCATCACAAAGACACTCATCATCGCCACACCAGTGATAATCCCCGGTAAAATCATCGGCAGTAAAACGATCCGTTCAAATGCCGTTTTTCCGGGAAAATGAAATCGGTCCACCACAAATGCAGCAGGGATTCCCAATAGCAAACCGATCATCGTTCCAAATATGGCAACTAGCAAACTATTTTTCAAGGATGCCAAAAGTAAGCTATCTTGAAACATGACACTGTACCATTTCGTAGACCAGCTTTCAATCGGAAAACTGTTAACGGCATTTCCGTTAAAAGAATAAACTACGACGACAATCATCGGCAGATAAATGAACAAAAAGATCAACATGGCTGCAAGCTTTAATCCTGATGACAACCAATCAATACGTGATGTTTTACCCATCTTTAGGCCCCCTTAGTTTCTTCGGCATTCTCAAAACTGGAGGCCTTTTTTTCCAGACGATGGGTTATTTCCAAAATCAATAGCACTAAGACTAATGTAACAATGCCAATTGTGGAACCAAGCGGCCAGTTGTTGGCTACTCCAAATAAGCTGTACACGACATTTGAAATCATCATACTGCTAGTTCCGCCGAGTAATTGCGGTGCTAAAAAGTCACCCATTGTAAGCACAAACGCAAAGGTTGCTCCGGCAATGACGCCAGGCAGACTTAACGGAAAAATAATCTTAAAAAACGTCCGAAATCTTCCGGCTCCGAGATCCTTCGAAGCCTCCTGAAGATTTCTGGGAATATGCTCAAGCGACGTATAGATCGACATTAGTACCCATGGTGTATAGATATGGGTCAACGCTAGGACAACCGCATAGGGGCTGTAAAGAAAGATTTCCAGTGGTTTGTCTATCAGCCCCAGGCTCATTAACAGATTATTTAGGATCCCTTCCTGCCCCAACACAATTTTCCAGGCATAAGCCCGCACAAGATAACTAACCCAAAGTGGAATAATAACCAGCGTATACATAAGCTGCTTATGTTTTTTGACTTTAAAATTTATATAATAAGCAAGCGGGTAGCTGAGCAGAACACTGAAAATGGTCACGAGTGAGGCAATTTTCAGCGTTTTCAACAGCGTTCCAAAATACAGTTCATTGGTAAAAAACTTCGTATAATTATCCAAGGTAAATTCACGGACAATGGTTCCAAAATCCACCTTCCAAAAACTGTTCAAGAAGAGGGTGAAATAGGGAGCAAAAAGGAAGACAGTCAACCAGATTAATGGTGGGATTAACAGTAATAATAATCTGGGGTTGAACTGCCTGCGCTTCTTTTTTGGTTTGATCGTTGTCTTCTTCACCTGTGTAGAAACATTCACGGACATGTACCCAGCCCTCCTTTCTTATGCATTTCCTGTGTCTATTGGGCTTTCACTTCATTCCAAATTTCGTTGTATTTATTTCGGTCTTTTACGATTTGCCAGAAGTTGATTTTTTGCATGTAATTTTCCATATCGTCAATATGAATCGCTTGGGCTTGCTCAGGAGACATGAATTTTGCAGCATCTTTATTGGCTACACCATACCCAGTCGCATCGCTAACCAGTTTCTGCGTTTCCGCTTCCGTCACATAATTAATATATTTCTCGGCTAATTCTTTATTTGGCGATGATTTTACTACCATCAGACGGTCAATCCAGCCCGTGATTCCTTCTTTCGGAATCACTTCTTTCAAATTACGTCCCGTGGCATTAACAGTTGTTGGTGTCAACGGCCAACCCACTGCCAATACAATCTCTTTATTGGCAAACAAATCATTGAGTTCTCCGCCTGTTGCCCAATATTTACGGATTTGAGGCTTTAGTTGGATTAATTTCTTCTTGGCATCTTCAAGCTGTTTATCTGTCATATTGTACAAAGCAGAAGGATCGTCCTTATCCAACCCTTTCATTTGTCCAACCAAGTAGATATTTGAGATATCATCCCAAATGGAAACCTTCCCTTTATATTTTGGATCCCAGAAAATTTCCCAGCTGTGCGGCTCCTCTTTAATCACATCGGCATCATAAATAAGTGAATCAGGTCCCCAAGTAAATGGAATCCCGTATGTTTTGCCGCCTTTTTTTACGTCTTTCATATCCACAAGCTTGGTAGCCAATTTGTTGTAGTTTGGAACATTGTCTAGATTGATGGGTGCTACAAGTCCTTCGTTTACTAAATAACCAGCAACATCCGAAGATGGGGATATTACATCATATACATTGCCTCCGCCGCCTTTGAGCTTAGATACCAACTCATCACTGGAGCCAAAATAAGTGGCTGTGACCTTCACCCCATACTTTTCTTCAAATCCCTTGACGAATTTAGGATCAGCATATCCTTCCCATGTAAGCAGGTTCAACGTTTTTCCGTCACTTTTTTTCGTGGAAGCTGTTTGGCTTCCACCTTGTTTTTCACCGCCGCATGCTGCCAACATCAATGAACAGCTAAGCGCAAGCATGCCATTTCTCCATGATTTTAATTTCATCTTTCTATTTCCCTCCTTTAACCATCTGCCTTCATAAATTGCAAGAATTATGCCAATTTTACAAAAATAAAAAAACACCTAATCTCACAGGATTGGCGTTTTTGATAGGATTGACGTGTAATGCAAGGAAACATTATGAAACGGTTCATCTTGTTCCTTTTAATGTTGGGATGCATCATTGTCATGATTGGGCATCATTTGCATCTTGTTTAGCTTCCTAACAACCGTTGATTGATTTATTTTTAAAAGATCAGCAATTTTGTATGTACTAGTTGCCACCGTCTGAGCCTTTTTAATTAGTTCTTTTTCTACTATATCAATAGCATCCTTTAAGGGAATGATTTTATGGATCGTGATCGGACTCTCTTCATCCATTCCCAATAATTCTTTTTTTAATTTTCTTGGAAGAGCTTCTATTTCAATTCTATCGCCATCGGAAGCGACAAACATCCATTCTACCGCATTTTCCAGTTCTCGGACATTACCAGGCCAGTGGTATCGGCTTAATAAGGACAGTACCTCATTGGAAAATTGTTTCTCAAGGCCTTCTCTGGCATTAATTTTCTCTAAAGATGTGAGTAAAAGAGGAATGATATCCTCTGGACGTTCCCTTAAGGATGGAACATGTAAGGGGATGACGTAAAGCCGGTAATACAGGTCACTTCTAAATTTGCCTTCTTGGACAAGTGCTTCCAAGTCCTGATTGGTGGCGGCCAAAACACGGACATCCACTTCCATTAACTCTGAACCTCCGACACGGTAAAAGGATTTGTTTTGTAAGACATGAAGAAGCTTGGCCTGGAGCGACAACGGTAATTCTGCTACCTCATCTAAAAAGATCGTTCCACCGTTAGCTTTTTCAAAAAATCCTTTTTTTCCCTGACGTTTCGTCCCGGTAAAAGCACCTTCTTCGTAACCAAACATTTCACTTTCCATCAATGTTTCCGGAATCGCTGCACAATTTAACGGGATGAAGGGCTGGAGCTTTCGTTTACTCATTTTGTGGATCAACCGGGCCAATTCTGATTTTCCATTTCCAGACTCTCCAAGCAAAAGAATGGTTGAGTCTGTTTTAGCAGCCTTTGAAGCAAATGTAAAAAATTCTTTCATGATATTGCTTTTAATAACGAAATTTTCTTGTTTAAGCCATTGCTGATGAATCTGATGTGTATCGATGATAGGAAAAACGGAACGAGGGTTTACAGTGGAGATATCGGTTGAGGTGCAGATTACCCGATTAATTTCGCCGTTCTTCCCCCAGAGTATGTTGGATTGTACAAGGAGACGTTTATGATTAGCGGTCTCCTGAAGTATCGTTATATTTTCCCCTTTTTCAATCGCTAAAGCAATTCCTGATGGAAAAAAAACGCCTTCTTTTTCTAAGTCTTTCACGTTTTTTCCGATTAATTGTTCCCGCGAATAACAGTAGATACTCTCACACCGCTCATGGACCCGTAGAATGTTTCCCTGCCCATCAGCAATCATAATGTCATCCACGACCAAATCTAGAAGGGCCTGAAATTCATCACGGGTTTCTTCCTTTGGTAATTCTTCCTGGCTCTGATTTCTGATGATTAGCGCCAGACCATCACCAAACCCGGGAATCACATCCACCTCTAATCCGAATGACGGCAAAAAGTTAACCCGTTTGTAGCGATTTTCCCAAATATATTGAATGTCTTTTGGGAGATCCGTAATGGTATGAACGGAATAATCCACTTGTAATAATTTTCTTGCGACTGCATTAAAAATGATCACTTCTCCTTCAGGGTCGATAATCATGACACCCTCTGTGAAATGATGAAATATTCGCGTCATAAACTTCCACGTTAAAACGGATGGGCCTCGCTCAATCATTTTTTCCCTCCCAAGCATTGAAAAGTCCTATTTCAATAAAATCATAAAGCAACAAATTTGTAAATATTACAAAAATTAAGAAAAATAAAAAAGCACACGCAATTTGTGTGCTTATATAGAGAAAGGATAAGATTATAGGCTGGGAGCTTCCATTCCAATTAGACTCCATTCTTCTCTTGCAGGTCCGTAGATGCCAGGAATTTTCACACCCGCTTGACGCATCAGGACGGTAATTTGCCCGCGATGATGGATGAGATGTTTAATGAGAAGGTCTAATGTAACGGCCTTCGGCATTTCCCTGCCAAAAACATGGATCTTATCTGACAACGATGAATCTGACCATTGCTTTACAGCCTCCATTGTATCGGCTGTCACTTTGCGAAAGGTATCTGCAATTTCCTTAGCAGAATCTGGAACTTGATTCGCATTCTCAACCTGTTCCACCTTCAGCCCGAATTCACTCAGCATACCGGGTGTGCTTGTTACAATATGCCAAGCTATTTTTCCTAAACTGCGGTCTTCTGGTGATACCAACTGCTGAAGGGATGCATCTGTTAGAGCATCAAAAACTTTTTGCGTGGATCCAGCTTCATGGGTCCAATCACCAATAAACTCTTGAATGGATGTATACATAATAAATGGCCTCCTTGACATTTCCAAATTATGGTCAACATTTTATATCATGATGATTTTTGTTGCTTTTTATCCAAATTTTTAACTAGGCTTCCTTAACAAATTCAACAAATCGCTCCATAACAGCATCAATAAATGAGAGTGTTGCCTCATCTTTAAGATGCCCTTTTTCCTGATCAAACTTTGTTTGCGCTTGGCCAATCAGAATTTCATTGCCTGCCGGTGGGAATAGGTTAACTTGCATACCGGCTAAAATCTGGCGGATATGTAATTGTGCACGTAAAGTACCCATAATGCCAGTGGCGGCCCCTGCTGTCAAAACAGGCTTACCAACTAAAACCTTGTCTACTCTGGATAACCAATCCAGTGCATTTTTTAGCACACCAGGGATCGACCAGTTATATTCAGGTGTTAACATAAGAACGGCATCAGCTTCTTTGACTTTCTTTTTAAAATCAAGAACCGTTTGTGCTGGATCATTTTCAATATCCTGATCATAGTATGGCAGTTGGCCAATTTCGAGTATTTCCAATTCAAATTGGTTTGTATAACGCTCCTGAATGGTTTTTGCTAACATCCGGTTATAAGAATCTTTTCGTAGACTTCCCACAATGGCTACAAATTTCATGCACCTATCCCCTTTTTACTTAAATTGTTTGACAATAATGATTATAAAAACAATGTTTGTTAGAAACAATATATTTGCTTATATACAAAAAAACCGATGTCTCTTATTCTGAGAGATCATCGGTTTTTTAGTTTACATAATAATATTATATTTATTTTGCTGCAGTTTTTCTCATTGGTTGAAAAATCGTTGTTGTTTTTTTAATCGAATCATTCTTTCGATAGGCATGATAATAGGCCATGGCTATAAAGATGGTTCCGCCGACTGCATTGCCTAAAAAGACAGGAACAAAGTTTTGGAGATATTCCATCCAAGTGAAATGTCCAGCAAAGATCGCGGCAGGTATGACAAACATATTGGCGACAACGTGCTGAAAGCCAATTGCTACGAATGACATGGTAGGAAACCATATTCCTAAAATCTTACCTGACATATCCTCTGCACCATAACATAACCATACGGCAGAGGCTACCAGCCAGTTACAGCCAATTCCTGAGACAAATGCCTGAATAAATGATACTTCCAGTTTGTGCTGAGCGATACTAACTGTTTTTTCCAAGAAAGGCGCTGTTTCCGTTAATCCGACTACATGGCCGAAAAAATACGCCACAAAGATAGCACCGACAAAATTGCTCAAAGTCACTAGCAGCCAGTTATACAGCAGCTTTCCTGTGGTGATTTTCTTTGCCATTCTTGCCAGCGGCACTGCCATCATATTACCTGTTAGCAGCTCCCCTCCGCCTAATAAAGTAAGAATCAAACCAATCGGGAATACGGAAGCTCCGACTAAACTGCTGATTCCTGCGAAATCCCCCGTCATGGTTGCTGTAATTCTTATATAAAGCAAATAGCCAAGAGCAATAAACGCCCCTGCTTCAAAACCTAGAATTAAGGTTTGCAAAGAGGCATACTTTGTCTTTTTCACTCCATTCTCAACAGTAATCTCCATAATTTTGTCTGGTTTACTATAAGCCATAATGATGAACTCCTTAAGATTGTGAAATAATGAACATACTTATTTTAACTCTTTTTTCTCAAAACCAATGTGAATTTTTTATTAACGTTTTGATAGCGCTTTATTGATGTGGGCAGATTAATTACGAGCAATTTCAATATAATTGCTCTAAAAAAATCGTCGGGAGTGATGGATCATGGCTAGAAACAAACTGTTGGTTCCTGGTGCAGATAATGCTTTAGATCAGATGAAAGCAGAAATTGCCAATGAGTTTGGAGTTCAACTTGGTGCTGATACGACCGCGCGAGCAAATGGATCAGTGGGCGGCGAAATGACTAAACGTCTCGTCGCTTATGCTGAACAGGCTTTAAGAAATCAACAGAATCAATAGTCTGTGATTTCGCATGAATGAGGGTGTCTCAAATGAGACACCCTTTTTATCATGAATTTATCCATTAAAGGAGTATAATGGATATAGAAGGAATTTTTTATTCTAGGAGTGAGAAATGATGAGTGAATTTGATTTTCACTTTCCCAATCACGTGAAATTCCAACAAAAGTCGAAGAAAACATTATGGATTACGTTATTTTTGACGTTGTTCTTCACCCTTGTGGAAGTAATTGGCGGTTTGTTGTCTGGTTCTCTTGCCCTTTTATCAGACTCAGCCCATATGGCATCCGATGTCATCGCATTGGGTTTTAGCATGACAGCGATTTATTTGGCTACAAGAAAACCAAATAAAAGGTATACATTCGGATTCCTCCGCTTTGAGATTCTGGCATCATTCATCAATGGACTTGCCTTAATTATCATCGCAATTGGAATATTTATCGAAGGGTTCAAACGGATTATTGCACCAAGGGAAATTGAACTTCAGTTAATGTTAACTGTCGCCACCATCGGTTTAATTGTAAATATCGTCCTGACAATCGTTCTCGCGCGAAGTACAAAGCAAGAGGAAAATTTAAATATAAAAAGCGCACTCTGGCATTTTATTGGGGATCTACTCAACTCAGTTGGGGTTATAATTTCAGCCATCCTCATTCATTTTACAGGCTTAAACTTAATTGACCCAATCATTAGTATGGTTATCGGTACCGTCATTTTGATCGGTGGTGCCAAAATTATGAAGGAATCTTACTTTATTTTGATGGAAACCGTACCAGATCAATTTGACCTGGATGAAATTCGCCAAGCGATTAAGACCGTCGAAGGTGTAGAGGATGTCCATGAGATGCATTTATGGACCGTGACAACAGACCACTTTTCTTTTACGGCACATGTATTTTTAAAAAATAATGCGGAGCCATTGATGACAGTCGCCAAGATTAACTATTTATTAAATGAAAAATACGGTCTTCAGCACGCCACCATCCAAATTGAAAATCCACATAAAAAACAAAATTTAGCTTAAATAAAATAGAGGGTTGCGATTAGCAGCCCTCTTCTAATTTCTGACTATGTTATGCCCTTTTAAACCCTTCTTCCATTAAAAACGCTTCCGCTTCTTCCAGTGTATCAAAAGTTTCTTCAAGATTGAGTCCAAAATAAATATTCCAAACTTCTTCTTCAAGAATCAGCATAAGTACTTCATTTGCATCATTCACCCAGCGCTCTTCTTGATTTTCGCCAATGATGGCTGCTTCTGCCACGGTTTTTTTATTCGCTGATAAACTGGCAATCGATTCTTTAATTAATTGCTTCAGTTCCTCGGCAGAATAGTCACGAATATTCACGAGCCCTTTTTGATCCGTTTGGTAATTGGTTAGTTTTCCTGCATAGACAAAGCCATTACCGTTGGGATGTAGATGATACACCACATTTTTCTTTTCATAAATACTTTCATTAAATTGGTAATTCACCCTGCCAAGTGAAACGTTTACTCGTTCCAATTCAGGGAATGATTCAATAATCGCAAGTTTTTGTTCAAAAGTTAACATACAAGCCTCCAAATGATTAATGCTCCCATTTTATCATAACTACAGGTATAATCGAAATTAACAGAAAAGTTCAGTCACCTTTGAGCGATTTTAAGGGGGATGAAAGGAAATGGATTCTGGAAGCCGGACAAAAGATATGTGGGATGCCAATTTATATGATGGGAATCATTCGTTTGTTTCCCAATATGGAACAGGATTAATAGAGTTATTGTCACCAAAAAAAGGTGAAAAAATTCTTGATCTTGGCTGTGGAACTGGTGATTTGGCTAAGAATTTAGCAGGCTTAGGAGCCGATGTGGTTGGCGTGGATAAATCAGAGAATATGGTATTTCAAGCGCAAAATAAATATCCTGAGTTGTCGTTCGTGGTTCAGGATGTAACACAATTAAGCTTTCAGGAAGATTTTGATGCGGTCTTCTCCAATGCCACACTGCATTGGGTAAAACAGCCTGAAAAAGCACTGAAATCTATTTTTACCTGTTTGAAAAAGGGAGGAAGGTTTGTAGCAGAATTTGGCGGCAAAGGGAATGTTCAATTGATAACAGATGAAATCATTCATCAATTAGGAAAAGCAGGGTTTTTATTCGATCGTGATGCATTTCCTTGGTATTATCCGAGCATTGGGGAGTATTCCAATTTAATGGAAAAAATAGGATTTAGGGTTACATTTGCACAGCATTTTGATCGACCAACTCAGCTGGTCGGTGATGATGGATTGAAAAATTGGATTCACATGTTTGCCAGTGATTTTTTTGAGGGTGTTTCTGAAGATGTTCGGGACTCTATTATTTCCTCTGTTGAAAATGAATTAAAAGATACATTATATAAAAATGGGCATTGGTATGCAGATTACAAGAGGATTCGGGTTATTGGGATTAAATAACTATTGGCTGTGATGCTGAGCGGGTGAATTGGCGACTTTAGTTTGGCACAAGCCTAATTTGGGGTCGCCAATCCCAAAAGTAAATTCAACTCTCTCCTAACAAATCCTCCAAAGCAGCCCACAAAGAGGAGAACCGGAACTCAAACCCTTCATCTATGAGTCGTCTCGGTTTAACATTCTGGCCCTCCAGCACCAAAGCGCTTTTTTTACCCAATGCCAGCTTCATGGCAAAGGTAGGTACCGGTAACCAGTGCGGACGATGAAGTACCGCTCCGATGGTTTTGCCAAATTCCTTCATTCGTACCGGTTTAGGTGCGGTTACATTCACTGGCCCTTTTACATGCTCATTTTTGATTGCAAAAGATATTGCCCGAACCACATCGGTCACGTGAACCCATGATACCCATTGTTCACCGGAGCCTACAGTCCCACCAACAAATAATTTATAGGGCAGCACCATAAGCGGAAGTGCTCCTCCTTCAAGGCCTAGGACAACCCCAAATCTCACAAAAACTGTTCGAATGCCAAGATGACTCGCTTCTCCTGCTTTTTTCTCCCAATCCGAAACGGTTTTTCCTAAGAAATCATTCGCTATCTCGGGTGAATCTTCTGAATAAATCTTTGTTACCGAAGCAGGATAAATCCCAATTGCGCTGGCATTGATTAGCACCTTAGGTTTCTGATCCAATGCTTCCATTATTCTTATCAGTTCATTTGTTGCCTTCATTCGGCTTTCATAAATTTGCTTTTGATGGCTCTCATTCCATCTGCCCTCATTTATGGAAACCCCTGCTAAATTGATAAACACATCGGCAGTGATGATGTCTTTTTCAGGAGTTGCATTTGGAGATAGCCACTGAACATAGGCAACATTTTCGCTAGACACCTTTTCCCTCCTTGTTAATACGGTGACATGATGCCCTTCTTTAAGAAGATTTTTCACTAATTTTTCTCCAATAAAGCCTGTTCCGCCTGCAATAACAATCCTCAATCATTTTCCCTCCTTTATTTGTTGTAATCCTCCCAATATTGATAAATGAACTCTTTTACCAATTCACTCAATTGACTTTTTTTCTGCCCTTTTACCCACTCGACTTGATCAATCGGGAGCTTAACCCTAATATTAACCTCTTCATCCGGCATTTCTACTTTTCTGATGTCTTCTAAAGTAATACCCTCTTCTATATTAGGGAAGTCTGATTCAGCTTCCTTTACTTGTACAAAATCACAATAGTCCTCTATATCATCGATTTCACAAAATAAATTCAACTGTGGCAGTCTGCCAGGGAGAATTTTTACATGCATGATCAAGTTCAGCCATCTACCATCTTCTAATTCTATTTCAATAATTAAGTTTTCCACTTTTTTATATTTTTTTAAGACCACTTCACTGACAATCAAATCAAGTTCTAAAAAAAACCGGGCATGATCTTCGAAGATATAAATCGCATGATTAAAAAAATGGATCTCCTCACCATCAAATTTTACAGCTTTAACTACTACCATGATTGTTCCCCCAAATAATGTTTCAATTACCAATATAGTATCATCAATTTTGTTTCTTTGGGGATGTATTGCCTTCCGATTAAAGAGAAAATATTTTTTCTCCTCTCATTTTTTGATATAGTAATTCTTATGTATAAAAGGAAGGAAAATGAGACGATGAAATGTTTTTCAATTGATTTAGATGGAACATTATTAAATTCTGCAAGAGAAATACCCGAGGAAAACTATGCCGTTTTACAGGAATTGCGTCATCATGGGCATAGCGTCATTATTAATACAGGCCGTGCATACGAAGATGTGATTCAGTTTAAAGAACTTCAAAGGTTAGAAACACCAATTATTACCATTAACGGAACGGTGCTCTACTCAAAGAGTGGCGATGTTCTTCATGAAGGCTCAATGAAAATCTCTGTTTATCAAGATTTACTTAACAGCTTAAGGGAATTTGGCCTATGGATTATGGTTTATACGAACCAAGGCGGTTTCCCATGTCGAAATCCTAAAATCCAGGGAAAAAGTACCGAAGAAATCGAGCCGATTTTCAAAGACTATGATTATGACCAAATTTTAGAGAAAGAAAACATGAAGATTTATAAAGTTATGGCAGTGGCAAAAGATCCTAAAAAAATCGAGCAAATCAAAAAAGCCATTTCAGGGAAATTTGACCTATCCATGGCATCCTCCCACGATAACAATATCGAGTTTACCTCTATCGAAGCAAACAAAGGAACAGCCCTATTAAAATACCAGCAAATCATGAACCAAAAATTCGACGAAATCTTTGCCTTCGGTGACGGCGGCAACGACCTCGAACAATTCAAAGTAGCCACCACATCCGTGGCAATGGGCAACGCCCCCTTCCATATCCAACAACAAGCCGACATCATCACCAAAACAAATGACCAAAACGGCTTCGCCTACGCGGTTAAAGAACTGTTGAATATATAAAGGTGACAGGCACCACAAAAAGACAAAACAGCCTTTTGTCCACCTGGGGCGGACACTCGCAACAGCGCCATCATTGTCCACCCCAGAAATACATTTGTACACGGATGGTGACAGGCACCGTCGTTGCACCGTCGTCGGTACCTGTCATCTTTTTAAAAAATTTGGTGTATTTTAATGCTTTTTTAATACATTCTAACTATATCTATGGTATTATTTCATTAAAGGAAACCTTTTCATTGAAATTGGAAGTTTGCTTTTGTAGGGCCATTTTTTTGGAAATGAGGTGCCATATGAAAAATACGGTGAAAAAGTATCATATTTTCAATAGAATTGGACGATTGTTTAAGCTGAATTATTTGAAACTTCTGCGTTCTAAAGGTGGCGCCAAGAAAGTGGCACTGGGGTTTGCGATTGGCTTTGGCTTGGAGATGTTGGTCATTTCGACAGCTTCTCTAATTTATATATTATTTGTCCCTGCTGTTAGGGTGGCAAGAGGTTCATTGCCAGCTTCTATTATTGGCAATATTATTGGAAAACTAACCTTCCTACCGGTAATTCTATTGCCATTTGCCAGAAAAATCGGAAAAATGATCCTTCCAATGAAAACGAGCTATGGGCATCATATTCCCTTTTCATTCCAAAAACTTATGCACGGTGACTTCCTTACCCTACTTAGTCTCCTACATGGCAGTTTGCATGTCTTAATTGGCATGATTGTATTCGGAATCATATTAGGGATTGTTTCTTATTATCTTGTACATCATTTATATGAGCGTGAAAAAGAAAGAAGATTACAAAGGGTCAAAAATGGAAAAATTGCCAGAGGCATTCCATTAAGAAATTAATATAAACATTAAAAAACTGGGCGGATCTACCTTCGCTCAGTTTTTTGTTATTTCATGCGTACCAATCGATAAACAGTGATTCCAACTGTACCGAAAATAATTAATAAAAATACAGGTAAAAACCAACCTGCATTTGAATCGATGCCTTTAGCTACTTGAACACTTTCCCAGGTGATCAAAGATAAAAGCAAAACAATTTCAAAGTTTAATGTCACCATCATTCTACGAGCTTCGAAATAAAGTCTTGGTGCATTTTCTTCCGTAATTCTGACAGGATAATTATTAACATGGGGATACCGCTCAACAATAGACAAAGTAATAAATAATAGCGATTCAATAATCGGAATTGTCCAAATGAATCCCTTTCCTCCCCATCCATCCGCTTTACCCATCGCATTAAAATGGACGGGCACTTTCTCTGGCAGGCTTTTATAAAGATAAAAAAGATAAATAAATTGCCCTCCGATCAACAAAATAGAAAGAACCTTTATCACTTTTTCGGAAAATGTCATCGAAATTGTAAGAATTGGCCGTTGTTTCATCTTTCTCACTCCCCTAAACTACCCCATCCATTATACAATATTTCCCTTAAGAAACATCTAAAAATAATATCTATCCCTACTACACATAAGGAACTACGAATTGGGAAAAAATACATTTAACGAAGAAGAAAAAGGACGGAAGATGATGAAACACACCAATAAATTCATTTTTTTAATGGCGATTCTACCTTGGCTCTCCATTCCCTTAATCGGAAAACAATCGTTAAAACGTTTCCTTCCAGCCTCATTAGCCATGGTCATTTTTGTGATTGTAGAGGGAGTATACGCCGAGAAGAAAAAATGGTGGTGGTTCTCCTATAACATCAAACCTAATTTTTTAGGAGAATTCCCCATGATTTTCGGCCCTTTTATTGTGGGCAGCCTTTGGATTTTAAAATTCACGTTTGGCAAATTTTATTGGTATATGATCTTAAATTTATTGGTTGATTCCTTTTTTACCTATTTTGGAATTCCTATTTTACGAAAAATTGGCTATGGTTCGCTAGTTCGACTAACCAAGCCAAAATTGTCACTGATCTTTATTATTAAATCGATGCTCTTGTACAGTTTTCATCTTTTTTATGAAAAAATCTTTTTGAAAGACAACCCCACATCCTAAAAATCACATAAAAATGAGACAGGTTTGATTCGACCTGTCTCGTTTAACTACTATATGAGCTGCTTTGTTCCATCGGTTGTTCAATGGTATACTAAATGACCAGTTTATTCTATCGTTTTAATCATGTTATACCAAGTCACACCACCATGCTCCGAACTGGAAACACCTCGATTAACGTATCCATATTTTTCATAAAAAGCGATTAGATTTTCTTTGCAAGTTAGGGTGATGGTTTCACGTTTATAGGCAATTGCTACTTTTTCAAAATACTCTAAAAGTGCTGCAGCTACACCACGAGTTTGAAAATGCGGGGTGACAGCAATTCCCAAAATGCTTTGGTGACCACCTGATGGAGGATTTGGCTTGATCTCCTGATAAAGGTCATCGGTTATAAATGGAGTTCCGATCACTGGACCATTCACCAGCCCTACGATCACACCATCCACTTCTGCTACAAAAAAACTATCTGGAATCCTCTGAATTCGCTTCATCAACGCTTCTTCCATTGCGGCCTCTTCTTTTGGAAAGCATAATTGTTCGATAATGATAAGCTCAGGTAAGTCTTCCATTGTTACGTGACGTATGTTCAACACTTTTTTTCATGCCTCCCAAAACAATAACCAAATTTATAGCTTAAAGAAGTTAATCTACTTATCTACTATAACGAGTATTGGGAAGGAATGATAGTATAATTTTTCGGAAAATCTACAAAACTCTCCCTTGATCACGGTTGGTTTCGATTTCATTTTTACTTCCGTTTACATAGATTTTCATAGTGCCTTCCCATTTGGACGAAATCTCCAGCTTGGTATTATTTCTTTTGTAGTATGAAGAGTCCTTTATTAATGTAGTTAAGCCTTTCATTCGTCTGCACTAATCATTAAAATATCGCTAGGCAGGTGGACAATCACGTATCGTATTAGAAAAATAAAATGGAGCAAGGACGGTGATTGACTTGTCAAACCGAGTAAATATCATTCACTTTAACGTACAAAGAATAGCCAATAATGCAAACATCAATTTTGGTGCAGCCGATCAAAACAGCCATACTTCAAACAATACGATTATCGGTGGAAATTTTAGTTTTGGTGATGGGGGCGATAACTCCTTCACAAATATTAATAATGGAAATATAGACATTTCAAATGAAAACAAGGAACAGGACTCCTAGGCAATTCAGGGATCTGGACTTTTTTTATAAACGACGTTTAAAATCCCTTTCAATCCCTTTTTTCCAGTTTCGGTCCAACCTTTCCCCGCCGTGTAGGTTGTCTACTGCTTCGTTTAACACTTCAAAATTCACTTCCGTTCCCAACTCATCTGCATGGTAATCTACAGCGAAGTCCTCGTGAATGCCGAATCGATCAGCGGTCGCAATGGCGTCAATGTTGGCACCTAGGAATAAGAATTCCCAGCCATATGTCTCTCTTTGATGTTTCACCATCTTACTGATTTTTTCCTCAGTAAATTCACGGCTGGCATTTTCCATCCCATCCGTTGTTATGACAAATAGGACCCTATCAGCACGTTCTCTCTCGCTGGTTCTCTTTTGGACATTCACGATTTTTTGTATAGTAAAACCAATGGCATCTAATAGAGCGGTGGTGCCGCCAACTTCATAATTGGCATTTGTTATTGGGGAGATGCCCTTTAGATTGATTCGATCATGTAATAATTCGTATTTATCATTAAATAAAACCGTCGTCACAAACGCTTCACCTTCGGATTTTTGCTGTTTCTTCAGCATCGCATTATAGCCTCCGACGGTATCAGATTCGAGTCCTGCCATCGATCCGCTTTTATCTAAAATAAACACTAATTCTGTTAGATTCTTTTTCAATTCATAAACCCTCCTTTGTTGATAATCAAATCTAACCAATCATCAAATAAAAAAAGGTCGCTTTTTAAGCGACATTTTAAGAACCCAGTAATGGCTGATCAAAGGCAAATAACGCCTCATTAATCTCATGTATATTATAGATTCCCTGCTTTATAAAAAACTCGATAATCACATCAAATTTACTGCTATGTGACAAGGTAAACCCTGCTGTTTTTAGGAGTTCATTTGTTTCATCTATCTTTAATCTTAAGGCAACCGCAAATGCCAGGACCGTTTTCTTTTTGGGATTATAATCTGCCCCATTCCGGATTTTTGAAAATAAACGCCGGTCAATATTGGCCTTTTTATATGTCTCAACATCCGTCATTCCTTTTTCATCAATTAAACGAAGAAGGTGTTCCGAAAATGGTTCATCTAATTGGTTTAACAAATCATCCAACGTAGCCTGAGATTCAAGAATGTTATCCTTAAGAACCTCACTCTCCCACAATGGAGGTTCTACTATCTGTAATGACCTATTATGACTAAAAAGGTTTTCCACTTCTTCCACATAATGCTCGTCAACGTATTGATGAACAGAGGAAAATAGTTTATCACTGATCACAAAGGATCTTTTGTCAAAAACAACTAAATAAACGAGCATATCATTTTTCAATAAAAATGAACTGATCGTGGATATGGCAATTTGCAGCGCTTCTTCCCTCGGATAACCGTAGATACCGGTGGAAATCAACGGAAACGCAATGGATTCGCATTGATGTTCCATGGCCAATTCCAGAGAGTTACTATAGGAATCTTTTAATAAGTCATCTTCCTGATGTCCACCTCCCTGCCAAACCGGCCCCGCTGTATGAATGATATACTTTGCCTCTAAATTGAACCCATCGGTAATGACAGCTCCCCCAGTCTTACACCTACCAATCTGATCACATGCCTTCTGCAATTCTTTGGAACCTGCTGCATGAAAAATAGCTCCACAAACACCCCCGCCCATTTTAAGAGCGGTATTAGCTGCATTCACAATCGCATCTACTTTCATTTTGGTTATATCATGACGAAGTATTTCTAATGGCATAGTTTTTCACTTCCAAATATCATGTTTCATAAAAGATTATCTCTATTATAGTACATTTTCCCTCTCTTGTTTTTACTCCTTTTCATTAAGAAGGATGCTTTACTGGGAATCCAACTTGGATGAAATTTAAAAAGCTGAAGTTCAAGACCTTCAGCTTTTTTCCTGACAAAAAACTTTTATACCGATTCTACATTGTTAGGAGTAGATTTAATATATATCATAAAAATAAAACGGACACATGGACCCATGATCACGATTTGCAAAGGCAGTGCCACAATGATATTTTTTGCAAAAACGGACAAAAAGTCTGTGATTAAGTAGTTTGAGTGGTATCCATTTCGAATCGAGTAGGTCACTAATCCGTATATGGACATGAAAAAGGCCATGCCAATCACCATGCAGGTTGATATGGCAAGGATTGTATAGAGCTTATTGTTCCTTTTGGCTGTTAATTTTAATGCCAATTTCTTTGCATTTGGTCCAACCAAAAATACGTCGAGCGTTAACGCAATGATAAACCCAATGACAAAATCTGATATTCCTTCTAATAAATTCATTTTTCCAAACATCCCATTAAGGTAAAGATTATACACGGTCATAACTAAGACCATCCCAAAACACATAATCATCCCAAATTGTAAACTTTCTTTCTTATTCGTTGGCAATTTCAATCATCCCTTCTTGGTTGCTATCTTTTGTATTATAGAGATAGGAGAAATTCCACGTAAGTGAACGTTTTGTTAATATTTTATGAACAAATTATGAACAACTCGTATTTATTAAAATACACGAGTCCAAATGG
This sequence comes from Neobacillus solisequens, assembly GCF_051233465.1. Classification (NCBI taxonomy): domain Bacteria; kingdom Bacillati; phylum Bacillota; class Bacilli; order Caryophanales; family Bacillaceae; genus Neobacillus; species Neobacillus solisequens. Next base: position 603,472 of record NZ_JBKFGJ010000002.1, on the reverse strand, counting down.
TACTATTTATCTATATACATACTTCCTCTTATTCAAAACAAATATGGCAGCTGCCAGTAGGATCACCCCCATAAAAGCAGGTGCAGCATGACCAAGAGATACATAGATTTGACCTCCCATAATTGGTCCAATAATTCTTGCTAAAGCCTGAATAGATTGACTGCCGCCTTGAATTCTTCCTTGTTCACCTGAATCAACAGATTTGGAAACCATCCCATTAAATGAAGGTCCGAAGATGGAATCACCAAAGGCAAAGATAAACATTCCAATGATAAAAAGAGGATAGAAAGAGAACAAAGCGGATGCGGCTATAAGACTGTAGCCTAGCATCTCTGATATCATCCCAATAGTTGCGATTTCTTGATCACTACGTTTTTTCAAAAGCCTTGGCATGATGAAAGCTTGTGAAATGATATCTTGGATGCCCATAATGGAAAACATTAGTCCGATTCGTGCAGGATTCCAACTGAATGTATCCAATGTAAATTGAGCAAAAACTGCCTGAAGGGATCCGTTCGGTAACCAAAGTAAAAACGCTGAGATTAGCAATCTCTTTAAATTTTTCATAGAAAGGATGTTTGCTAATTGTGTAAAAGGATTCAGTCTTACAAACGGAATCTCTTTCAATCTTTTATTTATTCCAAGGCTTTCAGGCATAAAAAACAATCCGTATACAACATTCAATAAAGTTATGATGGCTCCAAAATACATCGGGATCGAATAACCAAACTTAGCAAGTAGTCCTCCAAAGGTTGGGCCAATGACAGTCCCAACACCAACAACCGCACTCATCCAACCAAAGTATTTTGTTCTTTGTTCTGGGGGAATGATGTCAGCAAAAAAAGCGAAGATTGTGCTTATACTCCCTCCTGTTATCCCCTCAATGATGCGCCCGACAAATAGAATCCACAAAGCTCCTCCTATGCCAAAAATCAAGTACCCAATGGCAGAACCTAAAAGGCATATTAGCAGTATCGGACGACGGCCATATCTGTCGCTTAAAGCGCCAAGACCGGGGGCTGCCAAAAACACGCATACTGCATAAACAGAGGTCAGTAGCGTAACCACGATAGCTTGCTCTTCCGGTTTGCTTACATAAGGCTGTACTAAAAATGGGACGACCGGTGTGATGATGGTGAAGCCTATTCCACAAAGAAACACAGACAAAAGACCAAAGACTAAAGCCTTTTTATCCACGGATTGTTCTGTATTTCGTCCGTATTTTTGTAATTTATTTTTGAACACTAAATTCTCTCCTTAATGCTGTAATTTTGTTTCCTAGTTAACAAAAAAAATCATAGCTCAATATTGTTTCCTCGTCAACAAAATTTAAGAGATAAAAAAACAGCCTGTTCCCCGTAGAGTAGGCTGCGTGTCATTTCATCATTAATATAAAAATTTATTCGGCCTTAGGATCTACACCCAGTTTCTTGATTTCTCCATCCAAATGATTGCTATACTTTTCCACGAAGCTAAGGATACTGTTATATTGCTCCTCGGTTACCTGCTCAAATACGGCTTGATCCCGCTCTCGAAATTCTTTGTGCAATTCCTCATGGATTTTATAAATTTCTTTCCCTTTCCCAGTAAGCTTAAAGTAAATTTCTTTCCTATTATCCGGTCTCTGATAGCTTTCAATTAAGCCTTTTTGCATGAGTTTCTTCGTTATTTTACTGATAGCACTCCTAGTCATATAAAAGGACTCAGCAAGTTTTGTCACGTTGGAATCTACATTCCTTCCTATGTATTCGATACAATGCACTTCAGAAGGCTTATAACCCTTAAGACTGTCTTCCATTTTATGTTTATTAAGCCAAACCATCTTGTTAAATAAATCTCTGACCCCCATGATCACCTGGTCTTCTTTGTTCATGGACTGTCCCCCCACTCGTTAGTGCATATTCAATTTCAACAATATAAAAATAATACCGAATATAAATCGTTTTTCAAAGTAATTTTCATAATGTTTACCCTTTTTATTCATCTTTAGAAAAAAAGCAGAAAAAAGTGGCAACATTAAAGATACCAATATTTTCGTTTTTTTGTGGATAATCCATAGAAAATTGCATCAAGCAATAGTTAAACCAGAAAAAATCGTATAACTTTTGAAATCAGGAAATAATACTAGAGAGGTGAAAATATGGATACGGAAAAATTTAAATTAACATCTTCAGAAATTGGATCTCTATGGGGCGAGTATGTTAATGGAACAGCGATTGATCTGGTAATGAAATATATGTACTCCACTATTGAAGATGAAGCAATAAAAGCCGTTTTTAATGATGCTATCAAAACATTCGAAAAACAAAAGAAACAAATGATCACTTTTATTGAGAATGAAGGGTTTCCTGTTCCTATTGGATTTAATGAGTCTGACCTATATTTAGGCAAACAGAGATTGTTTTCAGATGCATTTTGCCTAAACTATTTACATGTCATGACATTACATGGATTATTAGGACATATCACTGCATTTAGCATTTCTGTTAGAAAAGACTTAAGGGATTTTTACGACTCATGTGATCATGATGGGAAAAAGATGTATCACCAAACGATTGAGCAATTGCTGAATAAAGGACTTTTTCAGAGAGACCCATTATTCTATGCATATGAACACCCGCAATTTATTTCAAGCCATGATTTCAAAGATGGTATCTTTGGAAAGGGTAGAACGCTTACTGCTACAGAAATCATTTCAATTTCTTTAAATCTGAAAAAAAGTATTATAGCTAAAACCCTTTCTATTGCATTCAGCCAGGTGGCAGAATCTAAAGAAGTAAGAGAATTTTTATCTGAATCTGAGAAAACTGCTGATGGACAAATAAAAGCATTAGCAAAAATACTCCAAGCTGATAATTTACCAGTTCCAAAATCATTGGAAACAGAAGTGACCATTTCAACTGACTCTCCATTTTCTGATAAGTTATTAATGTATCACATGGGATTTCTGTTTCAAGCAGCACAAACCTATCATGGAGCAGGCCTTGCAACATCCATGAGAACAGACTTAGTTACCACTTATGAGGCAACTATCATACAAAATCTTTTAGTTACAAAAAAGTGGTTTGATATTATGGTAAATAATAAATGGTTAGAACAACCTCCGCTTGCCCCCAATAGGTCAGAAATTGCCCAAAAAAAGTAATAGAAGTGCACGCCCTTCCAATCGGTTGGGCATTTTATATTCTAGAAATCCTTCTCCCAAAACGTTAACTTAATAACTAAAAGGGATCACCACAGCGCGATCCCTTTTCAAACATTACTTTAAGTGAAATTGCACTATATTTTAAAAGGAAATAACTTTTATTTTGATTAATGCCCACCATTATTACTTGAATTGAGGTTTATTTGTATTCTGACTTATATTAATTATGTATTGGAAACCATAAAGTAGTAATGCCCTTAATAAATGGATCATTAAGTATTGGTATTTTGTTAATTTCCCCAATGTAAATATTTTAAAACGGTCCACAATTTTACTCCACCTATAAAAATAAAACAAATATGAAGAATTAAATTTGATATGAAATACAATGGGAATTTACCAAAAGTCAGTTTTAATATCCACAGGCTTGTAACAAGATAGGGACCAAAATTAAAAAAAGTCATACTTTCCAATGGTGTTACCGCTTTATAAAATCTCCACCATTTTCTCTTTTCACCAAATAAGTCTATTGCCTTGGTAAAAGTAGAGATAAATAGGGAGGCTGGAATATATTTTTGGAATGATTTTCGGCCCAAAAATGGTACTGTTAGCCAAGGGAGAATTAGTAAAGCAATATAGAACCATTTTGATTTTTTCATGATACTGCCCCCAAGGTTATATATATGTGTTTTCTTTGACAGTTTAACCGAAACTTACATTATTTATCTGTTTATTAACACCTTTTTTAAATCCAAGGAGACGCAAATCCTTTTTCATTTTTTCTATTTATTATTAGATGATCCTGCGAAAATTATGAATACCTGCTAACTTTTAGTCCACCGATCCTAAAGAAGTTATATTTCAATTTTTCCTCTTTATTGTCATCTATACTTAATTCCTCCAGAGGCAAACCTTTTACTTACTGCCACAACGATTGTTGGTTAAATTCAATAGCCTTAATTTCAATTTCAAACCATTCAAAGGGATCTTCTTCCTCGTACCAAATGACAACCGATTTACTAGGTATTCGGATTCCAGAAAACTCTTTAAACTCCTTATTCTCTCCACCCCAATCACTCAGGATGTACTTTCCATTAACATCCCGATACCGTTTTCCTGAAAAGCGAAGGAGATCTCCTTTTTCATTAAAATAAAAAGTTCCGGAAACCGTTATACCCTTGTATTCCATTGTTGCCTTTGCTGTGTTTTTATCAACTTCTTCCCATTTGATATATTGGCTTAGCGCAGCTGAGGGAAACCACATAATTTCAGCAAGGTATCTCATCATCGTACCTGAGTTAATCTCAGGTCCCTGTGAATTCACAACGGGGATTATAGAAAGAAGTTTTATAACCATTTTCCCCATACCGTTTTTATAGGAATCGAGGCCCGACAGTTGAACAAATGGTAACATTTTAACATCGGCCAGCCATACGAACCCTGGCTGATCGACAGTAAAGTATTGATCGGCTCTTGAAGGCATCCAAGGTCCATCTTTTTTTATACGCATTCTACCTTCTTGTCTTAAACGAACTGTTTTTATTGGTTGTTTTCCAATAACATTTGAATTTCTTAGCCAATTTTGCACGGAAAAAGGTAAATCTTCTATGTCTTCTTCTCGTATTGTTTTTGTTCCCTTGATATCCGCACTTTGTAGTAATAATGTAACAATCACTTTTGCGTCCTTTTCGAACAATATTCGGCAAATTCTTGAAATGGCGAACAATAAGAGTAAAATAACGATTAATGTCACCAATATCCATTTAAACACTCAAATTCCTTCTTTCGTTCCTTTTGGCTTCATGATATCAAATATCAGAAAATTCCTAAGCGATAAAAGTCATAAGAGTAAATAGCAAAAAAACTATTATTTGCTTCTGGATTTTTTGTATGCTAAGGGTGTCATGCTCATTGACTTTCGAAATGTTTCAATGAAATAACTCGTGCTGTTAAACCCTACTTGATAAGCTACATCTGTGACATTGGATTCTGGTTGTTGAAGTAATAGTAAACTTTTTTGAATCCGATAATCCGTTACATAATGAAGAGGTGTTTTCTTTAAAATTCGTTTAAAATAGCGACAGCATTCGGAGCGGCTTAAATGGCCCGCTTTTGCAATATCCTCTAAAAGGATTTTCTCAGCATAGTGTAGGTGTATCCAATTTAACATCTGCTTCATTCGTTGACTCTTCACCATTTCTGATTGTTCGAACTTTAATTGGAATCCATTTTCAACCAAGTTTCTCCAAATTAATGTTAACTGAATAGTGATGTCCATTTCATAATATGATGGCTTTTGTTGGATCAATTGATTGATGTTTAAGATAGCCTCTAAAATGTTTTTCTCCCAAATTTCCTTCGAATCTAAGTGTAAGTAAGGTAAATTAGTCGCTTGAATATAGGGATTTACATAGGTTGTGTAAAGTTCTTGGGATAGAACGAATTGTGGTGAAACATTTAAACAAATATAGATACATCCTGAATGATTCTTATCCTTTGCCATGTGCAGACAACCGCTATTAATAAACAGCCCCTCGCCTCTTTGTACCGTTATACTTTCTTCATTTATTTGAAAAATAGCTTCTCCTTTTATAACATGAACAAACTGAAATTCATCGTGCCAATGAAGTGGTATATATTGATGTATATTTTGGTTAATCGTAGTTTCGTAACAAGCTATCGGTAACAAAACTGTACGATGTTCCGTTAACTCCTTTAAACTTTGGTCAATCATAAAATTTTTTATTTGCATGTAGCACCTCAATATACTTATACTTTTTCATTCAATTCAGGTATACTTTCAGCCGTTATTGATTTATCATTCTATACATCATAACACTATTTTTATATTTAAGGGTGAGAATCAATTATGGAAAGACTAAAGGGAATATTTCTTGTTCTAACGGGAGCAGTATTTTGGGGGATTGGGGGAACAGTTGCCAAAAAACTATTTCAACAGGATCACATTGATGTAAATTGGCTTGTAACGATTCGATTACTAGTATCTGGTTGTTTGCTACTAACCGTTCAATTTTTTACAAAGGACCGTTCTCAGATCCTTGGTGTTTGGAAAACTCGAAAGATAGCCATTCAATTGATGATCTTCGGGTTAATCGGTATGCTTGGTGTTCAATACACCTATATGGCTTCCATTGAACATGGAAATGCTGCGGTTGCCACTCTATTACAGTATTTAGCACCAGTCATGATTATCGTATACTTCATTTTCCGCAAACAAACGGTTCCAACAAAAAGGGATATGATGACTGTTTCTCTGGCTTTAATTGGTTGTTTTCTCTTGCTTACAAACGGAACAATCTCTCAATTATCTGTGCCTACAGTTGCAGTTGTTTGGGGGGTATTATCTGCAATAGCTTTAGCATTTTATACTCTTTATGCCGTTCCATTACTAAAGGAATATGATTCCCTTGTCATTGTTGGGTGGGCTATGATAATTGGTAGTATTGCATTAAGTTTTATCCGTCCGCCATGGCAAATGGACTATACAAGCTTAACAATAGAAGCTTATTTATATTTAGTTTTCATTATTATTTTTGGTACGATGATTGCCTTTTGGTTCTATATAGAAAGTTTAAAAAAGTTGGAACCTAAAGAATCAAGCATTTTAGGGAGCATAGAGCCACTAGCTGCTGTTGTAACAACAGTCTTTTGGTTAAAAGAACCCTATGGTTTTTTCCAATGGGTTGGAACAGCTTGTATCTTTGGGATGATCTTATTGGTGGCCTTGAATAAAGGACAATCTTCAAAACATAACCAAATTCATAAAAATATAAAGCCCCTTAAAGTGAGTTAATTTAAGGGGTTTTTTGAACCATATGGAATAGTTCACCATATTAGGCTCTTTTTGTTGAAGTTAGCTGGTTAAAGATGTAATTTCTGATGGATGATCATTCTCTATGATAATTTCTGTAACCTTTACATTTTCAGGCATTAACGGATGTTTCCGAATTACATTAACAATAGTATCCATTTTATTCGGTGATGTAGTGTTTCCTTCCAGCCATTCTTGGATGCTGACATTAGGAAATTCCGGCATACAATGATGAAATAAATAATCTAATGTTTGCAGTTTCTCTTGGAAACCTTCATGTTCAGCTAATTTATGATAAATCTCTTTATCTTTTTTTCGGTTATCCTTTGATAAGGTAACAAATATTTCTTCGACATTTTCCTGGTAAACTGCGATGATAATGTCTCGCATTAATTCTCCGAACGGTAAAATGGTTGGTCCATAATATGGCAAGGTTATACTATTCGATTGATGACTAGTAAATTTTTTAATGATTCGTTCTGGATTTTGATCCATTCCAATCACAAACAACACCTTTTTCTTTTCATCCATATTCATTTCATCCACCCCATTTTTTAAGACAATAATTTTTCTAAATCACCTGAAAGTTTAAAGACCATGAACCTTTCACCAGTCTGGGTACTGATATCGGTATGAAAACTTGTTACTTCCTGACCGGTGAGTGAAAAAATAATTTCCTTTAATTGTTCTTGCCCGGTTTCGACTAGACTGTTTCGGGTATTCTTTATAGATAACAATCCCTCTTTATCCTTACATAGTGCATATTCAGCCGGGGTTAAAATTCCAGTCAAGGTAACAATGATCATATCGCGTAAGATATCTGACTTAACAGATATAGAACCTCTCCCAAGATAACTTTTCTCCCATTGAGTTAACGCTTTACTGACTTCGGCCTCCAGTTGACCCTTTGATTTATCCAAACGAACCCCTATCCCTTCTTAATTTTATTTACTACCTATCTTTATATAGAATTCTATCAAAAACATAGTTAAGACCAATGCTTCCAGTTACCTTCTGGATCAATGGATGCAAGCTTAAGCCATCCGTTTTTCACTTTTTGTTGGAATGCCTGATCATGATTTAACAATCGTTCAACGTATTCTTTTGGTGCTTGAATCACGACCAGCAGCCTTAGAGGTGAATGATAGCCCTCTTGATCCGATTGCATGACCGACTGCCAGGGAAGTCCTGTTAATAAATCACTCGCATTTCCCTGCATGACTCCATATCCTGAGGTCACGGTTTGGGTTGCCTTGTTTCCACTACCATAATAATGTGGCGCAACGGTTGAAGCATAATATTGCAGGTTAATCCACTGACAGACCGTCGCCGGCCCAGATATAATGTTGGCAAGAAGAGAACCATTCTTATCCTTTTTCCAATCATAATTATGAAGGAAAACTCTCCCCTCTAGATTCTGTTGCCGAGTCAGACTGCGGTCTCCGATCACAAACGCCGCATTTCCTGCCAATCCCCATTCTGGACGAACCTCACTCCAGTCCTCTGAAAGACGCTCTGCTTCAGCATTAGGGTTTTTGAAGGTAGCCTTAAGAGTAGGCAATTTCCCAATTCTCTCAGCCGTTACTTCTTCCCTGACTTTTGGCAGTACCTTTTGAATGTGAGCAAATGCTGCTTCAGCTGCATCTGAAAGTTGGGGCAAATAGACCCATTCTAATTCATCAACCGTTGTAATATGCTCTGCAGCTGCAAAAATTGTATGATCCGGAATCGTCATTCCCTTTTCCTGAAGTGATTTTCTTACAGTTGGAAGGTTACATAAAGTGGCGAGCACTCTCGCATTAAAAGCACTTGATGCTCCGCCGCATGCCCCGCAGTCTAGAGAAGCAGCATATGGGTTATTTGTACTTCTGCTGCCGTGCCCGCAAATCACCACGAAAGGAGCGAAATGATCGGTCAGTCCTATCATTTTTAAAGCCTGTTCCACGTATTGCACCTTTTCCTCATCAAAAAAACCAACTGGTAACTCTGAATTTACCATCCGAACCCGGTCAAGTGTTAAATCTGCATCAGGTTTCCTTAACCATTTGTTAAGAAGTTTCTTGGAAAGGCGTCCCCTACTCCTTGGCATAAAACTGCGGGTCAGCGTTTGCACACTAAGCCACGGTCCACTGATCTCCGGCAATAAAAGACTAGCAATCAAGTTGTGTTTCATCGTTTTAAATGTATTTTTAAGTGATTGGACTGCCTGCAACCGTTGGTTAAATTGATTGTATTGAGTTTCTGGCAACATTTCATTTACTTTGAATTTTGGTTTTAATATAACGGGTAAGGAACTATGACTATGGTCATTTTCTAGTTTGCTGGTTTCAATCGGCAAACCAAAAAAACCGGCTGTTCCAAAGGTTTCAAAATCAACTTCTTTTTCCAGCCTGCGGCGAAACGGTTCAGACCGTACATCAATACAAAACACAAATTGAGCCAAGGCAGTCTTTTTCTGCGTCGAATTTGGCTGTCCAATGATTTTGTTCATTAATTGATCTTCATATGTTCTTTCCCAAGCTTCCATCCAAAGTCTATTGCGGATTATCTTATCAAATCGCCATGCAAGGGTCAAACGAGCTTTTTGTTCTTCAAAAGGCATTTGTGACCATGCTTGGATTGGAAGGTCTCCCCATTGTTGCCAGGCAACGATTAATGATTCTATGAACCCTTCATCCACCTTGTTTTCCTTGGGAAAAGGAAGATATGGCTTCATCAGTACAAGCTCCATGGAAATTCGTATGGCTAAATAGTCAAAGAGTAATGAATGTTCCCCTGTTTGTTGCTGGGTACGCCATAGCATCATTCCTGCCCATCCTGGCAAGGCAAGTAAATGGGCTTCCAGGTATTCCTGAATCTCTGAATCTGGTATTTCCAATTGAGTTAAGGCTACACGTAAGGCAATATCCGCTTTATTAGGCAATTTATTAAGCTGCTTTCGTGCATCCGAACGTATTGCTGGATCAAAGGAAACCATTTTCCGCCATGCTTGATAAAAACCTTCCTCGCGATTGGGCATCGACCAAACAGCTTGAGATTCATCCAAAAATAATTTACACCACTTAATCATATGGGTGTTCAGATCCCGAGAAATCTCCTGTTCCCAAATCCGATCAAAACGCTGACTAAGGGTTTGAACGTGTTGATTTGTCTTCATTTCAGACTTAAAGCGATTCAATGTCTTTGCCATACTTTTTACTTCGGGAATTACTTCCCAATTAGGAGACGGCTTATCCTGTAACAGTCCAGCTAGGCAAAACTTTATAGTAGTTTCGTCAGGTAATTTGAGAGACTGTGTATCTAGCCATTGCTTTAGGCCTTTTTCTAAAAAATTTAAATCTATTTCTCCTTGATTCCGAGCAGTCTGCAGCATAGAATCATTGGGTAATAGTACTATATCAAAAATATCTTGGAAACGACGCGCGATCTCTTCAAATGTATGCCCCTCTAAACCCGCCCAGGGACTGCGAGCTGCAAACTTGCTAATAGGACCAAGAGGTGAAATAACTTTGCTCGCTGACTTCACCAAATCATAAATTTCAAGATCTTCATCATGCTTTTCCCCATTTAATGGTTTAGCTAATATGGTTGTCATCCAAACGACCTCCTATTAGATAAGGATTTTGCCAAATATTGTGGATGGCTTTCAACTAAATCTTTGTGAGGCTCACCTAAATGTACGAGCCATAGATAAATGACTGTAAAAAGCTTCGAGGAACGACTTCGTGCGATCCATATACAAAGAGAACTTCCGCCAATGATCAACAGGATCAAAATGGCTGCATAGGCATGTGGTTGACTTCCATTCATCACTGTTTTATCTAACAAACGATCTAATACCGTATGGATGAAATGGAACATTATTGCCGCTCCAACTAGCGAAATTAGTCCAGCCATTTTACTAACACGACCGTTTCCAAACGCCACGAGTCCGATCCAGGCAAATGCCACGGACCACCCTAAAATGAAAGTACTTACCAATTGATAACCCCCTCCATGAGAGACAAGCCAATAACCAATCCCTGTTAAGAAACCCAAAATCCCTCCAGTCATAAGCCACGAAAAGGACAGTGGCCGGTCTTTGAAGGTAAATGACTTCTTGTATTGAATGGCAGAACCCGCCTGTAAGAAAAGGCTCGCTTTGAATAAACCGTGTAAAATCGCATGAATAATTGCTGCCAGATAGGCACCTAATGCACACTGAATCAACATGAACCCCATCTGGGCCATGGTTGAGCCAACCAGTTGCCGTTTATAGTCTACTTGGACCAGCATAATTCCTGTTCCTAGAAGCACGGAGATACTGGACAGTATCAGAAGAATCATTTGTGCTGAACTCCCGCTGAATAGCGGTGCGAAACTAGTCAACAGGAGACCACCTGCATTCACGATCCCTGCATGCATGACAGCTGAAATAGGAGTTGGTGCAACAACTGAGTTTAACAGCCAGCGTTGAAAAGGAAACTGGGCTGACGGAATGATCATTGCTACCATCAATAAGAGGTTCATACAGGTCTTCTCCCCTGAAGGAAGTTGAGCCAGATTGTTTTTCGCTAGTACATTTGAAAGCTGCCAATGTCCTGTAGCTTGTGTAATCCAAATGATGGTCACCGCTAAGATGATCCAGCTGAGTAAAAATAATCGCCCAGTCATGGCTGCCGCTTTTCTCGACACCTGCCACTCCTTATTTAATCTAATTAGCCAGGTTAATCCTAAAAGTGTTATCCCCCAACAGAACAACAAAATGCGAAGATCATTACTTATCCAGGTCAGAGTGTCTGCAGAGGTAGTGATGGTCATCAGGGTAAAATATTTCCGGTAAGAACGGTCACCATATAAATAACGAATGGAAAATCGTTGTACAATTAAGCCGATGGTTAAAACAAATAGGGCTATAAGCCATGACCGAGAATCAAAACGCCAAGGACCAAACATAACATTTCCATTGTTAGTAATCAGACCTAACAAAGCGACAATCGGAGCTAATGAAATAAAACCTATGTGAATACGAATGAAATGCAAAGGAATCTTTTTGTATAACACGAAGATCCCACTTAGAAAAGAAAGTGCCATCACGAAAAAAAATACAGTCGGCAATGAAATATGCTCAAAAAAATGAAACATCAAGCTCTCCCCCATAAAAAATGAATACTAAATGAACATAGTAAATTATTTGTATCTCTTAAACTTCAATACAGATTTTTTCTGCTGAAATAGTCTAATTGGTTCTTAAAAATAAGGCTCTGTTAAACTGGGCTATTGATTTGCGCTCCAGGTGCTTCGCTTTCCGTGGGCGTTTCGGCGAGCCTCCTCGGCACTTGCGCCTGCGGGGTCTCTCCAGAACCGTACTCCCACAGGAGTCTTCGCACCTTCCGCTCCAATCAACAGAGTGTAAAAAATCAACACTGTTCTTTAACACAGCCAAAAATAAAAAAACCGGCAATCTCAATATAATGGTCATGTGAAAACCATTAAACTTGAACATTGCCGGTTTACTTTTAACTGCCTAAATGGGCTTTTAAATAGTCTACCTTTTATGAATTGATCCTCTAATATTAGGGTCTATGTATGATTTCTATTTTCTATAGATTTCTTTTTCATAAAGCCAATAAAAAATTATTAACTTTCTGCTAAAGGCTTCTATATTTTCAAAAATCATTAATCATTTATTTACGATGTAAATATTACAATTTGTAAAACATTTTGTCAAGTTTGCAATCTTATGATTGTTTATTTTTCTCAATTTATAGGTCTGTTTTTGAATGTTATTTCATTTTATTCAAGGTAACATCGAAAATGATACATAATAAAAGGACAAATGGAATTGAGCATATAATGGCCGTAATGGGGCGTGTAAAATGCAATCTTATAATCAAAAACATGACGATTACAAATAAAAAAGACCACCCAAGATTCCATCCGTGATGATAAGTTATGGAACCAAATTTGACCGAAACATATTCTAAAACAATGAATACTCCTATAAAAAATGAAACGTATATACACTGCTTGTAAATATTTTGTTTAAACAGGTACTTAGATAAAAAAACCCAGGTTGATAATGGCATACCTATTTGTATGAGCAATAACATGGGAATCATGGAGTATGCCAATCCATTAGGCTCCATTTTCCACAATTGATACTTAAAACAAAGTACCTCATATAGAGCGTTTCCAAGAGCAGCAAATAACATAGAAGGATAATATTTTCTCCAATCACGATCTCCATACTTTAAAGCAATGATTATCCACGATATTGAAAGGATAATGGCAACCATACTAAACACCTACCCTAAGGGTAGTTTTCCATAAATGGTAATTTTTAACCATTTGGATTATATCTAATATTGTTTTTCTCCGTATGCTTTCATAATCCTAAAAAATAACACCCAAAAACTGATCACCAGTAAATATATGACAAAAGAATAATAGATGTTATATCCATGTTGATAACGAAAGATCCCGATGATCACACTAAATCGCTCAAACCCGACACTCAAAAAGGCCCACACTAAGATGTACACTAAAGAAAAATGGGGTTTTATGCGGAAGAAATCATATAGATAAAAGAAAAGATAACTGTATGGTGCGTAAATCACATGGGATAAAAAATCCATTAGTTCAAAGGAACCCCTATCATTTATAACATAGAAACTAACCGGCAATACACTTAATGTGTGATCGAAAAAAAATCCAAAAAACATGCCACACATGAGGTAAACGGCGGTTTCCTTTTTTGTAAAACGTTTGGGTAGAAGTAACACCACGATGGTTCCAACGCACAGTGAAGCAACGATAAACCACTCGTTCGCATTAAAATGATTAACATAACGAATTATATTCATGGTTTGATTAACTCTCCTTATCTAGTCCACGAAACCATCTGGCAATCCACCAAATTAAGACTATAAATACCATATACATGAGAGCAGAATAGATTTCATTCCATCGTCGGTAAGTAATCAGACCAGCCCACAAATAAACCCGATCTGCCATGCATAAGAATAAAACGATGGCCAAAGTTACTATCCAGCGCCATTTTGCTCTCAAACCAGAATGGAGCACACATACTGATAATAGAATCTGGAAAGGGATCACGATCATACGACAGATATACATGGCAAAGGATCCTTCTACACTTCGTGTCAGTGGAACCCATTGTAAATTAACATCCAGTATGGTGAATATGGTAATCGTTACTATTTCGATAAGGAAGTATAAAAAAACCATATCGATCAGCGTTACCCCTTTTGGAACAATTGCGAATACAATCAGCACAAACCAACCTATTAAGGCTAGAATAGCAATGGACATGGTAATCATCCTCAGGAAAAATTTTACAATACACATATTATTTCCAATAGCCATAATAAATTTACTATTTTACGTAAATGCTACACTTCCTTTTTTCAAAAACTTCCCCCACGTTGCTTATATTTGTACAAAAAAACGTTGATTCTTCTTCATGGAATCAACGCCAAAGGGTACCTGACTTCTTTTCAGTCGTACGGTCTATTTGTTGTGTTAAAAAATTTCTTTTACAAAAATAAAATGGTTCTTAAGTTCGCTTTCACTAATTGAAATTCTATTGGATAAATCTTGCGTTCTCAAAACAAATTCCTTAACCCCAATAAATTCGGATTCACTGATTAAGTAAAATTGTGTTCCTCTTTTAAACTCGTTGAATTTCTTTTTTAGTCTATATACTTTCATTCCTAACCTCAAATTTGATTTAACATATATATTGGCTATTTTAATAGACTATATATACTTGAGTAAAGCCCTTATGAATAAGATCAGTAATCGTGACCGTTTCATCTCCCTATTTGAATGGCTACATAAAAGATAAAACAAAACCACGCGCAAATGGGCATAAATAAATAAGTATCATAGCAAGAGAAAAGGGTGTGCCGGACTTTTTTGAACAAACCGAAGTACTTGAAATCTCCAACTACTCTTAAACCAAAGACAATCATACATGCCCAACATCCAGCATTAACTAGTATGTTCGGATAAACAAACTTGAATAGCCCTCCTTGCAAAATCAGGAGTCCTGCTGCCAAAAATAACAGAAACGAGACAAACAGCGTGACAAATTTACCGGGAGCAAAAATTGGATGTTCCAACTTAGCACTTTTGGGAATAATATGGTTACTGCCCCATGAACCCCCGAACGCCCAGTAAACATGTAAGCAGCCGATTCCAATCAATAGAATGGCAGAGCCTGCAATCATCAATCCAACCATCACGGCACCTCAATCCACATAATAGGTTCCTAACCAGGTAATAATCTGGCATGTATTTTTATTATTTTGCTGGTTTTCCAGCAGCAATCCTCGATGCACGAAAGTACGAATTTATTTTTTCTTTTTTGGTTTTCCCAATAAACCTATTGCAGCTGCTATTCCAACACCAATTGCCACCCAAACAGCTATACTCAATACCTTCACCCCCACCTTGAAAAAGTGTTCTTTTGCTATTTATATGATGTAAGTTCTGCTCAACAACACGGTTGATTTTGTACTTTTCATTGATATGTATATAAATGTAAAAAGGAAATGAACTCTCCAGAAAAATGGCGGGTTTTTTATACCAATTATTAAATATTATACATTCGGTATCTTTCATACTATTCCTTCACTAACTTTATGGCTAATGTACTCACTTCTCTCCTTGCGATAAAAAAAGTTGGTAATATTTTCCCGTTTTACCTGTTCGGGATTGATTGGTATAATGTTGCTTATGATAGATTTGGGAGGATGCAGCAATGACTACATTTGAAAAATTAAAGCCAATTATTGCAGACCAACTCGGTGTGAAAATGGAAAATATTAGACTGGATGCTTCATTCAAGGAAGACTTTGAGGCTGATTCACTTGATATGGTGAACCTGACCATGGAAATTGAAGATGAATTCGCAATTGAAATCAGCGAAAAAGTGGCCGCCTCTCTTCAAACAGTTGGAGATGTTGTTGCGTTTATTGAAAATCGTAGCAAATAAATGGACCACTGGGTTGAACACAACACATTAGCCTTCTGTTTTCTTAAGTAAATGAAAAATCCACCTTACTGGGTGGATTTTTTTCAATTTAAAAAAATATGAAAATCTTTTTAATTATTATCAGCAATCAACTGATCAATTTCTTTAGGATTGAGATAATTTGTAGAATTTGCACCAGTATTTACTATTGCTGTTCCCCCTATATTATATGCTCCGGAGCCAGCATACCCCTTTGACATATTCTTAGGTGTTAAAACTAAGCTATCACCGAATTTGACAATAGCAAATGTCGTGACGTTATCAATTTGTATGGGTCCACAAATATTTACAGGCATTAGTAACAACCTCTCATTTATCAATATTTTAAATATTTCCAGCAATCGGCTGATCAATTACATTGGGGTCAATATAATTTGTACTGCTTATAGCTGTATTTGTCATAGCCAAAAATGCAGTGTTAAATGCTCCTGCTCCCGCAAGAGTCTTAGATGCAATTTTTGGTGAAACAACTAAGCTATCACCAAACTCCACTACACCACTTGCACTGATGGTGGTAATTTGTATGGATCCAAAAATATTTGCAGGCATTGGTAGGTATCCTTTCAGTTAAGTTTAATTTCAATATATGCTTTTAGCCCTGTTCTTGTTCTTGCTCTTGTTCTTCTTTAATGTTACTACCAAAAACAATAGATATCATGGAACATAATAAACCTAATAGACATACTTTATTGTATAAATGGGTAAAGGAAGTTGACTAAAATGGCATTTGACCGAGGTAAAATTGATATAGGGGAAATTACAGGAGGGGTTGTCAATTTTGACGGTGCCCTAGTTATTTCTCCCAAAGGCGCTTCAAAGGCTGCCTATGGTGGAGGTTCCAACAACACTGCCCTTTTCTCTTTTACTTTTACTGGTACAAATTTAACGAATACGATTGCAAATGATTTCCTTGATCAACCAATAAGTGGCAATATCTAAAATAGGAGAAAAAAATAGTGCATGAAGTAGAGCCGGAACCTGTTAGTGAACAGGAATTCGGTTTTTTTTGTAAAAAAATGATTAAGTGTTGATACATAAAGCCCTTTCTGTTTTTTGAATACTTAGTGTTTAAGAACAACAATTCACCATTTATCTCGTTGAAAAAGAAAAATGCGATAAATTAATGTAACTTATTGCTCACTGTTGGATCTTTTAAATATGTTCTATAAGATACTGGAACAAATTACATTTTTAAAGATAACTTAAAGAGTGTTTTAAAGCGGTTTAACTTATCAGGAATTAACCTTTTTAAAACCAAATTTATTTAGCAACAATCCTAATGTAATTCCAAAAATGAATGCACTGACAATATGGGAATAATAGTCATTGATAGGTCGAATAGGGATATATTTACCTTCCACTGTTGCTGTAAATAAAAGTTCGCAAAACAACCAAGCCAGTAAGCTGCAAAATGCAGTTTTTATTACTAAATAGTTTAAACCCAACTTTTCATATAGGAAGTAAAGTAAGATGGAAAAAAGACTACCTACTAAAAAATCTACAATGATTCCTATGATTAATTCAGGCCTGTTAAATGTTATAACAAGACTTGCTAATTCAAAAATACCATACTTGCCAAAGCCAAAGTAAACAAAGATCCTTGACGTGATCTCACCTGGAATGGTTGACATAACTCCCAATAAACCAATTTTTAATACCTTATCTTGGATCATATCATCAGTTCCTTATTCGAAATGTGGATAAATTTAGTGTACAAAGTTATCTATAAATTTATACATTAAAAACACCATTCTTTCCAAGAAAGGCATTATTATCGCTTTGAGGCGTAAAGTGGATTTGCCACTCTCACTAAATCTGCATATTCGATTTTTAACTCTTCAAATGCTTTCAATACTTTCAAAGGAAGATCGACGTGTGCAATATAATTTTTTCCGTTAGGGCCGTAGCCATTTGAATCATCTAATAATCGTGGAATTTCTCCCATCAATAAGGAAATATATCGTTCTACACCCCACATACCCCAAATACCTGTTGGTTCAATAACTAATTTTTCACTTTTAACTTTCACTTTAACCTTATACGAAGCAAAATTTATGACTGTAACCTTTGAATCTTGAAGATATTTACGAAAAACAGCATCCATTCTACGTTGCATCGTTGAGTCTTGAACTACGATCATATTGTTTGGGGAAAGATGATTTTGACTCATAACCTCTAACGCGTAGGTAACGTTATTTCCACAATTAGTGGAATGACGCTCAATCAAAATGTTGTTAATATTGTATTTCCATTTTATATAATCACTCATTAGATCTGCTTCTGTTTTCCCAACGGTTACTATTTCGGGATAGGCCTTATGCATTTCTTGACGTAAACTTTCTGTCGTATGTCCTTCTCCTCCAACAATCATAAAATTTTTGGCAATATGATTTGTTATGGCTTCCCCCACTACGTCACAGCCGTAGGCGATACTTCCTCCAAATAAAATGAGTAAATCGGTTTGGGAAACTTGGTATTTTTCTTCTAAAGCATTTCTTGATAAAGTTTCAATATCCCTCATTCCAAGAAAGTCACTTAATATATTGATGTTTTCTGCCATCTTATTTAAATCCATGTAATGCCTCCGAATAAAATACGAGTTTTAAAACCAATTATAACAAAGGTTCCCCTCAACCTTTAAATGGAACAGAAAAATAAAAAAAGCGATCCTTCATCATCGAAGAATCGTCACTCTGTTCTTTACATTCATATATCACTTAGGTTTACTTCTTTTTTCGTTCTTGTGCCTGCATGGCCTTTTTTTCAAAACCACTAGTGGCAAATTCAACATCAGTCTTCATGAGAGCTGGATTATTTTCGGATTTTCTATTTTTATTTTTCGCCATATTAACAACACACCACCTAATGAAATTGTAATGAAGATAGTATTATTGTTTTTCTTTAATGTGGTTACTATGCATTCGATCTTTTTTAACAATAGGATCAAAAAATTACTTTTTCAAACCAGCCGCAAAAAAGGGTCCATTGACCGTAATGGTTGATAGGATTCGAGCTATTTCCTCAGGGGTTTCTTTCCCCTCCTTCACCAACCATTGCTGAATGACACCTATATGGGCAGAAGCAATATAAGAAACTAAATATTCTTCTGGGACAAGTAAATTTTCTTTTTTAATAAGATGTTCCTTATGAAACAACGTATTCCACATGAAGTTTTTTAGGTTTGTTGCGAAAGATAAGTCTCCTTTTGGTCCCAGCATGGCTTTCATAAATTTTCTATTTTTATTTATAAATTCAATAATTAAAGTAATCATAGCAAGTGGCCTTGTGCCTGTAGGGTTGTGCCCAAGCTCTTCCACCACACTAGGAAAGTTCAGTTTAGCAATAGTAGACATTTCAAGCATAAATTCTTCCTGACACTTCGTCATTAAATCAAATTTATCTTGATAATGGATATAAAAAGTCCCTCGATTGATTTTTGCTCTATTTGTAATGTCCTTTACCGTAATGGATTCGAATCCTTTTTCCTCAATTAACTCCATAAGCGCATCTTTTATTGATTGTTTTGTACGAATCACACGCTGATCGGCATTAAAATCTCTCATGGCCTATCCTCCTAAACTTTACTCCACATATTCCTAAATGCTGTCTGTAAAAACCAATTCTGACTAATGAACATTGCTATTTATCTAACTAAATTTAAACAACACGTTGTTTATTTATTATAACAAAAAAAATGCGATATGACACATGAGAACTTTTAAAGAAAAGCTGATTTGGTGTTCACCAATCTAGAAATCCGCTCATTCCTTCACAAAAAATCCATATATTCCCTATAAAAAGTAGTTTACAATGAAATAGTAAGCTAATTTCAATGGAAGGAGATTTTTTTATGCCTCAAACCACTTTCAAAGCAACCGCACATTTGCAAAAGGGTGTCCAAGTAAAAGTGAAATCAAGGAATTTTGAAGTAACAGTGGATGAACCACCTAGTTTGGGTGGAACAGACACGGGGATGAATCCAGTGGAGCTCGTATTGTGTGCCTTAGGGGCTTGTCAGGCTATTTGTGCTGCTAGTTTTGCGAATAAATTTGGCATTACGTTTAATGACTTCTGGATTGAATTAGAAGGAGATCTTGATACGGATGGATTTATGGGCTTATCGGATGTCCGTAACGGTTATAGTGAAATTCGATATAACATTCATATTGATACAGAAGAACCTCTAGAAAAGGTTGAAAAATTTGTTCAGTTTATTGAATCGAGATGTCCTGTCGGGGATACACTAGCCAATCCTGTTACTACCAAATTGAATAAAATCATAATAGATCATAAATCTCATATTTAGTAGGTTTGTTGTTCATACAATGAAGATTATATAAGAATTTAAAAAGAAATAGTTCTATTTGTGCCGAATTTTCGGCAATAGTGCTAGTTTTTTGGCGATAGTTTTAAAGATTACACTGTGACAATAGTGAAAACCAAAAATGAATATGGTGACGTCTTTTTACCAAATGGATCAAGACTTCTTCCCTCCTAAGATGCCGAATTTTCGGCATCTTTTTTTGCTCTAAGAAGCCATTTCACACTTAGAAGAGGTCTCATTTTCTGCAGAGATGGAAAATTCAATCAATTCAGACTAGTCCTCATGCGCTTTTAGGGTCGATGGTGTAAATATGGTACACATCTTGCAATAACTATAAGCAGGACGCAATCCACAAATAGTACTACGTACAGGGGGAATGAAAAAATGATTTCGACAAAAACAACTCTTTACAACACAAATCTATTAACATTTGACCACACGGAGGCACCATTATATGATGCCCTTTGTGAATATGAGAAGAGTAAACGAATCTCCATGCATGTTCCTGGGCATAAAGATGGACGTGTTTTTGATGAAGGCGCTCTGAGTCATTTTTCAGGAATACTTGGTCTCGATACAACGGAATCCGTCGGAATTGATGACTTGCATCATCCAACTGATTTTATCGCAGACGCACAAAACTTAGCTGCTGAAGCCTTTGGGGCCGATTATACTTTTTTTCTTGTTGGTGGGAGTACAGTAGGAAATCTAAGTATCGCTCTTTCCTTATGTGGACCTGGAGACAAGATTCTTGTTCAACGGAATATGCATAAATCGGTTTTCCATGGTTTACTGCTCGCAGGTGCCCATCCCATTTTTATCGCACCTGCCATAGAATCGACAACAAAAGTGGCGATGGTTTCAGATATAGCCTTTATTGAAAAAGCACTAATGGAACATTCGGATGTTAAAGCGGTTTGGATTACAAATCCAAATTACTATGGAATGAGTAAGGATATTTCTCGTTTAGCTGATACCTGCCATAGACACGACATTCCATTAATTGTGGATGAAGCCCATGGTGCCCATTTTGGCCAAGTAGAAGAAGTACCGCCTTCTGCCCTTTCAAAAGGAGCTGATATCGTTGTACAATCGACACACAAAATGCTTACAGCTATGACAATGGCCTCTATGCTTCATGTTAAAGGGAATCTTGTTTCCCGAGAGCGGATCGCCCAAGTCTTGGGAATGCTTCAATCGACAAGTCCCTCCTATCCACTACTCGCTTCCTTAGACGTTGCCAGACGATATTTAGTCACCAAGGGAAGAAGTGAATTAAAGGAAACGGTTAAAAAACTAGAGGAAAGAAGAGTAGCTTTAAACCAAGAATTAAAGGCTTTATCCATTTGGGGTGGAAGTGAGGAAATTGATCGTTGGGATCCATTGAAATGGATTATTTCTTGCAAGAATGAAGTGGCTACCGGTTATCAGCTCCTGGATATGTTCTATGAGGAAGGTTGTACAGCTGAAATTACCGATCCGCGTAATATCGTCTTTTTATTCTCCATACACGAGAAAGAAGAAAATATTGATAAAGTGGTGGCAGCCATTAAAGCCATTGATCAGAAACTCGAAACATGGACAGAAGAGGTGGTTTGTAACGAAGATAGGGAAGCTGTTCTCTTTATCGAAGAGGGTTCGTTATATAAGCAAAATGTTTCGTTGCGTGACGCCTTCCATATGCCTCGGAAGAAAGTGGCAATTGACAAGGCAGTAGGAAAAATATGCGGAGAGATGGTGATCCCCTATCCTCCTGGAATTCCACTCTTAACACCTGGTGAAGAAATCACTGCGACACATATTCATTCGATCAAAACATTAATCGAAATGGGAGCGTACTTCCAAAGTCCATCCGACCATTCATTAGAAGAACTTTATGTTCTTGAATAAAAAAAGGGTATTTTTTTACTAGAAAAAAGAGTCAAAAAATATTGAGAAATCAAAGGAGGAAAACAATCTATGCCGCATGACGCCAACCAATCATCTGCATTATCTTTAATGGATCTCACTAATGAGCCCGAACAGGATCCCCCCCAGGAGTTAAAACGCAAGTTAAAATCACGGCACTTAACCATGATTGCTCTTGGGGGCACGATTGGAACAGGTCTATTTCTTGCAAGTGGAAGCATGGTTCATACAGCTGGACCAGGGGGAGCCATTCTGACGTATGGATTAATTGGGATTATGGTCTATTTTGTTATGATCAGCTTGGCAGAAATGGCGACCTTTTTACCTGTCGCAGGTTCCTTTAGTACGTATGCTACTCGTTTTGTTGATCCCTCTCTCGGGTTTGCACTCGGGTGGAACTATTGGTATAACTGGGCGATTACGATTGCATCGGAATTAACAGCTGTGGCATTGATTATGAAGTTTTGGTTTCCGAATACCCCTTCCTTCCTTTGGAGCGGATTGTGTCTAACGATTATTTTTCTCCTAAACTATCTTTCCGTGAAAGGGTTTGGTGAATCAGAATATTGGTTTTCTATGATTAAAGTGGCAGCCGTCATCGTGTTTCTCATCATAGGTGTTCTGATGATTTTTGGGATTCTCGGCGGAGAGTATATTGGGTTTAAAAACTTTACGATTGCAGATGGACCTTTCCATGGCGGGTTTATGACGATTCTCGGGATCTTTATGGCTGCCGGCTATTCCTTCCAGGGAACAGAGCTTTTTGGAGTAGCCGCCGGAGAAACAGATAATCCATCAAAAGCCATCCCTAAAGCAGTAAAACAAGTATTTTGGCGGATTTTATTATTCTACATTTTGGCTATTCTTGTTATCGGTTTATTGATACCGTTTACAACCGAGAGTCTCGGAAGTGATAATGTTGCCGTAAGTCCCTTCACTCTAGTATTTAAGCAGGCAGGGATTGCTTTTGCGGCTTCAGTCATGAACGCCATCATTTTAACATCTGTTCTTTCAGCAGGGAGTTCTGGTCTGTATGCTTCAACTCGGATGCTATGGGATTTAGCGAGAGAAGGAAAAGCTCCAAAGTTTTTAGCGAAGCTAGATCATCGCGGGGTACCGGTTGCGGCCTTAGTCATAACCGCTTTAGTTGGGACACTTGCTTTTCTTGCTTCTTTCTTTGGGGATGGTGCTGTCTATATTTGGCTATTAAATGCCTCAGGTATGTCTGGATTTATCGCCTGGCTTGGAATCGTTATCAGCCATTACCGTTTTCGTCGTGCCTATATAGCCCAAGGCTATGATCTACGCGACCTTCCATATCGGGCGAAATGGTTTCCATTCGGACCACTTTTTGCCATTGCCCTTTGCACATTCGTTATCTTGGGACAAAATTACAGCGCTTTCACGAGCGAAACCATCGACTGGAATGGTGCCCTCATCTCCTATATCGGGCTGCCGCTATTCCTCATTGTGTGGCTTAGCTATAAATTTAAAAAGAAAACAAAGTTGATCCCACTCCATCAATGTGACTTTAGCCGAGATGGCCAACAATAGGATGGGATAACCGAAACCCCTCATAGAAGTAGTTTGGTGAAGTGTGATCCCTTTTGTGGGGAGATGGATTTTAAGAGCAAACCTATGTCACACAGCTCTGACTCCATTTTCCCATTCATCATTTTTTTAATGAAAAAGGAGAACGCATTTACGGTTTACGCAATGTGTTCTCCTTAAACTTTATCACATTGATTATTTTATTTGATGTCAAACGTATGTTTAGGGCTTTGATTCCTGACTGAAGCTCTTTGTACAAAAACAAAATGGGACAGTAAGGCAAGAAAGCTGGAGCAAAAGATAACCACACCCATTGGAACTCCTGAATACGCTCCTGCGATTCCAACAAGCGGAGCAGAGATTGATCCTAGTACAAAAGGCAATAATCCCAATAATGCTGAGGCACTTCCCGCAATATGTCCCTGCGTTTCAATTGCCAATGCAAAAGACGTGGTACCGATCATACTGATTGAAGATACAAAAAAGAATATCGGAATGGCGACAAGGATAAGAGGTGCTTTTAAAAGGAGGGCTATCAACAATAGTGCACCTGACAAATTGGAGATCGCTAACCCAATCTTTAAGAAGGTCCGCTCCGGGATGATGTCTGCCATTCGGCCCACTAACTGGCTGCCAATAATTAAAGCCAACCCATTTACCCCAAACAATAGACTAAATTGTTGAGGAGTCACCCCGTAAATATTCTGATAGACAAAAGGAATCCCGGAAACATACGCAAAGATTCCAGCAGTGGTAAATCCCTGGGTCAGAGCATACCCCATGAAGGTACGGTCCTTAAATAAAGAACCAAAATTACTCACAATATGCGGTAAGTTACTAGGGATTCGTTTTTCTTTTGGCAGTGTTTCTTCCAGTTTTAAAGATACGGTGAAGATTAACACAAGTCCAATACATGCCAATGCTAGGAACACCCCATGCCAGGATGTAAATTTAAGAATGGCTCCCCCCACTATCGGTGCAACGATCGGACCGAGGTTTCCCACTAAGACCATCATAGTAAAAAATTTGGTCAATTCCCTACCGCTAAAGAGATCCCGTACAATTGCCCTAGAGATAACCAGTCCCCCTGAGGCAGCAAAGCCCTGGACTAACCTTGAAATAATTAAAAAATAGATATTGGGTGCAAACGAGCATGTTAACGAAGCAAGAAGGTACAAGCCGATAAAGAACAATAATGGTTGACGCCGGCCTTTCACGTCACTCATAGGTCCGATGATTAATTGCCCTAAGCCGAGCCCCAATAAACAGGAAGTTAAACTGATTTGAACAAGTGAAGCTGACGTATGAAAATCCTTGACAATTGTTGGGAAGGATGGCAAATACGTATCAATTGTAAAAGGTCCCAACAGTCCAAGTGATCCTAAAAGAATAGCAAGCTGTATCCGTTTCTTTCCACTAAGTTTATTCAAATTCCATCGCCTTTCTATACAAGCTGTGTTTTCAAATGATGTATTTTTTTATTAAAAAAATTTACGATCAGTCAAGACTTTGTCTAAATCCCCCATCTTTTATTTCGACTCCCTAAATTAATTAAAGTTCATTATAACCCGAAACCGGTAAGGGGTAAAGAATTAATGTGACATCAAAAGGAAATATTTTTAATGGTTCATTTTTGTAGTTATGAAATAATAGAATCGTGAAGATTAAACTAGTAAAGATAACAAGACACATTCTGACAATATAAAAAACCGACTTTTTATAAAGCCGGTTTTTGCAGTGCTAAGAACCATTCATTTTAATGATAACAATTTTTCTGTGCAATGAATCCCTTTTATTGTTCAATCAGGTTGGTTATCGATACATTTTGTTTGTTATTCGGTTCATCCAGAGGATGAATGGTAGCCAAACCTCTTTCCTGATCAACATGTTCAATATAGATTTGTCTTCCATTACAGGTTACATTTGCCATCGTATTGGAATTGCAAATTTCTTGAGCTCGTTGGGCATCCATGATCAAGACCTCCTTTCTCAAAACAACAATTTAAGTATTTGTATAAATTGAAGCAATATACATTGTTTAATGTAAAGGAGTTTTAGTCCGACATAAATATGGTTGTGTTGTAAAAAAAAACCATCTAGAAAGAAGAATCTATCCAAATGGTTTATATTTTTTTCATTTTATAGAAATTTATCTAACCAATAATGCTGGTTACATTCTTTTCTTGTAATAAAGAATTTTTTAATACATTCAAGGAAGTTTCTATTCGAATTTTCACTTCTTCATCCAAATCATATTGATTATTTCCTATTTTATTAATTTGACGATCCAAAATATAAGCTCCCTTTAAAATATGAGTGGCTCCAAGAGCAGCTAAGACAGGTTTTAATGCATAATCAATCATTAACAAATGTCCAAATGTACCTCCAACAGCAATCGGTAAAACAGTCTTACCTTCAAGACCATTTTGCGGTAGCAAATCAAGGTAGGTTTTTAAAACCCCTGAAAAAGAAGCTTTGTATACAGGCGTCAAAATAACAATGGTGTTGGAGTCCTCAACCTTATTATTAGCTCTTACAATCTCTTCACTATCAAACTTCCCTTGAATTAAATCCTTAGAAGGAAGATTTCGAACATGAATGATTTCTGGTTGGATCTTCGCCTCATGAAAATACTTGGTCACTTCATCTAATACCCCATTTAATCTCGTTTGTTCAGATGGGCTTCCTGAGATAATCGTTATTTTACTCATTCTTTTTACTCCTCTCTAACTTGTCATTCACATCGGAATACTTGGTTTAATAGTTATTTTTTTATCGTTTCAAGAAGTGTATTGACCGGCCTCTTTAATCCGAGATTCTCCCTTAATGTGCTGCCAGTATATTCATTGCACCGTTTGGTCAAGAACCTTTTCATTGTTTCTTCTCACTCCATAGGTATCCCCAAAACTTCATTCCATTCCCATCCTTTTCTTTAGGTTGAACCCATTTCAGCCAATTGGAAAATAAAAAAACCGGAGACTTCTCTTTTGAAAGAATCGTCTCCGGTTGTCCGGTAGATTGTATTAATTTCTAATTGGATTACTTGGTTTTTACCATCCTAACAGGTAAAAATCCAATCGTCAATACAAAATTTAACTTTTCCTAAAATTTAAATTAAGAGTTGAATTTAATTTATACATGTAAAGGTTGAAGACCCGTTTTTTTAAATTATGTATGTAGAAAAAATTCTATGTGATCTTCTACATACTCTCCAAAAAGGATTGGATCACGGTTTAGTATTCTTTTTGCATCATCTGTAATGTGGCGAGCAGTTCCCAACTTCGTCATAACATATAACATCGTCATGACATTAGCAAATCCCTTGGGTGTCCCTCTTTTCATAATGGTCCTTCTAAATTCGAGTATACATGGGTTGGCATAGGTAATGGTTCGGTTTAACACCTTTGTCATCGTTTCGGCCACTTCATAATAGGTGATGGCTTCACTGCCCGTCAGCGTATATTTTTTATTATTATGTTCTTCATTCATTAAGCATATAGCGGCAATTTCTGCAATATCTCTCGTGTCGATAAAACTAGTTTTGGCATTCCCAACTGGCATAAACAATTCATTCCGAATGAGGATATCGTCACGGTGAGTGGTATTAAGATTTTGCATAAAGAAGCTTGGTCTCAAGAAAGTATATGGAAAGTCCAGCTTAAGGATTAAGTCTTCAATTTTCCGATGTGGAACAACGGGATTTTTCTCTACACCTAGAAGGGATACGAAAACGATTTGTTCCACACCCGCTCTCTTCGCCTCTATTAAAAAAGGAAGAATATCTTTCTTCGGATTGGCTAATTTCGGCGGGCGCATGAGAAACACTTTGTTTACACCATCTAATGCTTCCCTAAAAGTTTCTTTCCTTAAAAAATCAAAAATGACAAGTTCAACAGGAAGAGTAGAAAAAAACTTCTTCCCTCTTTCTATATTGGTAACAGCCGCACGGGTCGGAACTCCCTCCTCCATCAATTTTTCGACGACGTACTGACCAATATTACCGGTTGACCCTGTTACTAATACCTTTGTCATCATGTTCACTCCCCAGTAAAGGTTCTATCCAATTTTGTTAACAGCTGCAAAAATACATCTCTTTCTTCAATAGAGAAACGTTTTAATGAGTCTTCCATAACACCATTGCTCACCATTTCTAATTTTGGAATCAATTCTTTTGCTTTAGAAGTTAAAAATAAAATAGAAGATCTTTTGTCATTTGGATGTTTTTCTTTTACCATCATCCCTTTTTCGCAAAGACGATTCACGATTCCAGACATGGTAGGCTTATCAAAATCTAGCATGGAAGCTATTTCAACAGCCGTTCTTAGATGAATGGAGGAAGTATCCCCCTCAAGCATTTCTAGCCTTTTTAAAACGGCCCATTGTGAAGCGGTCAAATCATATATTGCTAATTCCTTTGTTAAGGTGTATCTCAGTTCCTTAGAAACCTTCATGATTAAATACCCGATATTGTTCATCAGTTCATGCTCCTTACATATAGTTAGCACACTAATTATATAGTTAGTGTACTAACTATATTGGGTATGGTCAACAAATTTTCTATAATTCGCTCATTCACCAATTTGTAACAACATCTCCTTTTTCACCCTGTCCATTTGCACCTCCCCCTCCTAAATAAATGGTGAAAGGGTGGTGCATTTTTATGAATCTTAAATCGGGCATGATTGAAGGGTTTGAACAGTTTTCACAGTTTGATAGTTTGAAGGAATTCAATACGCATTTGGAAATGTGGTTGGCTGATTATAAGAAGGAATTTTCAAAAGGAGAATTGGTGGGGCTAAAACGATTAGCCCGGTATGCGGCAAAGGTTCCTGGAGTTTCCAACGCTAAGATCGGCACTATTTTAAAAGCGATCCACGAAGAATATCATGACAATGGAATCTCTCGTTCTACGTTTAAACGCATGATCATCAAAGCAAAAACAATCGGCATCTTGACTGTCTATGAAACCGAACGCAAAAATGGCTCCCAATCGAGCAACCTTTATATATTTAATCGTTACCCAACAAAAGAACCACCCAAGGACGATCAAATGAACCACCAAAAAGAAATTATTGGTCTTACTAAAACCAATAAACAATATATAAATAATCGTAATGACGATCATATCAACCAAATTCAGCAACAAGCGATTCTGACAAAGGAGGTCGATATCAATCACACGTTTGTAGGCGATCATGTACCGCAGTCCTTTGTTAATCAAATCAAATACTTCTATTCTGACGCAAAAACAATTGAGGAGTATTGGAGGATGGTGTACATTGCCGCCTGGCGGAATAATTGTGAAGAAAGGCTCGATTGGATGGTGGAAACGGCCAACCAAGCCTTTAGACTGTTGATTAGAAAAATAAAGCTGACACGCGGCGTAAAAAATCCCATTGCCTATTTTTATAAAATCGTCCTTGAAAAATTATGTATTCTCTACTATCAGGAGATCGATGAGATGTTTGAAAATGGTGAACTCAACTAAAGTTTGAAAAAGACCTTCAGTTGGATTTTGAAGGTCTTCTTATAAGATCTTCATATATAGATTAAATACGAATTATACCTCATGTTTGCTTACCTTCATAATTAGGTGAAAAACAACTCTTTAATAAGATATAGGTAATTTACTTTCATTCTTTTCACTAACTTTAGATTCTAGCGTTTTTGTTATTATGTAATACAAAAAGGAACCAGTTAATCCTAGAATAAAAAGCAATCCCCCCATATATATGGGGCGAATCCACTCTCCAACAATGATCAACAACGAAGATACAATCATTGCTCCGTAGAAAGTCAAGCTATTAAAAGCCATATAGGTACTACGAGCATTAGGTGGTGCAAGTTCCCCTATCATCGCCTGTTTAATAGGAACATACATCAGTTCACCAATTGTTCCAATAAACATGGCAATAAAAAGAAACAACACGCTATCTGTAAAAGCCAAAACACTAAAACATACAGAAAAAATCAACATTCCTGTTACTAGAGTCCAGCGATCACTCCACTTTTTAAATAAGAATAATACAACACTTGATAGGAGAACTACAAGAATTGTATTCTCCGTTCGGAGAAAACCAAGCACCTTTGTGCCATCAAACATGAAATCTTTTCCAAACAATGAAGTTGAATGGTGGGGAATTACTTTTTCAAGGCGAATCCCAATATAGTTTGTTAAAGACTGTTCCAAGGAAAAGATCAAGATCGCTCCGAAAATATAAAACAAAAATAGCTTATCCTTTAAAACGGTTGAATAGGTTTGAAACATCTCTATTGATGAGAATTTTTTCTTATAATTAGAAGACTTAGATGAAGGTTCAACTGTATAGGTTTCTGTGAGGAAGAATACGGTCATGAAAACAGATAACAATGAGATGAGTGAAATCCCAATAAATAACTCAAACAAGTGGTTTTTAAAAAGAAATGCTCCAATGATTCCTCCAATAGCAGTTGATAAATTTCCCAACCAGTAGCTAATTGTAAATACAAGCTTTCTCAATTCAGGATTAGTAACATCAATAATCATAGCTTGTGCTGCTGGCTGAAACATTCCTCCACAAAACATATTGATGATAAAGAACGCTGCCGTAATATAAGGAAGGTTAAACCAAGGGGAATTACAAAGTGCAATTAACATATACGAAAACAATACACCAAGTTCAGAATAAATCATGATTTTTCTCCGACCTATTTTGTCTGAGACATGCCCCCCGATAAAACCTCCAAAGACCCCACTAACCACAATTATTATAAGAATAATACCCGTTACAGTTGCTCCGATTTTCTGAGCAAAATAGATTGCCAGAAAAGGTATAACAGCCATGGAAATTAAGCTACCAAGAAATTGCATGGCTAGGCGAAGCTTAACGTTGGGATGGATATCTCTCCATTTCATATACTCACTCCTTATTTATTAGAGATAGGTCCAAATAATCTCAGGGCTTGTATTGTTAAATCCCTCCATATCAAGTTTGAATTATATTCATCTATAAACGTTAAACGCATTCCGTTTAAGATAGATAAGTACGACTTAGCAACTAATGAAGGTGATTCTTCATAAAAGGTACCCAGCTTTTGCCCTGCTTCAATAACCGGAAAAATACGGTCTATAAATACTATTACGAAATTGTTTAGTTCTTTAAAAAGCCTTGGAAATCGTTCAGGTCTCGCAAGAACCTGTTGAATTAAGCGTAGGTATTCACTTCTCATTGAATAGAGTTGTACATGGCAATCTATCATTTCCTTCACAACTTCAAGAGGCTCACCTTTAAAGTGTTCTTCTATCTCAAAAAAATATGGTTTGATTTCCTCCAATGGCTCCAATATCGCAGATTCATAAAGTGCTTCTTTTGAATCAAAATACGTAAATACGGTACCAAAGCTAACTCCAGCTTCTTTTGCTATTTCGGCAACTGTTGTCTCTGCAAAACCATTCTCACTATATAGTTTAATTGCAGCATTTAGAATAGTAGATCTTTTCCTTTTCTTTTTTTCTTCAATAGTAAATTTAGGTTCCATGTAAATACTCCTCTGATAAAAAATGATTGATTGATCAATCAAATTTTATTGTAATTTGTTTCCATTGTCAATAAGATGAGGGAGTTTAATTTCATATTTTCACAATTACAAATTAACTGCTAAACAAGCAAAATAGGCACTTGTGTTTATGTTAAGTATAGAAAAATCCCCCCAGATTTTAAAGAATCAGGAGCTTTTGGACATTGCTGTTTTTTCAACTTCCACCAGCCAATTCTCATTTTTATCAAAAACCACAACTTCATTAGATGTTTCTAGTTTCACTTATAGGAATACATCTGACTTTCCTGTGATTATCGATATTAATACTCCCTTTTTATTCACCAACAATGATAGAATAATTGTAAAAAAGTAAGGTAGTTGATTCATGGAATGAATTCCTCCTATTTAAGAAGTGTAATTTTAAACAGAGACGATGTTCCTGCATTTACTGACTATCCATTTAATTTGCCAATTATAAGGACTCTAACTCAGCTAACATTCCATCCGAAGGTTACTTACCTGATTGGTGAGAATGGCATGGGGAAATCTACTTTATTGGAGGCGATTGCTGTTTCCTTAGGGTTTAATCCAGAGGGCGGGTCTTTTAACTTCAACTTTTCTACGTTTGATACTCACTCGGATTTGACCAATTATATAAAACTTATTAAAGGTGTAGATAAGCCTAGGGACGGTTTCTTTTTGCGTGCTGAAAGCTTTTATAATGTGGCTTCCAATATTGAGGAATTGGATCATGGTGGTGGTGCTCCTAAAATCATAAACTCTTATGGTGGACAATCCCTTCACAAACAATCGCATGGCGAGGCTTTTTTCTCAACCTTTCTTCATCGTTTTGGAGGAAATGGAATTTATATTCTGGATGAACCCGAAGCCGCTCTTTCCCCCTTGCGACAAATGTCCATGATCACCAGAATCCATGACCTAGTGAATCAACACTCTCAACTCATTATCGCAACACATTCACCCATTATTATGTCGTATCCAGACTCTCTTATATATGAGTTTAGCGAAGAAGGAATACAAGAGAAAAAACTTGAAGACACCAATCATTTTCAGATTATGAAACGATTTCTTAATGACCCTAATAGAATGCTTCATCATCTTCTGGAATAAGCTAAACTTAAAAAAGGAAGCATAAGTCCCCTTAGCTTCCTTTTGCGCCTATAGATCAATTTAGATAATGAATTAAAGCTTGTCCATAATAATGAGCAAATAAAGAAATCCAATCTTCCTTACAAGATAATCTTTATAACCCTGTTTAACTATTTACTACCGTACTTCTTAACTACCTATTAACTTTTTAGGGTGGATTACTTAATCAGATCGAAAATATTTTTTGTTAACAATAACAAAGTTACGGCAATAAACAATGCACGAACATAACCACTTCCTCTTTTGATGGCAAATTTCGATCCACAGATAGCTCCAGTTATCCCTGCAAGTGCCATTGGTAATCCGTAAGCAAAGTTTACTTGTCCTAAAGATATAAACATCAACAAACCAGCAATATTACTACCAAAATTTAAAAACTTTGCGTTCCCAGCTGCCTTTATAAAATCAAAACCAACCATTAAAAAAGCAAATATTAAAAATGAACCGGTTCCAGGACCGAGGAATCCATCATAAAAACCAATAGCAAAAATAAACACTGTAAAAATAATGAAATGACGAATTGACATTTTTTTAGGGGTTGAATGACTGCCCCAATCTTTCTTGAAAACCGTATAGATGGCAACCGCTGCAAGCATTATTAACATTAAGGGCTTCAGCACTTCTGGGTTCATCAAATGAACGGTCCAGGCTCCAAGCATCGAACCAAAAAATACGAGCGGGAGCAACTTGTATAAAGATGTTAAATCTAGTTTACCAGAGCGATAAAACATAAGCGTACTCGTTAAAGATCCCATTGTCCCTACTAATTTATTCGTAGCAACAGCTGTTGCAGGAGTCATCCCTGTAAATAATAAGGCAGGCAATGAGATCAACCCTCCGCCCCCTACAACTGAATCGATAAATGAAGCTAAAAATCCAAATACAATTAAAATAATGAATAAAGTCGGGTCAAAATCTAAATACATCTAATCTTCCTTTCATCTAGTTGCATTACAAACACCCATTAGTAAAAGAAACCATTTGGTTATAATGGCAAACTCATAGAAACTGTTCTTATATTAAAGCCCATTTTTTCGTAAAGTTTAATAGCTTGATTCCCTGCAAACGCACTTAGACGGACTTCAGAGTGTCCATCTTGTCTTAGATGGTCAATGGCTGTACTCATTAATTGTTTAGAAATTCCGTTTCCTCTAAATTCTTCTCTAACATATAGTTCATAAATAAATCCATTCATCTTATCAGTGAATTGGTCTTTACTTGCCCCTATAAGAATCCAGCCCATTAATTTATCGTTATCAGTTGCTATTAAATAATAGCTCCCCTTCTCCAGCAGTGGTTCAACAATAAGTTTGATTTTTTCATTTGTAGGTTTTACTTCGCCCAATGTACCATCAAATACAGCTAGGGGGGATAGTAAAATAATATTTTTAAGTTCTGAATCATTAGGTTTCCTAATTTCCATTAATAAAAACAGTCCTTCAATATCGTTTTATTAAGTTTAGCATAATATTCCAGTAATCTTCTTCAAAAGTCTAAAAATTAAATTGATGCCTTGTTTCAAGTTACCTCCCGTTTGTTCCAAAAGAAAAAGTTACTATAAATGACTCAGACGTGGCTCCTAGTTATCCCAAAAAGTAATGGATAACAACACCAATTATTGGTAAAATTAACACATTAAATCTGGAGGTACTATATGTCAACCTTCGTTTTCGTCTTTATTCTTATTCTAATAGGTATTATTCATATTAATCGATATAACAAGTTGCCTCACCCTCTAATAACCTTTTTTATTGTATTTACAATGATGTGTATTATTTACGCATTGCCAAGTATTCTAATGCTTATTTCAAAGATATTTTAACAGTTTCCTTTGTTTATAACCTTGTATATGATACCTGATATATTTCATTAAACTTCCTTATAATTGTAAACAAAGTTCCTATTTTCCATGGTATGATAATCCAAAATGAAAGGAGTCTTAAGATGATGAATGAAAGTTTCTTAGCCTTTATTCCACTTGTATCCATCTTATTTTACATAGTTCCTATAGTCTTTATTATTTGGTTTTTATTAAAATTTCTTAAAATACAGCAAGAAAAGAATGCTATTCTTAAATCTATTTCCGAAAAACTGGATCAGATGAAAAATTAGATGAGGAGACTCATCTTTTTTATTTCTCAACAAAAAAGCGAACTCCCTTTTTGAAGGATCGTATTCTTTAGTATCTATCCATTATATATATGGTATAATTTTCAAAAAAGATAAGGAGATATTAAATGAACCTTTATTTGATTACAACTTCAAGGACTGAAAATTTCAACAATGATTTTATTAAACCACACTATGATTTCCTCGATAAGTTAAAACATAATAATCAGCTTGAAGCTTATGGTCCATTTAGTGATGGATCAGGTGGTGCTTACCTTATTAAATGTAATTCCTTAGATGAAGCTACTAAAATTGGTAATTCTGACCCATTAATAAAGAGTGGTTCTTCCACTGTTGTTGTAAAAGAATGGATTTTAAAAGACTGATTTTTAGAGGAGAACATTGTATTCTCCTCTTTCCTTCACATTATTTGGTCCTATGTGGTTTTTAGGTGATTTAATTGATTTGTTAACTAGAAAATCCAAGAAGAAGGTAAAATCTTGTGTTAAAAGATTTATGCATTTGTAGGATCCTACTTTTTCTTATTACCCCAAGGTGACTTTAATAAATCCCCGAGATATAGCCATGAAAAAATGTACTACGTTGAAGTCATAGGATTATTTTTCCTCTTTACAAGCCCAAGCATCTATTTCAACTTTAAATACAGGTGCTGCTAACGCTACAACATACACCATGGTGGTGCATGGGAGATGGTCACCAAGAAAATCACTTATTAATTTTCTTCGTTGATTGGCTTCAAATTCCCCAACCAAATAAAATACTAATTTGGTTAAGTCAGTAACTTCCATTTCTGCAGCTTCTAGGTTTCTTTTAATATTCTCTAAGGCCAATTTCATTTGTTCTAAAGGATTTTCCGGCACAGTTCCATCGACTTCCATACCGAGCTGTCCTGATAACGTTAACCATCTAGTAGGACCTGTCATTTCAATTTGATGCACATACGGAGCCACTGGTGGATGAATTGTGTTTGGGTTTCTTGAAATTTTCATATTGTACCATTCCCTTTTCTATGTATTAAAAAACCATTTTATATAGTAAGGATCCAACGATCATTCACTTTGTCTTAATCTTCTCGTGTTTCTTCAGGCGTTTCCTGTTGGCCATTCAAAATAATCACCTCCAATGAATAGTTTCTTTAAATATTCTATTATTTTAATCCGATTCCTCCTTCCTCCAGCCTTTCCGTTTGGTTGGCAACAGGTATCACTACAGCGCTCCCCTCACTTACGAACAAAAATTAATGATTCCAGCTTTTAGGGAAAATGAAAATTGGAATTTGTTTTATATTTTTTGAATGGCACATATGAGGAAACATATGGTAAACTTGGAAAAAAGAAACTTTCCGCAGAAAGTACAATTATGGGGGACAGAAATGAAGAAGACATTAATTGGAGCAGGACTTGGGTTCGTACTAGTACTTGGAGGTTGGTATGCCTTCAATTCCTATAAGGAAGATAAAACTGTAACAGTAAAAACTACGAAACATGTAGCTGCTAAAACAGTACATAAAGTAAGCGGGCCTGAATTAGATACAGCCGCAAAAAACTTTTATGAAATTGAGGCAAATTTAAAGGGCGATGACATCTTTTACTACGGAATGATTACGATGGCTCTTCAGAAGCTTGAGTTCAAAGACGAAGAAAATTATCGTCTCCTAAATACACCGGAAAATATCCAAAGAATTCAATTGAGTCGAGCAAATCTTCAATATTTAAAAAACAAGGTAGTAGAATTAAAAGCCTCCGAACCGTATCCGAACATCTTAGACAAGTGGCTAAAAGGAGACTTTTCTCATATTGAAAAAGATTATCTAACTATTAGGAATCTAAAAAATGACCCGACTCAACCAAGCGAAAATCCTGTCTTGAAAGTAAGGACGACTGAAGAGGAAGAGAAATATATCCAGCACTTCTTTGGTGATGAGGGATTACAAAAAAATAAAATAGATTGGGAATTATAATTCTTTAAGGACCCATACTTGTTAGATCTTCCTAATAAGTATGGGCCTTTATTTATTTTGATCCAATGATCTTTGACAATCCACTTTTGGTGACATTTATCTTGTCAACCGACCATAAGATGGCAGCTTTCATTGACAAAAACGATTAAACGCAAGTGAATGATTGAATTTGTCTTAGGCTAATTCCGAAATTCACCCATCTATGTCCAGTCCAGCGATACCCTGAAACAGAATGGCGGCCAATAAAGGTTGGATAAAACCAGAATTGTTCAAAACCCCTTAACCATACATAGGTGTATCTGTGTAAGCAGCGGATCATACTGCCTGGATCAACTGCAAATTGTCCTGCCTGGTAGGTTTGTTGAGGTACAGCAGATGGCGGTGGCGCTGTTGGTGGTCCAGCTTCATGATCATGATGGCCAGGTGGTGGACCTGTCGGAGGTTGAAATCCCCCTAATTGTCTTGGATCTTGGGTTGAATAGTAATCTGTTTGAAAAGATGTTGAAGCTAGATTAGGATCTTGATTATATGGAACATAATAATGCAAATGTAAAGGACTAGAATACATAACAGTCTCTCCTTAAAAAAATGTATTTTCTCATCATCATATTCTTTCGTTATTCACCCATAAACTTGTTTCAACAATTTATTTTTCAATTAGTGGCATAAAACACGTAAAAATGCTCAGACAATGTATGCTGAGCATTTTTTCTGTATATCGGCCTTTTGAACTAAAAGGACGATATCATAATTATTATGTATTAGAGGTTGAACGCTGAGGCATAATGGCATATCCTATTGCCTTCCGACCTTTAAGGATTTGAATCAGTTAGTCCTGAAGACTGGTGCTGCATGTTATTTCTATAATCAGCTCACTCTTACGTTTCGCAATCCAATTTATTTTCTTTTTATTGACTGTTATTTCGATGATCAATCCCAAGAGGAAACCACTCGCTAAGCCAAGCAGCCCACATGACAGGACCCCAATGCCATACAAATCCATATATGGTTCCTAGTACAGAAAAGATGGTTCCGCTCTCAGCTGACCACCAAGCGGCGACCCATGGTGGACGAGGATAAACGGAGTTAGTCCCCCATACTGTTATTTTACCTTTTGAATAACGTGGTTTGATATTGGCAGACTGAAACTTCTGATGTGGCATAGGCAATGTTCTCCTCCGACTTGATGTCCCTTCATAATTTTAGCAATCATTACCTATGTTATTCTGCCGATTGCCTTCTCATAGCGAAATAGAACATATGTCCTTCCTGTAATCCCCTTTTCCAATAAAAATGAATTTGCCGCAACTACCTCAGATTTTACACTCCTAATACTTTTATTCGGATTTTGTACCAATCACAATGGTTGCATCCCATTCTTCATCTCTAACCATTCTGGTAATGAAACCTGCTTTAGTGAAGATTTCAGAAGTTCGAGCACTCTGCATTTCGCTTGTTTCTATCAATAGATGTCCGCCAGAAACAAGCCAGTTTTTCGCCTCTTCGGCTATTTTACGATGGAGATCTAGTCCATCCTTCCCTCCGTCAAGTGCCATTTTTGGTTCGTATAAACGTGCCTCTCTGGGAAGGAGTTCAACTGAGTCAGTAGGAACGTAGGGTGCATTAGCCACTATGAGATTCACTTGTCCTTTCAATGAATGGGGTAATGCTTTATATAAGTCACCTAGATAAGGCTGTCCTCCCATCATTGTTATGTTACGGGAAGCACATCGTACAGCAACTGGATCAATATCTACTGAATGTAATGAATTCTGTTTTACGTGGTTAGTGATTGCAGCACCAACAGCACCTGATCCACAACACAAATCCAATACAACATCATTTGACTTAATTACCTCTATTGCTTTCTGAACCAGAAACTCCGTACGTCTACGCGGTATAAAAACTCCAGGTTCGATTTCAATCCTCAATCCACAAAACGTAGTAAACCCTACCACGTATTCAAGCGGAAACCCACTTGCCCGTTTATCTACAAAATTCATTAATTCCTCTTTACTTTTAGCCTCTGAAATAAGTAGATGTGCTTCTTCTTCAGGAAAGACACATCCCTCATTACGAAGTCTGCCGATCACCCATTTTTTCGTGTTATGATCGATCATAAAGGTATTTTTCTGTCCTATGTGACTCACCACTTCCTTAACAATAGTAATCATCTTTTTATTCTAGAAATAAATTAAATGTCCTTCTATACGAAACTCCTATTTCGTGCAATAAAAAAAGAAGGCTGTTGCAGAGCCTCCGTTTTAGGTAGTTTATATTCACATTGTTAATAATAAAAAATCTCTATTCTGCTGTTTTTACCTGATATCGAAAAACTAAAAAATGGACAACCCATTTTTCGAAAATCAGGATATTCGTTTATGCTCGTCCATTATTTCAGCATAATATATTTCCGTAAGAGTACTCTTATAATACTCTACCTGACAGGAAAGGGGGGACATACATGCAAAATTCACCGCTTTCTAATCTTCTTGTATGCTTGGGAGTGCTACTTGTTATCATTTTGTTAGCATTAGCATTATTCGTTGGTGGAATTTTAGGCGTTGATACCAGCTCATTTAGTGGTGCCTTTAATGACATTGCTTCACAATGCTAGTCGCTTCCTACTCTTTACGCTCCATTTAAAGTACTAATGGAGTGAGAAAATGAACTTAGGAGAGACTAGTGATCTTCTAGGTTCATTTTCATAACTATTCTCTTCAAGTATTTCTGCGTTTCATACTATATTTTAGAAAAGGGTGATAACATCATGAGTGAGGAACAAAAAAAATCGAATAAATCCATTCTAGGAGACCAGCTCAACCTTAATTCTTTATTAAATTCTACTGATAATAATGCCTTAATGAATTTGGCTGGGAGCTTCATGCAAAATCCAAATGCCATGAATTCATTGATGAAGGTAGCAAGTAATATGTTATCAAATGATGACATGAAGAACACAGGTAATGATCATTCAAAGCAGGATTCAACAGTTTTATCTGAAGATATAATTAATGAACTAAAATTGGTTACTTTACGTTTAGACAAACTTGGTAATGAATTGCATGAATTGAGAGAGCAATTAAAGGAATTCAAAGAATACAATCAAACGGCTATTGAATACATCATTAAAAAGAAAACGAAATCGAAAAAAGATTAAAGTCGATTATTGAACCTTGAGAAATCAAGGTTTTTACTAGTTTCGTACCTTTCCATTTTACTCTTATTTAAATTAAGTTCATATCACTACGTTTCATTCCATTTAGAGTAATGAATATTTTTGCCAAATGAACTTCAATAAAGTCGGCAAATAAAAGAAGTTACATGCAAATTCTTTGCAAATAACTTCGCGGAATCATGCTTCGTTTATTCTTTTTGTACCTAATAGGGAGCTTTTTATCATCAGTTTTTTATAAAAATTCCGTTAAGCTCCCTTATATCTATTTAATCCCTTTTTTAATAGGATTCCTATCATGACTCCTGGAATGACACATCCCATTGGGAACCAAACCGTTCCGAACGCCATTCCAAAAATTTTAACCCTTGCGGAAAATATAAGTCCCACCGTAACAAAATAGGCTGGGACAAGAAAAGGTAAGAAAGAATATGGTTCTCTTCCTCCGCCAGCGTCCTTATATGCGTCCCACATGGCAAAAAAGTAAACACAGGGATAAAACATGAGCCATTGATATTCAGTCTGCTCGATTGCTTTTTTTATTTGACCATTAAAACTTAACAGGATCAATTCATTAAAGTGAGAATAAACATTAATCACAAATTCCAATAAAATAAAAATGATCCCTTTCAGATATTTACCATTTAGTAATTGACCAAAACCTGGGAAGGCAATACTCCATAAAAGTTTTTCTAAAGGATTCACATTTTCCTAACCCTTTTCTACTAATTTTTTTTAATTTTCATCAAGATGATCACGATTAACAGCATGTGGTGCTTTTTCCATCCAGCCCTTTTCTATATAAATTTTTGCAGCACTCTCCACAAATTTCCCAATTTTTATGAACGATTTAGTATACTGGAAACCCACATCATGCCTACCATTCACCGCTACTGAATTTCCAAACGCTCTTATTTTCATTGAAAACATATCCATCTTATGAAAAAGCATGATCTTATCCGAAAATGGTGAAAATGTCGATGTGGTTACTAAATCATCTAGAAAAGATGGGGTA
The DNA here is from genome assembly GCF_051233465.1 of Neobacillus solisequens. Taxonomy (NCBI): domain Bacteria; kingdom Bacillati; phylum Bacillota; class Bacilli; order Caryophanales; family Bacillaceae; genus Neobacillus; species Neobacillus solisequens. Next base: position 562,704 of record NZ_JBKFGJ010000002.1, on the reverse strand, counting down.
GGTAAATGTTCATCATGAAGCATTTGCATATAATGCTGAACACTAGTTGCTGTCATATCTCTTCCCCATTCAAACAACTTCCGAATCTTTTCATCTTTTGCCACTTGGGCAAATGCCATGATAAGGGCTTTACTGGTAACATTATTTTCAATATTATCATAAAAATGGGCTATTTCTAATGCATGCAAGGGTCTTACATGACCAAAGTAACCATTTAGAAAATCACTATGTACAAACTCTACTTTATCTGGAACAGGAATAATGGGTGGCTTAATGGTTAGACCTTTATTCATTAATACTTCTTTGATCTGTTCCATTAATCCCATCGTAGAATTCATACAATAGGTAAAAAATTCTCTTACATCTTTCCGATAAACAATCGGTAACCCAACATTATAGATACTCATCCCTGCTTTTGCAGCATACTTCAAATAATGAGGATAGTATTGATCTTGAAATAAGCGTGGGGCATTCAAGTTTACATCCTCTTCGCCAAACCCTTTTGGTATCGGGAAGCTTTCCTTTGTAAAAATGTCTGTAGTGATCTTTAAAAATTCCTCGGATAAGGTTAAAGCATTTTCTAATAATGTTCTAATATCTGGATCCTTCACATGTGTAAGATAATAGCTTAGAATACATGTTGCCATGCTGTTCCCCATGTAAGTTGCCCACAACTTTCCCATTTCTGCAGAGGTTAATGGCTCATTCGTGTTTGTCTTATGGGTACCTAATTTAATCGGTTTAATTGTTTGCATAATGGCTCCCTTCTGTTAATTTTCGCTTAGTGTTTTCCTCCATTCAAATCATATTCCAATTTTAATTATTATTATCTTTACAACCCCTCATTATTAAATTTGAATTAAAAAAAGCATTAAAATGGGTAAAAAAAGTAAAAAGACCGCCACGGCGATCTTCATTTTTACTCTTGACCCTTTATTGGTTAGTTTACTCAAGCATTTGATTGTTAAAACTCTCCATCAAATTGGGAGAACGGAATATTTAGTCGGTTTTCCACTGTGCGAAGCCTTTGATTCAGCCGCTGTAATCGGCGCTGTATTCGGTTATTTTCCCTTTCGAGTTGGTCAACTCTCCGTTCAAGCTGCCGCCATTGGGGCAATTGAAATAGTTGTGTTAGTTGTGGAAACTGCCTTTCTGGGTTAGCCTGATTTTGCTGAACATATGGGTAATAGTCGAATTGAGTATGCGGAATTTGATAATTTCCATACGGATACATGTGGGTACCTCTCCTTTACGTTCATTTCCCTATACAATATGAGGCCATTTTCAGTGTGAGACGGCGGGTACCCATATGTTTCCTATTTTTCCATATAGAACCAAACTTATTTATTTCCACCACGGGCCCATATCACGACTGGAATTAGCAATAAGGACAAGATTCCCCCAACAATGGATAAGGTTGCATAACTGGAACCAGCCACAATCATTCCCGAAAAGGCACCACCTGCTGCTCCTGACAAGGCAATTAACACATCCACAGTACCTTGTGTTTTCGCACGTGTGGATGTTTCTGTTGAGTCAACGAGAAGAGCGGTCCCACTGATCAAACCAAAATTCCACCCTAACCCTAGTAATGAAAGAGCTATTACCATAAAAATCATAGAATCCCCCGGTGCCCATGCTGCCAGTAAACCTGCGAGAAGCAGTGTTGTTCCAGAAGCAACAGCCATGACAGTTCGCCCTAATCGATCGACGAGGACACCAGTAACCAGTGAAGGAAGATACATGGCACCAATATGAAATCCAATAACAAGACCGACGGCACCCAAACTATGTCCATGATGCATCATATGAACAGGTGTCATCGTCATAATGGCTACCATGACAATTTGAGTAAGAACCATAATCGTTGCCCCAACCATGACACCTCTTTTGTTTTTTGAACGTTCCACTGCTGTCGTCGGATATTCTTTATCAATAGGTTCAAGATTGGCTGCTTCTATGGATCTCGCTATCACTAAAGGATCTGGACGCAACAAAATGAAAAGGACAAGACCTGCTAAAATATAGGAAGCTGCCCCTAAAATGAAAGGACCTGCAAGTGATGGAACACCGATCAAAAGAGCAAAATCCCCCATCACATCTACTAAATTTGGTCCTGCAACAGCACCAAATGTGGTAAACACCATCGTAATACTAATCGCGGTTGCCCGCTGCTTACTATTCGCTAGGTCTGTTCCTGCATAACGGGCTTGGAGGTTCGTAGCTGACCCTGCACCATAAACAAGAAGAGATAAAAATAACAGAATGACACTATTTAGGATGGCTGAAAGGATTACTCCGATTGCTCCAAGTCCACCAATCAAAAAACCTGTTGCCAAACCTGTTCGGCGACCAAAACGTTGAGTAAGTCTGCCAACAAATAAAGCGGCTCCTGCCGACCCTAGCGTAAGTAATCCTGAAGGAATTCCAGCATAAGCATCAGTGCCGAGCATTTGCTGTGCAAGGAGAGCACCGACTGTCACTCCTGCTGCTAACCCCGCTCCACCTAAAATTTGTGAAATACTGACAACGATTAATGTACGTTTGTATAAGGATTTTTGTTTTTCCGTAGAAAAATTGAAGCTTTGTAACCAAGCTGATTGTTCGTCTAATGCCTTTAGACTTTCTTTTTGTAACATAATCCTGCCCACCTTTCTTGAAATGGATTAATCCGCAACTAGATTTACCCATCATAACACGCATAAAAAAACCACACAACAACCTATTTGTATGGCTAACAATATTAAGAAAGTTCGGTAAGCAACCGTTTTTAATCCAGATTCATGATCTGGAAAAGTTGCTCCCATCTCAATTAAGTGCATTGGTTTGTGACCACTTACTATTCAACCTTTTGAAACTTTTTCTTTAAAAATGGACAGCAAAAAGATCGTCCTTGATGACGATCCATTATGTTAAGACTATTCATTTAACTTTTGCAACTCCTAAAGCAAAATGGCTCCAAAGAATATCTTCTACTAATTCAGCTTGTGATTCTTCACATTCAACAATTAAGATGATTTCCGCATGCTCTCCTTTTAATGCTCGTTTATTTTTCCTTACAACCAATTCCATGAACAGCCTAATAGCGAAGCCAAGAACAAACCCCACAAATGCTCCTGCTAGCCCCGAAAAAATCGGTCCCCACGCTAATTTAAAGCCCATACTTGCCCCTATAACGGCAAGTGCAGTAGCAAGTCCCATACCAATATCAATCAGGCTTGTACCATCTGACCGATGAAGGGTATCAAAAATTTTACGGTCTTCTTCTCTATTATCCAATGGGACAGCAAAAATACTTTCTTTTTTAATCCCTCTTTTTTCTAGGGTTGAAATGGCCATTTCTAAATATCCCGTGGTCTCGAATGTTGAAAACAGCTGCAATTAGATCACTTCACTTTTTGTCCTTTTAGTATTTGGAAATTCGCAGATTGATATTTTTCTGTTAGATGATTCCTTAAGTCTTTTTCGAATAGTTTGTTATTCTCAACCGTATTAATATATGAATCATAAACTGCAAACCCATAGTGTGAAGGGATGAAAAGAAGCCATTCAGGTTTTAAAACGGCAGTTGCTTCCTTTATTTGCCCCAGAAAAAGAAGTACAACAGCTTCTTGTACATGCGAATAATAAAAGAATACAACTAACCAAACGATAACAAAAAGTGCAGTTAAAATCCTATGTATATACAATTGGCCTAATCCAGGAATAAACAATGACCACATAACGGCAATAATCGGATTTAGTTTATCCAAATAGTTAATCTCTAAAGATCCTATCGAGAATGAATTAAAACGGTGTTCTTCCCGCTCCGCTAACAGATAGGCCCGATTCATATCGACTGTTGTCCGATAACTATCCCAGATCCCGAAAAGATAGACAGGGATATACATGAGAAGCCACCTTGTATCTAATACTTCTTTCGCCATCTCTATATTCCCTTGAAAGGAATAAATCATTGATAAATTTACATGTGCTTTAATATTAACGACAACTTCCCAAATAAATAATGCATATCCTCTAAGATATTTAGATAAAAGCATATGCCCGAATCCTGGGAAAGCTGCGGACCACCATGCAACAATGTAAGGATTTCTCAAATGCAATTGTGTCGTTCCTAAAGTACTTACATAGGCTTTATATCTTCTGGCGGTGTTGTCATTGGTGTAGTTATCCATCCGTTCCTGTTCACCCTCAGAAGTTATTTGTATTATTTTTTCCATAAAAAGATGACAAATATACCTGTCTTTATTCCGCTCATTCGCCAGTTCCGTTTATTTTCAGATTATTTCATTATTAAATAAGTGGGTGTATGAATTTTCCATATTTATACAGGATGTGAAATAACTTAAATAGAATCTATAATAGAAAATGTAAATAGGGGTGAGTAATTTGTTCAATTTTATATGGGGGTTCCTATTATGGTTTTCAGCTACCCTTTTGTTTCGTCTTTTTGGCCCTGTCATTTTAGATTTAGATAGTATTCCAACATTGGTGTTCACTTTTGTTCTGGCTATTCCTTTAGTTTCAGCAACAACTTATCCATACTATTATTTCAAAAAATTCCTGATCCGTTTCGATTAAAAGCAGCTGTACAAATTGCGATTCCTGGAATGATTTTAGATATTTTTAGTGTGATTTACTATAATAAAGTGTTCCCTAACTTGAGTATTGAAACACTACCCATTTTTTCAGCATGGTTACTGTGGGCGTATAGTTTCATTTTAATTTCGGGTTTTCCTTTAAAAGGTAAAAATAAATAAATTCTATGTATAAGGCACCAGCTAATTTTAGGTTGGTGCCTTCGAATCATATGAACAGTAGCTCTCTTTCTAATATACCCAGGCACTTTTCAAGAGCTCAACACCACGTTCTATTTCATCAAGAGAAAGATGGCTAAATCCAAGTTTAATCATAGGGTCCTCGTAGATTTTTTTAATATGGTAGATGGAAGTGGGATACACTTTTACTCCATTGTTTGCAGCACGCTCGATTAGCCACTCTTCTGATTGATTTAGATGTATTTTGATTAATACGTACAAACCTGACTGTTCTCCAATAATAGAAATACTTGGACCGAACTGCTTTCTTAGTTGTGAAACTAAGTGCTGCATTTTCTTTTTATAAACCAGGCGCATACGCTTGATGTGGCGATTCCATTCTCCCAATTCCATAAATTTGGCCATGGTAAGTTGACTGATAAGAGAGGTGGAACTCTCAAAATTTCGAAAGCGCTTTTTATACATGTTTAAAACAGGTTCTGGCAGCACCATATAGCTTAGACGAATTCCCGGTAAAAAGGATTTTGAGAAATTTCCTAAATAAATGACTCTTGTTGAATCAATTGAGGCAAGAGCAGGAAAGGGTTTTTGTGTATAGCGGAATGCACTGTCATAATCGTCCTCGATTATATACCCATTCCTCATGTTTACCCATTGAATTAGGAATTGTCGTTGACCGATCGACATGCTGACACCAATTGGACTTTGATGTGATGGTGTGACATAAATTAATCGTGATTGCATTTGTTCCAATTGTGAAAGGTTCGCACCGGTTTCGTGAACAGGCAATGGTTCCAACCTAAAGCGATGGAATTGAAACGCCTCCCGGGCACCGTCGTAACCGGGGTCCTCCACGATTACACTCTGAAATTCATCCCTTAGTATATGTCCCAAGTAAACCAGTATTTGCTGAGTACTGCTTCCGATGATAATAGCATTAGCGTTTGTTTTCACACCGCGCGATTCGAATAAATAATTGGCGATTTGTTCTCGCAATGCTTCTTCTCCAAATGGATCTCCATATTGAAAGGTATCCTGTAATGTTAGTACTTGATTGGAGATTCTCCTCCAAATTTTCATTGGAAATTGTGGTTGATCAACGGCATCCCCCCTAAAGTTCACCTTCGGAGGATTCATGGTCTCTGTTTGCCTTTTCTTATAGGGAACATAAGGCTCCTGAAAGATTCCGGGTTCTAATTCATTTGCGAAATACCCTTTTCTTCCCTCACCACGAATATACCCTTCAGCCACAAGCTGTTCATATGCCATTAACGTTGTATTCCGGCTGACATGTAAGGATTCTGCAAGTTGTCGAATGGAAGGCAATTGTTCATTTGCCAAAATGTCTCCCTGTTCAATATATAATTTAAGTTTCTCGTAGATTTGTTTGTATTTTGGGCTATGATGGTTAAAAGTAAAAATGGTATTATTCATTTGATTCCCTTCTGACATGTATATTTGTTTGATATTGTACCTTTTTTTATGTCAGTTAGTATATTATTATTTTTTTAACCATTCAACTAAAAGTTTGAAAGGATGATTATGTGTATATTCCTAAGCAATATCGTATGAATCATGAGGAAGCCATTCAAATGATGAAGTCTAACCCGTTTGCCTTACTGATTACAGTTGATGAGCATCGTCCCTTGGCCACACATATTCCTTTGGAAATTCGTGAAGAGGACGGAAAAATCTATGGTACTGGGCACATTGCCTACGGAAACAAGCAGAAAAAAACGTTAGAAAATAATAGTGATGTGTTACTTATTTTTCAAGGAGCACACGCTTACATTTCATCAAGCTGGTATGAGGTGGAAGAAGTTCCTACTTGGGATTATTTAGCTGTACATGCCTATGGAACGGCACGAATCATCAGTGGCGACGAACTGAAATCAGCTTTGGATACAATGCTGAAACACTATGAGTCTCACCGAGAAAATGGAAGGCTCTGGGATACGTTTGATCCAGAGTTGCTTGAAAGTGAAATGAAAGGTATAGTTGGGTTTGAAATTGAGATTACTTCTATTCAAGCTGCAGCCAAAATGAGCCAGAATCGTTCTGACACTGATTACAAATCCATTGTTGGCGAGCTGGAAACATCAAATGATCAAGAAGAAGTTCAGGTTGCTCAGTGGATGCGTGAGCAACGGAAAGGGTTATTTAAATAAGTTCATAACGAAATGGAGAGTAAGTTTATGACTAAATTTATCATTGAAGATGATTTTTGGACGTTATTCCCTCATGCAAAAATAGGCACCGTTATTTGTGAAGGGATCGATAATTCTATTAGAGACGTTGAAATCTACGAGGGTATGCTACAGGAGGCAGAGAAAGAAGCACAAGCCTTTTTCAGTCAAGAGGAATTCAGCAATAATCCCGTTATTTCCGTTTGGAGAGATGCTTTTCAAAAATTCAAGACTAAGAAAGGTGCTAGGTGTTCCATTGAAGCTTTACTGAAACGGGTGAAAAATGGCAATCATATCGGAACTATCAACCCACTTGTTGACATTTATAATTCGATTTCATTGCGTTATGGACTTCCATGCGGTGGAGAAGACATCGACATGTTCGCAGGCGACATTAGGTTAACGCGAGCAAACGGGAACGAACCGTTTATCCCATTGGGAAGTGATGAAAATGCACCGCCATTTGAAGGTGAAATCGTTTATAAAGATGATGTAGGTGCCATATGCCGATGCTGGAACTGGCGTGAAGCTCAGAGGACTATGCTGACTGAAAATACAAAAAATGCATTCCTTTGCATTGAATTAGTCGATGAAACAAGAAGCGATGAGTTTCATCTGGCCCTTAGAGAATTGTCTGATTTGGTTGCACAGCATCTTGGTGGTACGGTAAAGATGGAAGTCTTAGATATTCATAATAAGCAAATGACGATTGTAGGGTAAACTTACTAGTGTTATGATAAATACTTAAAATACTGGTAAAAGGGGGTTTTCTCCATGATTCATGTACTATTCGTCTGCCTTGGAAATATTTGCCGATCACCAATGGCTGAAGCTTTGTTTCGTGATTTCGTGAAAAAGGAACAGCTATCTGACAAAATTGCCGTTGATTCCGCTGCCACCAGTTCTTGGCATATTGGTTCCCCACCCCACAAAGGCACACTTGAAATCCTGAAAAAATATCGGGTTTCTACAGAAGGGCTTGTTGGCCGCCAATTAACCAAGGCTGATTTTGAAAAGTTTGATTACATAATCGGGATGGATGAAAGCAACAAGAAGAACATTTCGGAGATTCTGGGTCAGCCGAAACATCCGAAGATCCTTCGACTGCTTGATCTAACCCCTCATAAAAAGGATGTTCCGGATCCTTATTACACCGGTGATTTTCAGGAAACGTATGATCTTGTTTCAGAAGGCTGTCGCGCATTGCTGGAGAAAATTCGGGTTGAACATGAATTATAACAAAAAAGTGCCAGGTACCATCCCGTTTTGGAAGTGGTGCCTAGCACTTTTTTTGATTATTTTATGAACGACAATATTTCTGTCCGTGCTTGACTATCGGTTGCAAATACCCCACGTGCTGCTGTGGTGACCGTGCTAGCCCCTGGTTTCTTCACACCACGCATGGTCATGCACATATGCTCGGCTTCAATGACCACCATAACCCCATAAGGCTCAAGTGTTTCCATCATCGTATCGGCAACAGTCGAAGTAATTCTCTCTTGTAATTGCGGTCTGCGAGATATAGCTTCCACCGCTCTGGCCAATTTGCTTAGTCCTGTCACCCGACCATTTTTAGGAATGTAAGCTACATGTGCTTTGCCGAAGAACGGAACGAGATGATGCTCGCACATCGAGTAAAATGGAATATCCTTTACCAATACTACTTCTTCGTGGTCTTCGGTGAAAATGGTTTCGAAATACACTTTCGGATCAATCGTTAAGCCGGCAAACATTTCTTCATACATTTTGGCCACACGTTTTGGAGTATCCAAAAGCCCCTCTCTGTTTGGATCTTCACCAACCGCTTCTAATAGTAAACGTACTGCTTCTTGAATTTTCTCTTTATTTATAGTACTCATCATTTCTCCCCTTTTTCCTCTATAAAACTATACGCCGCGCTTGTTTCCCCAAACATACGTATGCAATTGCGGCAACACTTTTACGTTTTTAAGCTCGTGATCTTTCATGACTTTTTCGATCAGCCATTCATATTTATCAATTAATTGACTTACTAACTGCTGATTTTCATTCGTTTTGTTATCATCATTTCCTACCTGGAAGAAAAACGGAACCTCAGGATAACGGAAATGGACATTTTTCGCATATTCGTAATCTTCCCCATTGAAAACAACGACCTTTAAGCTGACATTTCGAGAATGGTCTGCTTTCATTAGGTTTTCAATTATTTGGTCAAGTGTTTCAAAATTGGTGTTCATTCCTGAACTTGGCGGTTTTGGTGAAATTGTTAATTCATCGATTTGGTAAAACCAATCTTGCCACGTGCTGCCTTGTGTTTCTAATCCGATGTTTATATGATTTTTCTTTAATAATTCTATTAAACTGTTAAGATTTTTTAATAAGGCTGGATTCCCTCCAGAGATCGTAACAAAGGAAAATCCATCTCCGCCAAGGCTAACGAGCTCCTGCCAAATTTCTTCTGCAGTCATTTGTATGGTTAACTCTTTTCCGGTTCCGTCCCAGGTAAACGCAGAGTCACACCAGGAACAGGAATAATCACAACCGGCGGTACGCACAAACATGGTTTTTTGCCCGATTACCATTCCCTCTCCTTGGATGGTCGGTCCGAAAATTTCCATAACAGGAATTTTACTCAACTTCCATCCACTCCCGTCTTGCTTCGGCGTAGCTGGTAGGCGTTTCAAATAAACGGACAAACTCCACTCTTGCTCCAAGGTATTGAGGCATTTGATCCAGTGCCTCTTTCATTTTTTCGAAAATCCAAACCACCATATTTTCTGCTGTCGTATTCATTGGTGGCAAGGTTTCGTTTAAGTAGCGATGATCGAGATGAATCTCAATTTCATTTTTCCAAATTTCTTTTATGTCGCCAAAATCAATCATAAGGCCACGTTCGTCCGTAAATCCGCTAACACCAAAAATGACTCTGTAGGTGTGGCCATGAAGGTTTTTGCACTTGCCTTCATAATTGTGCAAATGGTGGGCCGCATCAAAGGTAAATTCCTTGCTGACCAGCACTCGTTTTGAATGATATTTTAGCTGGTCACGCGAAATATCCTCATCGATTTTTTGTAGCTTATCTACAATTCGAAAACCATACATGGAGTTATGCCTCCTTCCTTGTGCTTAAATACTGATCGAGGCCTCTTTTTCTCAATTTGCATGCTGGACATTCGCCGCAGCCATCCGCAATAATTCCGTTATAGCAGGTTAACGTTTTTTCGCGGACAAAATCCAAGGCATTTAATTCATCTGCCATTTTCCACGTGTCTGCTTTATCAATCCACATTAATGGGGTGTGGATGACAAATTCCTGATCCATGGACAGGTTTAAGGTGACGTTTAACGATTTAATAAACACATCACGGCAATCCGGATAACCGCTAAAGTCCGTTTCACACACTCCGGTAACAATATGCTTTGCCCCTACTTGACTAGCCAGAACGCCGGCAAACGAAATAAACAATAGATTTCTTCCTGGAACAAAAGTGGATGGCAATTCACCCTCTTCGCCCTCTTTTACTTCAATATCATCACGGGTTAAAGCATTAGGAGCTAACTGATTTAATAACGACATATCTAAAATATGGTGCCTGACACCCAGTTCATTTGCAATATTTTTGGCGCATTCAATTTCTAGACTGTGCCTTTGATTATAGTTAAACGTAACCGCTTCTACTTCTTTAAAGTTCTTTAATGCCCAAAATAAACAAGTGGTACTGTCCTGACCACCACTAAATACAACTATTGCTTTATCATTTTTCATGAATAACTCTCCTTTAAAATAGAAAAACAGGCCCACTAAAGAAAGCAGTCCTGTTTTCCATAGTTTTTTATAGAGGGTAGCTAGAACCTCTTTCCGTCTCGACGGAATTATTTAATTATGGAACTATTCTACAATGTTTTTTTCATTCTGTCGACAACTTTCGACTTTTTCTTGAGAGGATCTTTATAATTTTGCCTGAACAGATTGTAACTTCCGCTCCATCGAATTTTCCTTATCGCGGCGATCATCAATCCTTAGGTTCGTGCAAACCCGTTGCAACCCTTTCTTAAACGGCACTTCATGAATTTCTTGTACAATTTCCATCAATAATGGCAGTTCGCCTTCGATTAACGTGCTCATCGGTGTCAACTGGTATTTCACTCTTCCCTCGTATTGCTGAAGTACTCTATGTATTTCTGCTACATATTCGCTCACGCTTGGTGTACCGGTCCCAACTGGGATTACAGTGATATCGATAATAGCCATATTTTTTCCTCCTGTATTGTTACTACCTTAACAGGATACCATATGTTTTCTGCTGCAACAAAACATGGTGATAGTTGGCTGTTTCAAAACATACAATCTTGTTAAAAAAGAATTCGGGGAGATGCGATCATGGAATTCCAGATGCAAAAAGCCAATCTGCTTGCGGACAATATCAATCGTTTTATTAAGTTTATCTATATACATTATGAAAACCGCAGCAGTTCTAGTATTAAAAATGCTGATAAGTTGTATCAAATCAAACTTTTTATTGAAGAGTACAGATTCCAAATCATCGCGGATGAGCTTAAGAGAATCAATCAGTACGACTGGAATGAAAAATATACTATATACTTGGTGGATGAATTTTATAAAGGGATTTCTGTTATTGATCAATATGTAAACCATCATTATGAAGATTTATTTCTTGTTTCCGCGCGTCTGTACACGTTGATGAGCCTCAGTTTGATCATTAAAAACACCGGCCATGACTGAAACATGGCCGGTCCTGTATTTACGAAATTTCTTCGATAATCTCTCCGCTCTCAAGGGTTTTTGGCGCATTAATGATGCGCTGGTTGGAGCTTCCTTTATATCTTAAAGTCAAATCGCGCTTTTTCAGCTCAAATCTTCCATCTACCAATATATCAATTTGTTCTAGTAAGGAAACATGATCGGGATCCTGGATTAATTCCTCGTAACGATACCCCGTAAAACACCAAATGTTTTTCCCCTCTTGTTTGAGTTTACGCGCTAACACAGCAATCTCTCTCGCCTGTAAAAACGGTTCTCCGCCACTGAAAGTGATATCGGTTAATTCATTTTTCATGACTTCCTGAAAGATCTCCGCTTCACTCCATTCCGTGCCCCCTTCAATATTCCAAGACTCGGGATTATGACATCCTTGACAGAGATGAGGACATCCAGCAAAAAAGATCACCGTTCTTAAGCCTCTTCCGTCTACAATCGAGTCATGGACGATATCTAGCACTCTCATTTCGGGCTGTTTCCTTTACGAACCGATAGATTGTGTTTGACACGTTCACTTTCTTCACTCCGCTTGCTGGAATTCCAGCGATTCATCGAACCTACTAAGTATCCGGTAATTCTTCTGATTCGTTCTACTTTGACTTCATTCCGATTACCGCAATTTGGACATTCGTTATCAATGATCCCTTGATGTCCGCACTCGAGACATCGATCCACCGGATGATTGATACTGCCATATCCAATCCCGTATTTTTGCATCGCCCTAACTAACGTATCCAAGGCCTCAATATTTTTGCTGGCATCACCATCGACTTCAATATAGGTGATGTGTCCGGCGTTGGTCAGTTCATGGAACGGCGCTTCTATTTTGATTTTTTCCAGAGCTGCAACTGGATAGTATACAGGTACATGGAAGCTGTTGGTGAAATATTCCCGATCAGTGACCCCCGTAATGATGCCGTGTTTCCTTCTTGTTAACCGTAGTGCCTTACCTGCAAGGGATTCAGCTGGTGTTGCCAATAAAGAATAGTTTAATCCATATTCGATCGTGGCTTGATCCATTTTTTTTCGCAAAAAGGCAACAATATCCATCCCCAGTTTCAAAGATTCCTTGCTTTCACCATGATGTTGCCCGATTAATTGGACAAGGGCTTCAGCCAATCCGATAAAGCCGACCGATAATGTGCCCTGCTTTAGGATTTCGCTTAATTTTTCAAATGGAGCTAATTCTTCCCCATTCCACCATACCCCCTGCCCATATAAAAACTTGAAATGGGATACGGTTTTTTCTGCCTGGTAAAGATAGCGTTCATATAATTGTTTAATCGCAAGATCGGTGTTGATCTCCAGCTTTTCCCAAAAATCTTGGATAGATGGCGATTCAATCGCAAGCAATGGAAGATTGATAGAGGTAAAGGATAGATTTCCCCTGCCTACCGGAGTTTCTTGGCCATTTACGTTTCCAATCACCCTTGTTCTGCACCCCATCGTACTGATTTCACTTTCCTTGGTACCGTCATAGTATTGCAGATTAAAAGGGGCATCGATAAATACATAGTTTGGAAATAACCGCTTTGATGTAGTCTCTAGAGACAAACGGTATAGATCATAGTTCGGATCGCCTTCGTTAAAGTTAATTCCATCTTTGATTTTAAAAACAATGATCGGGAAAATCGGGGTTTCCCCGCCGCCCAATCCATTTTGCGCCGCAAGCAGGATATTTCTTGTTACCATCCGGCCTTCCCGTGATGTGTCAGTTCCAATATTGATAGACACAAAGGGAGTCTGGCCTCCCCCGCGCGAATGCATGGAGTTACAATTATGTATAAAGGCTTCACATGCCTGAAATACTGCCTTTTCTGTCCATTCCCAAGCTTTTTGATCCAAAAATTCCTCGCTAGGGTCAACAGCAATTTCCCGGACAAGTTCACGTTTCTTACCAAACGTCGCCCGTACATATGGTGCTAGATCATAATCAAAACAAGGAATGGACTGCCCGCCGTGCTGCATGTTTTGATTAGCCTGCAGAATAATGCTTGTTAATGCCATGGCACTGCCAATAGATTTCGGTTCGCGCATTTTTCCGTGCCCGGTGTCAAAACCGTTCTTCAACAATTTTTCCAAAGGGATTTGACAGCAGGTGGTGCTGCCGCTGGCATAGAAGTCCAAATCATGAATATGGATATATCCACCCAAATAGGCTCTCTTCACATCTTCGGACAAGAGGTTGTCGACGGTGAATGACTTTGCCGTTGCAGAGGCAAATAAGCTCATCATGCCCATAGGTGATTGTCCATCCACATTGGCATTTTCTTGAACCAGGTCTTGGTTGCTGCTGTTCACGATTTCCTTCAATTCTTCCATTAGCTTCAACATGTTTCGTTCACGACCCATTCTGATTGTTTTTTTACTTTTTCATATTTTTCTAAAAATAATCCAACAAAGCGACGGCATTTTTCCATATCGCTTAATTGTGGTGATAACTCCACCTTCAGTGTAACCGCTAAACTGGTATGGACATATAACATGTCCCTAAATGCATCCACGGCTCCGCAAAAATGGGGATAGAAGCTGTCTCCTGTTCCGATCACTCCGGTGGTCAGATGTGCCACTTCCTGATTTTCAAATGCATGATACAAAGGAACCATTTCAGGAGGAATCTCTCCGTCTCCCCATGTATAAGTCCCAACAATAATTCCAGTATAGGCTTTAATCGTAGACAAGGGCAATCCATTAACTGGAAGACAATCCGCCATTACACCCTGTAATTGAAAAAGCTGTTTCATCACCGTTGCGAGCTCTTGGGTATTTCCTGTCCGTGAGGAATAGATGATGGCGATGCTCATTACAATTCATCGAATCCATTCGATTGGGTAATCTTCGTATACGTGCGAGATTTTTGTTCGAAAAAATCTGATTTGGTTTCATTGATCATTTCATCACTGAATACATGGATCCATGGCATCGGGTTTTCGCGTTCTGGGTACAGATTGTTCAGACCAAGCTGGCGGAATCGTTTATTGGCTAAGTACTCAACATAATGTTCAAATTCTTGTAAATCAATTCCCTCAATATTGTTTAAAATAAACCGGGACCATTCTTTTTCTAATTCTACTGCACTATCAATGGTTTTATAGATATAATCGATATTTTCAGGCGTATTCATTGCAGGATTTTCCGTTAATAATATCCGGATAAACTGTGAAATAAAGTAGGCATGCTGCATTTCGTCCCTCTGGATATAGCTGATCATCGTGCTCGTCTTTAACATCTTTTGTTGGCGGGCTAAATGGTAAAAGAAGGCAAATCCTGAATAAAAATAGATTCCTTCCAGATTAATTGAATTCACAGCCAATTTAAATAAACTACTAGGTGTCGGACACTGGCGAAAACCTTCGTAGGCCTCGAGAATAAGTGCATTTCTTTTTTGAACAATCGGGTCTTCTTTCGCCTGATTAAATCGGCTGTTTTGTTCTTGTAATGGAACCAATGAACTTAAAATATAAGAATAAGATTCGTTATGCACCGCTTCCTGCTGTGATATAACGGCAAAGATCGCTTTGAAACTGGAGTCAGTTACATAATCCATAACCTGACTCATCGTGGGTGTTTGTAAACTATCCAAGGACGCTAATTGTGTATTAATTCTTAAAAAGACATCCTGTTCAGACTCAGTTAAAGAATCCCATTGTTTAATATCATCTTGCATATTGATCTCTTGGGCCTTCCAAAAGTTTGATAACAAGGTTTGGTAGAGATCATACATGTGTGGGTATGCAATATCATTCCAATTAAGGATACCCGATGTTTGACCATTAATAATACCGGTTGATTTATTGGGATGCTCAGGATTTAATAGTTTTATTTTTCGTAGTTGCATGCTTTCATTTCCCCTTCCATTAACTATGGCAAGCTTCACATTCTTGAATTTCGGCCTGTGATGTACTTCGAACATAGTAGGTCGATTTTAACCCGTGTCTCCAAGCCTCTAGATGGAGCTGCAATAGATCCTTTGCTTTAATATCGTGCTTCACGTACAAATTAAAGCTTATTCCTTGATCAATATGCTTTTGTCTCGCAGCATTTTGTTTTATGCTCCAATGCTGGTCCAATTGATGTCTGACTCGGCGATAATAATCGTACGTATGATGATTCAAATCCGGAGCGGTTACTTTGAATTTAAAGTTCTTCTTTTCTTCGGCATATTCGACTGAGTAAATCGGATCAATCCCATCCGTAGAGCCGCCGATTTTGGCTGTTGAAGAATTGGGGGCAACTGCCATCAGCCAGCCATTTCGCATCCCATTTTGGGTAACATCCTGTTTAACCTTTTTCCAGCGGTCTGATGTATAGCCTTTTCGGTCAAAATAACGGCCTGTATGCCACTCGGAACCTTCAAATTGGCTGTATGCCCCTTTTTCTTGTGCCAATTCCATCGAGGTTCGAATCGTAAAATAGGCAATTTCTTCGTATAGTTCATCTGCCAATCGTACCGCTTCTTCCGTTTCCCAATGAATGCCTTTTAGCGCTAACAAATGATGCCAACCAAAGGTACCCAAACCAACGGCACGGTATTTTTTATTAGTCTTTTGAGCTTGTCCAACATGAATGGTATTTAAATCGATCACATTATCCAGCATTCTCACTTGAATTCGGATCAAACGTTCTAACACTTGGTCCGGTACCGATTTTGCCAGATTTATTGAAGAAAGATTGCAGACGACAAAATCTCCCGGCTTACGAACGATAATCAAGTTGCCATCTTGGTCCTCATATTCACTTGAAATAGTGGTAGCAGACATGTTCTGAGCGATTTCTGTACATAAATTGCTGCAATAAATGGAGGTACGCCCTTCGCTAACTAGATGCTTATTGGGATTCTGCCGGTTAACTTCATCACGATAAAACATATATGGTGTCCCGGTTTCCAATTGCGAAATCATGATCCTGGCCATGAGATCCATGGCCCGATAGGTCTTCCTCGGCAGAAATGGATGTTGGACTGCCTCATAATACTTTTCTGTAAAATATTTGTGATCCTCTTCATCGTAAAAATCTTCAAGTCCTAACGTATTTCCATTCTCATCTTTCCAGCCCATTATTTGCTTCACTTCATGAGGACAAAACGTATGCCACTGGCCGATGCTTTTCCCATTCTCATCGGTTTCCTGCAATTTTTCCATAAAAAGGTCCGGGATTGAAACTCCTGTGAAAAGATCGTGTGCTTTGCGCCGTTCATCGCCATTATTGGTTTTTAAATCAAGAAATCCATTCATAATATCTTTGTGAAAAATATCGAGATAGACGGCGATCGCCCCTTGACGCTGTCCTAGCTGATCCACGCTGACAGCAGTATCGTTTAGTAAACGGATCCATGGGACCACCCCTGAAGAATTTCCCTTAAATTTCTTAATATCGGATCCCAGTGCGCGCACTTTTCCATAATATACACCAATTCCGCCGCCATCCTTGCTAAGGCGGGCAATATCCCAGTTATTAAGGTAGATTCCATCTAGTGAATCTTCCACTGTATCGATAAAACAGGATGATAGCTGACCGAAGCTTTTTCCGGCATTAGCTAAAGTAGGAGTCGCCACTGTCATATACAAATTACTTAGAGCCCAGTAGGCTTCTTTTACGAAATAAATTCGTTTCGAGTTTGGTTCATCCTTCATCAAGTGCATGGCAATCGTCATAAACCGCTCTTGAGGAAGCTCGTAAAGATTCCGGTCATGATCTCTTGCTAAATAACGATCAGCCAGCAAGAATAGGCCCATATATTGAAAAAGCAAATCGCGGTCCGGGTCAATGGTTTGCCCAAGCTCATCGATTTCTTCTTTAGAATAGGAGGTTACTAGTTCAGGAGAATAAATTCCTTTTTCAGTTAGAATTGTGAGTAATGAGTAATAATCTCCGTAACTTTGTTTGGGATCGTATCCCCTGTTACGGGCAACTTGCTCATAGAGTTCGTTTAAATAGGCTCGAGCCGCAATGTAGGTCCAATTCGGCTGGTCCATGGAGATTTTATGTAGGGCGTATTGAAGGACTTTTTCATTTTGATTGTATTGTTTGAGTTCTGTTAGGTCTAAACCAAGTTTTTCTGCCGTTGTTACCATCGTTTCGGTCATTGTCGATTTCTCCTTTTTTGTAAATAAAAAAATCCGCTCGGGGATCAGAGCGGAAGAAATGACAACAGCCAAAAGAAAAACCTGCATGATTCGTTTTGACGCCACCATCTCATCTTCCCCATCCCCGAAGAAGTGAAACTAACTAAAATAAGACAGGTCTCCTGACTCATGCATCATCCTCTACTAAATCCTTCCCGTATAAGCACCCAAATAGTGAGCTCTCTTATACAGTGGTCCATTTAGTTCGTCAGCATTTACAGTTGCGGGGGCAGTTTCGGCCTTTCACCGAATTCCCTATTAAGCGAATCATCGCATCTTATCGCAAGGCTATTACTATATGTAGTTGTTTTGCTATTTTCTAAATACTAGATACAGTGTATTAGTTTAGTTTATATCATATCTTATTCATGTTTTTTTTACAAGACAAAAATTGTAATCTATTTTCTTTAGACAACTTGAGGCAGTTTACTAAAATGATATCTTTAGAATTACAATCATGGGATTTCTTTGGGGTGTACTCCCGTGAGAAGTCTTTGAGAATCGTTCTATCTGACATCCCTAACCTAATTTTGTAGAAGATGTCCATGAGATATTATTTTATTACACTAAAAGGACCGGCACAACCACCGGTCCTAGGCTTTCTCCATTTCTCTATTAAATTTTCCCTTTAAAACCGCCTTAAATCTCTCTGGATCATCCACCCGGATTGCCACCTGGTCATAATGCTTAACCAACCCCATGGCTAGGGTGGCCGGAACACGTCGCTTCAGTTTCAAGATCACATCAGGATGAACTTCCATAAAGTCACGCGCGATAAATTCAATGGTGTTTTTCGAAAGCTTTTGTTGACATTGTTCCGGTGTATCCCTAACTTCTTCGATCTCAGACCACTTTACCTCCATCCGTTTCATTAACCCCATTGAGATATAAAGCGAGTGCTCCGTTACCTGCAGCGGGTTATGCCGGACGGCCTGAATGTCCGCAAGAAAAAATAGGACCGTGTACATATTTAAAACCAGCATAATAATCGATAGGACCAAAGATTTTTCGTGAATCAGCCAGTGGATGCCAACGGATTCCAGAACCGTTGCATGAATCAGCATAACCATTAAGGCAATATAGCTTGATTTTTTGTGCAAAGTAAAGTATCCCTCGCCTGTTACTGGCTTCTTTTTCCAAGAAGCAAAAGAATAATAGATCACGAGCATCTCTGAGCAAATCACACGAACAATAGGATATGGCTTTACCTTTTCATTAACTGCCTTTGAAAATGCATAAATAACTGATAATGGGCTTTCTTTGACATAACAAACAATCCTTGGCAAATAAAGAAAGAACGTCACCAATACTACCATTTCTATAAGCAATAGCCCGCTTTCCACTGCAAATCCCAGCCAAGTGACCCGTTCCATAGGTGCCAAGTATTCCATTGGAATCATAAACCGGGCAACCACGAGACCACCAGAGATTCCGATTAGAATGTTTTTCCAATTCCATTTTTGTTTTTTCCATGTCAAAAATAACAGAGGTGCTACTAGTGCCAAATCAATCATGGATGCTACAACCAGTTTATTAGGATTTTCAGGTAAAATTTCTCGACCGAAAGCTGTGCGGTATAAGGAATAATTTGCTACAATCACAGACATGAGTAGAAGCAATAGCAAATGACGGTTAAGGGACCTTTTCCATACCATTTTAGTCATCCTTTACTTCTTTTCCTAATTATACCATACAAACTGTAATAATATTATTTTTCCAAATCTTCATCGTCCTCGTCATCTTCCTCAGGATCGATAAACCGAATGGTATACTTATTTTCACCGGCATCTTCACAAACGAAAAAGCCCATTTTCGGTTCCAAATATAAGTTCAAGGGATTCAAAGTGTTGTTAATAATACTGTCCCGTAAGTATTTGGCGTTTTTTATTCGGTTGTTAAATGACATGGTCCGAAGTTCAATTTCAACGACATGACCGTAGCTAGTCACCACTTCCGTTTTTTTCGTGCCAATCGGTGTTTGCTTCTTTATGTGAGCCAGTGAAAACCAAACACAGTTACTTTTCCTGCCCGACCTTGTTGGCAATAAAAAGATATCCAAATGTGAATTAATCGCTAGTGGATAAAATCGTAAATGAGGTCCGAGGATTTCCATGGAACTTTTACGTGCACCTTTTAGATTTGATCCAACCAACAACAGATTTTTTTCAATAATTTTTAACGGTGGCTGGTCGACAAGAAAGGTATCTTCTCCCTCAATAATTCTCGTAACAAGCTTACCCGTTTTGTCATATTCTCCTGTTATTAGAATAGTTTTTTCATTAAAGAAATATCTATTACTTTCATTTTTCATATACCGATCCCCCAAAAAAGTTTTCTCTATCAATTCTTATAAATAAGGGGTATACTAACCATAAGAGTTGGCATACCCAACTTCCGTTTCCCCCGGGCTGGTCGGTCAAGACATGTACCCGGGGGCTTCTATTTGTTAAACTACATGTAACACCTCCTCTTTATTGTGAGTGATATCACATGATTGTCCGTTATCCATATTCCTAAAATGGTACAATCTGTTTGGTGTATTGGGAATGGTAGGAATGCAAACTTGTTCGTGGGGGAATGTAGTGAGGTTCGTGGAGCTGCACAATCTTGAATCTGCCGTCTGCGTTTCGACAATCTACTTGTATATTATATTAAGTATGACCTATGATTGTAAATATTTGTCGATAAAATTCTAATAATTTGTGTTTATCCCAAAAAACTGAAAATTGCATGTATTGACACAAATAGAATTCTAGTTTACAATTTTTATCCAATTACCATGGAAAATGATTGGATGATGATTAAATAGTATTTATAATGTATAAAAATACAATATTTCCCTTTCAATACCGTTAATTTTAATAAAATTAACTTTTCACAAATATTTCATTATTTTTAGGTTCTGTTAAAGTTGTATTTGATTCCGCTCCAGTCATAGGGTGTAAAAATCAACAGTTTTCTTTAACATAGTTTAAAAATACAAAAAACAACTGGTGTATACACCCAGTTGCTTTTAATATCTTCTACTTTTTAATGGAGAATCCGAATTGTTTAGCAAGATTTTTTTCAATCCACGACCAAGGTAACAGGTTTTTAAATCGTATCTGTGTTTTGACTCCTTTTCCTACTGGATAATGTAACTGCGGGTTTTCGGACTTCACTGCCTGAAGAATAACTTCTACCACTTCCATCGGATCTCCGCCGCGTTCTTCCATCTGCCCCACCAGGCTAACGATCTTATCCTTAAATTCCGCATATGGGGAAGTCGGACCAATCTTAACAGACTCCATTCCCTTGGACCAAATGTCGGTTTTAAATACCCCCGGCTCTACTACAATTACCTTAATACCAAATGGCAACAGCTCTAACCGCAATGATTCACTGAAACCCTCTAGAGCAAATTTTGAGGATGAGTACGGGCCAATCCCGGGTAGACCCATTTTACCGGAGATGCTGCTGATATTGACAATCGTACCGCTTTGATTTTGCCGCATCGTTGGAAGAATGGCTTTTGTCACCGCAACAACTGCGAAAAAATTCGTCTCAAACTGCGATTTCCAGTCTGAAATTGCGAGGTCTTCAATAAACCCGCCTTGGGCATATCCAGCATTGTTTACAAGTAGATCAATTTTTCCGTGCCTTGTCAGAATATCGGAAACCACCTGTTCAACCTCTGCAAAATCGGTCACATCCAGTTTTACGATTTCTATTTGACCTGCCACACCTGTTTGGGCAGCCATCTGTTCGAGCCTGTCCTTCTTATCTGGATTTCTCATGGTCGCAATCACATGATACCCTTCTCGAGCGAGTGCCAAAGATAAAAACATGCCAAATCCACTCGATGTCCCTGTTATAAAGGCTATCGGCATCGTCTTTAGACGTTCCGTCATAATAGGCCCCCTTCTCATTCATACTTCCATTATTCTTGATTGATTCCGACTATTCTTCCATTATAAAGGAATAAAAAAAGAAGTCACCTCAGCAACTTCTTATAAACTAGCAAATTCTATTACCAGCTGTTCAAAGCGGTTTAACGCATTATCAATCGGTTCGGACGTCGTTAAATCAACACCCGTTTTCTTTAATAATTCAAGCGGATAGTCGGAACTGCCGCTCTTGAGAAATTCCAAATAGGCAGAAAGTGTTGCACGGTCCCCTGCAAGCAGCTTTTCAGCTATATGAATGGCTGAGGCAAAGCCAGTCGCATATTTGTATACATAAAACGGCCGGTAGAAATGCGGGATCCGTGACCATCCGTATTTTACCTCTTCATCAAACACTAAGTCATCCCCGTTATATTGTCTGAATAATGATTCATAGATTTGATTAAAACTCTCCACATTTAACGGTATTCCGCTTTCTGCCTTTTCATGGGTGATTTTTTCAAACTCCGCAAACATAACTTGAGTAAAAAAGGTCCCTCTAAATTGGTCAATAAAATGGTTTAACAAGTACTTTCTAATCGCTGGGTCGGTTTCTTTATTTAATAGATAATGGATTAGCAGTACTTCATTAACCGTGGAAGCCACTTCCGCGACAAATATGCTGTATCCGGCGGAGATTCTTGGTTGATGAGAATTAGAATACCATGAATGCATCGCGTGTCCAAATTCGTGTATCATCGTGAACATGCTGTCAAGATCGTCGTGATGATTAAGTAAGACAAATGGATGTACACCATAAACACCCAAATTATAGGCTCCCGAACGCTTTCCTGGTGTTTCCCTAACATCAATATAACGAGCATCCTTAAACGTTTTCAGCGTTTTGACATAGTCCTCACCAAGTGGAGCCAGTGCTTTCAAAATGGTATCATACGCTTCATCATAGGAAATTTCCATTTTAACACCATCTACAAGTGGTGCATTCATATCATATTGACGCAATTCCTCTACACCTAGCTTTTGTTTGCGGATCGCGGTGTATTTATGCATGGAAGAGATATTTGCTTTGGTGGCAACAATCAACTTCTCATAAACTTCTTTTGGAACCCTGTCTCCAAACAAGCCTTTTTCCAGTGCAGAAGGATAATGGCGTAGTCGCGCCATGGTTACGTTATTTTTGATAGTAGAAGATAGCGTTGAAGCAATCGAATTTTTCCATTGTAGGTATGGTTGATAATAGGCTTTATAGGCTTGACGTCTTTTTTCACGGTCTTCGTCTTCTATCCATTTCGAATACATGCCTCGGGTTAATTCCACTTTCTCACCGTTATCATCGGTCACTTCACCAAACTTTATGTCGGCATTGTTTAGCATATTAAACGTTTGGCTTGGTGACGATAATGCTTCTCCCAATTGTGAAAGGAGCTCTTCTTTTTCCTTTGATAATACGTGATTCTTATATCGATAGGATTCAAATAAGTCTTTTTCAAAATAGGTTAAGCGGGGCTCTTGCTGGATATATTCCCTTAATGTCCTCTCTTCTAAACTTAAGAGGAAAGGCATGAAGAAAGCGGTTGCGCCATTCATTTTTACGGCCAACTGCCTTGCACGGTCTAGTAAAGATTGGGCTCTTGTGTCCCTTGTATCGATATCACCCTGAAGCATCCCGTAAACATAGATCAGATTAAACTTACCTTCCATTACCTCATTTTGCGATAAATATTGATAAAGTGCTGTCCCACTGTGAATAGCGCCATCAAATTGCTTCATTTTCGGTATTTGTTTTTCCAGAAAGCGGTAATCTTCTTCCCAAGCCTCGATAGATGGGTAGATGTCCTCGATTCGCCATTTTTCTTGTTCAGGTACTTCATCCCGTGTTCGATAAGTTGTCTTCACATGCATCCTCCTTTTTGGGTAATACTTCATTTTACCATGCACTGAAGAAATCTTCATTTTTGAAGGCCTTTTTAATTGTTGTTATAATAATGGTTAGATGACGGTTAAAAGGTGATCCATTGATGAAAAGATATGCAAATTTGGACGATGTTAGTAATAAGAAATCATTTAAAGATATGATGAAGTGGAATAAAGAACGACGCAGCAAGGTGAAGGATTTAACAGTGAACATCGAGCAGAGTCCTGATAAAAAAATGGCGGAGCTCCTTGAAAACAAGACGCAAACTTCATATACATGGATTGGTCACTCTACATTCCTGATACAACTAAAAGGACTAAATATTTTAACCGATCCTGTCTGGGCTTCACGTATGGGCTTTCAAAAACGGTTAACAGAGCCAGGGCTAGCCATAGAACAATTGCCGGATATTGACGTGGTAGTGATTTCTCACGGACACTACGACCATTTGGACTTCCCTTCGATTAGAAAAATCAAAGGAAATCCTCATTTTTTTGTCCCTGCCGGATTAAAGAGGCTTTTTCAAAAAAAAGGTTATCAGAATGTAACGGAATTAAATTGGTGGGAAAGTGTAGAAAATAAAGGAATTTCGATTGATTTTGTCCCTGCCCAGCATTGGAGTAGAAGATCATTAACTGACATGAATACGTCTCATTGGGGCGGTTTTGTGTTTCGATCCGGAGATGAGACGCATTATTTTGTTGGAGATACCGGATATTTTTCCGGGTTTAAACAAATTGGTGAACGGTTTGAGATTGATACGGTCTATATGCCAATTGGTGCCTACGAACCAGAATGGTTTATGAAAGACTCGCATATTAATCCGGAGGACAGTGTGAAAGCTTTTTTGGAGCTGGGTGCCAAGGAATTTGTGCCGATGCATTACGGTGCCTATCGACTCGCAGATGACACCGGGCCTGAAGCACTAGAGCGACTGATTAAGGAATGGGACCAATTGCAGCTGTCTAAAGAACAGCTGAAGATATTACTGTTAGGAGAGACTATGTTCAAATAACGGGATTGGGTCGTTATTTGAAGGAATCTGTTGAGAATTGGTGATAAGTTTTTCACCATGTTAGCAGGAAAAATAGCCATCTTTCGAAAAATATTAATATAGACACTGTAGTGGTCTATCCGATAAAAGTGGAAAGGTGGTAATTCTTTGAGCACGGAACTAACCCTCCAACAAATCGTCGAAGGGATCCCAAGATCCTTACTTAACGCAACCGACCGAGACCTGGAAGGCTTTCAAAAAATTATAGAGGAAACCATTAAATTACGTGAAGGCCATAGAAACCTGCAAAAAATGATTAAAAATTTTAATACCTCCACCATTCGTACTTGATTCCAAATTATATGGAATGCAATCAATAGTAAGGGGTTCTGTTATGGGAGTGAAAAAACGAATTACCCTTAAAACAGAAAAAGAAATAACTAAAAATCACACATTAATAATGACCCCAATTCGATTAATCAGATTCTGTTTCATATGTCAAAAAGTAAAATTACACCCAGAAATGAATAGCAAATTGCCAACCCATTTGCACCGTATTTACGGTGCTTTTTTATTCATAAAAAAGTAGCCAAAGCTCATATAAACTTAGGCTACGTATCATCTAAACAGTTTGGTGGATTAATCTTTCAATCTCTTCATCAATTCTTACTGGGTCTATTCTTTCAAATAATGTTTCTACTTTTGATAATCTCTGCGATTTAACAATAAACGCTCTCCATTCGGTTTCTTTTGTATTTATCATTTCCTTGACTTTCCTGCTTGAAAAAGGGAGAAACGGAGTAAGAATATGAGCTAAATTTGCAATAAGATAAACACAATTCGCCAAAGTTTGTTTGCAAGACTCGGTATCTTCCTTCATTTGTTTCCAAGGTTGTTGTTCATCAAAGTATTTGTTTGAATATCTAACAAGTTCAAAAACTTTTTCCAATCCTTGTTTGAAAGCAGTAGTTTCGATGCAAAGACCTACTTCATTGTACAAGCGATTTACCCTGTCCAGAATGTTCAAAGATATGTCCTTTTCAGGTATAACAGCATCAAATGACTTTTCTATAAATTTTAATGTGCGATTAACGAAGTTACCATAAGCCCCTAATAACTCGCTATTATGGCTATAAATGAATTCTTTCCAAGAAAAATCAGCATCTCTGTTCTCTGGTGCATTTATTGTTAGGAAATATCTGATCGAATCTGGGTGGTACCTTTCTAAAATATCTGAAACCCAAACAGCCCAATTTTTACTTGTTGATAATTTTTTCTTTTCTAAAGTCAAATACTCGTTTGAAACAATATGCGTTGGCAATGGTTCTTTTCCAAGACCAGCAAGAATCCCAGCCCATATAATTGAATGGAAAGGGATATTATCTTTCCCGTGAACATAATAAGATTGAGCGAATGTATCCCAAAACGTTGAGTCATCCTTATTTGTTTCCTTTGCCCAAAGTTTACTTGCTGTAAAGTATCCTGATACAGCCTCAATCCATACATAGATTTTCTTATCTTCATATCCAGCAACTGGAACACTTACGCCAATAGGCAAATCCCTCGAAACCGCTCGATCTCGCAATCCTTCCTTTAAATATCGTTTCGTGAGAGAAATAGCATTTTCTCTCCATAAGTTCAGATCTTCTGCTTCTTGAGTATAGTTTTCCAAGACATTTTGGAATGAGCTTAAAGAAAAGTAAAAATGCTCTGTAAACATTGTGGTAGGCGGATTTCCGCATATTTTACATTTTCTATCAAGCAAATCAAGTGGTTCTAACACACTTGAACAAACGTCACATTGATCGCCACGAGCATATGCCCCACAATGAGGGCAGATCCCCTCAACATAACGATCAGGTAAAAATTGCTGATCATATTCACAATAGGTTTGTTCAATTTCCTTTTTATAGATGTATCCTTTTTCAAGCAACTCTAAAAAAATCTCTTGAACGATTTTATGGTGATGTCTTGTGTCTGTTCTTGTATATGTGTCATATGTGAATCCTAATCTTGCAAAACAATCTTCAAATTCTTGGTGATAACGGTCCGCAATCTCTTTTGGAGTTACACCCTCTTGTTTCGCTCTAATTGTAATAGGAGTTCCATTACAATCGCTTCCCGAAACATATAAAACTTTTTCTCCCTTTAAACGGTAATATCTCGCAAGAATATCGCCAGGTAACAAACTTGAAATATGACCTAAATGTAATGAGCCGTTCGCATATGCCCAAGCCCCTCCAATAAAAATACTCATTGATTAAAACCTCCTGATATGATTTTTAATTTTGAAAACAAAAAAACCTCGCCTTAACTGTAATAGTTAAGGACGAGGTTTGAATTCCACGTGATACCACCTTATTTCGCAAATGGTTCACACCATCTGCCTCAACAAGTACGGAGTAAAAAATGATACTCTTATACTGTGACATTGATAACGAGTGCCAAAACTCGTCGTAGCCTACTAATCCATTAAAGTAAGTTCGGTACGAAGCTCAGAGACCATTGTTCAAATGAATGTTTTTGCTTCTTTTCAGCTACCGAAGCTCTCTGGAAAAAACAATATCATTTTACTTTTTCTCATCAAAGCCTTTATTTTATTATTAAAAATAGTTTATTCAAAAATTTTCCTGAAGTCAATCTTTATATTGTTTTTTAAGATTTCATAGCACCGAAGGGCACACTCTCCATGCTTCTTCAACTTTAAATTTTTCACCTAGCAGTTCCAGTACATCATTTTGAGGTTTTGCGGTTTTTATTAATTCAAGAAAATGGCTCTCTAAATATTTTTGATGTAAATTTTCATTCTTCCAACCCGATAATACAAGGAAGTAATTACTTTCATTTTTGGAAAATGCGAATGTTCCACCAAGCATCCCTTCAGCTTTTTTCATTGCTAAGTTCCATACTTTTTTCTGCATATCAACAAAGTGGTCCGTTTTTTGCTCTTTAACTTGTGACAAAGTAACACGAATAAACTTGCCATTCCTCAAGACATTAACAAAATGTTCCTCTAACCCTGAAATTCTTAGTTTTTCTTGAAACAGATTTACTTCTATTGAAGTACAGGTACTTTCTTGCCCAGAATTGACATAAATTCGGTCATGTACCTCCTCCATAAAATACTGATAATCTGTTTGACTTTCCCAAAATGAATAAATACAAGCAGTCAATGGTTATGTTTCGCTCCACCCACCCACTTGTCCTAAAAATCCTTTAACCTTACTAATAGGTTTCCATTGTTTTTGGTACTCATAAAATATGTCCCTTTGGCCCTCTTTTACTGTGCAAGAAATTCTTTTTATCATCATTAACTTCACCCCTATTACTAAGCCATTTGTTAAAAAGTAAATTGCTTACAATAGTCAGATACAAACTTTCATCATTTCTTGTATTTATAAATAGCCTATTAATATATTGATTTAGATAAGTCACCAAAGGGTAGCAAAAAGGACAAGTTTGTCCTTGTCTTAAATTTTATATCCTTTTTAAAAAAGAGAGATCTTGTACGAATTATTTCTTAATTGCTTTCTAGAGATAAACTATACGTAGGCCTTATTCCTTTTTAAAGAATTGAGTAATCATCATTATAATTCCGACAATTAGGTAGATCATTCCGTTACCAAGGATAATTAATCCTAAAAAGGCTGCACCAATTGCCCCTCCTTCACCAGTTCCACCCTCACTATGGTGAAAATCTACAAAAATAGAACTAGAAATAAACCCAATAACTGGACCCATAATACAAATCAGTAAGCCAGACCACAAAAAAGATGTATTTTTCTTGTTATAAGAAGAAATAGCCATAAAATTTAAAAACAAAAGAGCTAGCAATAGAATCATCCAAACTAATCCATCTCCGCTCATATTAACCTCCTAATCGTGCTTTAAGTAATATGTAAAAAATGGAAATTACAGTTACAAACTCAATATTAACATTCTTTCCCTTATTTGTAGACTGATAGTTTAAGAGTGCTTTTTGATGTAATTGTTGGCAGTATTGTGATTACCTTTGGCTGTTTATGTAAAGTTTGTTTTTTCATTCAAAAATAAACATTCAATCAAAAGTGTAATTTTACACTAAATCTTGTATAATTATGGTAAGGAAAGGGAGTGAACAAGGTATGGAATTTAGTTTGATATTATTCATTTTTCCTATTGTCGTTGTTGTAACTTCAATAATTGGCTTTTTGTTGTTTAGAAAATGGTTCGTTATGCCCTTACTTACATTTATTGTGTTTGCTTTATTGATGATGTCAATTTTTAATGACTCTTTTCTTATTTGGTTGATTTTATATACGATACTTTCCATAATAGTAAGTTATCCTATGAAATTTATTTGGAAATTAAGTAAGTAAGATACCGCCCAAAAGAGTATTATTTCTATAAAAAAATCCTTATAGAATAAACAGTCGTTTAATATGATTTTTGAGACGCTGAAATAAGCATTTGTTCTACTTGTTTATCAAATGCCAAGTTTTTTCCAGGTTAAAGCCAACGGACCAATAAAGGTAGTTATCAAGATGTTTAGTAGCCACACCTTGAAATCTAACCATCTAATCTTCCAAACATTTATCTTTTCATATCTACTATCAAGAAGGAAAAAAAAGCAATGGAAAACAATTTCCACTACTTTTTTATGATTAAGTATTTGATCATACTAACTTTTTAGAAATTTCAGCTGTTATGGACCAAATTTTGTTTCTCATCACCCTTTTCAACTTCCCCACTGTCATTGACGCGATAAAGGTGATAGGCACCGTACAAGGTCTTTGTATTCTTCCTCCAATTCGCTTAGGGATCCCTGGTATAGGTGTTTGTTTTTAACTTTAAATACTCCAGATTTAAGTAATTCCTCGATTAAGAATTGTCTTTTTTCCTGGATAGCTTCTCGATGGTTTTGATTCATTTCGAAACCCTCCATTCTTTTTCCTTCTTCTTTTTTACCCACATTTGCGATTATAAACTGTCCCTTGAAGGGAAAATGTCGAAAAATCGAATATTAACCCATTTTTAAATAAAATGTTATGAACGTTACCATATGTAAAAAACCGGGGTAATGGTCTTATAAATTTTTAATAAAATTGTTAGAAAGGGTGAAATGTAATTAGTTATTATAGTCATTTTTCATTATGAAATCAAATTAGGATGCAAAAAGGCAGCCTCTTATTCAGAGACTGCCTTCATCTATTTCATCCCAAGATTGATTGTATAATTTTTTTACTTCATGACGGTCGGTAACTTGTAATTTATTCAGGATATTTGAAACATGATTAGCCACTGTTTTTGCACTGAGATGCAACTTTGTGGCAATTTGCACATTTGTAAATTCCTCCACAATCAATTCTAAAATTTCCTTTTCTCGCACTGTTAATTCAGCCAACACCCGGCTTTGGTTATCTGAAGGCTCTTGTTTTGAGAAATAATTCATCATCCTTGAAGCAATATCTGAACTGAAGACAGCACCACCGTTGCCTATTACCCTAATAGAATGAAGCAACTCCATCTCCCCAGCGTCTTTTAACACGTAACCACTGGCACCCATCTGCATCGCAGTAAAAACGGATTTGTCGTTCTTTAACATCGTTACTATTAAGATTTTTATTTCTGGCTGCGATTCTTTTATTTTTTTTGTCGCCTCCATGCCGTTGATTCCTGGCATTCTTATATCCATGACGATTACATCAGGCTTAAGTGACATCGCAAGTTCAATGGCCTCCTCCCCAGTTGCCGCCTCCCCAATGACGTCCAAATCATCTGTTGTTTGAATCAAATTCCGAACCCCGCCGCGAAATAACGGATGATCATCCGCCAATAATATCTTCATTTTCATTTCCATATCCCCCTAATGTTAAAGGTAACATCGCTTTCACCCGAGTCCCCCCTGTTTCTACTCGCTCCCATTCACAGCTTCCACCTAGTTCCATAGCTCGTTCACGAATAGAGGTTAAGCCGATACCGCCATTTGCAGCAGGTTTTAATTTTTCAGGCATTCCGATGCCATTATCAGTAATTTCTATTTGCGCGTAAGTTGCCGTAATCTTCAAAAATACCGAACAAGTACTTGCTTTGGAATGGCGCTTGACGTTCACTAACGATTCTGTAATGATTCGATAGGCTGCAACTTCCACTGCTGCAGGTAAAACCGGCAGGGTATCGGGAACATGTAAAATCACCTGTAGCGGTTCCGCTCCCATAATTGTAGGCATGTTTTTTATTTCATTCACTCTTACCCGAATGGCCCCTAGCAACCCAAATTCATCAAGTGTAGCTGGTCTTAAGCCATGGACCATTGTCCGTATCTCCTCCACCGTTTGACGAATAACCTGTCGTAAGCTTTCTAATAATCCTTTAGCTTTGACTGGATTTTTTTCAATATATTGCTCCGCTGCTGCAACGTTAAATGCTAGAGACATGAGTTTGGGAGCCAGTTCATCATGGAGGTTTCGCCGAATCGTCAATCGCTCCTCTTCTCGGGCAACGACAAGTTTTTCACGTGATGCTTGTAAATCCTTTGCCAACAATTTCATCCCTAGCGTCATCTTCGCATTTTGTAAAATAGGTCCCGTTTGCCGAAGCAATACTTCTATTAATTTATCATCTTCTGGGGAAAAGGCTTCCCCGGCGGAGCGACTCGATAGGTGTAAGGTGCCTAATTCTTCCCCGCCATGAACAATGGGGAATGAGTGTAAATCAAATTTGAGTTTCCCTGCTTCAATCACAATGGTTTCTTTTCCGTTAATCCCTACTGTTATTGAAGTATATGGTAATCGAAGTGCGTTTTGAATCGTTTCAATGACAACATCCAGCATTTGTTCAGGGGCGATTGGTTTGATTAATTGTTCCCCTAATTCCTGTAAGATGGAATAAGGATCGTCATGTCTCCCTTTTAAAAATCGATTCACGATTCTCTGCAGCCTTTCTTTTAATGGAGAAAAAACAACAGCAACAATCGCAGTAGCCACAAAGGATACAAGATAACTATGATCTGTTTTAAATAAACTACTAAAGTACATCACTAAAAAGGAATATAAAAGAATGACGGATAAAGATAATAGACCATATACTATTGTTCGATTAACAAGCGGGTCAATTTCCCATAATCGGTGCCGCATAACGGCAAAAGATAGGGTTAGTGGAATTATGGCGACCACCGTGTATAAAAAGGCACTTAAATATACGTAATAAATAGGATCCGCGGCCAAAACCGGATAAACAAAAAATCCACTGACGATGATTGAACCGATTAATGAAATGGCAAACCCATAGACTACCCACTTGGTTTGCTGACGTTGAATGGTAGATGATATATTTTTATATTGGTAAATTTGGGAATATATCGTCACAAACATCATCGTTAAATAGTAGGCTAGCCGTATGCTGCTTGGCCAATGAAGTAAATAAAAGGATGTATTCGGCAATGACAGACTGACAATTTGAATGGCACAAAAAGGAATAAACACAAATAAAGTCCATTTTTTCACGAGTCTTCCGTTTGGAAACAATAGAAAAAACAAGAACAAAGCCATTCTGCCCACTGGTCCTATGGCCTCGGGTACCGCTGCATAATTGGTTCCTTCTGAGGCCAAGTAAACTAAAGAAGTATACGTGGTCCCGTATGCCACTAGTGACAATACGGCCAAAAGCCCCATCAGTTTCTGTCTGTTTTTTATAAAAATGATCACGGCCGCTACGTAAAATAACAGCGCAAATATGGTCTCGATGAAAACAAATAATCCCGCATAGGAATCCGGAGTCAAATGATATTCTTGTAGTGCTTTAAGTGTTGTCGGAGGAGCCGGGGATAATGAGCTGCACGGCTTTAGGACGCATTCCGTTCTAATCACATCATAATAGCCAGTTATCGATTGCAAGAAAAATAGAATGGTTAAGAGGCTAAAGATTATGACGAACCATTTAACAATTGGCAGTCTTTGATCCATGTGGCTCCACCCTTTTTTTGAGAATATTCAGTAAAACTATAACAAGGAACGCTGCTTCTGTATACTTTTTTGTAAGCATTCCCGGTTCTTCCCGGTTATTTTTCCCGATTTATATAGGTAACGGTTACCCTTCAAAATAGGGAATTCCCTTTGATACGATTAATACGTAAAGAAAACAAAGGGAGTGGAATAAATGAATGTAGAAAAAGTCGTTAAGGTATTGGGTTTTATAGCATTTTTAGGTGGGATTGCCAGAATCGGCATGACTCCTTCAGGGTTAATTTGGGGATCTGATAGCACACCTGAACTGGCATGTGCCTTCGCCGCTAGCATCCTGATGTCTTTATCATCCATTGCATTGTTCATGTCGCAATCAAAGAAAACTGGGGTATTTGGACTGATTGCTGGCTTATTGCTAGCATTAGGCAACTTAATGCTAGCAGGGATCTTTTATGGTATTTTTTCTTATGGGGATTATTCGAAAGAAGGCTTGTTCGTAAGTGTTTCCAATAGTATGGGCTATGGCGGGCTCTTGTTGGGGACCATCATCCTCTTAATCGTCACTTTTCGGGCAAAGGTATTCCCTCGCTGGTACGCGATCGCGTTTGTACTGCAGTTAGTTTGTTTAGGAATCCCGTTCCTCGGAGATTATTTTGCCTTGTTCTGGGGATTGACCTATGTATTAATGGGATTTTCGATTTTTACCGGAAAAGGATATCGAAAAGAAGCGAAAAAGAATTCTGCCATTTCTATATAAAAATAGGTAAGAAGGAAGGGAATCCCCCCTTCCTTCCTTTATATGATTCTATAACGCAGATGATTTCTCTGCATCATCAAAAGCAAAATCTGCTATTTTCACTCTAAAGAATCGAGTCTGGAACATTAAGTAGATTAGGCCGATGGCCACCCAGACGAGACCGCCAATTAAAGCATCTGCTTGCAGGTTATACCATAGAATTCCTGTTGTTCCCGCGCCAAGAATTGGCATGATGATGTAAGAGAAAATATCTTTTCCTGTTTTATATTTTTTATGACGGAATACAAAGTGAGCGATAACTGAGAGGTTTACAAATGTAAAGGCGATTAAAGCACCAAAGTTAATGAAAGATGAGATTAACTCCAGACTTGGAGCAATTGCTAGTAATGATACAACTCCAACAAGTATGACGTTAAACGCTGGTGTGCGGAATTTTGGATGGACATAGCTGAATAGTTTTTTTGGTAAAACTCCATTGCGCCCCATTACGAATAATAGTCGTGATACGCTGGCATGGGAGGCTAAACCGGATGCTACCGTTGCAGCAAAAGCACCAGCTAGAAAAACTAATTTAAAGAATTGACCGCCAACATACAAACCGATTTCCGGTAACGTGTCATCTGTCACTTTAAAGTTCGAAACATCTGGAAATAATGCTTGAGCAAAATAACCACAGACGAAGAAGATGGCACCACCGATAAATACGGTCAACATGATCGCTCTTGGAAGTGTTTTCTGATCAACGGCTTCCTCCGCGTACATGGTAACGGCGTCAAAACCAATGAATGAGAAGCATACAACTGTTGCTCCCGTTAATATGGCTCCAAGATGGATATTTGAATGGAACAATGGCTCTGTTGTTAAAATCGTTCCTTGCCCCATTCCTTGTGAAAGTTTAACAAAAGCTAAAACAATAAAAGCTGCGATTAGCACTACTTCAAAGACAACAAGCAGGGAATTTAAGCTTGAAGTTTTCCCCATACTCCAAACATTTAACCCAGTAACCGCGGCTACATAAATCACAACCCAAATCCATGCTGGAACCGATGGAAAAACAGATACCATATAAATACGAATGATTAGTGCGTTTACCATTGGCAGTAAAATGTAGTCTAAAAGAGCTGCCCAACCTACAATGAATCCAAGTAGTGGACTCATCGTCTCCCTTGTATAGGTGTAAGCAGAACCGGCACTTGGAAAGACCTGAACCATTTTTCCATAGCTAATCGCGGTAAATAGCATAACGACTAATGCGGTAAGATACGCTAGTGGAACTACCCCATTTGTTTCATTCGAAACGATCCCAAACGTATCAAATACAATAGTAGGTGTCATATACCCCAAACCTAGACCCACGATCGCCCATAGACCAAGTGACCGTTTTAGTGTTGCTTTCTCCAATTTAATCATCTCCCTTATTCTTTTCAACTGGAAGCGTTTCCATTTTGTGTTAAATATTCTAGTTTTTTATGTAAACACAATGATGACCAGTTTTGCCTATCCAAACCTCCTTTTACCAAAGTATTGAACTATTATGAATAATTGCAATTTTCATGCCAATTATAACTCGTACATTTTTGATTGTAAACGTTTTAGTCAGAATTCCTAACAAATAAATTAATCAACATAAAAATCATCTAAATGTTTCATTGTTTTTATGGTCGATTTACTATGTCTATTTGCATAATTTAGGCATGAGTGCA
This sequence comes from Neobacillus solisequens, assembly GCF_051233465.1. Classification (NCBI taxonomy): domain Bacteria; kingdom Bacillati; phylum Bacillota; class Bacilli; order Caryophanales; family Bacillaceae; genus Neobacillus; species Neobacillus solisequens. The sequence continues at coordinate 527,660 of NZ_JBKFGJ010000002.1, read as the reverse complement.
TAATTGCCACTACATAAAAAAACAACCATGACGGTTGTTTTTCATTTACTTCTAGATCATAGGCTTGCCAGCATCAGGGGAAAGATTTGGATCCCCACCGCCAACAATAGTAAATTTCCCTTGTTGTTGTTCCTCATCCTCTATAAAAATGACATTCCCATTACCAGCATTTTCCTTTATATAGCTAGGGATCTCTTGAGGTTGTGTTTCTTTTTCCACGATTTCACCACCCTTTTTGTGTGGTAGTGTTTAGTTTTTTGCAAATTTTTATGCATGTAGGAATATAAAAAGTAGGGGCGCCTATTGCTGCCCCTACCATAATGGTATATATACTTTAAAGGTAGTACCCTTTCCTTTTTCACTTTCTACTTCTATTTTTCCTTTCATTCTTGAGACAATTTGGTAGCAAACCATAAGCCCCATCCCTGTTCCTTTTTCTTTCAGGGAGTAAAAAGCAGTACCGAGTCTGGCCAATTCAGCTTCAGACATCCCAATTCCGGTATCGGTCACTTCAATAATGCCGAATTCTTCGTTTTTATACACAGAAAGACTTAAAACCCCGCCATCCCGCATGGACTCAATACCATTTTTTACAATATTAATAACCACTTGTTTTAATTCACTTTGATTGCCTTTTATCATAATTCCATCTTCAAGATGGGTATTTAAGGATATATTTTTTGACATAAACGCAAAGGTGTTCATTAAATCAGCGACTTTCTTGGTCAAATCTTTGGCATCTACCTGCTCCACACGTTCAAGATCCGGTTTAGCCAGTGAAAGATATTCATTGATAATTTTCTCTGCGCGATTTAGTTCTTCAATCATCAATTTAATATAGGTTAATTCTATTTCGGATAAATTGTCCTTTGATAAAAATATTTGCAAAAAGCCCCTTACGACGGTCATAGGGTTGCGAATTTCGTGAGCTACGGAGGCAGCCAATTGGCCAATTGCATTCATCTTCTCTGCTCGTTGCAGTTCTTTTTGTAGTCTGGTTTTTTCTATTATTTTTTCCATTTCATCGATGGCTTTCTCAACTTGGTGGACATTTTGATCCCTACTCGGGTTAGTACCAAATTCCTTATAAGTATCCGACAGCCGTTCAAATAGAACCGCCAGCTGGGATGTCATCTGATTAAATCGATCCCCTAATTTCCCTAGGTCCGAATATTCAGGAATTTTTACTTTCACATTAAAATCTCCTGAACTTACCGCATTGATGCCTGAAATAATTTCATTTAGCGGCTGAAGAAATTTTCGAAGCCCCCACCTAAGTGTAAAAAACATAATCATGGTGATGGTAATCAGTGCTATAAACAAATAGATGCTCGATTTCTTTTTGAAATGATTGATAAAGGTTGCGTCCACATCGACTGCTAAGACAGCAATTACTTTACCGTTTTCATCGATTAGAGGTTGAATAGAAGTAATCCATGTCCCGAATTCATCTTCATAAAGTTGCGTACTTACTGTCTTTTTTTCCGAAACTGCTTTGTTAAAGGCATAGAGAAATTCTGGTCCCACATTATATTTTGAAAATGGTTTTATTCCTAAGTAAACGTCTGAATCGTTAGTTGCAAGGAATGTTAATTTATTTTTATCCACTTTTTCTACATCCAGTATATAGCCTCCTATATATTTAGAATTCTTCTTCTGGATTAGGTTGACTAAATAGTTTAAATGGTCCGCTTCTGGTATATCTGGGTTTCTGGTTTCCTTGACCATTTTTACTTCTTCAAGAGGAATCGTGGTACTCCAAAGACCTGCAATCCCCTTAGCACGGTCTGTCAATTGATTCGTTAACTGATTGGTCTCATAAAAAAAGGAAAAGCCGGCTGTCGAAACAACTAGAATAAATGTTATAAAGAAGGAAAAAAACAAAATTTTCCTGTATATTGGCAAATCTATCAATTTTTGCTTACACATAATATATAAGTCCTTTCATATGCGGTTATATGACAAATTCGACGGACACATTCTAAATCCTTTGTCAACATTTGTAAGATTTAAAATTTTTGTTAGAATATTAACAAATTTGTAGCTGTATACCAGTGCGGTAAAGCAACCACCAAAAAAACCGCCCAGAGTTTGGGCGGTTATCAGCATAAACGTTTAAAAGTATTTCAATGCATCTGGGTTTATCAGGGACCCAAGGTTGACGGCTTGATCGATCGGGGTTCCCATAAGGATTTTTTTAATGGGAACTTCGAGTTTTTTGCCGTTTAGGGTTTTGGGCAAATCCCCTACTTGAATGATTTGGTCAGGGACGTGGCGTGGTGAGCAGTTTTTTCGGATGGTGTTGTTGATTCGTACTTTTACCTCGTCAGTAAGATCATCACCGTCCCTCACCACGACGTACAATGGCATGTAAGATTGACCTTCCGATTTTGGAATATCGACAACCAAGCTATCGACGATCTCTTGTACACTCTCGAGGGCACTGTAGATTTCACTTGTTCCCATTCGTATACCGCCACGATTGATCGTTGCATCCGAACGCCCATAAATGATGGCACTCCCTCTTGGAGTAATTTTAATAAAATCACCGTGACGCCAGATTTCAGGGTACACATCAAAATAACTATCGATATAACGAGCCTTATTTTCATCATTCCAAAAGTAAATGGGCATGGACGGCATTGGCTCCGTTATGACGAGCTCTCCAATCTCATTGATCATTTCTTCACCATAATCGTTAAAAGCTCTGACAGCGGCACCTAAAGAGCGGGCTTGCAGTTCACCGGCGTATACGGGAACTAATGGAGAACCCCCGACAAATGCTGTGCAAAGGTCGGTCCCACCACTTGTGGAGAAGAGCCAAACATCCTCTTTGACTTTTTCATAGACCCACTGAAAACCACTGACCGGTAACGGCGACCCCGTTGAACCAATACTTTTTAGATGGGACAGATCAAATTGTTCTTTCGGTGTTAATTCTGCTTTCATGCAGGCAGTTAGGAAGCTGGCACTCGTTCCAAATACCGTCATTTTGGTTGACTCTGCGAATTTCCAAAGCCTCTCATAACCAGGATATCCGGGATTTCCGTCAAATAATAGAATCGTAGATCCATGAAGCAATCCACTGACCAACACATTCCACATCATCCATCCAGTTGTGGTAAACCAAAAAAACCGATCATTCTGCTTTAAATTGTTTTGCAGCCCGCCCATTTTTAAATGCTCCAATAAAATGCCGCCTTGACTTTGAACGATTGCTTTAGGTTTACCTGTCGTTCCAGAAGAATATAGAATCCATAACGGATGGTCAAACGGAACAGCGTTAAAGCTTAGCTCGGCATCCCTATTTTGCGAAATCACTCTATTCCATAGGACCGAGTTGGTCAATCCACTTAGGTCCAAATCATCCTTTAAATGCGAAATAATGATTGTCTGTTTAACGGTCGGCAGTTCCTCTTGGATTCTCTTTACTAATTCCAATCTGTCGAAATCCTTTCCACCATAACGATATCCATCTACAGCAAATAACACTTTAGGTTCAATTTGTTTAAATCGATCAATCACGCTCATACTTCCAAATTCAGGGGCACAGCTCGACCAAACAGCCCCGATGCTGGCGCATGCTAAGAAAGCAGCTACGGTTTCTTGAAGATTGGAGACATAAGCTACCACTCGGTCCCCCTGCTGGACTCCTAATGATCTTAAATGAGCAGCAATCGCTGCCGTATTCTTTTTTAACTCATCCCAGCTGTATTCTCCTTGAGCACGAACCTCACTTTCAAAGATGATGGCCGGCTTTTCTTTGGTTGCGTTTCGAAAAATATGTTCAGCATAATTTAGGGTTGCTCCTGAAAACCAACGTGCTCCAGGCATTTTTTTAGCTGATAACACCTCTTTATATGGGGTTTTGGCTTGGATCTCATAAAAATGCCAAATTGCCGACCAAAAACCTTCTATACTGGTTACCGACCAATTCCATAATTCATCATAGGTTTCAAAATACAGCCCGCGAGTTTCGCTTAGCCAATTCATAAATTTTTTCATATTTGTTGCATCTTGAAATTGTTGTGAAGGCTCCCATAACAGCGTCCCTTCTATTTTTTCAACCGTCATTCCCATCCCCTCCGAATCAACACCTATTAAAAAATATTCATCCATATATAAAACATTCATTTACCATATACGAGGTAAGCAACTTAATTCCCTTCTAAATATTCTAAATTTATTGATAATATGAATTCAATGCACGAATAGAGAATTAATGGTAAAATAAGTGACTGTTTAAAGTCACTATATTCTAAAAGACAGAAGGGTTTTCATTGTTTAAAGATAAGAGGATTCAATTTTTCTTTACGCTACTCATTGCATTTATCGGAGGGATCATATTTCATAAACTGAATACACCAATTCCGTGGCTGCTCGGGCCGATGACTGCTGTATTCATTGGCTCGAGATTTGGAAAGGTTCAGTTTTACTGGCCAAGCTGGATTAGAAATATCGGATTGGTCATTGTTGGCTATTCGATTGGGGTTTCTTTTACGAAAAAAGCACTTGTGCAAATTGTTGCTGAGCTACCATCCATGTTGCTCATGACGCTATTGCTTGTATTATTTTGTGCAGGGATTGCTGTCGTCGTTTCGAAACTAACGGGTGTCGATTATCCTACGGTTTTGACGGGGAGTATTCCTGGCGGGCTTACTCAAATGCTGACCTTCGCAGAAGAAATGAAAGGGATCGATGTCACTACGGTTACATTCCTACAGGTGGCACGGCTAATGATGATTATCTTTTGTGTACCGTTTTTAATTTTTGGACCCCTCTTTCATAATGAAAATAAGTTAACTACGGGAATGATCCATTCCGAAGTAGCAGTCACGGATTCATTTTTTCCAAAAATACTTTTGTTTGCAGTCATATGCGTGGTATTTGCTTTTCTGACAAAAAAGCTCAGATTTCCAACACCGTATATGTTAGGGCCCATTCTCGGTACAGCTGTCGTAAATGTCTTAGGATTTGCAGGTCCCTCCCTCCCATCGGCATTATTGGATCTTTCTCAATTCATGATTGGTGGTTATATCGGTTTGCTGTTAAAACCAGAAAAGCTGGAACATAAAGTCCGAATCATCAGCCTCGCCTTCATCAGCGGAATCACCATGATCATCGGCTCATTAGGACTAAGCTTACTAATCATGCACTTTGGTCACATCTCTCCCTCCACGAGCTTCCTAAGCATCGCCCCTGGTGGAATGGACCAAATGGGCATACTCGCCCACGAAATCAACGCCGACCTCTCCATGGTCACCGGCTACCAACTATTTCGGCTCTTCTTCATCTACTTCGCCGTACCGCCCATGCTTAAGTGGTTTTTTACAAAACAGGGTGACAGGCACCACAAAAAGACAAATTAGTGATTTTGTCCATCTGGGGTGGACAATTTGGATTTGTTACAGGTGGTGCCTTGCAGTTCCTCAAAATAGCTCAGTTTTTATCGAATATAATGATTGGAAAATAGCTGGTCTTTGTGGTGTTCGTAAAGGGTTTCGGTGTATTGTTCATGGAGTGCTTGTTCAAGGGATTTTTTTCTTTTGGTAATGGTGATGGTGAGGAATAAGATGTGTATGGTCATGCTTGCCACCTCCTTTTCGGCTTGTAATAAAACGACTGGTTGGTTTATTTTATTTGTAAAAAAAATTAAAGTACGTTCAAACTGATTTTTCAACTATAGATTTTTATGAATTTAAAATAAACTATTCGGTCTATTTACTAAATTTTACATTATAAATGAAATTTTTTCAATTCCTATTCCTGCCTATTTTAAAAAATAAAAAAATGGCAAGCATTTAATTCTTGCCATTCTGCTAAAGTGTTATTCTTTCTAAAAACATCTGCTTGAATTCATTCAGTACTTGTTTATAAGGGAAACCAGGGTAAATGGTTTGCAACATAATTCCATCGATCATGGACCAAAACATGTCGGCAAATATTTCAGGGTTTAATTCTGTTTTAAACTCCCCCGCCTTTTGCCCTTCCTCGATAATGGAGCAAAACATCTTAATAAAATATTCATGTCTTCGCACGTTTAACTTTTCGATTAGCTCTTGATTGCGGAAAGCATGAAGTTTAAATTCATCATGTACGACCAGTCTCCCGGTACTTTCCTGATTCACTTCATTGTTCAAATACAGATCAAACATAAAGTTCATTTTATCAACAGCGTTCGGATAGGTTGCCAACCTTTCCTTTAGTTCTTCGTAACTTTCTTCCGTACTCGTTTTCATTAATTCTAAATATATTTCATCCTTACTTTTAAAATAGTTATAAATTGCACCTTTACTGATTCCTGAGTGCTCAACAATATCATCAATGGTAGAAGGTTGAAACCCTTTTTTAGCAAAGCATGCCATGGCACTCTCTAGGATTTCCTTCTTCCTTTTTTCTTTATATGAATCAGACACGATGGGTGGCATGTAAAAATAACCTCCAAACCTCATATAAACGACTAGTCAGTTTATTTTATTATAACGGGTTTTACTTCCCAGATGCAATCAAGAATACGTATAGCTGCGGCGAAAAAATTGGCGAAAAATAAGAGAAAATAACGATAGACTATTTTAAAAAGCCTGTTATAATGTTTCAATATAGAAGTTAAAATCAATAGAAGTTAAAAACACATTAATAAAGGTGGGCATTATGGGGAATACATGTAGATATGTTGTCAATGCTCTTGGTAAGGGTGGAGAAACATATTATACAAAATGCAAAGACAAACACGAATTACAGAAATGGATCACAGCAAATCAAGAAAAATTAATTATGAACGAACTACAAATAACCGATAAAAGCCAAAATCCATTCCTAAAACTATTCGGACTAAAAAAGCTATTTTAATAGAAAGTTGAAAAACGCCATTCTTCATGAACGGCGTTTTTTATTATTCATTTCCATTTGGTGCCTGGCACCTTTTTTAGCAATTTGAAAAGAGCCGGGTGTATCACCCAGCCCTTACTTCACAAGTCGATTTTCGATGGTATTATTTTCTTCCCCTTCAACGAATTTGCGTTTTTGGATGTAGATGAGTCTAATTGAGAGTGCAATTCCAGCTGCTAGTAGACCAATGGTTAACCCGATCCAGTAGCCTTTTGCGCCCAGTCCTGTGTTGTTGGCCAAAATATATCCGGCTGGGAGGCAAATAAGCCAGTACGCGATTAAGGTCATGATGAATGCTAAGTTAACGTCTTTATAGCCTCTGAGTGCAGCCTGTGCTGTTACCTGAATGGCGTCAGATATATGGAAGACCAGGGCAAGGATAAGAAAGTTGGCAGTAAGCGAGATAACCACAACCTCGTTCGAATATAAGCCTGCAACTTGGTAGCGGAATACAACCACGGCTACACCGCAAATGATTGAAAATCCAACTGCTAGTACAACGCCAAGCCAGCTGTAAATTCTTGCATCCTTGTAGCGTCGTGCACCCACCTCAAATCCTACCAATACGGTTTGGGCCATGGAAATACTAGTTGGGATCATATATAAAAATGAAACAAAGTTAAGCGCTGCTTGATAGGCCGCCACTGTCGCAACACTAAATTTGCTAATTAAAATCGTTACCACCGCAAACATACTGGTTTCAAAAAAAGTGGACAGTCCCATCGGTACCCCAATTTTCAGGATCTCTTTACATCTGATTAACGAAAATTCCTTCATGTTACTAAAAACATCAAACGAGGAAAAAGGTTCTTTCGTTTTTACAATATAAGCAGTAAAAATCAAAAACACCCAATCTGTAATGGAGGTGGCATAACCTGCCCCTGCACCACCCAGCTCTGGAAATCCCCATTTCCCAAAAATCAGGACATAATTAAAAAACAAATTAATGGGTAAAGAGGAAATCATGATAATCATGACCACACGTGTTTTTCCTAAAGCATAAATAAAGGATCTCAACACATTAAATAAAAATAATGGTAAAATGCCATAGCTTAATCCAATTAAATAATCATTCGCCGTTTGCTGAACACTGGAGGGTAACTTCATCTTATCCAAAATCGGGTCCAATAAAAAGGTACCTGATAGGATGATGACCGCGGTAATTATGACCGAGAGATACAAACCATTTTTAACCACAGATGAAACTTCTTCTCCCCTTTTTTCACCTAAATATTGGGCGACTATCGGAGAAACTGCCAATAGGATGCTGCTTAAGCCGGTGAAAACCGGACTCCAAATCGATGAGCCGATCGCTACCCCTGCCAAGTCGATTGAACTATATTTACCTGACATTATCGTGTTAAAAAACACCATAGAAAACATACCCAACTGGGTAATTAAAATTGGGATCAACAAAATCATAATTTGTTTCGTTTTTTCTTTTATCGTATATGTCTGTTTCATTGTAAGTACTCCTTAAATAATTGCATTCAAAATTACATTATACTCCTTTTTTGGGAGCAAAGGGTGAATTTTTTTAAAAAACATAAAAGAGCCTGGAATGTACCAAGCTCTTCAAACAGTCCCTTATGTGTGGTATGTTCCATGTCCGTGATGGAATCCATATCCCGGATAGTAACCCATGTGTCCATGATGGTAACCGTAGCCCGGATAGTATCCACCGTGGCCGTGATGATAGCCATAGCCTGGGTAGAATCCGCCGTGGCCGTGGTGAAAACCACCTCCAGGGTAAAATCCTCCATGGCCATGGTGAAAACCACCTCCAGGATAAAATCCTCCATGGCCGTGGTAAAATTCAGGTCCAAGTTGCCCTCCAGGCATTCCCAGGGTAACACCTGGCATTCCCATCATTTGATTCATCTGTGCATCTCCTCCTCTATTTGTTCCAAGATAGTGTATGTGACTATCTTTCAGGAGGAATGGTTAAATGCCTATCATTTCGCTTTAATTGAAGAGGCAGGCACACTGAGTGGCTGGGTTCCTTCGTGTTTTTCCTTAATAAGAATGCCGCCAATCAAACCGAAAACTGAGAATACCACAGGAATAATAAACCCATAATGATAGCCACCGCCCGCATAATCTGTATGAAAATAATCGAGCACTTTTCCAAAAAAACTGGGTAAGAGTACGGCGCTTAAGAAACCACCTGTATTCGCGAATCCAGAAACCACTCCAACATCTTTAATTGAGAATGAGCTTCGCACAACCGCAAAGGTTAACGCGCTTGCTCCATTTCCAAACCCGATCAACAAATAAAGAAGGATCAGCAAGATGTATGGCGGTTTCCCATCTAATAAAACAAAAGTAGTCCAACTTAGCAATACCATTGTATGTACTACCAAATAAGGACGTTTAATCTGATTAAGCCTGCTTGAAATCCATCCTGTAAATGGTGCCCCAACTAAGGCTCCAATTAAACCAACCATCACAAGCTGACTGGCTTCTAACCGGCTCATTCCATAAATCGTCATTCCATATGGAACGGCCCATGAACCGATAAAACCTACATAGGACCCAACAAGGCCGAAGTGGCAAAGGAAGGTAGCCCATGCTTGACGATCCTTCATAATCCTAATTAGCAAATGAAAGACACTTTCCCGCTTTTTCTCTTTATTTACTGGATGAGGCTCTGATTTAAACATTTGCTTTGGCTTTTTTTCCAGAATGATATACAGTGCTGCCCCACAGAGACAAAGGATTAGTCCAACGGTGGAAAATGGTGTTCTCCATCCAGATACTGCTATCCATGCAGAGAACGGAACAGTTGCTGTTAAAAATCCAAGACCTCCTGTCATTCCGGCAAAACCTAGTAGTTTCACAAACTCGTTAACTCGGAACCATTGGCTTAAAATTAACACTAAATTAATCCAAATCGTTGCATCGCCGATTCCTGCCAGAAGTCTTGCCAAAATAAGAAGGAATTCATTTGATGCTACGCTAAAAATCAACACCCCAAGTCCATTCAATACTGCACCAATAATCAGAAATTGGTTTGGTCCGTAGCGATCTGATAAAATTCCGATTGGGATTTGCAATCCGGCATACGCGAAAAATTGTATACTTGTCAGAATACCAAGGAAGGAGGCGGACAGATGGAATTCCTTCATTAATTGATCAGTAATAAGCCCTGGAGCTGTCCGTTGACTGACAATTAATCCATAAGTAAATAATACAGCTATATACACAACCCATCTGTATGTACTTTCTTGCTTTTTCAATGGTCCATCTCCTACTGCTTTTATTTTTTTTATTATACTTTATTATTTCGTAAATCAAAATATCATAAATACCATTGATATGAATGTACCCATTAAAACATTTTTCATCTTTAAAATGTAAGTATCAATAGATAGTATTTTCCAAAAAAAATAGGCCCCGCTATGGAGTCCTATTATTTTTTTGTGATTTTGGAGGGATTGTTGATTTTGTATGCCACCGGTTGATCGACGGTGAATTCCTCAGCGACATCTTTACCTTTAGCAAGTTTTTTCGGTGCTACTTTTCCGTCAAATTCCAGTTTGTCACCGGGTGCCAGCTCAAATTTTTTCAATGTTTTGCTGTGACTACACCAAGCGAGGCCCAGTTCAAGCGGTGATTCCTGATCAATCTGCACATTTTCTAACACCACTACCTCATCGTTTTCTTCATTAAAAGGATTATAAGTCAGGGCAAATTGCTTCACGGAAGCTGTAAAGTGTACCTTATCGGTCGGTAGCTCAAGTTTTGGAGCTTTCTCCTTTTTGGGTTTCGCTGCTGCTTTTTCAGGTTTAGCAGTTTTCTGTTCTGTTTTAGATTCAGGTCTAACCGGTGTTGTTACCGTACTTTCGAGCTCAATCACACTTTCTTTTCCAAAGCCTGATTGCTGCATTTCTTTCAGGTAGGCGGGCTGAATGCAGCTCAAGTTCCCATCAGGAAATTCAATGACAAGCGTGTTGTAATCACTTGAGATACCGTAATTTTCATAGCCCTTAATGGTCACGAGACATTGATAACTGCGGTCCTTATACCAGAATTCTTTTTTTCCTGCCGCCAGGCCCCATTCCTTAAGTTTTTCTTTATAATGATTATCATCCAAAAAGGTGTTGTACTCTCCTTTTGGAGGTATGTATTGAGTTGGTACTGTGGTTTCCATTTTTTCACATCCTATAAAAACTGAAGTTTATTTATTATACCATTTTGAAAAAGCAACGTAAAAATGGCAAATATGAAAACCTTCCATATTTTTTAAAAATATTTAGTGCACCGAAGAACTTTGCGTGTATAATAGCCTTGTATATTAATAGAGAAATGGCGGATGGGCATGCGATCATATAATGAAAAAATCAGTATTTATAATGGAATGGCATCTACGATAGCGGTTTCCTTGCCGAATAACTATTATCCGATTTTTGCTATCTCCATTCTGGGGGCTTCCAATTATCAAGTTGGGTTAATCAGTTCATTACCGCCGTTGATTACCTTGTTGATGACGGTACCTGCAGCCATTCTGTTGAATCGCCTTGAACAGCAGAAAAAAACGGTAGCGATGAGCATTTTATGGGCAAGAATGATGTTTATTTTACTTATTGGGGTTGTATTCATTCCCCCTCATTTTCAAGCTTGGGCATTTTTATTGGTTATTGCGCTTATGAACGTACCAGGCACCATCTCGAACGTAGGCTGGCAAACGCTGATAAGCGGAATGATTTCCGAAGAACGAAGAGGTGCGTTTTTTAGCGATCGAAATCGCTTAATGACCGTTATCGGAATGATTACTACCTTAATCATTGGTATCGTGATGAAAAAAGAAACAGAAAATGCAGCAGCCTATCAGATTTTATTTTTAGCAGCTTTTCTTTTTGGAATGGTTGAGGTGTATTTCCTTTTTAAACATAAGGAAACTGTCCAGCCCAGACCAAAATCGGAGCAAAAAAATGCCACAATGGATTGGTCGATTTTTAAAATTCATGGCTATAAATGGTTTCTGATTGCGGCCCTTAGCTTCAATTTCACTTGGCAAATGGCCTGGGGGCTTTTTAATATCTATAACGTCAAATACGCTCATGCCACTATTTTATGGATAAGTATTTTTTCCGTGGCGAACCAGTTAGTGCAAATCTTCTCCTTTCCACTGTGGAAAAAATGGGCGGAACAAAAATCGAATACCCTAATGCTTGTTTGGGTGGCCCTTGGGATGGCGACGGCCCCATTTCTAAACGCTCTATCCACCAACCTGTATTATCTAACCTTTGTCAGCATGACATCAGGATTCTTCGTATCAGGTACCATGCTGCTATTGTTCAACCTTTTGCTCGAGCAATCACCAAAAGAAAAACGAACCTACTGTATCACCACCTACAACATCCTGCTGTCCTTCGTCGCCTTTGTCGCACCACAAATCGGCATCTGGCTTCTCGAAAAAAACGGCATTATAACAGCCTTAAACATCAGCACAATCTTGCGCTTCCTAAGCGCCATCGTATTCTTCATCATGTACATCAAATCGGTCAAAAACCGCAAAACCTCCTTAGCAAAAGGATAACGAGGCTAAAATTAGATGGGGACACAATGGTTGGTGACACAATGATGGTGACAGGCACCGTTCGTGGACAATTGTCCTCCTCCAGTGGACACTTAATTATTTCTTGAAGTGAATTCTATTTTTTTAAGTAGTGTGAACAGTTGGTTTATTTCGGATTCAGACAGGTTTCGTGTTAGTTTCTGATTGGATGTTTCGATTATTTTTTGGAGGGTTGGGTAGAATTCCATCCCTTTTTTTGTTGGGTAAAGCATATAGGCTCGGCGGTCGTTTTCGTCAATTTTTCTTACAATGTAACCTGCATCCTCAAGTTGCTTTACGGTCCGTGCTGTGGTAGCTTTGTCAAATTGGAGTTTGTCTGTTAGTTGATCCTGGTTGATGCCCGGCTCTCTAATGATTTCAATCAGAAAACTATGTTGACCACCACCGCCAATTTGATATGCTTTCAGTTCTCTCGTTAAGTATTTTTGATTCTGCCGGCTAATCTGTGATATTAATTTCCCTATTGGGGTTCCCTTCATTTTTTTACTCCTTTTTTATTGTTAACAAAAGTGTAACTTAAATTAGTTGCACACGCAACTAACGTAAGCTACACTATTTCTATTATAATAGTTGCAAACACAACTAATATCCTAGCTTAAAAAGGAGGCACTCTAGATGAAACCAGAAATTAATACATTTCAAGCTGATCCAATGATTCAGAAAAACCGCTGGACGATCTTGATCATTTTGAATTTATTCGTTTTCATGTCAACATTGGATGGCAGTATTGTAAATATTGCCCTTCCTGTTATATCTAAAAATCTGAATCTATCCATCTCGCAAACACAATGGATTGTCAGCAGCTATTTAATAGCAATTTGTACTCTTATTCTTTTCTTCGGCCGATTAGGTGACATTTTTGGAAAAATTAAAGTATTTAAATTCGGAACTGTTATCTTTCTAGTTGGCTCTTTGCTTTGTGGCATCAGTTCCTCCCTTACTGAATTGATCATTTTTCGTATCGTCCAAGCTGTCGGCGCTTCCATGACAATGGCGAATAGTCAAGGAATTATCACTGATATCTTCCCAATAAAAGAACGTGGAAAGGCGCTGGGATTGGTTGGTACGTTTGTATCACTAGGCAGTATTGCAGGACCAAGTGCAGGTGGAATTCTTGTTTCGGCTCTAGGTTGGGAGTCTATCTTCTGGGTTAACATTCCGATTGGAATTATAGCTATTTCAGTAGGTTGGCGTCTTCTGCCGAAGGACCTTGGTTTGCATAAAGGAAATTTAGATTGGAACGGCAGCCTATTATTTTCTATTTTTATTATTTCGCTGTTTTCCGGACTGCTCCTTGGCCAACAGGTAGGCTACCATGATTGGCGTATCCTTACATCACTTGTTGTTTCCATTATTACCTTTATGTTATTTTTATGGACGGAATCTCATAAAGATCAACCAATGCTACATTTGGCACTGTTTAAAAATCCAGCTTTTTCGTTAAGTATTTTATGCGGCTTTTTGGTGTTTGCCTCGACCTTTTGCTTTAATATCATAGCACCGTTTTATACACAAAATATCTTACATTTGACACCTTTGGGCTCGGGGTTTCTATTAATGCTATTTCCGATTACAATGGCCGTAACCGCCCCGTTTAGCGGAGCCCTGTCTGATAAAATAGGATCAGAGTTTTTAACTTTTATAGGCTTGATTGTTATGGTTCTTGCCCAATTTGGCTTGGCGACCCTTCATAACGGGAGTTCCGTACCATTATTTGGGGTGCTTGTAGCCATGTTGGGATTTGGCAATGGATTATTCCAGTCCCCTAACAATTCCCTCGTTATGTCAACTGTACCTCGGCAACATTTAGGTATTGCTGGCAGCATCAATTCTTTAATACGGAATTTTGGCATGGTCATTGGTATTTCCTTAGCAACTACCACACTCTTTGGGGTAATGAGCCTAAAAGCAGGGCACCGTGTTACGGGGTTGATCCCTGGTCATCCTGATATTTTTATTGAAGGAATGCATGTTGTTTTCATTCTTTCGGCAATAATTTGTTTAACTTCTGCTGTTCTTACAGGATATCGATTAATTAAAACTAGGCGGATTGTTCATTCAATCTCTCACGGAGAGGCATCCCTCAGTCAAAAAAGTAAACTATAAAAGCCAGGGTTCTGGCTTTTTCTATTTTTTTGAAAAAATGATAATTTGCTATTCTTTATCATATTTTTAAGAAGAAGTTGATTATACTTAAGTGGAGGCCGGTCCATGATTAAAATAAATAATGTTGTGGTGAAACCAAAGGAATTAGTAAAGGATCTTAAGAAGCCGGAGCAAATGCTCATCGTGAACCAAATGGATACCTATAGCGAAACGTATCATTATTTTTCCATTCAACAATTAGAATTTGAACTGCAATTCCGAATCAATACCATGCAAGCTGCAAGGGAACTTAATTCAAGCAAAGCTAAATTTACTACTTTTACCTACGCGATTGCAAATAAAAATTATTGGTATCGTTTGGGTAACGGGGGCTTTCTATTAAGGGAAGGAAATAGTCCGTCCAGGGCCATTCTTGATATATTAAAAAATGGTTCACTTTATGCGTTTGAATGTTCAACAGGGATTGCAATCGTATTATATATTGCCACCCTCTACTCAATTGGGAGTGCAAAATTCGATTATCTATTTAACCGCCTATACCTGATGGACTGGCAATTCGATGAAGACCTGCCCATTTATCAAAAATATGGGGATGATTTCCTTCCCGGTGACGTACTCCACTTCAACAATCCAGACTTTAGTCCAAGAGAGCCCCACTGGCGCGCCGAAAACGTCGTATACTTCGGTGACGATCAATACTACGGCCATGGTGTTGGGATTCGAAACGCCAGCACCATCATCGACTTCCTAAATAAAAAAAGAAGGCCGAATCCACAACTTTCAGCCTACCTCATGCGACTTATCTCAAGACCACACTACCACACATTATCTTCCTACTAGGTTTGTTTACTTAATTTGCATTCAATAAAATATATAAATTGACAAAAACCCCCAATTTATCCACCCTAGACGGACAATTTAGGGGTTATTGTCCACGAGCGGTGCCTGTCACCACTTTGTTACCATATAAAGTCCCTATTTTTAATGTCCCAATTTCTTATCACCATTTAAAAATTAACAAAAGCCTCTTCCGGATCAGTGTTTTTATTGAGGATTTTGGTTTGGTTGAGCCATTTGGCGACTTGTTTCCAGGTTTCAGGGTCTTGATAGCCAAATAGCTTTCCTTCTCCGGCTGGGTTCATGAGTGGCAGGAGGATTTCCAGGCTTTTGGTTTCGATTTGTTTGTCTAACGGGCTGGTTTTGTCTTCGTGTTTGAGTAAGACAGATAGTCCTTCTTTTGGGTGTTCTGTCACATATTTTTGGCCTTTCCTAATTGCTTTCATAAACTTTTTAAACATTTCTGGGTTCTTTTTCAGTTCCGTTTCACTTCCTACTAAAACTAACTCATAATAGTCAGGAACCCCGTAGTCTGCTGGATTCAAGGTTTTCATTGGATGTCCTTCCTTCTCCAACAGTAATTTCTCATGATTGATATAACCGCCGATCAAGGCGTCTGTTTTTTTCGTAGCCATGGCAGGAATCAAATCCCACCCAACATCCACCATTTTCACTTTGTTGGCGTCCCCTCCTGCAGACTTTACCATCGTTTGAATAATTGCTTCATCCAATGGAATGGAAGGATACCCAATTGTTTTACCAGCAAGATCCTTTGGTGTTTGAATCGGACCATTCTTTGGCACCATTAACTGGTTCAACGGATGCCGAACAAGCGCTGCAAATGACTGAACGGGTATTTCTTCCCCACGTGCCACCAATACTTCTGGTTGATAGCTGATTGCCATGTCAATCTTCCCGGCTGCTACCAAACGCAAAGGATCATTAGTATCCGCAGGCATTTGAATATTGACGTCCAACCCCTGTTCTTTAAAACACCCTTTTTCAACTGCACTATAAAGAAAAGAATGCACCGCGTTAGGATACCAATCCAACATCAAATTCACTTTTTGGAATTTCCCGCCCTCTCTTGTGGCAGGGGCAACTTTTTCCTTTCCGCATGCACTTACAAAAACAAATAAACAACTTATTAAAATGACAAACCATTTTTTCACCAAGAATCATCCTTTATCGAAATATATTTTTCACAAGCCTCTTCTCTACTAAACTAATTAACAAAAATAGCACGATGCCAAGTAGTGATAGCAGAAAGATAGCTGAAAAGACAGCATCCGCTTGCAGGTTTCCAGACATTCTTCTGCTAAAATACCCCAAACCTTCGCTTGCGCCTAGCCATTCCCCAATGGTTGCGCCTACAACACAATACACCACAGACATTTTCAATCCGGACATAATGGAGGGTAAGGACATTGGTACCTGTATTTTTCGAAAAATAGTCCATCGGCCAGCCCCCATAGTTAACAACAATTCCCTATAGTCATTTCCACCTGCTTTTAAACCGTCATAGGTACTAACCACAATAGGGAAAAAAGCCACTAAAATGGTTACCGCAATTTTGCTCCAAATGGAATAGCCGAACCACAAAATGAAAATAGGTGATATTGCAATCATTGGTATTGTTTGCGAGATAATTAGAAATGGGTACAAGATTTTTTCCATGATTCTCGAAAAATACATTCCCACCCCCAAAAGTAAACCGCATCCAAGAGAGAGGGCAAATCCAATTAAAACTTCTTTCAATGTTGCAATTAAATGGACCTCAAACAAAATCTCTCTATTAGCTATAAGTGACCTTATGACAGTTGATGGTGCAGGTAAAATAAACTCGGGAACCTGGCCGTTTTTAACCACTACTTCCCATAAACTAACTACCAGAATCAGGACTAATAAAAATAACCCATAATCCCCAAACCATTTTTTCCAATTAGCTTTCATGGTGAATTAGCAGCTCCAGTTCTTTTCTCATTGTCATAAACTCAGGTTGATAGATTACTTGGTCACATCTCGGTCTTGAGAGGTTCACTTTCCAGTCTTTTATTCCTGTTGTGGAGAGAATCAAAATTCGATCACTCAATAAAAGGGCTTCCTCCAGATCATGGGTAACGAGCAAGATCGTCTTTTGTAAATCGTCCCATAGACCCAATAACCAGCTTTGCATCTTTCTTTTTGTAAAAGAATCCAAAGCACCGAATGGCTCGTCGAGTAATAACAAGTCTTTTCCAGTCAATAAAGTCCGCAAAAATGCTGCCCGCTGTTTCATTCCACCTGAGAGTTCATGAGGATAAGCATGTTCATATCGGTCCAGTCCAAACCGGGCTAACCATAATCGAATCTCTTCTAGGTTCAACTTTTCCTTCTTAACCTCTAAGGGAAGTGAAACATTTTCAAGGACCGTCTTCCATGGTAATAGTAAATCCTGTTGAGGCATATACCCCACTTCGCCTAACAGTTTTGTTTTGTTGTCAGTTAACACTATTTCTCCGGAATCCGGTTTTATTAAACCAGCAATCAATTTAAAAAGTGTGCTTTTTCCCGACCCGCTCTTGCCAATGATCGATACAAATTCGCCCTCTTTTACCTCAAGAGAGACATCGCGAAAAATGGAATTACGTTCATCAATGGAATAGGACAAATTGGTGATGGAGAGAGTTGATGCTTCAAACAGGCCAATCACCACCATCATAAACCATATCCCAGAACATATATTCAAACCGGGCAGTTGTTAGGAAATGTTCCTCTAAAACCGCTAAGTCCCGTTCTGATTTTCCCTCAGCCAATGTATCAAGCATGTCGATAAGCCATGTTGTCAAAGCGTCAAATTCAATGGAGCTATACATCGTAATCCAATCTCCGTATAATAGATGATTGCTAGAACCTGGATATTTAACTGCTAGCATACTGCTAATTTCCCGATAGCTCCACATACAAGGTAATAATGCGGCGATGATCTCCTCTAATGACCCTGTTTGAGCCACATTCAACATATATCTGGTATAGGCTAAATTGATCGGAGTTGGCTTCGTTTCCTCAAGTTCTTTACAAGTGATCCCAAACTTGGATGCATAACTCCTATGTAGCTCCATTTCCGCGTTTAAGGTTTCATGCAGCAATTTTGCAAAAGCCTTCATCATATTCACATCTTTTGCCTTCACCGATCCCAAAGCAAATAATTTTGAATAGTCGATTAAAAACACGTAATCCTGCTTCATATAATGAACGAACACTTCAACCGGTAGTTCTCCTGTTCCTAATCCGGTAACAAAGGGATGCTGATGAGTTTTCTCCCATATTTCCCGTACTTTTTCATACAAGGTCTCGGAAAATTTCACCCTAGTCCCTCCCTATTTCGATTTTGTTTGATGGGATTGCATTCTTTTTCAAAAAAATGGAGAGGATGACTAATCCTAGCAACGCACCTGCAAATGAACTAAAGATAAATAAAGGAATAAACCCAAATAGGGTCGCTTTCTGTCCCAGGATCAGCGTGGCAATTGGGTAAGAAAGCATCGCTCCGAAAATTCCCGTTCCGATTACCTCACCAATAAAGGCGAAATAGATTTTTCTAGTTTTATAGAATAAAAGGGAAGCCAGCAGTGCTCCCACCATACTTCCTGGAAAGGCAAAGATCGACCCGGTCCCCATTAGATTTCTGATAAGTGAAACACAAAAGGCTTGGGCGACAGCGTAATAGGGTCCTAGTAAAACAGCTGACAAGACATTTAAAAAATGCTGGACTGGGAATACTTTTGTAAAACCAATCGGAATGGCTACAAGATTGCTAGAAATAGTCCCAATGGCAATCATCATGGCTGTAAGTGTGATCTTATAGGTTTTATTCATGGCGTTACAACTCCAAAAACTTTATTTTTCAAATCCATAGCAGCTTTATACGGTGATGAAGCTTGACTAATCCCAGAAATCACAGACACACCATCCGCACCAGCTTCCATTACGATATGTGCATTTTCTATTGTAATCCCGCCAATTCCAACAATTGGTGTCGTAAATCCCATCAAACGCAGCTCCTGGATTACAGTTGTACCACGTGCGGGTTTGGCATCTTCCTTGGTTGTAGTAGGAAAAATCGGACCCACTCCAAAATAATCTGCCCCATCTTTTAGTGCTGCTTCTGCCTCTTCCAACGAGTGCACAGAAACACCTAAAATTTTGTCGCCCATCTTTTCTCTTACTGTTCTTACATCCTCGTCGTCTTGCCCGATGTGAACACCATCTGCATTCAATGCTACTGCGAGATCGATATCATCATTGACAATAAACGGTACCTGATTCTGTTTACATATCTCCTGCAGTTGCTTTGCTAAGTTATATTTTTTCAACCCAGTTAGTGCTCCGTCCCCTTTTTCGCGGAATTGAAAAAGGGTAATCCCCCCTTGGATTGCTTCTTGGAGTACCTTTTGGGGGTCCTCTTGGCAGTTAGTGCTTCCCATTATGAAATAAACCTTTAGTGCATCGCCTAAATTTTTCATTGTGTGGTAAACTCCTTTCTTTTTCGATATGCCCAGTGATTGGTCGGACCATGGCCTTGACCAATTGAGATCCCGTTTTCGATTGCTGCTTGTATAAAATTTTTGGCGACGACTACCGCCTCATGAACGGTTTTCCCTTTTGCCAGCTCCGCTGTTATGGCCGCTGCGAATGTACATCCAGTACCATGTGTGTTTTTTGTTGGGATTCGTTTGCTCGTTAAGGTAATAAATTTTTCGCCATCAAATAATAGATCTGAAGATTCAGTTGAACCTTCATCGTGTCCACCTTTAATGACCACAAAGGTCACTCCCATATCAAATAAACGTTTTGCAGCTTCTTGTTTATCCTTTTGGGTAAGAATCTTCATATCTGTTAAAACCTCTGCCTCTGGGATGTTCGGAGTAATTACCTTTGCTAAGGGTATTAAATGTTTTTTCATTGCAAAAACGGCTTCATTTAGTAATAGAGACGCCCCCCCTTTAGCGATCATGACCGGGTCGATTACCAGATTCCCCCATTTATAGATTTTCAGATTTTCCGCTACAGTCTCTATAATTTCCGCATTGAACAGCATTCCGGTTTTTATGGCATCCGTCCCCATGTCATCACCAATGGCTTTTATTTGTTTTTCTACCGCCTCTGCCGACATGGGGTAAACACCATGAACACCCAACGTATTCTGCGCCGTAACCGCTGTAACAGCAGACATTCCAAACACCTGTAATTCCTGAAAAGTCTTGAGATCCGCTTGAATTCCTGCCCCGCCACCACTGTCGGAGCCCGCAATTGTTAGTGCTTTTTTCATCATTTCCGTCCCCTTTTACATTTTTCTAAAGGAAGCCAATTGATGTAGGTCTTCTTCTGAAATTAGTGACAGTTGATTTAAAAATTCGATCTGGAAACTACCTGGACCCCACTCCACTGTTTTATGTGCTGCTTTTTCAGCAGCAACGCCATAAAAGGTGAGGGCAGAGATAGTAGCTTTTATCAAATCATGTTCCACCCCTGCAAACGCCCCAATTACCGAGGTTAATAAGCAGCCGGTTCCTGTCACCTTTGTTAAAATCGGATGACCGTTTGAGATGAGATAAGTTGCGTTACAATCTGATACGACATCTTCTTTACCGGTAATCACGACGGTACAGGCTAATTTCTTAGCAGCTTTTTGGGCCAGCTCTACCACATTTCCTCCTGTATTTCCTGCATCTACCCCTTTAATTTCCCATTTTTCACCGACAACATTGGCGATTTCTGCAGCATTTCCTCTGATAATGCTCACTTTCACTTCACTTAGGATTTTGTGTGCTGTTTTTGTGCGATATGGAGTAGCACCAGCACCAACAGGATCAAAAATAACAGGAACCCCTTGTTCATTTGCCGCTTTTCCGGCGATCAACATGGCCTCAACTACAGGTTCAGATAATGTTCCAATATTTAATACGAGTGAATTGGCTATTTTGGCCATATCAGCGACTTCTTCAGGCGCATAAGCCATGACCGGTGATGCCCCCATTGCCAACAGACCGTTTGCTGTAAAATTTGTGACAACCACATTTGTGATATTATGTACCAGCGGATTCCTTTCTCTAACCTTCTGTAATGTTTCGACTAAGAATATTTTCTCCATGTCCATCTCTCCTTTTCTTTGTAAACATAAAAAAACCAGATCCATTATTGGACCTGGTTTGAGGTTAAACGAACGTGAAACAGCTTTGTTTCGCATTAGCTACTTTCCTACGCTGGTATTACCCAGATCAGGTCCAAAGGGTTAAAAACCTCGCAGTTTTCTCTCAGCCCGATACAGGGCACCCCTAGTAGATTGGTATTTATTAAACTTTTATTATCATAACCATATTCATCTATGTTGTAAAGAAATAAACTCAGGGAGCTACAAAAATATAGCAGTAATTAGCTTACATAACATTATTATAATCCATTAAGTAGAATGCTTGATTTTAACTTAAAAAGCCTCTCCACCAACCGACAAATCCCATCCAGAAATGTCTAATCCTGCGCTTTCCCGAGCAATAAATTACTGCATAGAAATTCATCCCCTAACCAAAAAATCAACCAAATAACAAAAAAAGAAAACAAACCATACCCCTAATCATGATTTGTTCTCCTACTATTGGTAATCCCTTACATTTTGTCCTCCCCATATGGACAAATCACTCTATTTTGTACTTTTGTGGTGCCTGTCACCAATTTCCAATATATTCCTCAAGTGTTCAAGAACGGAAGCTTGGGTGTCGGGTCTTTGGAGGGCGATGTCGATTGTTGCTTTGATGTAGCCGATTTTGTCGCCGATATCGTATCTGTTTCCTTCAAATTTGTAGGCGAGGATGCCTTGGGTTTGGTTGAGTTGGTTGATGGCTTCGGTTAGTTGGAGTTCGTTGTCTTGTCCGATTGGGAAGTGTTCGAGGATTTGGAAGATTTCCGGGCGTAGGATGTAGCGACCCATGATAGCTAGGTTGGAAGGGGCGACATCTGGGTTTGGTTTTTCGACGAATTCGTCAACATAGCATAGTGATTCGTTTAACATTTGCCCTTTTGGTTTGATGATGCCATATTTATTTACATCTTGATCCGGAACGTCTTGGATGGCGACAACTGAACTGTTGTAGTATTCAAAAATATCCACTAGCTGTTTTAAGCAAGGTGTTTTTGATTGAACGATGTCATCTCCCAGCATTACGGCAAACGGCTCGTCTCCTATTAAATTTTTTGCACAAAGGATCGCATGCCCTAGTCCTAAAGGTTCTTTTTGTCGGACATAATAGATTTTAACGAGTTCAGTTATTTTTTGAACCTCCGCTAATGCCTCGAATTTATTCTTTCTTAACAACGTATCTTCCAGCTCAAATGATTTATCAAAATGATCCTCTATCGACCGCTTTCCCCTTCCGGTAATCATGATGATTTCCTCAATTCCCGAAGCAACGGCTTCTTCAACAATATATTGAATGGTTGGCTTATCGACTATTGGCAGCATTTCTTTGGGCTGGGCTTTCGTTGCAGGTAAAAAGCGGGTCCCGAGGCCGGCAGCTGGAATAATGGCCTTTCGGATTTTCATGTTTAGCCTCCTTCCGTATTTCAACTTTTTTGTTTATATGCAATCGTACAACTATGGCCAAAGAGAGTAACCCTACTATACGTGTGTCTAAAAAAACTCCCTCCCCAATCAAGTTCGGGAGCCATTCATGTTTGATTGGATCGGCCGATAGACTTTTTTAATAAATCCATTCATCAGCTTTGGAAGAATTTTATAACGTCTAGTTAATAAAGTGGTAACGATTTCTTTTCTTTCTGTTTTTGAAACATTCCAATCATCAGGGATAAGTGATACAATTTCCTCGATTAATAAAATGGGAATCGATTGTATCACCTCCATTTCTTTAAAAAATTGCCCCTCATCCGTGATAAATTGCGCCATTAATTGGTGTGTCGCACTTTTCAAAATCCCTACGGGGAGCAACTCGGAATCTGGATGCTGCCAGTTATAAGAGGCAAATATCTCCGCATGATCAATCGCCCAAAGTTGATACGAATTAGGAGTGTCTTCCCGCAAAAGAATGTTCTTACGGGTCCGATCTCGATTACATAGCCAGTAATCAAATAAAATAATCCCTGCAAGTGTTTGTGGATTTACAATCGATGAAACGGTGGAAACTTGATGCCCGTCATAACATCCCGGGATATAAACAGAGGCAAATTGATGCTGAGTAAGATGCATTTCTGCCAGTTCAGGAATGCTAACTGAAAATTCTTCCGGAATTTCAACAATGGTAGCAAAGGGAATCGGTAATCCTAAGAACCTTCCCAAGCAATAAGCGACCCATTCATTTGGCAGTGAACGGTCAAATCCTGGCTGAAAGTATTTCACCACATAATCTTTACCATCACTAAATGTAATCAGGTGAGCGTTTGATTTCCCTTCTAGTTTTTTCACATAAGAAATAGGCTGAATCATTCATTACTCACCTCACCGTCAATATGGGCATGTTCATTCACAATACTTTTTAGCAATTTAACATATTGATCGGCCACAAGCTGAATCTTAAAGGTTTCCTCTACATGCTTCCTCGCTGTCACAGACATTCGTCCATGTAAATGGGGGTCGTCAAGAATTTGATAAATCTGTTTCACTGCATCTTCCACATTTTGCCCCCGAAATAGTAAACCTGTCTCGCCATTTATCACGATTTCATTGATCGGCATCATATTCGAAGCAACCACTGGCACTCCGCAAGCCATTGATTCGATAAATGTATTACCAAACGATTCTGACTTGGTTGTAGCGAGTGTACAGCCGCCTGATTCACGGATTTTTGCATACATATGCGGCATTTGCTGATAGTGGATCACTGGGAACCATTTCAGTATATCCGTCAGTCCTTCATCCTTCCAAGCTGCGGCAAACTCCTCACGCTGAACACTTTGAGCGCCACCTATTAACCAAATCTCAATATCCGATCGTTCACTTTTAATTTGTTTGGCAATCTCAAGTAACATAGGCCAATTTTTCCGCTTATCAGTACGGCCAATCCAACCAATTATTTTTTTACCCACTGGAAGAATTGGTTCATGTTCATAATGGATTTCTTCCGGGGCAAGAGCTGTAAAAAATTGATTGTCTACACCATTGTAAATGACTTGAATGGGGACCTCATCCGTTAAAATCGAGACAAGGCGCTTTTGATATTGGGAGGGGACGATGATGACCTGAGGTTGAATTCTTTTAAACGTTTTTAAATGAGGCATTAATTTTATCAATTCAGGGGTCCGGGCTTCAATTAGAACGGGGCCTTTGTATTTAGCCTTTCTAATCCATTTATAAGCTGCTCCGGTATCCACAACAATGATGGCATCATATGAATTCTTTTTAATCATTTTTATAATCTCTTGTTCATCCTTAGTTATATAGACCTTTGCCACATCCTCCATAATATGGAGTCCCCCATGGTCCGTCGTGTATAAAAACTCCGTTTCAATCCCGTTTTTTTTAAAATAAATAGCCCGATTGCGCCAACCGGCATTCACTCCCCCAACTGTTAGCAAACGCCAGATGACCAGCACTTTCATCTTTGGATCACCTCTCTTTAGAAGGGCATCTTCCTCTTTACTATTCCATTATGTTACTCTATCTTTTTCTCCGTTCGCCGTGAAAATCTCTTCGATCATGCCTTTTGTCTCGTTCTTCTCGATGACCTCTACGGTGAGTCCTTTCATGTCCTTCTCCATGATTTTTCTTTTCGACCATCTTCTTGCTTTCAGATCGGTTATCAGATTTGTACTCTCCTTTTTTATCTTGTCCCTTTTCTTTACGAGAACTTTTTTCACCAGAGTATTTTCTTTTGCTATATCGATCCCAATCGTCACTTTCATCTTTTCGGTTCATATAAACGCCTAATTCCGCCTCCCGCTTATCCCAATATTCCTCGATTTTCTCAAGTACCTTGTCAGGATCACTGCCGCGGGCTAACATGGTTTTGATCCATTCTTCCTTAAAAACCTTATACATCAAACCAGAAAGCTGTTTTACATGTTCTTGTTCATTATCCTTTACTTGCAAAATTTCGCTTACCTTGCTGACTTTATCCTTATCCGGTGGTTGTTGAATGAGCACTTGATAAATGTCTCGTGAAAGCTCCTCCATCCGAATATAATGCTGCCATTCTTCGTATAAAGGTCGAGCAAACCATTGCACATGCTGTAAAAATAGTTCCTTGTATTCTTCTCCTAAAGAATTTAATAATTTGCGAGGATACGGGTATACCCGATCACGCCAAATCGTCCTGGCAACATCAATAACTTTTAAACTCCCATCAGACTGCAAATAGATTTGCCGTTTATGGTGGTCGATCCGTTCATAACCAATTTCTTTGAACGTCGTTAACATTTCAATTAATCTCAATGAAAGCTCCCAAGTGAGCGGCTGTGATTGCAGGTATTCCCGCAAATCCACTCCACGGATGATTTCCATAGCGATATAGAGTTTTCCTTTGGCATATACTTTTGGTAAAAGATTTGTATGCTGGCCGAGAGATAAGGCATAATGCTCTCTCTCACAATCTTCTTGATTACCAAATACCTTCACACAAATATCATCAGAAAATTGGAAAACGGCCCCTTGACGCCCCTTTCCAATCATCTGCATCGGTGAAAGATTTTCCACTTCCACATCAGCATTTACCATATTGGTAACCTTGATCCCTTTTACCCAATTTTCCAACTGCTTTATATCCATTTTTCTCCTCCCTTCCAAATCACATCTTTTTCATTAAGGTAATTCATTAGAAAAAAGGAAGTAGATCCTTTCCGTCCATACCATGCATGACAATACCTTATCTCTTATAGTAAATTCAAAAGCTTATCAAATGGTACAGGCTCCTATCATAGATAAATCCCAAAATATAAATCCCTGTTCCCCAAAAAAATAGTGCAATGGTGACAGGCACCGATTGCACTATTTTTACTTTTATGATAGTTTCTATTTTCCCCTTTGCATAACCCCTGTCAAATAGGTGAGAAATACAAGGGTTCCCAGTTTAACCGTTGGTTGGACTGCGGTGTCTTTTAATGGATCGAGGCAAACAATGTCCATGGAATTTACTTTTGGGTGACGAGCAGCAGTCAAGACTCCTTCAAGAAGCTCAGCCGTTGTCATCCCGCCAGGTGTAGACGCCGGAACTCCTGGTGCGTAAGCAATATCCAGGACATCCATGTCAATGGTCATGTAAATGGTATCGACCTTTTCAGCCAGTTTTTCCAAGCAATCTAAAACGGTCGAGGCGATTCCTTTTTTCCGAGCCTTGGCCAAAGTGATATAATTGACACCTTTCTTATCAGCGTAATCCTTCAAATCCTTTGTATTGAAGAATCCATGCAGACCGATATTGTACATATTGGAACCTTCGACTATACTACTTTCGATTAAATTCCTCATCGGAGTTCCATTTGAAGGACCATTGTCAGTAAGATCGCGCAGATCAAAATGGGTGTCCAACTGAATAATGCCGATTTTTTCGGAAGGTCGGGCCCGTTGCAGCCCCTTCACCATCATTGCTGTTATGGAATGATCACCACCAATCGCACAGATTTTGGAATGATCAAAAATCTGGTGTAAGGCTGTAGAAGCATCCATGATATTTTCATGACATCGACGAATATCGGTAACATGCAGCGGCACATCTCCGGCATCCAACACTGTCATTTGGGATAAATCACAGTCCTCATCGAGATTATAGGTGGTGAATCCTTTCCATGCGCGGCGGAAGGCATCCGGAAATTCAGATGCACCGGATGGACTGATCGATGAACGAGACAGCTGTACCCCGACGATTACCGCATCGGCATTTTTACTTCTTTCTGGATCTGACTCATTTGATAGCGGCCGAATCCATTCATGAACTTTTGATACAACTGCTCCTTCCTCAGGAAGAACCCAGGTGAAACTTGGTGGATTCACTTTAGGAAAAAGAAAGCTCTTCAACTAGCTGACCTCCTTTGACCACCACCTGACCATTTTTCACAACAGTATCCGTATGATTAACCCCATATGAGTATTGAAGTTTCATATAATTCCCTACATTAAAAATGGTTACATCACCTTTTTTACCGACTTCCAAGCTGCCGATTTCACCAGCTCGATTAATCGCATGTGCCGCATTGAGGGTAGCTGCAGTTATAACTTCCGCCGGTGTCATCCCCATTTTCAAACAACCTAGATTCATAATGAATGGCAATGAAACAGTTGGTGAAGAGCCTGGATTACAATCTGTCGACAGAGCAACCGGAACTCCTAAATCAATCATTTTTCGGCCATTTGCTGATTCCGCCATTAAAAAATAAGCTGTTCCTGGCAGAAGAACGCCAACAACTCCAACCTCAGCCATTGCTTTCATCCCTTCTTCAGAAGCTCGTAGAAGGTGATCTGCAGAAATGGCTCCAACCTCCGCCGCGAGTTCCGCACCTTCATAAGGCTCAATCTCATCAGCATGAATTTTTGGAGTCAACCCGTACTGCTTGCCGGCCTCAAGAATTTTTTTGGACTGCTCAGGCGTAAACACACCATGCTCGCAAAATACATCATTAAACTCGGCTAAGCCAAGCTCCGCAACTTTTGGGATCATTTCTTCCATTACTATCCGAACAAATTCGTCTGGATTTTCCTTATATTCTTTTGGTACGGCATGTGCTCCCATGAACGTTGAAACAACATCAACGGCATGTTTTTCATGTAACGCTTTTGCCACTTCCAGCTGCTTCCGTTCGGTTTCCCAATCCATCCCATAGCCACTTTTTGCTTCCACGGTTGTAACACCGTGCTTCAAAAATTGATTTAAGCGTTGGTAGCTTTCCTGAAAAAGTTGTTCACTTGTGGCCGCCTTTGTTGCTCTAGTTGTGGCATGAATCCCGCCACCCGCATTCATGATTTCCATATAGGTCGCACCCTGCAGGCGCATATTAAACTCATTTTCCCTGCTTCCAGCAAACACCAGATGGGTATGGGGATCGACTAATCCCGGTGTGACCACTTTTCCGCTCGCATCCACGACCTCTGCCTCATTTAGCCTGCCTTCATATCTTTCCAGTAATTCTGAATCCGTACCCACTGCCTGAATCAAACCATTTTCAATCCAAATACTGCCATCTTCAATGATCCCAAGCTCCGACATCCCGTCCTTTACCCGGGGAGCATCTGAACTCCCCTGTAAAGTGACAAGCTGTGATGCATGTCTAATAAAAATTGTTTTTTCCATTTAGATCCTCCTAATCCTGTTGCTGCTAGCAAACTTTCAACATTCTATTCCTGTTCGAGCATTGGCATTTTAATTCCCTTTTCTTTAGCTGTCTTAATAGCCAGGTCATAACCCGCATCAGCATGTCGAACTACGCCCATACCCGGATCAGTCGTTAATACCCGCTGCAAGCGCACTTCCGCTTCCTTCGTACCATCAGCAACAATGACCATGCCAGCATGTTGAGAATAACCCATACCTACTCCACCGCCATGGTGAACCGAAACCCAGCTGGCACCACCCACCGCATTAATCAGTGCATTTAAGATCGGCCAGTCAGATACAGCATCACTGCCATCCTTCATTCCTTCTGTTTCACGATTAGGGGAAGCAACTGAACCCGCGTCTAAATGGTCACGACCGATTACAATTGGTGCCGAAACTTCTCCAGAAGCCACAAGATCATTGATTATTTTTCCTAGACGAGCACGATCCCCGTACCCTAGCCAGCAAATCCGTGCTGGCAAGCCTTGGAAGGCAATTTTTTCCTGAGCCATCTTAATCCATTTGCATAAATGTTCATCCTCTTTAAATTCACGGAGGATGGCCTCGTCGATTTTTAAAATATCAGCTGGATCGCCAGAAAGAGCTGCCCAGCGGAACGGCCCTTTTCCTTCACAGAATAATGGACGGATGTACGCTGGTACGAATCCTGGGAAATCGAACGCATTTTCGACACCTTCATCCTTGGCGACCTGGCGGATATTGTTGCCGTAATCAAAGGTGATGGCTCCCTTTTCCTGCATAGTCAACATGGCTTTTACATGGATGGCCATACTTTGTTTAGCAAGCTTCACATATTCAGCAGAATCTTCCTTACGCAATACTGCTGCCTGTTCCAGAGTGTAACCAACAGGTATATACCCGTTCAATGGGTCGTGAGCTGAGGTTTGATCAGTCAACACATCAGGCGTGAAACCTTTTTCAATCATCAATGGTAAAATTTCTGCAGCATTGCCCAATAAACCGATTGATAGGGCTTTTCCGGCCGTCTTCGCTTCATATGCCCATTTCAATGCCTCATCTAAATCATGCGTTTTGACGTCCAAATATCGCGTTTCAATACGGCGGTCGATTCTCCATTCATCCACCTCTACCGCAATACATACACCATCATTCATGGTTACGGACAACGGTTGTGCACCACCCATTCCGCCTAATCCTGCTGTTAGCGTAATACTATGTTTCAGAGAACCGCTGAATTCCTGTCGTGCCAGCTCGGCAAAGGTCTCATAGGTGCCTTGAACGATCCCTTGGCTACCAATATAAATCCAACTTCCCGCTGTCATTTGTCCGTACATGATCAACCCTTTTTGATCTAGTTCGTGGAAGTGTTCCCAATTGGCCCAGGCCGGAACAAGGTTTGAGTTTGCCAATAATACTCTTGGTGCGTCTTTATGCGATTTAAAGACGGCAACTGGTTTTCCTGACTGAATTAACAACGTTTCATCGCTTTCCAGCTCAAGCAGTGTTTTCACGATTGCATCGTAAGAATCCCAGTTTCTTGCTGCTTTTCCAATTCCGCCATATACGACCAAGTCTTCAGGTCTTTCGGCAACCTCAGGATCTAGATTGTTCATTAACATTCTGAGCGCAGCCTCTTGAATCCACCCTTTTGCATGTAATTCTGTACCTTTAAAATTCTTGATCACTCTTGATTTAGCTGTATTTTCCACCATTTCCTTCACTCCCTTATTACTATTCATTATCTTTATTTTAAAATGGAAATCTTCTGAAAAATACCAATGAATGTTTTGATATATCGTAAATTTATTAGGTAAAAGAGAATTTTATTTAGGAAGGTTGTCTGAAAAGTAGTAATATTTTTAGATTAAGTGCACATTTTTTATATAAAAGGCTATGTTAAAGAATCCTGTTGATTTTAAACACTGTTGATAGGAGCGGAAGGCACGAAAGACTCCTCGAAAATGCTAACGCATTTCCTTCGTGCGTGGGAGAATGCTAGGAAGAAAATCAATGTCCTGTGGGAGTACGGTTCTGGAGAGACCCCGCAGGCGCAAGTGCCGAGGAGGCTCGCCGAAACGCCCACGGAAAGCGAAGTGCCTGGAACGGAGATCAACATACTAGTTTAACAGAGCCATATAAAAAGAAACTCAACCATTCTGCTGAGTTTCTTTTTGCATCCTATAAATTCTTGGTGAAACACCCACTTTATCTTTAAAAATTCTGCTAAAATAATTGGAGTTTTGGTAACCAACCAATGCTGATATTTCTTTCACGGCCTTATTGGTTTCTATTAACAGTCGTTTTGCTTGCTTCAATCTGATTCCTGTT
The DNA here is from genome assembly GCF_051233465.1 of Neobacillus solisequens. Taxonomy (NCBI): domain Bacteria; kingdom Bacillati; phylum Bacillota; class Bacilli; order Caryophanales; family Bacillaceae; genus Neobacillus; species Neobacillus solisequens. Next base: position 496,646 of record NZ_JBKFGJ010000002.1, on the reverse strand, counting down.
AAAACATCTGTAAAACTAGTACCCGTTCTTGATGTAAACAAGTGGCTGAAATAGGAGGGATTTCGGTCAACAAATGCTGCAACATCCTCTAGCTTGATATGAATGTTTGAATAATTTTCCTCCAAAAATAAAATGGCCCGCTCTATCGGATCCTGCATGAGTGTTCCGCCCATAGATTCTGTCGCTGAAAATAATTTTTGAATAAATAAGATGAGATTTTGAACGGTTCGGTAAAGAACAGTATCATACAAGATTGAATGAAAAATGGTCCTGTATTCCTTTTCGGTCTCTTGGTTTTCATCCAAATGATGGGTTTTCATAAACCTTCTAATTTGAGCCAGAATACTTGTCAGTCTAATTCTTACAAGACCCGGGTCAGGATATGGATCTTGTAATTGTAAAAATTCATTGTAAAGCCATTGTTTGATTTTTTCTATATGAAAGCTTGAAAGCAAGTCTACCCAATATCGCTGCTCAGTAGGCGATAGAAAAGGGTCTATATGGGCCCACTCTTGAGAATATCTAAATTCAACAACTTGCCGATAACCCTTAAAATAGGTAAACTCTAGCATTTTCTGCGTTTGCAAAAATTTTTGATTAACTGAAAGATTTGATGTAGGGTCTTTATGGACAACTACAGCTAGTGGTTCGGAATACTGCCCTTCCCACCTTCTCATTGCTTTTTGGCATTGATCTAATAATTCTTGACCTCGATCAGTGAATAAAATAATCACCATGTCATTTAATGGATAAATACCCTGCAGGTCTTTGAAGGGATATTCTTCTAAAAAACTATGCAGCACTGGGATGGTTTCGATCATCTCAGTCTTGAATGCCGCCATTTGAGCATTTCTTACGCCGGAAGCATGTGGGATAAATAAAGATTCATAGGATTCCTCTTTAAATGTTCGGGAAATTTGAGTTCGTTCAGAAAGTTGGTTTGCTTCCAACTTTTGTGTTGCCATGTTAAAAGCAGATTTTACTTTTGTCGTGGACAACGGCTTAATCATTAAATCAAGGGCTTGCAAATCAAGGGCTATTCTCGCTTTTTCAAAGGTGGCCTCGGCACTAGTAAACAGAAGAATCGGACGATAGATTTGCATTAGTTCCGAGAATGTCGACCAGTCCCCTTGATGAATCATATCAAGCTCCAATAACACGACTTGTGGGGCTTCCTTTTCAAACAAGAAAACGAATTCTTGAAAATTGGCAGCTAGGTAAATTTCCATGACAGGGATGGTGGATGTTTTTAATAGCCATTTCAAACCTTCCCGTTCATTTAGATCGCGATCAGCAATCAGCCATTTGCCTTCCATTTCATCTGCCTCCATTATTTTCAAATAGACATTTATTTTATTATACCTGAAAATGTTTTCAAATGGATTTTTGAAAGATTTGGTTATGCCTTATTTCAAAAAAATAATTTAAATATTTAAACAAAATGATTAACATACTTTCCATGATATAATCCGTGTATACCCTGAAAAGACATTTGTATCTAGGAGGTAGACACATGGGGAATGAGACGCAATTAAAGAAAAACATTGGCTTTTCAGTTGCCACTACTCTAGTAATCGGAACGGTTATTGGATCGGGTATTTTCATGAAGCCCGGGATAGTGATCGCTTCAACCGGCAGCTCTACTGCTGCGCTTTGGGCGTGGATTATCGGCGGTATCATCACTCTTGCCAGTGGATTAACCATCGCTGAAGTTAGTGTCAAAATTCCAAAAACAGGCGGACTTTACGCTTATATAGAGGATGTCTACGGAAAGTTTTGGGGATTCCTTTGCGGCTGGGTTCAAACATTAATCTATGGACCCGCTATAATGGGTACACTAGGTTTGTATTTTGGATCATTAGTAGCCGGATTATTTGGTTATTCCCAGCATAGCTATACTATTATTGGAATTATAACAATTTTATTCTTAGGATTTATGAATCTATTAGGAACTCAATATGGTGGATTGATCCAAAATATCTCAACCATAGGAAAACTTATTCCGATCGTATTGATTGCCGTATTTGGTATATTCAAAGGCGATGTGCAGATTCTCAATATGGGCAGCGGTGTCCATCACTCCATCAGTATGGGTGCTGCCGTGTTGGCTACGTTATTTGCTTATGACGGCTGGATGAACGTCGGATTTATGGCCGGCGAAATGAAAAATCCTGGCAAAACACTGCCAAAAGCAATTATAACTGGTATTGCAGTCGTCATTGCTGCTTATATATTGGTAAACATCGCCATGCTGCATGTGTTGCCAGCAAGCAAGATTGTGGAACTAGGTCCGAATGCGGCCAGCACAGCTGCATCGATTTTATTTGGAAACGTTGGCGGAAACCTGATTACAATCGGAATTCTCGTGTCAATCTTCGGTTGTTTAAACGGTAAAATTTTAACCTTTCCGCGGATTCCATTTGCTATGGCTGTAGACGGCTTCTTACCTGGATCAAAATCACTGTCATATGTGCATCCTAAATACAAAACGCCGGTTGGGGCAACCATCTCACAAATGGCCATTGCCATTATCATGATGCTTGTCTCCAACCCTGACAAACTATCAGACATTGCCATGTTCTCCGTCTTCATCTTTTACGGATTAGCCTTCTTCGCAGTATTTATACTTCGAAAAAGAGAAAAAGAAGAAACAAACCTATACAAAGTGCCACTTTACCCAATCACACCACTGATTGCAACTCTAGGAGCACTTTACATCGTAGGCAGCACCCTAATCAACTCACCAACCGATGCCCTTCTTTCAATCGGCATCACCATAATAGGAATACCAATCTACCTAAAACTAAACAGCAAAAAACAACAACCAACCGGCCAAAAAGCCAGTTAAACCGTTAATGACCCAGGGTGTCCACCACAGGAGGACATTTGTCCACAGATGGTGCCTGTCACCCAAATAGTCACCAAAAAACGTTTCTGCAAGTTTGCGCAGAAACGTTTTTTGGTTGACTCCTATTCAAATATGGTATGACACGTGTAGCCTTTATAAATCGACCCTGTTAACGCACACCTATTATACAGGGACTTTGACGGAGTTGTAGCGCATGGCGAATTCCATGATGGCAGGAATGTCGAGTTTGGATTGTTCAGCGGTGATGCCGACGACTTTTTTGACGATTTGTCTTTCTAGGAAGTTCATTTTGGAGACGAGGAATTCACCGCCAAATAGGCCCATTGCTATAGAATTTTTTCTTAAATCATGTGGAAATGCGTGATTAAATTGTTCCATAGCTACTTCGCCGTCATTCATGCAACACAGGAATAACCCCAGTTCTTTTTCTATTAGTTCATCATGATGTTTTTTAATGAAGTTCTTAATCTTTAATTGAATTTCTCCTGCATGAATCGATCCGCCGATAATAACCCCTTCAAAATCTTGCAAATCGAAAAACACTTTATCCCGTTTTAAATCAACGGCAAGCACTTCTCCTTCCAAGTGCTCACAAAGAACATTTACAGCCTTTTCTGTAGTACCATGGGATGAGCAATAAACAAGCAACGTCTTCATAAAAATGCCCCTCCAAATTCTTAATGGTTTTTCGGAAAAAACAGCTATAACAAACATATTTGGAAATATACTACATTTAGTATAATCCTTAAAAACGGCTGAATCTCATAGTACAATTGGCAAAATTATGACAACTATCATTAGGGATGGTACGATATACTAAAACAAAGACAGGATGAATGAACGTAAAAGAGGTGGAAAAGTGAAGACAGCAGATTTTCCATTATTACTTGCAGGGCCGATTGTTCGCAGGTGCGAGGAAGGACGTGTCTGTTTGTGGGTAGCAACAAGCCGAATGGTTGAGATCACAACTGATTTTTATCAAATTACTTATACTGATGAGAAGGAAGCGTTCAACTACATACTTCTTGAGACTGGCCTTAAAGTAAAATCTATTCAATTAGGAAAAAGACTGTTTATTTACCTGCTTAGCCTCTATCCAAAGGAACCGACTTTTCCCTTCGAAGAGTTAATTGGTTATAACTTGCATTTTTATGATGGTGAACATCAACATTCCCTTGAGAGCTTAAATTTACTATCGCCTAATCATCCTTACTCCATTGTTTATGGTTCGCTCAAATATCCTACCTTCTTTATAAAAAATCAAAAGGAGTCTACCATTTTTTACGGCTCCTGTCGCAAGTTGCATGGTGAAGAGGATGATGCCTTATCGCTAGCTGATGCTATCATGGCTGAATCTTATAACAAACCTGAGAAACGCCCCGATTCTCTCTTTTTAATGGGAGACCAAATTTACGCAGACGACGTGGCTCATCCGATCTTCCGGACGATTACAACGTTTAGCAAGGAATTAATTGGAGAACTAGAACCCTTAGAAGAGATTGACAGTACCCTAAAGCTTCCCCTATTCCAAGAACGGCTCCAGCAATTAAATGGGCGGCAATACATCACGGAAAATTTCTGTCAATTTACTTCCAATCATGCTGAAAACCATTTAATGGAGCTCGGCGAGTTTGCGGCCATGTACTTATTAGCCTGGAGCCCTGCTTTATGGGAGACTGCCCAAGCACTCCACTTATTCCATTCGTTTGAAGAAGCAGAACAGGAGAAGATCATCCATTTTACTTTTCCTCCTGACAACAATTCAGATAAGGAGCACAGGGCAGAAAGAAATAGACTGTACCAAAAATATATGGAACAACAGGAGGCACTGGTTTCCTTCCAAGAAACTCTCTTCAAAGTAAGACGTTTGTTGGCCAATATTCCGACCTATATGATATTTGACGATCATGACATAACAGATGATTGGAATCTTTCCGAGTCTTGGAAAAACAACGTCTATACCAACAGCCCCTTGGGGAGACATGTCATTGCCAATGGGTTAACAGCCTATTGGGCCTTCCAGGGCTGGGGCAATGATCCAGATTCGTTTGATCACTCATTTATCAAAACAATTAAATCCTATCTGAAATCACCCAAAATATTTTCCGAATCATATCAATCTTGGATAGAAACTCTATTGAATTTCAATTCATGGGATTATGTCGCGCCAACTTATCCAAAAGCGGTCTTTCTTGACACTAGAACCCAGAGGGAGGATGATCCTACCCCAACTCCTGTAAAAATGGGCAAAGTGATGGAAGAAACAGCAAGTACTCCCCTGCTGTTAAGCGAACGCGGCTGGAGAAACATTACCAATAAAGTTCGAGACAGCGGCTGGCAAAGCAACACTCCACTGATCATCGTTTCAGCAACACCCGTTTATGGAATGGGACTGATTGAATCATTTTTACATAAAGGTGTTTATCCATTACGGGTATTGGGAGTTGAAGTCCAGACTACCTTTGATTTCGAAGCATGGAAATATAACGGGCAAGGCTTCACCACTTTTTTAGAACAAACAGCAAACTGGATTCCATCAACGCTCATTATTCTATCCGGAGATGTCCATTATGCAACAGCTGTCCATTCAATCGTAACCTTTAATGATGGTAGGAAACTTCCCATTTATCAATTCACCAGCAGTCCATTGAAAAATATGAGTTTTTCTGGATTGTGGGGTTTATTTTTGAAACTGGTCATTACCTGGAACACCTCGGAACGTAAAAACAAAATCATAAAGCGGATATGTACCAAAAACTACAACATTGTTAGAATCAAAGGTGATCCAGATCAACCCTTTATCTGGACTGATGAATTATCTTACCAGTTGCTGAACGGAAAGACCATCATTGAAACCAATAACAATCTTGGTTTACTCTCCTTATCGAGGACAAGGATCAACAGCACTCTTCTCAAATGATCATTGTTTTAAAAACATTATAAATATTCTGTAACAGACCTAATGCCAGTTATAGTACAATTAAGTTACCTGCTACTCAATTCGGAGGTTTTTCGATGAAACGACTTACTGAGCACTTAATTATTATTTCGTTCGATTGCCTTTCTGCGCTGGATTTTCCTATCATCAGGGAACTACCACACTTTCAAACTATTTTAAAAACAGGTGCTTATATTGAAAAGGTGGATTCGATTTATCCATCTGTCACCTATCCTTGTCATGCCACCCTCGTGACCGGGAACTATCCAAACCGTCATGGCGTCATCAATAATACGCTACTACAGCCCGGACGAACATCCCCCGATTGGAATTGGTTCAGAGAATCCATCAAAGGGACCACCCTCTATGATGAGGTGAAAAAAGCAAACATGACAACCGCCGCCCTGTTGTGGCCGATCACCGGGAAAGCGGAGATTGACTATAATATGCCTGAGATCTTCGCAAACCGCCCATGGCAAAATCAAATCCTTGTCTCGCTTATGAGTGGCACTCCCCGCTATCAATGGGAGTTAAATAAAAAATTCGGACATATCCGCAAAGGCCTTAGTCAGCCAGAACTGGACGACTTTGTCTTGGAATCAACAGTGGACACTATTATGACGAAGAAACCTAACCTTTTAATGGTTCATTTTACCGATTTAGACTCTAAACGCCATGATCACGGTTTTTCATCAGAGGAAGCCATCGCCGCTATTTACCGGCACAACGAGCGGCTTGGCAGGATTCTAGAAGCCCTTAAAGAAAGCGGAATCTATGAAAACTCCACTGTTGTTCTATTGGGAGACCATAGTGCTTTGGATGAAAATAAAGCTGTCAGTCCTAATGTTTTATTTAAACAACACCAGCTCATCCAGGTCAATCCTAAAGGCAAATTAATAGATTGGAAGGCCTACTGCAAAACCTGTGATGGATCGGCATATATTTATCTTAAAAACCGCCATGACCAAGAGACTTATTCCATCCTGAAAACCTTGTTAGAAAAATGGATTCAAGAACCTGATTCGGGAATTGAATCGTTTTTAACAGGAGAACAAGCCTCTGCAAAAGGGGCTGATGGCGCATGTGCTTTTATGTTGGAAGCACAGCGGGGTTATTATTTTTTAGAAGACTATGAGGGGGAATATATCAAAGAGATCACCAAAGAAGTGGCCCATATTGATAAAAAGTACACCCTGGCCACCCATGGTTATTCACCAGACAAGGAGGAGTATGGAACCATTTTCATGGCGGCCGGCAAAGGAATTCAACACATTACTCTGCCGCATGCAAGGTTAGTTGATGAAGGTCCCACCCTTGCAAGGCTCCTGGGTGTTAGCTTAGGTGACACTGATGGAAAAGTGATCGAGGAAATTTTACAACTATAAATCCATAAAGGAGGAAAAACGATGAGCCGAATGTCCAAGCAAGAAAAAAGCTGGGTGTTTTATGATTGGGCCAACTCCGCCTACTCCATCCTCATCACAACAGCAGTGTTCCCGTTATATTTCAAGGCTGCTGCAAAAGGAGCCGGAATTGCGGCTGCAACCTCGACTGCTTATTGGGGATATGCCAATTCGATTGCCACGCTATTAATTTCCATTTGTGCACCTGTTCTGGGCAGTATCGCCGATTTTAGAGGTTTTAAAAAGAAATTCTTCACCTTTTTCTTTGCCCTTGGTATTATTTTCACCTTTATGCTCGCGGTTGTTCCAAGCCAACAATGGCTGATTCTCTTAATCTGCTATATGCTAACGGTCATTGGATTTGGCGGTACGAACATCTTCTATGATGCTTTTCTTGTTGATGTGACGACAGAAGAGAGGATGAATAATATTTCCTCCAAAGGCTTTGCACTGGGCTACATTGGCAGCACAATCCCATTCATCATCGGAATTGCCTTGATTGTCTTATCTCAGCAAAACATATTGCCATTATCAGTAACAGTTGCTAGTCAAATCTCCTTTGCCATTACGGCGTTGTGGTGGGGCCTATTTACGATCCCCATGTTAAAAAATGTAAAGCAAATCTATTATAAAGAACGTGTTCCAAACCCGATTTCCAATGGATTTAAACAGTTGTTTGATACGTTCAAAAAAATCAAATTGTATCGTCCTTTATTTCTATTTTTAATTGCTTATTTCTTTTATATTGATGGGGTTAATACGATAATCACGATGTCAACCGCCTATGGGTCAGATTTGGGAATCGATTCTACGAATTTGTTAATCATCTTATTTGCCACTCAGGTTGTCGCCGCCCCGTTTGCTATTCTTTATGGACGGCTTGCCGATAAATTTAAAGGCAAAACAATGCTGCTGGTCGGAATTTTTGTCTATGTTATTATCTGTACTTATGCTTACTTTTTAAAAACTGTCTTGGATTTTTGGATTCTGGCCATGTTGGTGGCATCCTCGCAGGGGGGGATTCAGGCGTTAAGCCGATCCTATTTTGCTAAACTGGTTCCGAAAGAAAGTGCCAACGAGTTTTTCGGTTTTTATAGTATCTTTTATAAATTCGCGGCGATTTTAGGACCATTTTTAGTCGGAGTAACCGCACAAATGACTGGCAATACTAACAGCGGTGTTTTCAGCCTTATCGTTCTGTTCATTATTGGCGGTGCTATTTTGCTGCTTGTTCCCGAAGGTTCAAAGATTCCAACATCCCATTCCATTTCAAAATGAAAAAAAGACTCCTATTCTACTTTAGAACAGGAGTCTTTTTTTTATTCTACATCGTAGCCTTGATCATCAATCGTTTCTTTGATTGTAGCAAGGGATACAGCATTAGAGTCAAACTCTACGTCCACTAAGCCTTTTTCCAATTTCACTTCTACTTTTTTAACGCCTGCAAGTTTTCCGACACTGCCTTCTACGGCTTTTACACAATGACCGCAAGACATACCTTTTACCGTTAATGTAACGTTTTCCATTATGAACATTCCTCTACTTTCTCATTAATTTTTCAATCGTGACAAGAACCTCATCAAGAACTTCGAGATCCCCTTCTTGAATCCGTTCAATCACACAGCTTTTCATATGGCCTTCAAGCAAGATTTTTGCGACGCTATTAAGAGCAGATTGTGTCGCTGAAATTTGGTGAATCACTTCATCGCAATATGTGTCTTTTTCAATTAGCCCTTTAATCCCGCGAATTTGGCCTTCAATGCGATTCAATCTGGTAATTAAGTTACTTTTCACTTTATCTGAATGGTGACTTTTCCGTTCACCATTTTCATGGTCGCAACAAGCTTCACCGCTTACTTGATCATCCTTCTCCAATCCTGTAGACATATGATCCGGCCTCCTTTTTTCCCATTATATCATACCCCCGTACGGTAATACATGACGAAACTGTGCACGTTGGTCATTTCACTTTGATAACGAATGGGAATACCCTTACCTTCCCTTCTTGTTTAAATTCAGCCCAAATTTTATAGATTCCTGGTTTTGCAAATTCTGTCTCAAAAATAGGCTCCTGCTCATTATGCGGATGTACGTGCAAGTATTGATTTGCCGCTTCGTCAAGAATCACTACGTGACCAGCTGCACCTAAATAGGGTTCAAGTGTAGATTGATCCAAATTGAATTTGAGGGTGACTGGTTTCCCTGCCTCCTGGGCACTCAAGACCATTTCAACATTTTTTCCATCAATCGTTTTCGTGAAGATTTCCTCTGCTTGCAACTGAGCATGACTGTGACTTTCCTGTTGTTTCCCTACTGTAAAGGAGATCGGAGTAACATGGTAACTTAAGTTCTCCGGCTTAATATCAACAAATGCTTTATACGAACCATCTTTAAAGCTATGAGAAATCTCAAACTTGCCTTTTTCCACTTTTTTAGGGTGCAAATGATAATATTGATCAAGATGGTCATCAACGACAATTAAATGCAGTAGTTTTTCATGATTGACCTTTAATTGGTCAACAGCTTTACCGTCTTTATCTGTTATTTGAATGATGATCTTCCCTTTGTCATAGACAAAATTGGTTTTTACTTCACTTGTTGTTTCATCACCTCCTTCATGCTCGTGCTCATTAGTGGCATCATGTTTGGCGTCAGACATCTTATGTGAGCTTGCTTCACTATCTTTTTTAAAGAATTGGTCATAAGCTGTAAACCCCCCCATTAACACCAGTACATATACAATGGCTGCAATTGCCCATTTCTTCATCATTTCCCAACCCCTTTTGGTTACTATTGATCCAGTTTTACTCTTTGGAGCCTTAGTGCATTTAGTACAACCGATACGGAGCTAAATGCCATGGCTGCACCGGCCAGCCAAGGTGCTAGTAATCCGATTGCGGCAATCGGAATTCCCAGTGTATTATAGCCAAATGCCCAAAATAGATTTTGTTTAATGTTTTGAATGGTTTTCTTGCTCATGTAAATCGCATCAGCAATACTGTTCAAATCCCCGCGCATTAAGGTAATATCAGCGGCTTCCATGGCAACATCAGTCCCAGTGCCAATCGCCATGCCAATATCGGCAATCGCTAGGGCCGGTGCATCATTGATGCCATCGCCCACCATGGCCACTCGTTTTCCTAGCGCCTGCAGCTTTTTCACCTCAGCTGCCTTTCCTTCTGGTAGTACCTCAGCAATAACAGCGTTAACTCCGACTTCTTTTGCAATTGCGTTGGCGGTTAGCCCATTATCACCTGTCATCATGATCACTTCAAGGCCCATGTCTTTTAATTTTTTGATGGCTGCTTTTGACGTTTCTTTTACTGTATCGGCAACAGCAACGATTCCTGCCATTTTCCCATCGATTGCAACTAACATGGCTGTTTTTCCGCTCTCTTCAAGAGTGACCATTTTTTCAGCAGCCGTTTCAAATTCAATGTCATATTTTTTCATTAATTTTCTGGTACCAACAAGAATCTCATGGTTATTAACTATCGCTCTTATCCCATACCCCGGTATGGCTTCAAACTCGGCGACATCCACTAAATCGATGCCGTTCTCGGTGATTTTACTGACAATGGCTTCTGCTAACGGATGCTCTGATTGCTTCTCTGCAGATCCAACTAATTGTAAAAACTCAACCTCCGAAAAGTCATTTTCCACGAAAATATCCGTTAACTGTGGTTTTCCGTTTGTCACGGTACCGGTTTTATCTAAAACTACAGTGTTAATGCGGTGAGTCATTTCTAAATGCTCGCCACCTTTGAACAAGACGCCAAACTCAGCGGCCCGGCCTGAACCAGCCATGATCGATGTTGGTGTGGCAAGGCCCAAGGCACAAGGACAAGCAATCACAAGTACAGCAATCATCTTTTCCAATGCTTCGGCAAAGTTCCCCGGATCTACCCAGATAAACCAGATAAGAAATGTAGCAACAGCAATTCCGACAACGATTGGGACGAAGATTGCGGATATTTTATCTGCCAGTCGTTGAATAGGTGCCTTGGAACCTTGTGCCTCTTCTACGACTTTTATGATTTGTGCTAATGCGGTATCTTTTCCAACTTTAGTTGCTTTCATTTTTAGAAAGCCATTTTTATTAATAGTGGCGCCAATGACAGGATCGCCAACGGTTTTATCGACTGGGACACTTTCACCTGTAATCATGGATTCATCTAGGGCGGAACGACCTTCAATGATTTCACCGTCAACCGGGATTTTTTCACCTGGCTTAACATAAATGATGTCTCCCACCATCACTTCTTCTAATGGAATCTCCTGCTCGTTTCCATCCCTTAACACATTGGCGGTTCTCGCTTGAAGACCCATTAACTTCTTGATTGCTTCAGAAGACCGGCCTTTAGCTCGAGCCTCAAATAATTTTCCTAAAATGATTAGGGTAATCAGCACGGCACTAGTTTCAAAGTAAAGATCTGGCATATTCCCGCCTGACCCGAACGCTGCATCAATGGACAGGTACAGACTGTAAAAGTACGCAGCTGAAGTACCCAGTGAAACCAAAACGTCCATGTTGGCACTGCCGTTTTTCAAAGCTTTAAATGCGCCTACGTAAAACTGCTTTCCAATAATAAACTGAACTGGTGTGGCGAGTGAAAATTGGAACCAAGGATTCATGAACAGATCTGGCAAATATATAAAAGACGTGAATTCAAAGTGGCTAACCATCGCCCATAAAAGTGGGAAGGATAAAATCAGCGAAAATATAAACTTTCCCTTTTGCTTCTCCAGCTCCTTTTCGCGATGGCTAATGGCTGCCTCCTCTTGTTCCATTAACACATCATAACCAAGATCCTGTATCTTATGAATAACCTGATCAACATTCGTCGCTTCGGAATCAAATTTGACCGTAGCCTTCTCAAGCGCCAAATTCACATTGGCCTCCTCAACCCCGGTGATCTTATTTAACCCCTTTTCAATTCGCGTCGCACAAGCCGCACACGTCATCCCAACAATTGGTAGCTGTACTTCTTTTAACATATATAGTACCCCCTATTTAAACCGTTTCGGTCTTATCATTTATCTTATGCTTTTATACTATACCCCCCTACCCTATAATGTCAATAAAAAATAATCAATTTTTCCCCAATCCGAAAAAAAGGGCCTTTCAACCTGAATTTTACATGTCCGCTGGAGACACACAAATGTACACGGGTGGTGACAGGCACCAAAAAGTCACCAAATGAATTTACACAAAATACTTAACCAAAAAGCGCCCGTCACGTTTGTTGTGACGGGCGCTGGGTTTCTTAGGCGGTATTATTTTTCTGGTTTGTTGTTTTTTAGGATGTTATCAATGAATGGTGGCAGTTTTAGGTTTTCTGGCTGCAGGTCTAAGAATAGGTGTTCTTCTTCTTTTTCTTGTTCTGCTTGTTTTAGGATGGATATTTCTTTGTGAAGCCGTTCCATCTTTTGATCTAATTGATTGGCCATGACAGCTGCTTCTTTGAGTTCGGCGATCATATGGCTTGGGACTTCTTCGTTGTATTTGTAATAAATCTTATGTTCAAGGCTGGCCCAGAAATCCATAGCAATGGTGCGGATTTGTACCTCCACATAGGTTAAAACTTCCCGATCCGACATAAAGATTGGAATTTGTAAAATCAAATGTAGGCTTTGATAACCATTTGGCTTCGGATTTTGAATATAATCCTTATAGTCCACAACCTGAATATCCTTTTGATTCGCAAGCATCTTGCTCAGTTCATAGATATCTGAGATAAACGAACAAGTAATCCTAATCCCAGCGATATCCCTAATATGTTCTTTAATAGAGTCTAAGGAAAAATCATAGCCTTTACGATAGACCTTCTCAAAAATACTTTCAGGGGACTTTAATCTAGATTTTACATGTTCAATTGGGTTATAGTCATGAATAAAATTAAATTCCTCTTTTAATATATTAATTTTTGTATTCATTTCATCTAAAGCAAACTTATAGGACATCATAAATCTGGTCAGTTCCACTTTTAATGCCTTCAATTCTTTCAAGTCAATTCCTTGCTCCAAATTCAATTAACAACGTCCTCTCAATCATTATTTGTCTCAATAGAAGCGATTCTCTCCAAAGCTTCTGGTGGCATAACCATCCGACAAATCACTCTGGCCATTTCAAGATAATTCATCGAGATGCCCTGTTTGATTTCAGATTCTGTTGCATTTTCCACCAAAACCAGAATGGACCAGGCTACAGTTTCTAAGTCTAAATCTTTCCAGGTTAGCCCTTTTTCCCGGGCAACCTGCAATTTTAATAATATATTAGAAAATATTTTCCTTCTGGCCGTTTCTAATACCTCAGTTAACTCTATATCTTTAGGTAATAATTCAGGTAAGACCCGTTGAAGTCCCCATTCCTTCAAATGTTTCGCGTGACCTTCCAATAATGTTGCCAGCAAAGTAACAGGATCTTGCGTAGACCAACTTGGCTCAGGAGGAAGAAACCGTTCAATTTTATCTTCTAATAATGACATAAGAAGCTGTCGTTTATCCGAAAAATAACGGTAAAACGTTCCAGTCGCCACCCCTGCGTGAGCAGCTATTTCCTTTGCCGTCGTCTGCTCATATCCTTTGGTTACAAATAATACACGACCGCTCTCAATAAGGGCATTTCTCTTTTGTTGCGCTCGCTCCTGCTTGGGTACAAACGGAAAATCACCTACCAGCAAGTCCTCTTTCTCTGACATATTACCACCTCATGATTATGATAACACAAAAAAATAATTTGAACCATAGTTCATGTTTTTAATTGACATACCGTTTGAAACATGTAATACTTGAACTACGGTTCATGTTATATCAATTCCTGCTCAAACACCCCTTGGCTACAGAAATGATGATAACATGACCGATTTTATAAAAATTATTTTTCTAATTCACCATCGAAAAAGAAGGATATCATCTTTTTTTTTCGAATACTATATTATAACTTTTTAGCTTTTTATTTTTTAGGCTGTGTTAAAGAACAGTGTTGATTTTTTACACTCTGTTGATTGTAGCGGAAGGTGCGAAGACTCCTCGAAAATGCTAACGCATTTCCTTCGTGCGTGGGTGAATTCTAAGAAGAAAATCAATGTCCTGTGGGAGTACGGTTCTGGAGAGACCCCGCAGGCGCAAGCGCCGAGGAGGCTCGCCGAAACGCCCACGGAAAGCGAAGCACCTGGAGCGGAAATCAACTGACAAGTTTAACAGAGCCATTTTTTAATATATATTTCCAACTATTATTTGAAAGGTGTTGATTCATATGGCAAAAAAATCTGAATCCAAGAAAATCTCAGTTAATTCCACCATTTCACTTAAAGGGATTGTAAAAGCCATTTTTAACGATACCGTTCACGTTCAAATTGGCGGCAAAGTGATTTCGCTGCCGGTAGCAGATTTTTCTGCGGAGAATCCATCACAATAAGATATTCGAATTATAAAATGGTCCGACACAATTTGTGCCGGACCTTCTTTATTTTGATAACAAGGCTGTTTTTTCATAGCAGTCACAACTCACCAGATGATCATTTACCATACCGCATGCCTGCATAAACGCGTAACAAATAGTGGATCCAACAAACTTGAATCCTCGTTTCTTTAACGCTTTGCTCATTTGATCGCTAATATCTGTAGAGGCTGGAACGTCCTTTAACTCCATAAAATGATTCTGTATCGGCTTTCCATCCACAAATGACCAAATATACTTGCTAAACGAACCGAATTCTTCGACTATTTGTAAATAGGCTTTAGCATTCGTTATAACTGCATTAATTTTTAGCTTATTTCTTACGATTCCCTCATTATGTAAAAGCTCTTGTATTTTAGTCTCATCATATAAAACAATCTTCTCTGCCACAAAATCATCAAACGCTTTTCGATAGTTATCCCGTTTTTTTAAAATCGTATACCAGCTTAAACCAGCTTGTGCCCCCTCCAAGTTTAAAAACTCAAATAGCAGCCTATCATCATATACGGGAACACCCCACTCATGATCATGATAATCTATATATATTGGATCTTGATTGACCCAGCCGCATCGATTCATTACCCTACCTCCCCCTTTCACTACTCCTCATTATAGCTGTTTATTTTTTCCTAGTGCAAGCCCATATCCCCTAACATTTGGCCCGGCATAAACAATAGAAATGGTTTTAAGGAGCGGAGATAATCATATCCGTCCGATGATCTTTGAACGAACCAACTACCTTGCCTTAAAAATTGAGGAAGGTTATCGAGTCACTTCCTCCAACGTGTATAAACTCATGATAGGCTCCAAGCAACCCTTTACTTTCTTCTTAATGAATCAGAAAAAGGCAGAAAATCAGGAACAAATGATCAACTGCCAAAATGACAAAAAAACCGTTCAAGTCCGGAAACTCAAACGGTTTTTCTACTAGGGGCTTATACGCCTTTATTAAATACATCGGTTAATACTGGTACAATTTGCTTCTTACGGGAAACAACGCCCTTAAGAGTAGCGGTGTTATTAGAAAGCGTAACGTTGTAAGCTTTCTCTACTGCATCCGTCTTGCTTCCTAAAGCAAGACCTACAGAATCGTTTGTTAAAATGTCAGTAACAACAAAGAGGAATAGATCAAGATTTTTTTCAGTAATTTTTTGAGAAATGGCATTCTCTAATTCTGCTTGACGTGCTAGTACATCTTGTACGTCAACCACATTAACTTGAGCGATTTCCACTTTGCTGGAGCCCATTTCAAACCCTTTGGCATCAAGAGTTAAAAGGTCTTCGACTGATTTATCGCGTACGTCTGCACCAGCTTTTAACATTTCTAGACCATAGCTTTCAGCATCTACACCAGCGATTTCAGCTAATTCACGAGCTGCTGCTACGTCTTGGTCAGTGCAGGTTGGTGACTTGAACAATAAGGAATCAGAAATAATCGCAGAAAGCATAAGGCCAGCGATTTCCTTTTTTATTTCCTTGCCATGTTCTTTGTACATTTTATTTAAGATCGTTGCTGTACATCCAACCGGCTCACAGCGGTAATATAATGGATCGCTAGTCTCAAAATTGGCAATTCGGTGGTGGTCAATGACTTCCAACACTCGTACTTCCGATATATCATTGGCGCTTTGCTGACGTTCGTTGTGGTCTACTAAAATGACAGAGTTTACTTCATTGGCTACTGTATCCACCTGACGAGGGGCATCCACCTTAAAATAATTTAATGCATATTGTGTTTCACTATTTACCTGACCAAGGCGGACAGGCTCTACATCTTGACCAAGCTGTTGTTTTAAATCAGCGTAAACAAGCGCTGAACAAATTGAGTCTGTATCCGGGTTCTTATGACCGAAAATAAGTGCTTTTTCCATTTTTTTGCTCCTAACCTAAGTAAAGTATGTAAGAAACCCCTAATTTAGGGGTTCCATAAAAAGAATTATATATGATTTCAAGTAGAGTTTCAAAAAATATTATTTTCTAAGTTTAAGATGACTAGAAGAAACATTATTTAGAAATTGCTGTAATTCCTGATCAGACAATGGTTTACTAAACAAATAACCCTGCGCTTCATTACAGCTATGCTGTTTAAGTACCCCGAGCTGCTCACTTGTTTCTACTCCTTCAGCAATCACACTTAAGCCAAGATTGTGTGCCATTAACAGAATAGTCGTTGCAATATTTTCATCATCTTTGTTAGTAGCAATATCTCGAATAAAAGAGCGATCAATTTTTAAATAGTCAATCGGGAACTTTTTCAAATAACTAAGGGAACTATAGCCTGTTCCAAAGTCATCAATTGAGATCGTAAGCCCTAGATTTTTCAAATCATGCAAAATGCTGGTGGCCTTTTCAACATCCATTGTCATACTTTCCGTAATTTCAATCGTCAAGCATTTGGGGTCAATTCTGGTTTCCTTAATAATTTGCTGAATCATTGGAACAAGGTCCGTTTGATAAAATTGACGAAGAGAAATATTAACGGAAATAGATGGCATAGGTAAACCGCTTTCTTGCCATCGTTTTAATTGGTTGCACGCTTCTTTAAGAACCATTTCTCCAATTGGGATGATCATCCCTGTTTCTTCGGCTATTGGAATAAAGCGATCAGGCGGAACCTTTCCACGATGCGGATGATCCCAACGAATGAGCGCCTCAACACCTTTAATTTCATTTTTGGACAGATCCACGATTGGTTGATAATGGAGAATAAATTCATTCTTTTCAATCGCTTTCCGAAGTTCTGTTTCGATTTCCAAACGGTTAAAGTTCTTATCATCCAAACTTTCTGAGTAAAATTTAAAAGTATTTCTGCCCTCTTGCTTTGCATGATACATAGCGACATCCGCTTTTCGAATCAATTCATCCGCATTTTTGCCATCAGATGGGAATAAACTGATGCCAATACTAGGGGTGATAAACATTTCATTGCCTTCAATCGAAAAAGGTTTAGCAAATTCATCTAATATTCTTTGGGAAATCTGATTAATTTCAGACTTGGAAACATGATCTAACAATATGGTGAACTCATCACTGCCTTGTCTAGAGGGTATATCATTTTTTCTAATGCAGCTGGTAATTCGTTTCGCAACAGCTTTTAATAACAGATCACCAATTTTATACCCTAGCAATTCGTTGATTAGTTTAAATCGGTCCAAATCAAAATACATCAATCCAAGCAATTTTCCTTCAGAATTTTTAAATAAATTGATGGCAATATTGACTTTTTCATCAAACATTTTCTTGTTTGGCAAGCCGGTTAAGTCATCATGATAGGCCAAGTAATTTATTTTTTCTTGAATTAAATAGTGCTGAATGACCAAACTGGTTAGATGAATCGCCTTGCTGATGATTTGCTCCTCCGCTTCTGAAGGAGTAAATGCTTTTTGGTAATAAATTGCTAAAACCCCGATCACCTCATGCTGATTATTACAAACTGGCGTTGACCAACATGATTTAAGACCGTGTTTTAATGCATCATCCCGATAATCCCGCCAAAGCAGATCCGTGGCAATATCAGCCGTAATAATATTTCTATTATAGTATGCAGCTGTACCAGAGGAACCCACGGCTGGGCCAATAGGCATTACATTAATAATGTCTTTGTAACCTTGAGGTACATTTGGTGCTGATCTTAAGTGTAAGATTGGTTGGTGTTCATCCTTAAGAAGAATGGAAACCAAACCGCCATCAATATATTTTTCAACAAGAAAAACAATATTGTCTAAAATATCTGAAATGGGACGACCTTTGGCCACCATTTCGAGGATTTGATTTTGTTCAACTAATAAATTTTCTAAATCAGGTTTCCTTTGCCTGGGCTTGGCAATTCCAACGATTCCGTATACACGATTCCCATTATAAATAGGGTAAGCCGTTAAGGATAGGTGCAAAGGGTTCCCTTGTTTATCCTGAATAGTTACATTAAAATTTTCGCGATTGCCCTTTAATATCTGATTATAGGATTTAAAGGTATTTTCCAAATCATGATCATGGATTAACGAAACAAAAGACATTTGCAATGCTTCTTCTTGTGAATATCCTGTTAGTCTGGCCGCAGCATCATTTATTTGTATAAAATTACCTTCCAAATCCAAAGCAAAGCAGGCATCATGGTGACCATCAAAAAGTGACTTATAAATTTTGAAAAGTGAATTTGTTTCAAACGTTGTTTTCACAGACAACACCATTTCTTCCTAAAATTTTTTTGGATCCATTTTGATAGTTATACTCTTTTTTATTTTATCGGAAGAAATCAAAATAAGTTTAACTCTTTTATTGACCAAAAAAAATACACACTCATCAAGAAATCGAGTGTGTTCAACAAAAATATTATATAAATGAATCCAATGAAAACCCTTTATCTTCAAAGCTACGGCGTAACCGAAGAATAGCTTGCGAATGGATTTGAGAGATTCGCCCTTTTGTCACACCTAGAATCTCAGAAATTTCTACTTGGGAAAGCCCTTCATAATACAATAAAGAGACCACAAGCCTTTCTTTCTCAGGCATTTTATCAATACTTGCTGCAATCAGTTTCCGAAATTCTTCCTTCTGTAAATTACTTTCATGAGGTTTTATAGAATCGTCGCAGATTTGGTCCACTCTACTTTGTTGCTTCCCCTCATCTTCATTAGCATTAACAGGTTCATTCAAAGATAACATGGTTGATAAGGAAACGGCCGCCATCGTATGATCCACCTCTTCAAGAGAAATGTTTAAAAACTGACTCAATTCCTCCTCAGATGGTGATCTCATCAAAGTTTGTTCCAAATGACGGTAGGCGTTATTTAATGCTTTTGCTTTGTCCCTCAAACCGCGGGGGATCCAATCCATTTTCCGGATTCCATCCAACATAGCCCCCTTGATTCGCCAAAGTCCATAGGTTTCAAATTGATAGCCTTTTGAATAATCAAATTTTTGAATTGCTTCAATTAATCCAATGTATCCTAAGCCAACTAAGTCATCTTTAGGTATAATACGCTGTGGAATCGTCATACTTAATTTATTTGCCATCTGTTCTACCAAATGACCATATTGCTTAATGAGATTTTCCTGTAATAATGAATCACGAGTCTCCCGGTATTTTCTCCATAATGGATAATGGGGAATGGTTTCTTTAACAGCAGGTCTCAAATGTTATCCCTCCTGATTTTACTCTGTCCAACTACGAATAGTGTTTGCGATTTTCTCAGAGTCTTGCATTTCCCCACTTTGATGCAATGCAGTCAGTGGAATGCTTTGAAAGTCTGTTTCCTCTATTGAATCTTCTGAATTTGAACTCGGCTGTATATTGACTGGCTCGGATCTTTCTTCTGGACCCATTTTATTGGTTAGAGTACTATTATTCAAATGTTGTAACAGTGTTTGAAATAAAACCCCCATGACACAAAATAGCAGAAAGCCGATCACTGACCAGAATAAAGACATGACCCAAGTATTATTGGTATATGAAAAAAAATAGGTGATAACGCCAGCGATCAGTCCTAATGAGGCACTTATTTTCCACTTTATTGTCATCTTACAAACTTCCTTTATATCTATTTACGACGGGACCATATCTTTTCAAAAAATCCCCGTATTCCTTTTGAAGAAGAGGGGCCTGACCGAGTAAACTCAGGCAGATAAGAATAGATGATCTGTTTCATATTTTTGGCAGCGGTACTATTTGGATACATCACCAGAAACGGCTTTTGAGCTTTAACCGATTGGCGAACATGTAGATCTTCAAGCAAATAACCCAATGTCTGAATCTCCAGTTTTAATATGGTTTTACAGGCATGCTGGAAAGCTCTGGATGTCTCTACTGCCTCTTGATACGTTTGTGCACGATTGATGACCAGACGGAGCTTTGGCTGCTCTGTGGTATAGCTCATAACCGTTTTCAAAACCGTATATGCATCGGCAATCGATGTCGGCTCCGGCGTTGCCACCATAATGGTTTCATCTGATGCTAAAATAAAATCGACTAACTCTTTGGAAATTCCGGCACCTGTATCAAGTAAAATATAATCTGCGTAGGATTGAAGCTCATTTAATTGATTCCAGAAATAATCGAGCTTGCTTTGATCAAAGTTCATTAAATGCTGCAAATCAAAGCCGCCGTGTATAAACTCAATTCCTTCCGTCCCTTTCTCAATGACATCCCAAATCCTTATTTGATCATAAAGGACATTAGCCAACGAGTAGCGGGGCGAGATCCCCATCAGAATGTTAAGATTAGCGGTTGATAAATCGAGATCCAGGATCACGACCTTTTTTCCTTCTGCCTTTAACCCAAGTGCAAAGTTAAGAGAAAAATTAGATTTTCCAACTCCACCCTTCCCACTAGTAATCGTAATAACACGTGATGAAGGATGGTGTTGGTATTGGGTTTTCTGTAGGGGATCCTGCAGTTGTCGTGGACGCTCGGCCTGGAGACGATTCATCTTTTCTCGAAGACTTTGTGCCTGATCCATTTTAATTTTCCTCTCCGACCAAATTCTTCGCTAGACTTTCTGCATCAACAGTAATAATATCCTCTGGTACACTTTGTCCCGTGGTGATATAAGCTAATTGGTACGAATACTGATAGGCTATATTTAAAACGGTGCCGTAGCTTGAGGTTTCGTCCGCTTTCGTAAATATTAATTTTTGAACCGGACTCTTTGAAAATTCATCAAGTAATACACGCAAATCCTCATATTTGGTTGTTAAGCTGATGGCCAGATAATTGTCACTTTCAGGCGGATGAAATAAAAACTCTTTGATGGATTCTCTGTTTTTTTCTTCCTTATAATTTCGTCCAGTTGTATCCATATAAATGAGATCGTAGTTCTTCAGCTTGTCCAAGGTACTCGCTAATTCATCCCCGGAACGAACAACTTCAATTGGAACATTTAAAATGCCTGCATACGTTTTTAATTGTTCAACCGCTCCAATTCGATAAACATCCGTTGTAATCATGGCCACTTTCCGTTTTTGCTTTAACACCTGCTCAGTCGCCAGTTTAGCTATGGAGGTTGTTTTGCCGACTCCCGTTGGGCCAATCACATTAATAATCCGTGTCTGATCGGAAATCGCAAACGTTTTCGGAACACGTTTGATAATTAGATCTATTATGATAGTAAGAATTTCAGTTTTAATGGTAGCTTCTGTTAATTCGTTTAAGGAATCATATTTTTTCATAATGGTTGAAACAATGTGTTCCACTACAGTTTCTTCAACACCTTGTTTTTTCAAATGCTCTACAATCTTTGATAGAGCAGCTGGTCGAACGTTTCCTTGATTTTCTCCCATCATGAAAGTCATCATCATTTTCCTTAGGCTGGTCAATTCATCCAACATCGTCGTATCATGTTTAGTTGATTCGACGGCGGGAGTTGGAGGAATGATGGCTTCAGGCTTTGAAGGTTGCTGAGAGTAAAACTGATATAAATTTTGCGGTTTTTTATGGAAACCCGAATTTAAAGGTTCTTGCTCCTCCCGATTGACCTCAACAGGATCCTTCTTTGGTGGTTCCGTTTTTGGCAGAACCTCTTTTTCTTCACTTTGGTTTTTATCAATTGAATACGCTGTTACCTCATATTTTTGTTTAGTAAACAGGCCTAACAAACCACCGGATTTGATCACCCTAGTATTGACGATGATAGCATTTTCCCCTAGTTCTTGCCTTACCTTTTTTAAGGCAAGGGGCATCGTGTCGGCTATTATTTTTCTTGTTTTCATATATTAACCACTCCAATACTTTGGATCTCAACATCCGGCTCAAGCTCTGTATATGCCAAGACAGGCACGGTAGGCATGATTTTATCGACAAATTGTTTTAAATACATCCGAATGTTTGGACTTGTGAGGAAAATAGGCTGACCGCCAGCTTGAATGACCCGGCTGATTTCATGCTGTAATTCTTCGCCGATTCTTCTCGACAGGTTTGGATCCATTGATAAATAGTAAACTCCTGCTTCTGATTGCTGAATGGAATCTGAGATACCTTTTTCCAATGTTGCCCCAGCCGTCAAAACTTGAATAACACCTTGCTCGGCAAATTGCTCTGTGATTTGGCGCGTTAAGGATTGGCGAACATACTCTGTAAGCACCCGTGGCTCTTTCGTATATTGTGAGTAATCAGCCAATGTTTCAAAAACCGTCGGTAAATTACGGATAGAGATCTGTTCACGAAGCAGACTCTGCAATACCTTTTGAATATCGCCAACTGACAGTAAATTTGGTACAAGCTCTTCCACAAGATTAGGATGTGTTTCTTTGATATTTTCAATGAGCTCTTTTGTTTCTTCTCTTCCTAATAACTCAAATGCATAACGTTTTAATACTTCTGTCAAATGGGTAGCAATAACAGATGGTGGATCAACAATCATGTACCCCATGAGTTCAGCTTTTTGTTTCTCCTCTATATTAACCCAAATGGCCGGTAAACCAAAGGCAGGTTCAATAACCTGAATACCATTAATGCCGGTAGCATCTGCTCCTTGAGTCATGGCTAAGAAGTGATCGAGATACACTTCACCGGAAGCAATTTTTGATCCGCGGAATTTCAGAACATACTCATTTGGCGGTAACTGGAGATTATCGCGAATCCGAATGGTTGGAATAACTAACCCCAGTTCAATCGCAAATTGCCTTCGAATCATCACAATCCGATCGAGAATATCCCCGCCTTGTTTTTGATCCGCTAATGGAATAAGCCCATAACCGATTTCTAACTCTAAAGTATCGAGTTGAAGCAGGTTGATGACTTTTTCTGGACTCCGAACATCTTCCTCCGCCTCTTCCATTTCTGCTTGTTCATGTTGCTGCTGTTCCTTATCCATGGATTTTTTCATGGAATAGGCCCCGTAGGCCAATAATCCTGACACTGGAATGGTTAATACCAATCCAATTGGCGTGAATAATCCAAACAGAAAAATCGTTCCTGCAACAATGTACAGCAGCTTTGGATAATTAAAGATTTGTGTGACAATGTCCGTGCCCAGATTACCGTCAGAAGCGGCACGGGTTACCGTAATACCGGTAGCAGTTGAAATCAGTAAGGCTGGCACCTGACTGACAAGACCATCACCTACAGATAACAGGGTAAAGGTGCTTGCCGCTTCAGTAAAACCCATTCCATGAATCACGATACCAATGATAAATCCACCGATGACGTTAATTAACAGGATGATGATACCAGCAATGGCGTCCCCTTTAACAAATTTACTCGCACCATCCATGGCACCGTAGAAATCAGCTTCTTGTTCTACTTTTCTGCGTCGTTGCCGGGCGTCCTGTTCACTGATTAGTCCGGCATTCATATCAGCATCGATACTCATTTGTTTACCTGGCATCGCGTCCAACGTAAAGCGGGCAGCGACCTCTGCCACCCTTTCCGATCCCTTCGTGATGACAATGAACTGGATCACGACAAGAATCAAGAACACGACAAAACCAACAACTGGACTTCCCCCGATTACAAACGAACCAAACGTTTCAATAACATGACCACCATCTGCTTTTGATAAAATGGAACGCGTCGTTGAAACGTTCAGAGCTAGACGAAACAGCGTTGTAAGTAATAGAGCTGTAGGGAAAATGGAAAACTCCAATGGTTCTTTTGTATTCATTGCTACCAACAGGATCAGTAATGATATGGAGATGTTTATAATTAATAAAAAGTCCAGTAACATTGTTGGCAGTGGTATAATCATCATCGTAACAATTAATATTACGACAAGCAAAACCGATATGTCTTTTGCCTTCATCTCATCATCTCCTTATACCGACCTTCTTGGTAGTAAACATAAGCCAAAATTTCTCCAACTGCATTGAACAATTCTTCCGGAATCGAATCTCCCACTTCAACTGCAGCAAACAGCGCTCTTGCAAGCGGTCGATTTTCTACTGTCATCACTTTATGTTCTTTTGCAATTTCTTTCATTTTTAACGCCACATAATCTTGACCTTTTGCGATCACTTGAGGCGCATCCATTGTTGCGATATCATAGCGGATCGCAATAGCAAAGTGGGTAGGGTTTGTAATCAACACGTCTGCCTTTGGTACTTCCTGCATCATACGATTCATCGACATCTGTCTCTGCTTTGCCCTACGTTGCCCTTTGATATGCGGATCCCCTTCCGTTTTCTTATATTCATCTTTAATATCCTGTTTAGACATCCGTATCTTTTTTTCAAAGGAAAGTTTTTGATATAGATAATCTGCGGCTGCAATAGCAGCCAAACTTCCAGCACCAGTTAGTCCAATTTCAATAACCAAAGATCCTATTAATCTAGCAAAATCATAAATGCTTTTTTGGCCAACGATTAATAATTGGTCCTTCTGCTTCCAAATTATCATAAATACCACACTAGAAATAATCGATATTTTTAGCATAGCCTTCAGAAGTTCCACTAGTGATCTCATCGAGAACATATTTTTTAATCCGGTTAGCGGATTCATTTTGCTAAAGTTAAATTTCAAGGATTCAAAATTAAACATAAAGCCAACCTGCATATAATTTCCTACAGCAGCGGCAACCATGGCAACAGCCAGGATGGGAGCGACTAACTTCACCGATTGCCATAATAACTGATTAAACATTAACGCAACACTTGAAATCGAAAGGTCCCAAAGCATATACTCATGAAAACTTTGGCGGTAAATATTTAAACAACCCTCTACCATGGTTTTCCCGAAAATTAACAGTACGCCGAATGAGAGGATTAAGATCATGGCTGAAGTAACCTCATTACTTTTTGCTACCTGACCTTTTTTCCTTGCTTCCCGTCGTTTATTGGGCGTTGCTTTTTCCGTTTTTTCACCAGAAAACAATTGCAAATCTAAACGAAGCAGCATGCCTAAGCCCCCATAATATTTAAAATTGATGACATGGAACTATACATGTTATCAAATAGAATTTTCAACAAGTAAAAAAAACTTGGTAAAAGAAAAATATACATCATAAAGTGTAACAACATTTTTAATGGCGGAGCTACAGTTAAAATATTCATTTGTGGCACTGTTCTCGAAATAATCCCGATGCCAATATCAACCACAAACATCGTTCCTAATATCGGGGCTGCCATCATGAAACCAATCATAAACATTTGAATGATACACTGTAAAATGAAAGTCGAGATTCTTCCATCCATCCAAGCTGGAACAGTAGCTTTAAGCGGCACCCAATCAAAACTGGCCAGAACTCCTTGAATCAATAAATGATGCCCGTTTGTTGTCAGTAAAAATAAAATCGCTAAAATATTTTTGAAGCTCCCGGTGAGCTGTGTACTTGTTTGAAACGTGGGATCAAATAAACTGGCCATTGAGAATCCAATTTGCAAATCCAAAAGTGACCCTGCAAATCGAACAGCTGAAAACATGATCGTGGCAATCATCCCCAATACAATCCCAACGAGTACTTCCTTTAAGATTAGAATAAATAGCAGCGATTGGGGGGGATCTACGATCGGCTCCTTTACTAAGCCGGCACATAAAATACTAAGAACAGCGCTCAAACCAATCTTAAATGGCGTCGGAATTTGCCGCCCTGAAAAAATCGGAGCTGAAACCATAAATGATGTAACCCTTACAAAGATGAGTAAAAAGCTCCATAAAAGTGAACCATCCATTTGCATCACCTACCCGATATAGTTGGAAAGGTTACCTAAAAGGTGTTGGGTAAATTCCACCACGTGACGCAACATCCATGAACCGAAAAATAATATGGCCAAAAACACTGCTACAATTTTTGGTACAAATGCTAAGGTTTGTTCTTGAATCTGAGTGGCCGCTTGGAAAATACTAATGATTAATCCGACAACAAGTGCCACACCTACAACAGGAGCAATCACGATTAAAACCGTATAAATAGATTCTTGAGCAATTTTCAAAACTGTTTCTGTGGTCATGTTAACACTTCCTTTTAAAAACTCCTGAGCAGTGATTCAACGATTAAATGCCATCCGTCTACCAAGATAAATAATAGGATTTTAAACGGTAATGAAATCATCACCGGTGGCAGCATCATCATACCCATCGACATGAGAACACTCGACACGATCATATCAATCACTAAAAACGGGATAAAAATCATGAATCCCATTTGAAACGCCGTTTTTAATTCACTGATTGCATAGGCAGGGACTAAAGCTCTTAATGGAATTTCTTCCACCTTTTTGGGTCTGTCCAATTTGGCATAATCCAAAAACAAAGCTAAATCCTTTTCACGTGTCTGCTTGGCCATGAATTCTTTCATGGGGATACTGGCGGCCTTATAAGCTTCATCCTGTGACATTTTCCCGTCCATAAATGGTTGTAGGGCATTTTGATTAACTTCCGTAAAAGTCGGGCCCATCACAAAAAATGTCATAAATAAAGCTAGTCCAATCAATACCTGATTTGGTGGAATCATTTGTGTTCCCAAGGCATTACGTACAAAACCTAATACAATGACAATTCTAGTAAAACAAGTCATTAGGATTAAAATGGCTGGTGCGATAGACAAAACCGTGATTAATAAAATAATCCTTAATGTATTGGAAACTTTATTAGGGTCACTACTATCACCTATATCAATGCCAGGAAGAAGTGTAGCCGCTTCTGCACCATGGGTCATTGAGAAAATACCTATTGTAAGGAGCGGAACAAGCAAAGCTAGTTTTTTTAGCATCTTACTACTCCTCTCCATGATCCTTTTGCATCGATTTCAAATGTTTTTGAAAAACGGACTTCCAATTTAATTTAGAGGTATCTACATTCATCCATTTCTGAGATACCGGTTCACCTGGATCTTCAAAGCTTTCGAGTAAATGCATATACTCTTCACCTTGAGAAATCGTTTTTAGAAGTGTAACGTCCTCACCAACACCAAGAATGTAAATGGTCTGACCAATCAGCACAATTTGCAAGGAACGATTGTTGCCAAGCATTTGACTTCCTAGTGAAAGAATTGGACCGTTTGATTGCATCGTACGGCCTTTTTTTGATATATATCGCAAGATAAAAATTAAAATAGCAATAACCAAAGCGAAGGAGAAAATAAATTTGAGAAATAAGGGAAATATAGAAGATGATTGCTGATCCACTGTTGCTTTATCTACAGATGAAGAGCTTTTTTTATCCCCATGCTGGATCGTATCATATACAGAAGAATCGCCGGAAGCTGACGCGCCTGCGGCAAAGACTGCGGGTTGATTGGAAAATATATAAATAAACACAACAAATAATAGTGTTAAGCGTTTCATGATTTTCTCCTTCCATGGAGCTATTTCAATTAATTTAAGCTGGCCGTGATTTGTGCAGCCATTTTGGCATCAAGTTGAGAAATGGCGGCTAAAATTTGTGAACGGCTATCTGTGCTGACATTTTTTAGTAAATCTAAAGCTACTTGTTGATTTGTGGACATCATGGATTGAATGATGACCGCTGACTGTGATGGTGACATAGCTGAGATGGTTTCAGCGAGTGTCTCAGTCGGTGTTTGTTGACTTTGTACCAATTGATGTAACTGTTCTTTCATAATGGCGGGATCTTCACTATTAACCCCGGACATATCTTTTAATAACATCGTAATTTGTGCGGCCTTTTTCGCATCCTTCATGCTGCTTAAAATAGAGCTTTGCAAATTCGTGTCTAATTGCGACATTGTAATCGTTGCATCCTCAAGTGACATCGTCGCAAACATCGCTGCAGCTTTTGAAGGAGTCATTGTTTTATAGATACTCGCAACTTTTTTCATTTGCGCTTGATTCGTGTTTGATTGTTTTTTATCAAGTTCTGTTTGAATATCCTGATTCGTTTGCTTCATTTTTTCTAAAGCATTTTGATTGGCCTTTAGCTGTTTAGTTAGGTCACTAATCTCTTGACTTTTTTCAGCTAATTGTGATTTACTTTGCACGTATTTCTGCTTCCACTCATCTGTTTCAGCTGAATCATTTGAAGAATTTGATTTAGGATCAGGGATAATAGTGTTCAATACAGGAACTTTATTTCCCCATGTTTGCACAGTTTTCATTACAGGGTACCCTAAAAAATTTAATACAACCAGAGCTAAAGCTGCTGTAACAATTAATGGTATACCAAACATGAAAAAGGTTTTGATTTTACCACGTTTTTTTTTCTCTTCCATTGTTTTAGCTCCTTATCCCCTTCGTGTATAGCGTAAAACGGCTAGTTCATCTAAGAAAGCTTGTTCTTTTTGATTCACCTGTTTGATAAAAGCCTCTTTAGATTTTTCCTTCCATTGATTCCACATTTTCGCTTCTTTTGATTTCTCTATCAAAATTTGATGTTTTAATTCCATTTCATAATGAACTTGTTTGGATTGTTGTTCTAACACTTTCATTTGTCGATTCACATGTTCGATATCCTGTTGCATTTCTATTATCTCAGAAATAGTTTTTCTATCAACATGATTATACTGGCTGAATATCTCTTTCTTTTCCAATTCCAAACCTTCCATTTGTTCTTGAAGCTCAATCTGGCGGAGTTTGATGGATCCATATTCATGTTTGGCGTGCTCTTGCTCTTTTTCTTTAACATCTAGTACTTTTTGGAAAGAAAAATTGTACTTCATTACATCATCGCTCCAAATTGTGAAATTAAGAAGGATTTAGTATCATCCAGCTGTGAAGGTTCGTAAATTCCCTGTTTTAAAAATTGGTCCATTTGCGGTTTTAACCTCATTGCCAAATCAATATCACGATTGGAACCTTTTTTATAGGCACCGATATTAATGAGATCCTCTGCTTCATTATAGGCCGCTAATAATTTCTTGAATTGAACTGCCACGGCTTGGTGTTCGTTGTCGGTAATTTCAGTCATAACACGACTTGCACTGGAGAGGACGTCAATGGCTGGAAAGATCCCCTTCCCGCCAATAGCACGATTAAGAACGATATGTCCATCTAAAATACCACGGACTGCATCTGCAATCGGTTCATTCATATCATCACCATCTACCAGAACAGTATAAATGGCTGAGATGGATCCCTTAGGTCCCGTACCCGCACGTTCTAACAGTTGTGGAAGCATGGCGAAAACCGATGGAGTGTACCCTTTAGTGGTTGGCGGTTCACCGATTGCCAGGCCAATTTCCCGTTGAGCCATCGCAAAACGAGTAACTGAATCCATGACCAGCAGAACGTTTTTGCCTTGATCACGAAAATACTCAGCAATCGATGTAGCTGTTAACGCTCCTTTGATACGGATTAATGCTGGCTGATCGGATGTAGCAACAATGACAACCGATTTTTTCAGACCCTCTTCACCTAAGTTTTGCTCTAAGAAATCTAACACCTCACGGCCACGTTCACCAATTAAAGCAATCACATTTACATCGGCAGTAGTATTACGGGATATCATCCCAAGCAAGGTACTTTTACCAACACCACTACCTGCAAAAATCCCAACGCGCTGTCCCATTCCCATCGTTAGTAATCCATCGATCGTCCTGACACCGACACCAAGTGGTGAATGTATTCGCGGTCGGCTTAACGGGTTAGGTGGTGCTGCATGTGTCGGAACTTCTTCTAATCCTAATGGAAGCGGTTTGCCATCCATAGGTTGTCCCAATCCATCCAAGATTCTTCCAAGCAGTTGATTACCAGCTTTGACCGTCATCGGCTTTCCACTTGCAACAACATCACAGCCAGGGCCAATTTCTCTTACTTCACCCAGAGGCATTAGCAACACTTTATTTTCTCTAATACCGACCACTTCTGCCTGAATCGGAGTTTGAGAATTTGCCGGGTAAATCGAACATAATTCACCAATTCGGACATCCGGCCCTTGTGACTCAATGGTAAGACCGATAATTTGGGTGATTTTGCCGTTTACCCTGACTGGGTCAATGTTATGAATGAGCTTGACATATTTCTCAGCTGACAGCACCATTTTCCGGCTCCCTTCTTGCCTCCAACATGACCTTTTTAATTTCCTCCATTTGGGTATCAATACGGGCATCTACGCTGCCGTATGCCGTTCGGATTACACAGCCTTTACTGGTCACTGAGTGATCAGGAATAATTTTTATTTCCGTTTCACCATTGACTACTGCAACAAGATGCAATCGCTGTGATAAAACAAAATCAAAATCATCCGGATGAACACAAACTGTAATAAATTCCTTCTCCTTGAAGCGCAGAATATGCTGTTTAATCAGTTCAATAAATTTATCAGGCTTGCTGTCTAACTCTTGTTTTAGAATTTGAGTCGCAATAGCCGTACTTATTTCTAAAAGAAATGGTTCAGCTTCAGCGACAATGGCCTCTTTTTCACTGTAGGCATGTTCCAATACCTGCTGCGCTAAAGCCGTTTTTTCTTGAAAATCCTCTTCGACAGCTGTAACGCCTTCCATTTTTCCTTGATCAAAACCTTCTTGATATCCTTGCTGCTTCATTTCCATCATCATTTGTTCAAGGTGGAACTGTTTTTCTTCCC
Source organism: Neobacillus solisequens (assembly GCF_051233465.1). NCBI lineage: Bacteria > Bacillati > Bacillota > Bacilli > Caryophanales > Bacillaceae > Neobacillus > Neobacillus solisequens. The sequence continues at coordinate 465,566 of NZ_JBKFGJ010000002.1, read as the reverse complement.
ACCATGAATTGATTTCTTCTTGGGCAGCTGCTTTCAAGGATTGCGCATAATTTTCTGCTTCCATAACAATCGTAGCCGCTTTTTCCTCAGCTTCTTGAAGCTGCTGTTGGACAAGTTGTACTTGTTCTGTTAGTTCATCATGACTAAAAACGGGCTGTTGATCACCCGTTTGTGTTTGATTCGGTATAAATGGTTGATTGACCACTTTTACATCGTTTAGGACGGAAAGGTGTGAAGCTTTAAATACTTTAGAATAGGATTTCATCGCTACCACCTCGAGCAATGACGACTTCACCTGAATCCTCTAAGCGGCGAATAACAGAGACAATCCGGCCTTGTGCTTCCTCAACATCTTTAACCCGTACAGGTCCAAGATATTGCATTTCTTCTTCGAACGTTTCGACCATCCTTGTAGACATGTTTTCGTAAATAACCTTTTTGACTTCCGGACTGGACGCTTTTAGGGCCAACATGAGGTCTTGGTTATCAACTTCTTGAATAACACGCTGAATAGCACGGCGATCCAGATTAATAATATCCTCAAAGACAAACATCCGTTTCTTGATTTCGTCTACCAGCTTCTCATCCCGCTGACCTAAATGTTCTAGGATGCTCTTCTCTGTTCCACGGTCTACCCCATTCAGGATGCTAACCACAGAGTCGATTCCACCCACAACGGTGAAGTCCTGTCGAATGGTCGCAGAAAGTTTCTGCTCTAGGATGGATTCCACTTCTTTAATGACCTCTGGTGAAGTCTGTTCCAGTAAGGCAATCCTTCTGGCTACCTCAGATTGAAGCTCATCCGGTAAAGAAACTAAAATGGATGATGCTTGCTGCGGATCTAAATGGGCCAAGACGAGAGCAATAGTTTGTGGATGTTCATTTTGCAAAAAATGATAGATCTGCATAGGGTCCACTCTTCGTGCAAAATCAAACGGTTTCACTTGGAGCTGAACCGTCAATTTTTGAATAATTTCTGTTGCCCGATCTCTACCAAGAGCAGATTCCAATACTTCTTGTGCATAATTAATTCCCCCAGTGGTCAAATAATCCTGGGCGATACACATTTCATGGAATTCCTTTAAAATCTCTTCTCTTTCATGATGATCCACTCTATTAATACTTGCTATCGAGAGAGTAAGTTGTTCAATTTCCTCATCCGGCAAATGTTTGAAAATTTTTGCTGAAGCTTCTTTTCCCATTGATATTAATAAAATTGCTGCTTTTTTCCTTCCAGTCAATTTTTCAGTAGCCATAGGAATTACGCCTCCTCATCATGCAGCCACGTCCGAATAATTTTTGAAAAATCTTCCGGTCTCTGGTGCAGAACTTTTCTAAGCTGACTTTCAACACTCATGTCTTGTTCGTCAAAATCTTCAGGTTTAATAATTGGTGCAGTAAACATTTCCTCAACTTCTGGGTCTTCGTCTTGTTTTCTGCGTCTCGCCAACCACCAAATAAGCGTTCCCACTAACAGCATACCAGCAACAGCTGCACCGGCTATATAGAGCCAATTTGTAGATGTTGATGATTGAGCATCCGTATTCTTGGCAAAGACATGCGGGAATATAGTAATCCGCTGGTCCACTTCTTTTTGAGATAAATTTGGATGACCAAGGGCTGTCCTTACAGTATTAGAAACAATGTTACGAATATTTTGTTCAGTGGCTTTAGGCAATTTATTAGAATTCGCCCCGACTCCAACGTTAATGGTAATATCGTCAATTTCATAAGGACTTTTAACAATTTCATTATTAATGCGGTTCACTTCGTAATTTACTTTTTCCTGTGTTTGTTCATAATTACTGTTACCGCCTGACGTGTCGCTACTATATTGTGGAACGTCTGTCTCACCGGTACCTACTACTCCACCAGAACTGCTTCCTGTTCCTGTAGATGTGACAGAGCTCTTATCAGAACTGATGACAATTCCATTATTGTTATCATCTGTAGGTTTCACCAAGTTTTCTTGGGTTTTCACTTTATCAAAATTCATTTTTACAAATGTATTAACATACACTTTCTCAGAACCAATAATCGTTCCAAGTAAACTTTGTAAGTTTTGTTGGATATCCCGTTGAATATCCTGTTGAATCTTGCGTTGTTCTTCGTATTTACTTAAGGACTGATCATCTTCACTGTCAACATCACTTTGCGCCAAAGTTTCACTATATTGGTTCATAATCGTAATATTTTCTAATGGAAGATTAGGAACACTATGAGAAACGAGCGTATATAAAGCCTTGATTTGCTGTGAATTTAATTTTGTCCCCGGTTCAATTTCAACCATCACTGAAGCGCTGGCCTCTTCTTTATTGTCATCACGAACAAAAACAGAGCTTTGAGGTAAGGTCAAAATAACCTCAGCGTTTTTAATTCCATCTACATTTTTGATGACATCAGCCACTTTATTCTGTAAAGCTTCTTTTTCAAGAATATCGTACTGTTTATCGGTCGCCCCAAAAGTAAGGTTTTGGCTAAAAATATCAAAATTAATTTTGTTGTCTTTCGGGTACCCGGCAGCAGCCAGACTTACTAATAAATCAGGAGCATTCTTCTTCGGAACGAGCAACATCGTACCCGTATCGTTCACCTGATAATCTGTAAAGCCCTCTTTATCCAGTTCAGCTTTGATATCCCCAACTTCCCGTTGACTTAATTGACCCGTATATAAAGGAATATATTGTGGGCGGGAAGCCACGAAAATAAAGATGGAAAGGGCAATGATAATTGTTAAAAAAGATCCAATAATGAACCACTTTTGTTTTTTTGATCGTGCATTCCAATATTCTTTGAAACGCTCAGTTGTTTTTTTGAGTTGATCTGTCCATGATCGATTCATTACTCACCCCGCCCAGCATTCGTCATTCATTATATTTGCATTCTCATCATTTCTTGGTAAGCTTCAATGGCCTTATCCCTTACAGTAACTGTTAGTTCAAGCGCCACCTTCGCTTTTTGTGAAGCGATGGTTACATCATGTATATTATCGATTTGACCCGCAGCCGCTTTTACTGAAAGGTCCGAAGCCTGCTTTACGGTGTTATCGACATTTTGCAAATATCCCTGAAGCACATTCGAAAACGAAGTGTTTGTTTTCGTTGTTTCCGGTTTTATAAACGGATTTTGATTGATTTTGATTAATGATGACCCATTAATTCCTGTAACTGCCATTTATCTCACTCCTAACGACCTATATCTAAGGCTTTCAGCATCATGGATTTTTCTGTATTAAACGAAGTAATGTTGGCTTCATAAGAACGAGATGCTGATAGCAAATCAACCATTTCTTTTGATAAATCAACATTAGGCATTGAAACATATCCATCAGCATTGGCATCTGGATTAGTAGGATCATACACAGTCTTGAAAGGCGTACGATCTTCAGCTATTTTTGTCACACGAACGCCTTGCAATTGCGTCTGATTTTGCTGCTGTAGCTTACCTTGTAAAACTTGGTTAAAGGATTTTTCTCTTGGTTCCATCACAACCATTTTACGGCGATATGGTTCCCATTGCCCATTCACTATTTTCCCTCTCGTGGTAGATGCATTGGCGATGTTAGAGGAAACAACATCCATCCTTAAACGTTGCGCTGTTAAGGCAGATGCACTAATATTCAAAGAATCAAACATCTACATTAACTCCTTCCTTTTATCGCAATTGATAAATTTTGAAACTCGCTATTGACTTGTTGTGTCAGTGTATAATACCAAAGCGAATTTTTACCCATCTCAGTCATCTCAGAGTCCACATCAACATTATTTCCATTGTTCTGCATAACACTGTTGGCATCTTCGACAATTTTTGCGTTAGGTATGTTCGAAGCCTGGCCAATTACAAAATGTCGAGGATCAGTCCGATTCCCAACAAATTTTAATTGATTAGATAATTGCTGTTTCAAAATATCTTCAAACAGCACTTTTTTTGCTTTGTAACCAGGAGTTTCAGCATTGGCAATATTATTTGAAATCGTTTGTTGTCGTAAACTCGATGCCGTTAATGCTGATTGCAGGAGGCCAATTGTATTCAAAAAGACTCTCCTCCTTTCACCTCAACTATAGTTTGATGTTATTCAAAAAGAATCAAAAAGAAATATGACCCTTAAATAATATACTAAAAAATTCATTGCGAATCTATTAAATTTTTCCATTAAATTAAAAGTTTGTTAAAAAATCGTGTCACACCTTTAACCCAATTGTTATTTAAGCCAGTCGGATCATTGGTTGCACCTATTGGAGCATATTTTGCGCCAATTTCGGATATACTATTTAGACCTTTTCCTAAATAATTTTTACTTAAATTCCGTGCCATATCCATGATGCTTTCTCCAATCGACCCATACGATTTTAACCCATTGGATCCCATCATCCCGGCGATATTATTTTTTACATGAGAAGCTCTCGAAGAGCCATTTCCAGATTCATGTTGTGCTATAGCTGCCAGGAGGGCTGGATTAATATTATACTGTCTGCCTGCTTGGACAAACACTTCACCCATACCAGATAATTTACCGCCTAAGACCTGATCTATTTTTTCTGATTGAATGTCCTGGTATTGCAATGGTTCATTAAGGGATGGAGTGATATTTCCCATCAACATATTTGGAATTTGAGTAGATGGTGTTTGAGTGATACTTCCCATTAGCATATTTGAAATAGAATCAGTTTGTTTGCTAGTTGCATCCGTTTGTGTGTCCTTTTCAGATAGCAACTGGCTTAGAATATCGGAAAAGAGATTCTCAGGTTGTGAAATCGTTGTCAGTTGTGATCGTAATTTCTCCGTACGAGCTAACGTATTGATCAACATGGTTTTTGTAAACCAATCATCACCAATTAGCAATTTGATCTTCCTTTCCTTTAGTTATTAAAAAAATCTTACATATTTAATTCTACTAACCTGCTAACTTCTTGCAAAAATGGTTCAGGAATCATCGAAATGTGTTTCAATTGTCCATCCTCAATTTCTGCTTCTACAAGAACAATGGTATTAGGGTCCTTCATTGTTTTCAATGCCAGAATTTGTTTGTTTTGGAAGACCAGATTTTTAACCATAAAATAAGTGTTGGTAGCAGCGTCATCAACCCTAATTTTCATTGGCCTTTTATAAAATGGCTTGTCTTTTTTATACTCATTAAAATAGTAAAGGTTTGGTGGCTTGGATGCTTGTTTGCTCATTATGATCATGATTCCTCTTCTGAGAAAATAGATATACTAATTATTGCGAAGTTTACAAGTTTGTTACAGTGAATAAATATGTTTACATTTATATTAAAATACTATTAAAAAGTCGATATTTATATTTTATCGAAAAAAATGAATTAAACAAGTGACAATTCTACTGATTTTGTCGAAAAACACAAAAAAAGCACGAATATGCAAGGATTTACATACTCATGCTTTTTTACTGCCAACTTCACTATTTTTTGGAATCAATAAAAATTCCGTTTGTTTGTTTACTGTATGGCTGATATTTTAATGAAACTTGTTTCGTTTGTTTCATTTGTTTTAATTCAATGGCCGTTTTATTTAGATTTTGTTTTAGTTCATTGTTTAATTCTTCATCGAGCTGCTGGGCTTCTTTTAGCAACTCCTTTTCCTGCTCGTCATATGAGTGTTCTGGATGATCCGCTTTATGCTCATCAACAAGGCTCATAAGTTTAGCACGCTGATCTAATAAACTCAAATATTCTTCGTACTCTTCTTCATGAAGAGCCTGTTTCATGTCCAAGGTTACTTCAAAAATGGATTTCAATAAGTTTTTCATACACCATCAACCTTAGTTTGTTGCCTTATTTGATTTCATTGCTTCTGACCAAGCTTCCATTAATTCCACGGCATAGCCTTCAACTTCTTCCAATATCTCTGTACTTTTTTTAAGATTGGCTTCCATAAGGCGTCGTTTCATATAATCATACATCGAAGCCAATTGCTTGGATACTTCAAATTCCTGTTTTAAGGTAATCATGAGTTCGCTAACGATATCTTGTGCACGTAAATTATAATGATGACTGTCTTCAAAATTGTTGTTTTCAATCGCTATTTTGGAAAGACGAATGAATTTCACTATACCTTGATATAGCATATATGTTAAGTCTTCAGGTTTTGATGTATTGACTGCCTGTTTTTGATACGTTTGATATGGATTATTTAACATTTAGATTTCTCCTCTCTCGTTCAAGTTCTCTATGTTGATTATCGGATTATTTGCAGAAGAGTTAAGAGGAATTCGCAAAAATATCGTTGTATTTTAGCTGCCAACTTGAAGAACAATTCCAAAATTATCAATAATATAGTTTAATCTTTGATTGTATGATTTTAAATTTTGTATTTTGGCCGCGTCGCCTAATTTATTGAAGGCGGTTATTTCTTTAGCTAATTTAGCCACTTCCATCTGAAGGTCATCATTTCTCTTTTTTTCCATTAATAATTGTTTTTCTTTGTCCATAAGCTTATTTTTCAGATTAACCATTTCCAATTGGCTCTCAGACTTAATGGCTTCGACCTGTTCAACCACTTGTTGGTTTTGTAAAGCCAAATTTGTTAATTGGTATAGGCTGCCAAGCAAGTTGTTTAATTGGATTCCAGGAAGCTGTTGAACATTTGTAATCAACCCTGACAAAATATCCAATAAATCTTCGGGTTGTGTTTGATTGTTTATTTCTTGTGATGGCTCGGGTATATCCCTTATAACTTCTGTGGAAACAACGGGAATTTCAGGTCTTTGAATAGTCGTAAAATGATATTGATTTCCACTTTTAGTTTCCTGTTTTTCTTGTGCTTTTACGAGTGAATAATACTTGTAGTTAACAGACTGATATCCTCTATTTAATAATTGACCAATTTCATCAAGAATTTCAGTAATATTCAGGCAACCTTCTGCCTGCCGGTCAAGAATATATTGAAACATAAAATCAATTTCGCTTTTGGACCATTTCCGGTTAATTTTTTTTCCTTCTTCTAGCGTCGATTTCGAACCTTTTTGATAAAACATAAATAAATGATTGAAATAATACACTAATGTTCCTGGAGATAGATCATTTTTTGTCTCCAAATTTTGAATGAATTCATCCGTAACTTGTTTATTAGATTGGTTGGTAAGTGCTTCTTTCATCTCAAAAAGTGCAGCTTTTAAACACATGCGAATACCTCCTAATTTGAATCCGAGAATGAAGATCTTATGTATGAAATAATTCTGTTTTGGATTTAATGTTTTTGTTTTTGATTACTCTCTTCAAATGATTCGCATTACCTTTACTGTTTTTGACTGTCTTTCTTAAAATTAATTATACTTATAATGTAAGTATATGTAAATTAATTTGCCCTATTTTCAAATAATAGTAAAAAAAACCTCTTTATCAAGAGGTTTTGTGCTTAAAATGGTTTAATTACGTGCTTTTAATCGGTTTTGTCTTTGCTTTTCAAAGCAATATTGAATGATTTTGGATTGATCCCGTTTATCCATCTGTTTAAATTCAATCGCTACATTTTTTCGATCTTGATTTTCAATCCAATTAATTCTTTTGATTTCCCCTACAAAATCGATGGATTCCGATTCTTTGTTTTGTAATCCTGGTAGCAAAATGGTCCCGGAAATTTCTTCCCCTTCATGCAGATCCAATTCAACCATACAGGACATTAGGACACCACCTGCACTTAAATTGACAGTCGTTAAGGTAGTTTTTTCTACCTTTAAAGGAAGATTCGCTGGTACACGGAAATTTTCACGAAGCTGAATCTTTACGATTTCATCCTCTTCTGGCTTTGAAATTCGAAACAAAGGCATATTGTCCTGCTTTCGTCCAATGATTTCGGTTTCGAATTTATATTTCACATCATTTTCCACGAAGGTAATTTCTAATTTTTCTTGTGCAAGGACAAGATCAATAACACTGTTATCTACTGGTACTCCGATTAGAATTTCCTTATCACTGACTTCGGCCACTACTGATTTATAAGTTTGATCTTTACTTTTAAAATCGATGATAATCTTTTGATTCACCTTGGGATACAATTTTGCGACACCTGCCATGATTTTTATTATTTTATATAAACAAAATAAAGAACACCACAGAAGTGAAAGTTCGTGGTGTTCTCAAAACAAACATTATCGTAAAAAGTCAACTAGGCTTGTCTGAATAATGCGAGAACCCACGGATAATGCGGCTTGATGTACATTCTCTTGCGCTTTCAAATCAATAATTAGTTTGGAAACATCTACATCTTCCTCGCTTGATAACATGCTGGTAGTCGAAATTTCCAATCCGTCCAGTCGAGAGGTACTTAATTCCATTCGATTCATTCTCGCTCCTAATTCAGAGCGTTGAGTGATTACATTATCGATTTGGGTATCCAATTTCTCTAAAAAGTCTGAGGGGCTTGATGATTTAAAATTATCTACTAGATCAGTTAAAACCTGAAAAATTCCGCCTGAACCATCCTCATTATATTTAAATATATTGGTTCCCGAAATGTTGATTTGAACGTTGTTATTCTGTCCTACCTGCATTTCCAATTTTTCGTTATTGTTGTTTTGAAATCCTTCAACACCAGTGGTATCTGCCCGATAAGGTGGATTTTTAACATCGGTTCCAGCAAATATATATTTACCTGCAATCTGTGTATTGGCGATTTCTCCAAGATGTTCTTTCATTTGATGGATTTCATCTGCGATGGCATTTCGGTCTGTACCACTGTTTGTTCCATTCTGACCTTGGACTGTCAGCTCCCTAACCCGTTGAAGCACAGAATTTACTTCATTCAAAGCTTCATCCGTACTAGTCATCCATGATGTACCATCATCAGCATTTCGCTTAAATTGTCCAATTTCATTCAATGACGAACGATAAACCATGCCTCGTACGGCGGTAACTGGATCATCAGATGGCTTGTTGATTTTCTTGCCGGAAGACATTTGGTTTTGATATTTCTCCATTACAGAGTTACTCCGGTTTAAATTAAATAACATATTTGAATTCAACATACTTTGTGTAACTCGAGTACCCATATGCTACCTCCTATTACAGCCCAACACGGCCCATGCCGTTAATGACTTTATCAAGACATTCATCCATGACCGATACCATCCGGGCTGCGGCATTGTAAGCTTGTTGGAACATGATCATGTTAGAAGTTTCCTCATCAAGTGATACACCAGAGACCGATTGTCGGCGATTATCTACTTGTTTCATGATGACATCTGAATTGCCCACCATTCGTCCTGCTTCTTGCGAGTCTATGCCAAGTTGGGCAATAATATTTTGAAAATAATCGTTTATCGTGGTTGTTGTTCCATTTAAATCAATAGTATTCTTGGAGCGGATATCAGCAATAGCCTGAGCATTTTTCCCGTTTCCGCTAGATGATGTGGTAGTGCCATCAGCATTTGTTACCTCAATGGAGGCAGCTGCTATTAAGTCCAATGATTTCATAATGTCAGAGTTAACAGAAATTGTATCTGCTGTTGTTCCTGTGAAAAACGGAACAACTGGCGTTTTATCACCTTTTATATTATTTAAATTTAATCCTTCAGCATGTTGGTTATTGATCGCTGTTGCAAATTCATTCACCATTTCATTTAATTTGCTTTGAATATCGGGAATGATACCACCTTTAGTAGTCCCATATGATTCAATTCGACCCATTAACTCTCCGGATTCTAATGTAACCGTCTTCTCATTTTGATCTGGATCGACCAATTTAATATTTTGGGGATCGATCAGATTAGTGGCAGAATCAAATCCGATGGTAAGTTTACTAGCTTTATTACCTGAAACTAATACCCCATCGCCGATAGAAACCGTCACCATGCCGTTTTTATCAGGCACAGTATTGACATTTACTATTTTTGATAATTGATCCAATAAAAGATCACGTTGGTCATATAAATCATTTGGCTGATAATTGTTTGGCACTAACCGTGAGATTTGGTCATTTAGGCTCGCGATCTGGCTTGCCAAAGAATTTACTTCATTCGTTTTTGTATTAATAACTGTGTTAAGATCTGTCTTCATTTGGGTCAATGAATTGGAAAAATAATTAAAGGTGTCTGCCACTGCAACCCCACTTTGTCTTACTACAGCACGTGCCGCAGCACTATCAGGGTTCTTCGCTAATTCCTGCCAACTATTCCAAAATTGATCCATTACATGTGATAATCCGGTTTCTGATGGTTCGTTTAACAACTCTTCCACTTTTGATAACGTGTCACCTTTTGCTTCCCAGTAGCCTAAATTCTTGTTCTCACCACGATATTGAACATCCAGATAATCTTCTCTTAAACGTACGATTTTATTAACCTCGACACCTGTCCCCAATTGTGCAGGGGAAGTAGTGGTATTCATGCTCGGAACGGGAATCGCTTTGGTTGCCTGCAACTCCGCCCTCTGCCTGGTATATCCTATCGTATTTGAATTGGAAATGTTATGTCCAGTTGTAGAAAGTGCAGTCTGTTGGGCATATAAAGCTCTTTTTCCGATTTCTAAACCATGAAACGTTGAAGTCAACTAATTCCCCTCCCAATCAATATGTGTCTATATTTTTGCATCAAGCAAATTAGTATAACGATTTTTACTTTTTGGTCCATATCCAATGGATGGTTCTTTCCTTACATGCATCCCGATCATAAACTGTGTATAGGAGAGAGAGGATTGAATTAATTGCTGATTACTCTCGTTTAACTGCGATATTTCGCGGATTAAGCTGCGAAGCTGTTTCGCTAGCCCTGATAAAACAGTCCGGTGTTCCACATTTTCCTGGACCTTCAACAATTCCTCTATTGTAGAGTCCTTTTCAGGGATTCCCTTCCCTTCCAAATACACTTTTACCAGAGCTTTTCTTTGCTCTTCAAGTTTTTGAATTTCTTCCGTACAAGAGCTCTCACGATAAATTATATTTTGAAGCTGGTTGATGTCCCCTTCCACGAGAACACTTCTTTTCTCTTTTGCTAAATCAAGCAACTGAGAGTGAGCACCCACCATAGCTTCAAGTGTTTGGATAATCAATTTTATGGGATCCATTTTTTTATCACTCACTCAGAAGTTTTCCAATAATCCAGCATTTTTTCAGCAATCTTGTTGCTGTCTACCTGATAAGTTCCGTCAGCAATTTGCTGTTTAATATCTTGAATTCGTTGTTGTCGTGATGTTTGTTCAGACTTCATCGCTTGAGAAATCTCCATACCTTTTGAAGAGATCGTTACATTCGTTGAAGTAGTTGATTTTTTATTTATATTAGTTATATTTGAACGGTTCTGTTGATTTTGGTAGGAATAAAAACCGTATCTCGTGTCATTTATTCTCATTTGACAGTCCCCTCCTATTCCTGATATTACTATTATCGACAAGTCTAAAATAAAGTTTAGTCCAATATGTCATTTTCAGCTTTATTTATTTACTATCCTATTCATCCCTTAAACATTTTACCAAAATAATAAACTTTTTTCACGTAAATATAGAAAAAAGAGGAGTACCGTGTGAAATGACTCCTCTTTTTCCTATTTAAAGTTTGAATTTATTCAATTCTTGATCCAGCAGCTCAGATAATTCCTTTAAACCAGCAGCATGCTGCGTAAAAGAGCTCATCGTTGCAGAAATTTGCTCAGCAGAGGCTGAAACTTCTTCTGTTGCTGCCGCTGTTTCTTCTGAAACAGCCGTAATACTCTCGATTTCCTGGCTCACTGTTTCTTTGTTCGTTTGACTGTCCTTTACAGATACTTCAACATCCTGAACCTTTTGCGCAAGTTCGCGAATCGAAGTCAAAATCTCTTGAAAAATCGCTTTTGTTTCGTCGACAGCCACATCCTGTTCGGTAACAGCTTGATTGGTTCGTTGCATGGCCGTAACGGCTTGTTTCACGACTGTTTTAATACTATCAACAATTTTCTTGATCTCATCAGCTGATGCTTTTGATTGTTCCGCTAACTTTCTTACTTCATTAGCGACAACCGCAAAGCCTCTGCCATGTTCCCCTGCTCTCGCTGATTCGATTGAAGCGTTAAGTGAAAGTAAATTAGTCTGTTCGGTAATCTTAGTAATGGCTTCAATAATCGTATTGATTTCTTCCATTCTTCCATCTACTTGGTTAATAATCGAGGCTACCTCATTCGTGGAAGATTTTGTTTCAGCTGCCTTATCGGTAAGAAGTTCTACCTGGTTTAGACCCTTGTTGCTTAATTCCATTGAGTAATTAGAAACATGGTTCATATTACCAGTTGCAACAGATATTTCATCCAATTGCAGTGATAAATCTTTCATCTGATCATGGCCAACTTGGACATTTTTTGCCTGAAGACTAGAACCTTGTGCAATTTGCTCAATCGCAATGGCCACTTCTGAAATGGCAGCACTTGTTTCCTTGGTCATGCCGGATAATTGTGAAGATGTCTCCAATACCCGTTTTGAAGTGTCACCAACTTTTTGCAAGGAAGATGATAATTGCTCCATGGTGTCATTAAAGCTGTTTTCAAGGTCTTTAAACTCATCATTGGAGGCAACAGCAACCCTTGCAGAAAAATCTCCTTTTGCAGCTGTATCCAATGCATCTCGAACGATCCTAATATTCTTAGCCATTTTACTGCCAAAGAAGAAGGCAAAGGATGCTGTTAACAACCCAAAGATGGCGGTTAAGAGCCAACCGATATTTCTGATTTTATTGGCACTCTCAATGATCTCTGATTCTTCAAGTGCTGAAACAAATTTCCACCCTGTCTTATCATTGGTTGTATAGGAGGAAAAATTATCTACACCATTCATTTGATACTGACTCTGACCTTCTTTATGAGACTCCAAATCTTTCCATAAAGATAGTTTGGTCACATAATCAGAGCCGATTTTATTAATGTTTGGATGCGCAATTATTTTACCATCCTCACCAACTATGATCATATAGCCGTGCTTTCCAACCTTTATACTGCTGATGGATTTCGAAAAGTTATCAATGTTTAAATCTACTGCGGCAACACCTACCACCTGACCATTTTTATCTAAGACGGTCTGTGAAACGGTTAAGACCAATTTTTTGGTTAAAGCATCCACATAGGGTTCACTATAAAACGGCTTGCCATTATTTTTTATTGCTCCTGTATACCAATCTCTTACGGTTGGATCATAGCCTTCTGGCAATTGTTGTTTTGGTGCATTAATCATGTCTTTTTTCGATGAGGCAAAATAAACACTTTGATAATCATGATTGGTTTTTAGCGTACCTTCCAATAGGAAAGATCCATAGGTTGCATTCATCGGGTTTTGATAGAACTCCGTGAAGTTGATGTTATTGGCAACCAATTGTAACTGACTGTTCACTCCATCAATTTTATAATCCAATCCAACACTTGATTGCTTGGTTACTTGCAAAGCAGAATTCGTAACCTCTGTGTGAAGCACCTTTTGTGTATACATATTAGAGATCAGCGCAATTGAAATAGTTGGAATAATAGATACAGCCGTCATTCCCGTTATTAACTTAAACTTACCACTTTTTAAAATTGAGTTGGTTTTTCCTTGTCTATTTTGTTTCATGGTATACCTCCTAGTTGTATGTTCTTGTTGTTAATAATATTTAAAGGGGGGTTAATTCAATTTAAATTTCTTTAACTCCTCTTCAAGCCGTTCGGATAATTCTTTTAGTCCTGCAGCATGTTGGGTAAAGGAAATCATGGTAGCTGATATTTGCTCAGCAGAGGCAGAAACTTCTTCCGTTGCGGCAGCGGTCTGTTCTGAAACAGCCGTTATACTATCGATTTCGTGACTGACCGTATCCTTATTGGTTTGACTTTCTTTTACTGAAATTTCAACATTTACGACTTTTTGAGTCAAATCTTGAACGGAAGTAAGAATGTCATGAAAGATGGCTTTTGTTTCTAATACTGCCTGGTCTTGTTCATTTACGGCGAGATTCGTTCGATCCATCGCTTCTACTGCCTGTTTGACGACCCCTTTAATGCTATCGACAATTCGCTTAATTTCATCGGCGGACGCTTTAGATTGTTCTGCCAATTTTCTTACTTCATTCGCCACCACTGCAAAACCTCTGCCGTGTTCACCAGCCCTTGCCGATTCAATCGAGGCATTGAGTGAAAGTAAGTTGGTTTGTTCGGTAATTTTCGTAATCGCATCAATGATGGTATTGATCTCCTCCATTCTCACATCAACATCTTTAATAATCGAAGCCACTTCAAGGGTAGAAGATTTTGTTTCCGCTGCTTTATCAGTTAAAAGAACAACTCGCTCCAATCCCTTATTACTTAATTCCATTGAATGCTGGGATACATGGTTCATATTGGCAGTTGCGAAAGAGATATCATCTAATTTTTCCGATAGACCTTTCATTTGATCGTAGCCAACCTGGACGTTTTTCGCTTGTAATCCGGCACCTTGAGCAATTTGTTCAATGGAAATCGCCACTTCTGAAATGGCAGCACTTGTTTCTTTAGTCATTCCGGATAATTGAGCGGATGTTGATAATACCTGTTTCGACGTATCATCCACTTTTTGAAGTGAGTTAGATAATTGCTCCATCGTGTGATTGAAGCTTTCTTCCAATTCTTTAAATTCGTCTTGCGTTTTTACAAATACCCTTGCGGAAAAATCCCCTTTGGACGCAGTTTGCAAGGCATTTTTAACAGCAAGAATATTTTTCAAAACGCCTCTTGAGATGAAATAGGCGCAAAGTGCGGACAATACCCCAAATATAGCTGTTAACAACCAACCAATATTTCGAACTTGATCAGAGCTTTTGGTAATTTCCGCATTGTCCATTTGGGAAACGAACTTCCAATGGGTTGAGTTATTTGTTGTAAAGGCGGAAAAAGTTTCGGTTCCATTCAATTTATAGTTGCTGTAGCCTTCATTTTCTTTTTGGATATGATTCCAAACAGATAGTTTACTTGCATCAGCACCTATTTTCTTGGCATTTGGATGGAATATATACTTCCCGTCCCCACCAATAATGGTCATGAATCCTTTATCCCCGATCACAATATTTTTCATAGAATTTGAAAAATTGCCCATATCAAGGTCGATCCCCACAACCCCAACCAGTTGTCCATTTTGATCCTTAACAGCCTTGGAAAGGGTTAACACTAATTGGCCTGTCCCCTCGTCTTTGTATGGTTCACTAAAAAATACCTGGCCGTCTTTCTCGACAGCACCAAGGTACCAATCACGTGACGTAGGGTCGTAGCCATCAGGAAGATCCGTATTCGGTGCACTTAACATTTCCTTTTTTATATTCGCGAAATAGACAAAAGCATATTCTTTATTTGTTTTTAGCGTCTCTTGCAATAAATCGTTTGCATATTTTGGCGCTTCTGGGATTTTGTAATAATCCGTAAAGTCAATGTTGTTTGACAATAAATCTAGCTGACTGATAACCCCTTGAATCTTAAATTCAAGACTTTTACTAGCCTCTTTTGTTAATTGCAAAGTAGATTTTGATACTTGCTTGGACATGACATCCTGAGTGTAGATATTTGATATGATCGCAATCGATATCGTTGGGACAATCGCCACTGCCGTCATTCCCGCAATCAATTTCGTTTTTGTACTTTTAAATTTATATTTTGATGCCATTTTTTGATTCTTTTCCATCGTAATGCCTCCCTCTTTAGCATTTTTTGATAGGTATGTATGATGATGTTAATATTATCGGTACAATAGTTAAATAGTTTAATTATTTGAGCAAACAAAAATAAACCAGTACTTGTTAAATACTGGTTCTATTGGGTTACCTCGTGTTATCGATGTTTCCCCCAACAAAATCAATCTCCAATCCTTGCTTCTGCCGCAGATAGATTTCAGTTTTACCGGGAGTATAATTATGGATGGGCTTATTTTGTATAGAATTTATTTCAGCTCCGCCCGGTTTCCAGGAAATATGTACCTCTGCAGGTGTGAATTGAATTTTTACTGATCCTGGACTAGGGATAAAAGCAATATTGAAATCAGCAGGCTGTGGATTTGCTTTTTCAGCTGCCTGAGCCACAATAGCATCTGTTTTATTCTGAATAGCAGCCATTTGGTCCCCTTTTTCGGCTATTTCGGCAATGGCCTGTAGACCATCCTGCTTGGCATTCTCAATAAACTCTGCCTTTAGAACAGTAAGTGATTTAAACCCGAGTTGCTCCCATGCTTCCTCTTGATCAACAACTAGCTTCGACGGTGTTCGCTCTATATTCATTTCTGATGGTATTTGTTTAATGGAAAGATCCGCAGGAACCTGTTTAATTTCTTGGACAGGTTGTATCGTCCTCATTCCAATCTGTGCAAAGGTTTGATGCAATCGAATTTGAAGTAAATTCATGAAATCACCGCCTTTAGAGCTTAGCTATTCTTGTTATGCCTTTTTATCTACTAATAAGCCAAGATAATCCTCCATCGCCGCATACATATCCAGCAATTTTTTCGGAGGTATTTCTTTTACGACTTCGTTGGTTTGGTCATCCACAATAGCCACATAATATTTTTGTAATTCTTCGTGATATTGAAATTTCAAATGTGTCGTAGATGCTTTCAAGAAATCATTTAAACTGTTAATGACTTTTTCAGTTTTTTCTTTGGTTAATTGTTGGTTTTGTTTAGACTGATCTTGCGGCTGATCTAGTGAAACTTCTTTTGTTTTTTCCGTTTGCTCTACGGGATCTACTTGTTTTACCTGAAAATCTGTGGCTTGGGTATTTAAATTGGATAATTTGTCGATCATTTTTCCTCTCACCCTTTTTTCATACTTTCTTTTTATTTTATCGGTATTAGAAAAGAAGTGTTTAGTTAATGGAGGGGATTAATGGGAAAATTATTGGAAAATTTATTAATAAAAAGTATTTTTTAGTTAAAGAGTATATGCGATAACATAGTTAATGAAATAAAGTATAATAAAAAGTAAAAGGGGCTTTGTCTGAACAAAGCCCCTACTACTATCATAATTAACGAAGAAGTTGAAGAACTCCTTGTGGTTGTTGGTTAGCTTGAGCCAACATTGCTTGTGCTGCTTGTGCAAGAATTGAATTCTTAGTTTGGTTCATCATTTCTTTCGCCATATCTACGTCACGGATACGAGATTCCGCAGCAGTTAGGTTTTCAGAAGATGTGCTCAAGTTGTTGATTGTATGTTCTAGACGGTTTTGAACAGCACCTAGTTTTGAACGTTCTGAGGAAACATTCTTAATAGCTGAATCCAAAGCTGTTAAAGAATTAGCTGCTCCAGCTTGTGTAGAAACATCTACACCTGAAATTCCTAGTGCAGAAGAGCGCATATCATTAATTCCAAAAGTAATGGTTTGACCTTTATTTGCACCAATTTGGAATGTCATTCCACCATTACCAGATGCTTGAGTTTGAGCATCACTTAAACCTAAATCTTTAATTGTTGTTTCTCCAGTTAAATCTTTAAGAGAAATTTCTCCAGAATCGCTTTTAATTACAAAACGTCCGTCATCTGAAACGGATACAGTAACATTCTGAATAAATCCATCTTGTCCAGCTGTCTTTCCAGTAGAAGTGTTGTATGTTGAGATAGCATCATTGATTGAAGAAGCAAGGGTAGTAGCTACAGTAGACATAGCGTCACCATTATTACCAGTCATAGGAGTTGTTGAACCACCTACTCCGATTAACTTATCACCAATATACACATCAAATTTACCAGTTCCTGCAAGGTCTGTTCCATTATATGTGCTAGTTCCTACGTTAGCAGCAGCAGATTTATTACCAGCTGTATTAGACAGGAATGTTGCTCCAATAGAAGTTGCAGCTGCGTTATTTGATAATGTTACTTCTGATTTTGTTCCTGCAGTACTACTTGTTAATACAAGTTTATCAGTACCATCTGTGTAGCTTGTTACATGTCCTACGTTTTTACCAGATGCATCGATTGCAGTATTGATTGCATTTGTTAAAATGTCTCCAACCTCTTTGACTGTTGTAGAACTTGCTGTTGCTAGGTTAGACTTCAATAAATCTTTTTGGTCTTGTGATAATAAATTATCCCAGTTTACATCAATTTTTTGTCCATCAACAGTAATTGTATCTGTTCCGAATGTTGCTGCAGAATGATCAGCTTTAATCGAAGTTGCTGATGTCATCTGTCCAGCAGTTAATTTTGCAACTGTACTACCAATTGTAGAATTTGAAGTTGAAGCTACTCCATCCGCTCCTCTTAAATTACCATTCAATAATTTTTGAGTATTAAATTCAGTTGTATTACCGATACGGTCGATTTCTGATTTCAATTGAGATACTTCATCTTGAATCGATTTACGGTCATCAGCAGTGTTTGTTCCGTTTGCTGATTGGTCAGCAAGTTCACGCACACGTTGAAGGATTGAATGTGTTTCGTTTAAAGCACCTTCAGCTGTTTGAATCATAGAAATACCATCTTGAGCATTTGCAGATGCTTGGTCTAAACCACGAATTTGTGCACGCATTTTTTCAGAGATTGCAAGACCTGCAGCGTCATCTCCTGCACGGTTAATACGAAGACCTGAAGATAATTTTTCCATTGATTTGCTTTGTGAATTTGAAGCACTGTTTAATTGACGGTAAGTGTTAAGTGCCGCAATGTTGTGATTGATTTGCATGGTGATTTTTCCTCCCTTAAATTATAAAAAGTATATTTTTTGAATTATCTATAATAAACCCTATGGGTCTACTATTAAATTAAGGATACTATTGAGCAAGAGTGAATTAACTTGAAATCAATTCATATTACAGTTTGATTTTCCGTTAGTCTTCTCTCGTATAACAATTCTTCCCGATAAACACTGATTTCTTTTGGTGCATCGATTGCAAATCGAACTAAACCTGAGTCAGTTTGAAGAATTGTTACTTTTATCATTTCTCCGATTAAAAGAGTGTCGCCTATGAGTCTTGCTCTTTTTTTTAACTTATCTCGAGTATCTTGATTTGGTATTACCCGAGAAATTTGAATGTGTTCTGGCGCATCAATGGCGAGTTTAAGCTTTGAACCTAATTGTAGTGCGGTAACCTTAATATTGTCACCAATAATCACAGCTTGTCCAATCTCTCTGCCCACGATGAGCACCTTAACAGCCTCCAAACTCTTGTTTTTCTTTACATTCTTATTATCGGATGATTTCAAGAATGGTTTAGAAGAATTTTAATTTTTTCTTAATTGTGTCATCCAAGGAATTCCTTGTTTTTTATATTATCGGTTGTTTAACTATTTAGTTTAGTTCTTACCGATAATTTTTATTCTTCCTTGAAGAACACATTGTAGTATTTCTTTTGGAAACTATTTAATTTTAGAAATACCATCTATCAATATTTATCGAACATCTTTATAAAATGTTTAGTCCTTTTTGAATTAATTTCATAAAAAAACACTGTTGAATTATACAATTCAACAGTGTTTTTTTATTAACTAAACTGTTGTGACAGCCAGCTGCTTTGTGAGTTCATTTTCTGTATTGCCTTTTCCATTGCTCCATATTGTTTATATAATCTGTTTTCATAGGTACTAATTTTATCCTGTTCTTTATCAATGTTAGTGTCTAATGATTGGATTTGTTTATATAAATAACTTTTCGTATCACCCGTTGAATATAATGAGCCAGATAAATCACTAATCTGACTAATCGTCACATTTAACCGATCATATATCCTCCAAGCAAAGCCGCTATTTTTGTGCATATCGGTATCAGTTACTGTGGTAGAAGTACTATTGATTCCAGTGCCCTTATTTGTAAATAATTTTTTCACATCTTCAAGATTAGTTTTAAGGAACCCTTTAAGTTTATCTTCATCAATTACTAATTTACCATTATCCTTATAGTTGGTAGAGAGATTTATCCCGATATCTTTCAATGATGTAAAACCTGCAGAACCGCTATCAACACTGTTAGACAAACTATTGCGCATTTGTGTTAGAAACGTACTAAGAGTCGAATCGTTCTGAAATAAACCACTTTTGGCTTTATCCTCCCAAAGTTTGATATCAGCATCTTTCATATCTTTCTTTTGATCATCTAAAAGTGGCGGATAATCCCGGTATTTTTTTTCTGTTAATTTCCCATTTAAGTCAGCAATAAGTTCATTGTATTTATCTACAAAAGACTTAATACTATCAAAAATCCCTTGAGTATCACTAGCAACCTGTACAGAAATGTTGCTATTTGGTGCAACATTCCCTTTTAAATTAAAAGTAACCCCTTGAAAGGTAAAGGTGTTAGAGGATAAAGCAATGGTAGTATCATTTATGACAACTTTACCCGGTTCAGCATTTTTACTTGTCGCAATTGAATTCGCGATCTTTAATGAGTTGGTATTATCAATATCAGAAGTAGATAAATTAATAGCAGTTGTGTTATCTGTAGCAGTAAGTACTAATGACCCTGACACATTGGTTGCTTTTATTTTAGTATTTGAAGTATGATTGTTTATTGCCAAAATCACATCATCTAAAGACATATTTGCTGTAAGATCAATATTCTCAACTGATGTATCTGCGTTGGTAAATGATAAGGTCATGTCTTCATTTAGAGCTGCACCACCACTGTTAAAACTAACCATTGCCGGTTTTGCGGAGGTAGCCAATTGAACTTCTGATATGACAAAATCGGTTTGAGTACTTGTTCCGCCACTTGAAACTTCAACACGTGAATCTCCTGATGTCACTGTCTGTTTATTAAATGTTGATTGCAACCGCAAAGATTCCATCGATTTCCGAAATTCATCAATCTTTTTATTCACATCACGATAAGCATCCTGTTTCCAAGTTGCTAAAGTTTTAGACTGTTGCATTTTGAATAATCGGGCACTCTTTACTTTAACCAAATTTGAGACTATTTCATCTGTATTCATCCCCGAAGCAAGACCAGTTACTCTTAAAGTATTGCTGGTATTGGTATTGGTATTGGTACTAACCATTTATATCACTCCTACATAAACATATAAATTAGCATTTATTTAACATTATCGGCTCAAAAAAAAATAAGTTAAGAGAATTTTTCCAGTTTCGTAATAGAAAAAAAGAGACGAAGTGCTCGCCTCAAAATTGTTATTTTAAAATGCCGTTAGCAATGCCCACCATTTGATCTGCATAAGAAATCGCCCGTGAGTTCATCTGGAAACTGCGTTGTGCAGTCATTAAATCTGTCATTTCTTGTGTTAAATCCACATTAGAACCCTCTAAATAGCCAGATGCAATCTGAACCTCGCCTGGTGCCATTACTCTTACATAGCTGGCCGGATTCGCTCCTGCAGGCAACACACTAGTATCAATCACAAATTCATTATCGCCCACACTTTGTAAAACATGAGGATTTTGAATATCAGCGATACCAACCTGTTGTGGTGATATAAACTGTTCGCCATTGCCTGATTTATCGCGCAATTGCATTTGTCCCTTATCATCAAAACTTACTTCATAGTTCCCATTAAGCTCAATAGGGGATCCAGTTTGATCAAGTAAATAACCGCCGTTCGCATTGACCAAATGATAGTTTCCTGGACTTGTTGGGTCCGGGCTTAAATGAAAGCTTCCATCTCTTGTGTATTTCACTTCATTAGAACCGGGATATCCAATTTGAAAAAAACCTTTGCCTTGAATCATAAAATCGAACGGGTTATCTGTTTGGACTGCTTGACCTTGTGCTGTATCAAGTTGAGTAAGGCCTGCTCGGACTCCGTAACTCACGCGAACTCCATTTGGGGTCATTCGGCCCACCTCTTGACTAGTCCGCCCTTGATTATTGATTTGTGAAGCGAGAACTTCAGAAAAACTCATGTCTTTGCGTTTAAAACCATTGGTATTGACATTAGCTACGTTATTGGCGGCGGTATCAATTTTTTGCTGATATGCTTGTAAGGCACCTGACGAAATATATAGTGAAGTGTTCAAGGATCAAATCTCCTGTTCTCTACGGTTTATCCGTTGATTTTTCCTACTGAAAACAGTTGCTGTAAAGATGTATCATAGACTCCGATTACTTTTTGATTGGCCTCATAGCCACGGACTGTTGTCATCATGTCCGTAATCGTTTGACCAGCATCAACATTTGACTGTTCCATAAAACCCTGCTGCAGCGAAAAACCAGGATTAGCCACACCAGCTTGAACATATTGCAGCGGAGTGTCAGATTGATATACGTTTCCGCCGATTCGTTTTAAATCATTTGGATTTTGCGCCATTGCTACACCAATTTGCCCTACTACTTTCGTTTTCGCAGGGTCATTCGCAAATAAAGTAACTTGTCCGTCATTGCTAATAGATAGATCTTCTTTATTAAAGCTATCAGTTATTTGAATCGGTTGATTGTTGGAACCAAGAATTTTGTACCCTTCAGAAGTTACCAAATTTCCGTTTGCATCCAAGTCCCATTTCCCATTTCTGGTATACCCAATAGAACCATTAGCCAACTGTACGGTAAAAAATGCAGATGATTTTACTAGCTTGCCATTAACATTCTGTAATGGAAGACCAGAATCCTCAATAGCCACATCTAGTGGTTGGCTGGTTTGCACGAGAGTTCCTTGTGTGAAGTTAGGAATTCGCTCTTGTGTATAAACCCCATTAGCCAGTTCGCCGATTTGAGCTTTTTGACCAGGAACCTTCCCTACATTGCCATTTTGGAAGTCGTTGATCCGTTGCAGTAGTAGTTTGGGAAAGGCTCGTTGTACTGCATCATCTTTTTTATAACCTGGTGTTTGAACATTGGCTAAATTATCTGCCAGCGTCTCTTGTTTTCGTTCCAGGGAAAACATCCCGGAAGCAGCAGAATACAATCCTCGAATCATGTGTATACTCCTCTCCTAGGCATCATCTTGATTTGCCAGCTGCAAAATCAATGATACCTCTCCGACACCTTTTTCTAGTTTTTTTGCAATTTCATCAATGGTCATACCCTGCTGGTGCAATGCAAAAATATCTTTATAGCGGTCATTCAAAAATAAGGAAGGTTCCTTTTTCACCGGTTCGACTGGTTTCGGAGCAGCATAAGTCACCTGTTTCTCGACCCTTAACTCCTCCATTTTCTTTAATAGGATTTTCTGCTGTTTGCTGAGTTCAATCTTCAGCTCATTCATTTCATTCATCATGTCTCTTTGATTTTCTAAGATTTTTTGATCCAGAATCATTTGTGTTCCTGTATCCTGTTGTGGTTTCTTTTTTAATACCACGATCAACAGGACAATTAAATTCACCGCTAATAGTCCGATAAATATATAATTCAGAATCGACATCTCCCTTCTGAACTATTTACGTGTATAAATTAATCAATAATCCTTTAATTTCTCCAATTTGCTCTAAAATAGACAGACCGTTATTTTGTTGATTTAATACCTGATCCGTTAATTCAACTAATTTTTTGTCAATTACTTGAACGGTTTTGAGGGTTTTGTTACCGCTGTACGGGTCCCAGCTTTCAGATTGATAAATATTCATGCCTTTGTTTGTGACTTCACCCATAAACTTTTTAACTAAGTCCTTGTATTTTCTTAATTCCTGAAAAGTGGGTTTGTCGTTTAATTTCTGACCCTGTTGATCAAGTTCTTCTAGAAGCTGCTGCAGGTGATCCTGGGTAAGCTCTTTTGAATAGGAGCTCATGATTTTTTGAAAAGATGTTGAGCTTGTCGTGGAACGTTCGTTTTGGATAACACGAAGGTCGCCCATATTATACCTTGTCTGATCTTGAATTTTCAAAATGGGATTCACCTCTTACCTTCAATCAAAAAATATCAAAATCTCTTGTAATTATACCTTAAAAGTCAATAAAATTCATTTAATATTTATAGGAAAAAGCATAAAAAATAAAAAAACTCTTATCATCAAGATAAGAGTCATTATCAAAATATCAAAAACTCAATCGCGAAATTCCTGTTTCTGGAACCGTTTCTTCCGACTTGGTGTAATAGAACGTATCTTTGGTGTAAATTGGAACAAACTGGCTCTTAATATTGGAAATAGATTCTGCATGCCCCAGGAATAAATATCCATCTTTTTTCAGAGTGCTATAAAATTGATTAACAATTGATTTTTTCATGTCTTCATCAAAGTAGATCAACACATTACGGCAGAAAATAAAATCCAATTGGCCAAATTTTGAATACAGGTAAAAATCTGCCAGGTTAAATGCCTCAAAAGTAATCATTTGCTTAATTTCATTTTTTACTTCATACCCATCTTCGTGTTCAATGAAATATTTATTCAGGTACTTACTATTTTCAGGAAATCTTCTAAATGAAAAGGAGTTCTTAGAATAAAAGCCGGATTTTGCCTGGTCCAGCACCTTTTTATTTAAATCGGAAGCCATGATTCTAACTCGGTTTCCTGTTAAAGGTTCCATTTCCTTTGCTAGCATAGCTAATGAATAAGCCTCTTCTCCGGTAGAGCATGGGACGCACCATACTTGAATGGTTTTTCCGGATGTCTTCCTAAGTAAGTTCTGAAATTGCTGAAGCTGGTTAAATTCCCGGAAAAAATATGTCTCGTTAATGGTAATATACTCAACAAGTTTATCCCATTCTGTGCGGTTTTTTTGCATATAAAACAGATATTCATCAATATTTAGGTTTAATTCCATTAGCCGTCTGGATACTTTTAAATCCAAGCTGGTGAGATTACTGCTGAAATCAATACCGCAATATTCTCGTATCAGTGTAGCCAGTTCAGATAGTTCCTGTTTTTTCACAATTTTACTCCTGATTTTATTTTATTAGAGGATTAGATTAGATTCTTAATTTGATTTAATTCCTCTAAGTTAGTTGTTTCATTTAATAATTTATTTATATCTAACAGGATTAACAGTCGGTCTGCTAATTTTGAGATTCCAATTAAATACGAAACATCTCTCGTTTCTAATAGGTTCGGATGCTGTACGGTCTCTGAAGGGATATCTAATACATCTGTTGCAGCATCGACGATTAAGCCAACTTCATTTCCTTCCACTTGAACAACGATTATACGTGCTTCGTCTAATAGATCCGTCTTTATTCCAGTTAAGGCTGCCCGTAAATCGACAATGGGCGTTACGACTTCACGTATAGTTGCTACTCCTACTACATGCGGTAAGCGATTAGGATAGGGTGTCATTTCCTGCATACGTTCAATAGAAATGACCTGATTAATATGAACGGCATATTCTTCTTGACCTATTTTAAAAACTAATGCTTTAAAATCCTTCATTAAGCCATTCCTCATTTCAACAGAATCTAAGAATCTAAAAAGTTCTTAGATAAGAGCCGTTTTTGTTAGCTCATCCAATTTGATTAATATAATTAATCGTCCGTCTTTATTGACAACCCCGCCAAAAGCATCAAAATCAATGCCAGTGGCTGTAGCTTCTTCTAAATCCTCATTGGAGATATCCATCACATCACTAGTTTGATCGACAATTAAGCCAAGCTCGATATCATCATATTTTGAAATAATAATGCGAGCATGATCCGAATAAAGGGTTTCTCCTTGGTTTAATCGTTTTCGGAGGTCAATAACCGGAGTCACATTCCCCCGTAAATTGATGACACCTTTTACATACTCATGGGTGTTTGGAACCCTTGTTATGGGAAGAATCCGCTCAATGGATTGAACATAGTCAATGTTTAAACCATATTCTTCTTCTCCTAATTTAAAAATGACGATTTTAAATGTTTCCATTGTCCAAATACACCCTTTCTACACAAAAAACTGATTCGTATCAATAATTAAGGCAACTTCTCCATCGCCAAGGATGGTTGCTCCGGAAATGGCATATAATTGATTTAAATAGCGTCCTAAAGGTTTTAAGACGATTTCTTGTTGTCCTAGAACAGTATCAACCACCAATCCCATCGTTTTGTCACCTTTTCTTACGATGACAACATATAATTGGTGTTTTTCTGAATTCGATTCTACTTGAGGGACATGGAACACATCATTTAAGAATACCAATGGTACTACATGGCCTCTAAACTGAATCACTTTTTGCCCATGGAGGAGTGAAACCTCATCCTTTCCAACAGTTGTAATTTCAACGATCGAATTAAACGGAACAGCATACGTTTCCTTTTGAACCTTCACTAACATCGAATAAATGATCGATAAAGTTAATGGAAGTTGAACTCGGAAGGCTGAACCTTTTCCCAATGTCGAATCAATGGAAATCGTACCGCCTAATGATTCAATTTTAGATTTCACGACATCAAGACCTACACCGCGGCCGGAAATATCAGAAATTTTATCAGCGGTACTAAACCCTGACGATAAAATTAATTCATAAACCTGTTGATCTAAAAGTAAATCAGCTTCCTCTTGTTTCACAACACCACGTTCAATCGCTTTACTTAATACCTTATCACGATTAATACCGGCACCATCATCAATTACTTCGATAAACACATGATTTCCGCTATGATATGCCTTTAATAATACGGTACCTTCTTCCGGCTTATTATTAGCGATTCTATCCTCGGTAGATTCAAGACCATGGTCCAAGGCATTTCGTAGCAAATGGACTAATGGGTCACCAATTTCATCAATGACTGTACGGTCTAATTCTGTTTCGGCGCCCTCAACTACCAAATTGACCTTTTTATTGAGTTCCCTCGCTAAATCACGTACCATACGTGGAAAGCGGTTAAACACTTGCTCTACTGGCACCATTCTCATGTTTAATATCAGGCCCTGTAAATCAGTGGAAATCCGTGTCATATGTTCAACAGTTTCCGTTAAGTCCGTAAGCTGTGCTCTACGGGCGATTTGTTCTAATCTGCCGCGATCAATGATTAATTCACTAAAAAGGTTCATTAGATGATCTAATTTTTCACTATCAACCCGTATTGATTTAGACCGTTGTTTTTTCTTTGCATCCGGCTGTTCTGCTTGTGTGGCTGTGGATGTTTGACTGCTTGATGCCTTTGCCTTTGCAGCAGGAGCCTCCGCTTTAATTTCAGGTTTACTTTCTAACGTCTTTTTCTCTGAAATCGAAATAGCATCCACTTCAGAAATATTTAATAAGGGACTTTTAATTTTTTGTTCATCGAGTTCCGAAAGTAATAAAATCGAAAATGAATTTCCAAATTGATCTTCTTCAATTAACTCAACAGAAGGTTCAGTTTGAATGACTTCACCCAAATCCTCTAGGGCTTGGAAAACCATAAATGCCCGTACAGATTTCATAACACAATTCTCACTCAATTGTACGGTGATTTGAAAAGCATGATTACCAATTTTCTTAGCCTCATTAATGACCGCTAATTGATACTCATCGACGACCATTTCCACCGCAGCTGCTACTTCATCCTTCGCGGCGGCCTGTTCCGTTGGTGCAGAAAAGGATGGATCCTGAATTTGCTTAAGTTTTACGACAATGTCAGTTACATTTTCCTTTCCTTCTCCACCTAGTTCAATGTTGTCGACCATTTTCGCAATGAGGTCCACACACATAAATATAACGTCCATGATTTCTTCGTTTATTGATAATTTATCATTTCTAAGCAAATCCAGGACATTTTCCATTTCATGCGTTAATGACGCAAGGTCTTCAAAGCCCATGGAAGCGGCCATACCTTTAAGTGTATGAGCTGAACGGAAAATTTCGTTAATAATTGGGATATTTTCGGGTTCTGCCTCCAATTTTAATAGTTGGTCGTTTATCGCTTGCAAGTGTTCCTTTGATTCCTCAATAAACAACTCTCGATAATTATTAAAATCCATGTATAACTCCCCTTGTATATAGGAATCCGTTTCTAGCCTACGATCTTTATAAAAAAAGCGAGAGTGACCGGAAAAGACCCATACACATCTCGCTTTCATCACTAATTAAGAACAGCTATATATAAATCAGGCTTTCCATTCTTAGTTAGTTCGAGGTGCATTCACGAACCTACCGGCCTAAAACTTTTGAAATTGAATCCATTACCCGATCAGCTTGGAAAGGTTTCACGACAAAGTCTTTTGCCCCTGATTGGATTGCTTCTAATACCATCGGCTGTTGTCCCATGGCAGAGCACATGATGACATTTGCTTTTGGATCTATAGCTTTAATATTTTTTACTGCGGTAATACCATCCATTTCCGGCATGGTAATATCCATTGTTACCACATCTGGCTTTAATTCCTTATATTTTTCAATGGCATCTGCACCATTTACGGCTTCACCAACAACCTCAAGTCCATTTTTTACTAAAATATCTTTTAACATCATGCGCATAAATGCAGCATCATCAACGATTAGTACTTTAGTCATAATTAAATCTCCTCCCACAGTTTCATGGTTTTACTTAGTCATTCTTGCTAGTCGATCCATAGGATTGATGATATCGGTAATTCGGACACCGAAGTTCTCTTCAATAACAACAACTTCACCTTTGGCAATTAATTTATTATTCGCTAAAATATCTACCGGTTCTCCGGCCAGCTTGTCTAATTCAATAACAGCACCCGGCCCCAATTCAAGAATTTTACGAATTTGCATGTCGGTTCTTCCAAGTTCAACGGTTATATTCAATGGAATATCATAAAGCAAATCAAGGTTTGTTGGTGCAGAACTTGCAGGATTTGTTTCTGCAAATGCCGTAAATTCAACTTTTTGAACATTAGCTTGTACTGGTGGTGCACTGTATTGAGCTGCTCCCGAAGCAGCATTCGCAGTTGAACCATTTCCTAAATAACCTTGTTCATTCATGGATTGAACAGGTGGCGGAGTTTGCGGCCGAACTGGTGTTTCCACCATTTTTTCAACAACAGGAGCCGGTTCAGGCTGACTTCCACCGGAAAGTATTCGATGAATCATTTCTTTACTAAAAGATAGTGGTATGAACTGAATCATATTGGAATCAATTAAAGAACCAATTTTCAAATGGAAGGAAACTTCAATGATAATTTCTTCATCTAGTTCTTCAAGTTTTTTTGGTGGAAATCCAAGTACATCTACTGTAGGTGGTGAAATATCTACTTTTTCATGAAAAATAGTTGACATGGAAGTAGCGGCAGAACCCATCATTTGATTCATCGCTTCTTGGACAGCGCTTAAAGAGAGCTCTGATAATTCATCCTCCAGCACCGTGCCATCTCCACCCATCATTAAGCTGGCAATAATTTTCGCATCATGTTCTTTAATCATGAATAGATTCTTACCGCGGATTCCCGTTGTATAATCTACATGGACAGCCACATGACTCTCTTTGATTAACTCTTCCATTTTCTTTTGTTCAATGACAGCCATTGTGGGAGTCGTTATTTCAACTCTTTGATTTAACAATGTGGAAAGAGCTGTTGTCGAACTACCTAAAGCAATATTTCCGATTTCCCCAAGTGCATCCTGTTCGATTGGACTTAGGAAATCTTCAAGTGATATTGCCGGTTTGCTGTCATTCTGATTGAATAGTGCATCGATCTCTTCTTGAGACAATTGCATATCGCTCATACTAATCGTTCATCTCCTTCCATTTGGACCAATTGATCTATCTGGACAGCGTAATGTCCCTTTTTAACACCTGGATTCCCTAAAAATCTGGCGGATTTTCCGATTTTTAATTTGATCTTCCCGGTTTCAATCCCTACCACATCACCCACTTGCAGGTTCATTATTTCTGAAACCGGCAGTGTGGCACTTCCCAATTCGGCAATGACTGGAACATGAACGGCATCCAGATTCTGCTTGATTTTATCTTGTTGCGGATCATCAGCTTTAGACTTCGAGGTAAGCCATTGCTGTGCTGAGAGCTTTGGCAAGACCGGCTCTATGATCATATGTGGAAGACATAATGTCATTCTTCCAGAGACTTCGCCAATGGTCGTGCGAAAGGCAATAATAATAACCGTTTCATTCGGCGATGAAATCTGTAAAAATTGTGGGTTAGATTCAATGGCATCCCATTTCACATGAATGTTCTCGATATTTTCCCACGAATCATCATATACTTCAAAACCACGAGCAATGATCTTTTGGATTAAAGCTGTTTCGATTTCTGTTAAAGACCCATCCCGTTCAGTAGGATCCCCTTGGCCCCCAAGTAAACGCTCGATCATAGCATAGGCAACTTGAGGGTTTGCTTCTAGTACCATTTTTCCATCCATTGGATTTACGTCAAAGACATTGAGAATCGTTTTAGAAGGGATGGATGAAATAAATTCACTATAGGTTACCTGATCAACTAAATCGATTTCAATTTGCACAAATGTTCTTAGTTGCGCGGATAGATAGGATGTTAACACCCGGGTAAAGTTTTCGTGAATACGCGTTATGCTTCGTAATTGTTCCTTCGAATAACGCATGGCACGTTTAAAATCATATACCTTCACTTTATCGTTCTGTTCTGATACATCGGATGCTTGCAGGTCGCCATTATTTAAGGCCAATAATAAGGCATCGATTTCCTGCTGCGATAATACATCTGCCAAATGGCATCCCCCTAACTCTTCCATGAGTTATTGAAACTATTTTCTATTTATCTAAAAACCTATCGTTTTAAGTTTACAATTTCTTCTAAAATCGAATCAGAAGTAGATATGGTTCTGGCATTAGCCTGGAAGCCACGCTGAGCTACAATCATTTCGGTAAATTCTTCGGTTAAATCAACGTTTGACATTTCCAGAATACCTGCGTTTATAGACCCACCACTATTTTCGGTAATACGCCTTACATCAGCTTTGCCTGAGTTACCGGTTGCCTCAAACATGGTATTACCAATCTTTTTTAACCCCCCTGGATTACTAACAACAGATGTTGCAATTTGAATATTATTATTCGCATTTCCGGTTCCATCATCTAAATAGAATGATTTACCATCTGTAGTAGACAATTTACCAGAATTACCTTGGGAATCGACTACATTTATATACCCGTACTGGTCTATAGAATAAGAGGTAAAACTATTTTTTGTATTACTATCGGCTGTTATATTAATATTTACAGGTGTAGTGGTAGCTCCAGTATTAATTACACCTTGAACATAATAACCATTAGAGTTAACAAGATCTCCATTGGCATCTCTAGTAAAGTTACCGGCTTTCGTTAAATACTGTTTCGCTCCATCTGGGGAAACAACGAAATAAGCATCACCATCAATAGCTAAATCAGTTCCTACGTTGGTTGTCATCGGAGATCCTGGTGTATTCACTGTTTCAATTGCTGAAATTTTTGTTCCAAGCCCGATTTGTTTGGGATTTACCCCACCAGTTGATGTGGTAGGAGCTGTAGCACCAGAAATATTCTGATTGATAATATCCTGAAACATTACACGGCTTTTCTTGAAACCAACCGTATTGACATTGGCAACGTTATTTCCAATTACATCCAATTTTGTTTGAAAGCCTTTCATTCCGGAAACACCTGAATATAGTGATTTTAACATGTTACATTATTCCTCCTTGAATATAGGTGAGATTAGTTATTTCGATTCCGTTTGGCTTTGTTTGATTTCCGTCACATCATCAACTGACACTTTATCTTTTCCAACTAAAAAGTAGTAACTGCCATCCTGATAGGAAACTCCGGTAACAGTACCCGTTACAGGTGTTGTTCCTCCTGTAGGTGTATAGGTAACATCTTTGCCAATTGATACTGAATATTGCGTGATTTGTCTGTTAGCAAAATTCTCGAATGCCTTATTTAGATTGGTCATTTGTTCCAATGAACTAAATGTTGCCATCTGTGCAATAAAATCTTTATCTTGTAGAGGATTGGATGGATCTTGATGAGCTAATTGTGTAGTTAAAATTTTCAAAAAGTCATCTTTTCCTAAAATACTTTTTTCTTCCTGGGTTTGGGTTTTATTGAAGATGGAATTGTTATTAGAAGCGGCCGTAACATCAACCCAATTACTCATTTATTTTCTACTCCTTTTCTAGACAGTAAAATCTAATACAGAAACTTTCCCAGAGTATGATCCGCCATATGGACTTGGACTAGAATTTGGAATGGCATTTAATTCAAATTCTGACGAATCAGAATTTTTCTTTCTCTTTACATCCTCTTGACTTGGTACGTGATTCCTTTGGTCTCTTTGAGAATTAAAATGACCATTTTGAGCAAAAGATAAACTTGATTGATTGGCTGATGTGGTTTGCGTTTGAACGACGTCTATTTTTTGCAATTGGATTCCTTGCTGTTGTAAGGATTGCTTCAATTGCTGTAACTGACCTTCTAATGCTTCTTTCGCCATTGACGTATCCGTGACAATTTGCGCCGTAACCATCCCCTGCTGTGATGTAATTTTCACTTCAACATGACCAAGGTGCTCAGGATATAAGGAAAACTTTGCTTCGGTGCTTCCAACAGGACCATCCGTTATTTTTACAAATCGTCCAATCCATTCACTAATCTCTGGCGCAAATTCCGATACAGTTAAAACTGGAGATGGTGTTCCAGCTTCCTGTAGAACTGTATGATTTATATTTTGTAAAGACTGATTAGCTTGAATCCCATTGTTCGGTGTTAAAAACAATTGGTCCTTATCCAAACTAAGTTGCCTATTTGATGAATCCATTGTCTTCATTGCAGGCTCTTTCAATTGATTATTTACAATTTGTGAGTCAAAATTAGTTACATGTAATTCTGTTTGGATTTTTTGTAAAATTTCTTTCTGAATAGCATCTAAATTGTTCGTATCCGATGTCTGATTCATGAGTTGCGAAATATCCTGAAACACCTTATCTAGATCGATCGATGATGAACTTGAATTATTGACTTTTTGAAACCATTTAGTCAGTTGTTCCTGTAGTTCATTTACATTATTTAAAATCAACGGATTATCTTTTTGTTCATCACCTTTTGAAGTTGAAACATTCAATCCGTCAGGAGAAGTTGCCCCTGAATTTTGGGTTTGCTGTAAACTTACAAGTAACGATGCAAGAATCATCTCTAACTGTTGCCAATCTTGTTCAGTAATAGTTGATTGATCAGCTCTAGTACTTCCAAGCTCTATATTTTGAGCAGTCTCACTTACATCTTGATTCACATTTCCACCATTACCTGATGATGGTAGTTGTACTGGACCAACCTGATTTAACATTTGATTTAATAGTGGATTAATTACTCCATTACCAGTTGTATCCGAACTTAACTTCTGAAGGGAAGCTGACTGGTCACTCGTACTCGAAGCAAGCCCCATATTAAACAAAGCTAAAATTTGATCAAAGGAACTGGCTTGAACATCTGCAGCCTTATTTTTCCCTGTATCTATGTTGTTATTTTGATTTATTTTGATTGTTTGAGTGACATCCAAAAAAGGTTTCCCTCCTTCTTTCAAATAAACTCCAATTATTAACCATTATAACTTATTTGCTCTAGATTCGTCATGACATTTTTTTGATAGGAAATATTTTAAAAAATGTATATTTTGATAGGTATATCAAAACCGTGACAAAAGATATATAAATATAGTAATATTTAGCAAATGATTATATGATGGCGATGATTTCCTGATACATGCGATTTAACAAATGTTGCCCATCAGCAAAACCTGCTTCCAATACAGCTTTAGGCATGCCGTATACAACACATGATTCTTCCGCCTCAACCAAAACTCTTCCATTATACTTTTTCACGTAGGAACAGCCTTGCGTTCCATCTACTCCCATACCAGTCAAAATAATGGCTAAAAGTCGGTCCGAATAAATCGGTGCAGCGGATGCCAAACTAATATCTACACATGGTTTGTATAGTACTTTCGGAGTTTCCTGATTATCAATTTGGAAAACAACCGTTCCGTCCGCTCTTTTTTCAAATCTTGTTTGTTTTCCAGATGGCTCAATATAAATCGTCCCAGCTTTCAAAACTTCACCATTCTGTGCTTCATTTACTTGTAAATGACATAGTGTATTAAACCGATCTGCGAGTGGCTTTGTGAAGCCTGGCGGCATATGCTGCGCCACGACAACCGGTATCGGAAAATCCTTAGGAAAATGTGGCAGAATAGCTTGTAATGCAGATGGACCACCTGTAGAGCAGCCGATAAAAACAAGATCCGTTTTTGATTTATTTAATTTTTTTACACTCATAACTGGCGGTTTCACGCTCATGCTTATTTGCGGTTTTACTTCCGTACTTTTATTCGCAAATTTAGTTTCCGCAATGCTTTTTAATCGTTGCAGAAACTCTAACGCCACTTCATTGCCAATCTCACTTTTTAGTAGGGTATCCTTAAGCATAAAATCAGCAGCACCCAACTCTAATGCCTTGATTGTTTCTGCAGCCCCTTCTTTTGTTAAGGAACTAATCATACAAGTCGGTACTGGATTGGTTTTCATAATCTGCTCTAATGCACCAATCCCATTTAATTCTGGCATCTCTATATCCATGGTTACAATATCAGGCTTTAACCTTGCTACCTTATCAATTGCGTCCAATCCATTTCTGGCAATCCCCACCACATAAAGCTGCGAATCACTTTCAATCATTTGACTAAGAGCTCGTCTCATAAAAGCAGAGTCATCAACAACTAGTACTCCAAACTTTTTCATTTAGTATCTGTATCCTTTCGATAGTAAAAAGTTTTGTGAGAATCCACCTTTTGGAACCCTAATCCCAATTCTGTAATGGATTCAGCGTGGCCAAGAAATAAAAAGCCTCCTGGTGATAATTTACGATGCAGGTGACTAATCACCTTTTTGGTCGTATCCTGATCAAAATAAATTAACACGTTCCGACAAAAAACAACGTCGATGTCTGATAAGAAACTAGACCGACTGGTTTCTAATAAATTCAAATGTCGAAAAGTAACCATTTTTTGAATGGAATCATCGATTTTAAAACCATTATTCTGTTCCTGAAAGTACTTCTTCATGAACAAATCAGGGATTCTGCGGAAAGCAAAAGACCCTTTATGATACCAGCCTGTTTCTGCCTTTTGGAGAACTTTTTTATTAATATCAGTGGCAATAATCTCTACCGATCCTTGAGGGAATTTTCTGGTTTCCTGAATCAACATGGCTAATGTATATGGCTCTTCTCCTGTTGAACAGGCAGCACTCCAAATTCTTATTGGACGATTGCCCTTCATTTCTTTTAACATTGGCAATACGGTATGGCAGCATTCATTTAGTTGGTGTTCTTCACGATAAAAATATGTTTCATTAATGGTTAGGATTTCTACGAGTAGATCCCATTCAGCCGGGAATTTTGCAAGATAACTGCTGTAATCCCCATAAGAAAGACCAAGCTCGCCTACCCTTTTCGCAAGTTTATCTTTTAGTGACAGAAGTCTTCCATTATAATTTAATCCGCAGTAATGATAAATCAATTGGCTTAATTTCATCAAGTCATGGTCTATCATATTATCACCTATTATCTTTTTCATTTATAATTCTTAGGCTATGTTAAAGAACACTATTGATTTTAAACTCTGTTGATAGGAGCGGAAGGCACGAAGACTCCTCGAAAATGCTAACGCATTTCCTTCGTGCGTGGGCGAATTCTAGGATGAAAATCAATGTCCTGTGGGAGTACGGTTCTGGAGAGACCCCGCAGGCGCAAAAGCCGAGGAGGCTCGCCGAAACGCCACGGAAGGCGAAGTGCCCGGAGCGGAAATCAACAGACAAGTTTAACAGAGCCAAATCTTAAAATAATTACTTACTATCATATCATTAAAATCGAACAGAATATATTTCGTTTTTTTTCCATGTTTTTATTCGTTATCGGTCAAACAAAAAATTTGATTAGTGGTAATAATTACTCAAACTATCTATCAAACAAAATCAAAAAGAATGATTGTCGAAAACTATTAATTAACGTACAATAAACCTTATAAATGAATATATTTAAAGGAGAAATACCATGTCAGGGATAATTGGGATTGTGTTGGCTTTTGTAGCAATTGGAGTGGGAATGGTTTTAAAAGGAGCTTCTTTAACAGCTTTAATCAATCCTGCTGCATATCTTATTATATTTGGTGGAACCGCTGCGACGATTTTTATCGCGTTCCCAATGAGCGAATTAAGGAAATTCCCTATTCTTTTAAAGATCGCCTTTTTGGAACCTAAGCTTCCAGCCAAAATGGATCAAATCGCCAGTTTAGTACAATGTGCAGAGGTTGCAAAGCGAGAAGGACTCTTAGCACTTGAGGAAATTGCCAATAATACAACAGATCCTTTTTTCAAAAAGGGCCTAGAGTTGATTATTGACGGAAATGATATCGATTTTGTAGAAGAAGTATTATTTGATGAAGTAGAGGCCATTGATAAACGTCACAAAACTGGTGCTCTCATTTTCACACAAGCTGGTACGTATGCGCCAACTTTAGGGGTTCTTGGAGCAGTTGTCGGTCTCGTTGCGTCTCTCGGAAATCTGAATGATGTTGAAAAACTGGGCCATTCTATTTCAGCAGCCTTTATTGCCACGTTATTGGGGATCTTTACCGGGTATGTTCTTTGGCATCCACTTGCCAATAAATTAAAACGGATTTCAAAACGTGAGCAGGAAGTTAAACTGTTAGTAATCGAAGGACTACTTGCTATTTATCGAGGAATTTCACCTAGTGCATTAGAGAAGAAACTGACCGTTCACGTAGCACCTAAGGAACGTTCAAATTCAAATAAGAAAAATGGTGATAAGGGCAATGAGTAAGAAGCGTAGAAATTTTGATGACGAACATGAAGAACATATTGATGAATCGTGGCTCATCCCCTATGCCGATATTTTAACTCTTTTACTAGCATTGTTTATCGTATTATTTGCATCAAGTAATATTGATAAGCAAAAATTCCATTCCATCATGGAATCATTTAAATCGGAATTAACCGGTACAAATATCAAAGGTGATAATGAAGGGTTATCCGTGCAGCCTTCGAAAATTAAATTGCCTGATGCAACGACTGCGGACAAGCAAAATACACAGGAGAGTAAAAATCCGGCACCGACTACAGAAGATGCGGAGCTTAATAATTTGATGCAGCAATTGCAAAAGATTATTTCTGATAATCATTTAGAATCGGTCATCACCTTGCAGGAATCGAAACGCGGTGTGGAAATTGCCTTAAAGGATGTTATTTTATTTGACCCGGGAAAAGATGCGTTAAAACAAAGTTCCTTTACTACTTTGGACGCGTTGGCTAATGTGGCCAAATCCGTAGCTAATCCCATTAGCATAGAGGGTCATACGGATAATGTGCCGATCAGCAATTCGAAATTTGCTTCCAACTGGGAATTATCATCTGCTCGTGCCGTTAGTGTGCTGCATTATTTTGAATCAAAAAGTATCGATAAAAGCCGGCTGCAGTTTGTTGGATACGGAGAATATAAGCCGATTTATCCAAATGATACCGCTGAACATAAGCAGTCAAACCGCCGTGTTAATATCGTCATTTTAAGAAGTGACCAAAACTAGGCCTGACATTCAAAATCAGGCCTAGTTTTTTATTATGCTTTTACTTGCGAAAAATGCGTTACTTGCGAACATGCAGATTTACTTGCGAAAAATGCAGATTTACTTGCAAAATTTGTTCTGTTACTTGCAAAACTACCCTATTAACTCTCGTAACGATTACTTAACTGTCATCGGCACTACTCTCTGCCCAATGGCTGCGATTAATTCGGCCGACATTGGGAAGCTTAACGCTGCAGGGTCTTTCATTACCGCAGGAATAGTAAGCTGTAAGGCCTCTTCGGTAATATTGAATTCCTTGAAGTCCGCTGGAAGGCCCACTTTATATTGTAATAAACGAATCTTTTCAACCACTTTTGCTAAAGCAGAATCTGCAGAATCTCCTCTCACCTCTACATTTAAGGCTTGTGCTAATTCCGCTACTTTTGGTAAATAAAGCTGTGGCACCATCTCCATGACGACTGGTAAAAAGACAGCATTTGCCAAGCCATGTGGGATCCGGAATAATGCCCCATAAGCATGAGCCATATTATGAACCGGAATCGCATTTAAGGCAAAACTAAAGGCGGTAATTCCCATGAGACTGGCCTGAAGCAAATCCATTCTCGCCTCCAAATTCCCTCCATCCTCTACAGCTACCGGAAGATTTTTTTCAATTAACCGAATGGCATGCAAGGCTTGGGCATCCGTTAATCCGGTCGCTGTTGGTGAGGCAAGTGCTTCAATTGCATGCGTTAAGGCATCAAAGCCGGTAAATGCTGTAATGAGCGGTGGCAAACCAACTGTTAAATCTGGATCTAGAATGGCCATGTCAGCACTAATAAATGGATTAATAATATTGGTTTTCATTTTAATTTCTTCATTATAAATAACGGCAATGGGAGATACTTCCGATCCGGTGCCGGCAGTCGTTGGAATGGCGATATGCGGGATAGGAATGTAATTGGCTTTCGGGAAGGATTCATATAATAGTCCTCCCGGAATGGCCTCTTTTATATCTGATAAACCCTTGTGAAGAGCATATTTAACCGCTTTTACTGTATCAAGAACACTGCCGCCGCCCACTGCCAGTAAGCTGTCCGCACCAATTTCTCTAGCATAGCGAACTGCATCATTGATGCAATGAGATTCTGCATCCTGAGCGATATCCAAATACGTTCCTACGAGCTCCGGCCCGCTACCATGACCTGTTAGATCAAAAATGGCCGCTACCTTTTCCACTATTCCGGCTTTTTCTAACCCTCTGTCGCTTAAAAGTAGAACCCGCTTCGCCCCTAAACCAGCGAATAAACTTGGGACCATGGCCCTTGAATTCGATCCGCTATATATACCTGTACGCAGCATGAACTGAGATAAGGAAGTTTTCATTTCATCTTCACCTCTTCATTAATTTTGGCCAAACAGAATTCCATACCAATTGCGTCGATCTAACTCAGGAACCATGGATGTATGCACATGCTTCACTTGAGTATAGG
Source organism: Neobacillus solisequens (assembly GCF_051233465.1). Classification (NCBI taxonomy): domain Bacteria; kingdom Bacillati; phylum Bacillota; class Bacilli; order Caryophanales; family Bacillaceae; genus Neobacillus; species Neobacillus solisequens. The sequence continues at coordinate 426,842 of NZ_JBKFGJ010000002.1, read as the reverse complement.
CATCAAGTGAATGCTTGCCCATTTCCCTGCCGATCCCGCTTTGTTTATAACCGCCGAACGGGGCATCATTGCGAAGCATATGCCAGTCATTGATCCAGACAGTACCCGCTTGAAGTCTCCGTGCTACATCGTAAGCTTTATTCACATCTTTAGTCCAAACACCGGCAGCCAAACCGTAAATCGAATCATTGGCCATTTTGATGGCATCCTCCAAATCCGAATAACGAATAACAGATAGGACCGGTCCAAAAATTTCTTCCTGAGCAATTTTCATATCATTCGTTACATTGGCAAAGATCGTTGGCTCAATATAATGTCCTTCTTCGCACCCCATCACTTTTACTTCCTTACCACCACAGACAAGTTCGGCCCCTTCTTTCTTACCAGCCTCAATATAGGAAAGTATAGTTTCCTTTTGCTTTTTAGAAATGACTGGTCCAATATCAGTGGTTGGATCGAGAGGATTGCCCACTTTTAATTTACTTGCCAGCCCGACAAGCCCCTGAATGACCTCATCGTATAGTTTATCTGGAACAAACAAGCGTGTTCCGGATTCACATAGTTGACCGGAGTGGAGGAAAACTCCAAATAAACTTCCCGGCAAGGCAATACTGAGGTCGGCATCCTCCAAAATAATGTTTGGTGATTTACCCCCTAATTCCAAAGTTGTATTTTTGATGGTTTTTGAAGCAAGCTCCATAATTCTCCGACCAACTTCCGTAGAACCAGTGAAAGCAACCTTATCTACTTGTGGATGAGAAACTAATGCTTCACCCACTTCTGCCCCTGGACCTGCCACGACATTGATGACGCCTGGAGGTACTACAGAGGAAATAATTTCAGCCAGCTTTAGAGTGGCCAGTGGCGTATAACTGGCAGGCTTCACCACCACTGTATTTCCCATCGCTAACGCTGGGGCAATTTTCCAAGTGGCAATCCACATTGGCAAATTCCATGGTGTTACGGCTGCACAAACCCCGATTGGTTCCCGCCAGACAAAGTTATGGGCAGGTCCTGGGAACGGAGGGACTGGAAGCGTTTCCGAAAATGGATATTCTAACGTGAATTTCGCCAATGTTTGAAATAAATCTACCATTTGGAGGACATCGATACTGCTGATTCGTCTTAATGTACCCCCAGAACTTATGGCTTCTAGATACACTAGTTCTTCAGCATGCTCGGCAATTTTATAAGAAATCGCATAGAGGACATTAGCGCGATCCTTCGGCTTCATGTTTTTCCAATCCCTTTGATCAAATGCTTCGCGGGCTGCTTTTACGGCACGATCAACATCGGCTGCAGTTCCTTTCGCCACCTTGGCCACTACTTGCCCATTTGCTGGGTTATACACATCAAACGTCTCATTACTGCTTGCAGGTTCCCATTTCCCATTAATAAAGTGGTAAAATGTTTGAACATCAACTTGAACGGTCATGACTACATTTCCTCCCTTTTTATAAGATTCCAATCTCACTTTCTGTTACCCTATAAATCTCTTCAATTTTCTTGCCCTTTGCTCTTGCCAGAACATCCATCCTTACTGCCAGCTGTTTCATTGTAAAATTCATAATCTCCTCTGGATTTCCCCCGAACGACGTAACCTCCCTTCCTGCGGTGCCCTCTTGATTAAGTTTAATGGCTAATGGCGCCAATTTTCCCATTTTCATCATCACGAATTCGTAGAGATGTGGGTGCTCACAAATCAAACGCTGCAGCAAAAATGTGCCGTACCCTATATGTCTTGATTCATCCTTCTTTAAGTTCCCCACTCCTTCAAGCAGGCCTGGCATGATTCCGGCTGTTTCCAAGGCTGCATAGAAGGAAAAATATCCGGTTTCAGCCAATACCCCTTCAACAAACATATTGTAAACAACCGATGCTTCGGCAATGGCTTCTGGCGACTGGTCTGAAACGAGACGTCCCATGGCAGCTGGCAAAATTTCATAAAATATTTGTTTATAGGTGTCGGTGTGGAAATGGGCCAAGTCACCCTTTTCATCAAGGGCGTTAAGTACCCGGCGGAAAAATTCAGTATGCTTGGCTTCTTCATATAGAAAAGTGGTTAAAAACATTTCTTCTTCTAGGCGTCCTTCTTTAGCAATAGTCATGATTAATGGTAGTAGATCAAGTGTTACAGCTTCTTCACCTGCTTGAAATTGCGAAATCAATCTGAGGATATCCTCTCGCTGTTCTGCGGTTAGCTTTTTCCAATCTTCTCGATCCTGACTGAAGTCAAGATCGGCCGGATTCCATGTTCCGACCCGTTTGGCCTTTTGATACAATCGATATGGAAATGAATCCTCTTGAATCCCCCTGCTGCTTGTTGTGATAAAAGTTCTTTTTTCCATAATGATGCTCCCTTCTTTTATTAAAATGATTGAGTGACGATGTCTGCAGCTGTTTTACGAAGATGGGTTTTTAAAATTTTGCCAACACCGTTTCTCGGTAAGGTATCTAGAAATACAATTCTTCTGGGTGTTTTGCTTTTCGCTAAATGGTCTTGACAATAGCGGAGTAATTCTTCTTCTGTTAAGTCAGCCCCAGGCTTTTTCACGACACAAGCGACCATTTCTTCGCCCATCCGTTCATCTGGGATCCCGACAACTGCGGCCTCTGCCACTTGTTCATGCCCACTCAAAATTTCCTCGATATCACGTGGATAAAGATTGAAGCCTCCCCTAATGATCAAGTCTCTTTTCCGGTCCACAATATAGAGGTAGCCATCATCGTCCATCCGGGCCATATCGCCGGTATATAACCAACCATCCTTTAGGACGCGTTCAGTTTCTTCGAGATTTTGAAAATATCCAGGAGTAACATTGTCACCACAGACAATTAATTCTCCCACCTCTCCAAGTGGTACCTCAACTCCTGCATCATTAACAATTTTCACTTCGACCCCAGGAATCGGAATGCCGACTGATCCCGGTTTAATATCGAACCCTTTTCGATGGGCCGAAACCACTGGTGCTGCTTCCGATAACCCATAGCCTTCATATACCTTGGCACCAAACTTTTTCTCAAAAGCATAAAGCAGAGCAACTGGCAATGGCGAGGAACCCGAACCGATCGATTCCAATGAAGAAGTATCGAATTGGTCGGCCTGTGGATAGGTCACCATTGCATAAATCATCGCCGGTACAGCCGAAAAGGACTTAACCTTATGCGTTTCAATCGCTTTGAACACTTCTTTTACATCAAAATGGGAGAAAACCGCAATAGATCCACCCGTCAAAAACGAAATATTAGAAACGGTCAATCCATATACATGAGCAAGCGGAAGAACCCCTAATGTAGTTCCCCGTTCTGTCTCATTGTGTTTAGCTGAATTCTCTGCATTGGAATACAAATTTTTATGAGTCAATAGCACCCCTTTTGGGTTCCCAGTGGTTCCAGAGGTGTATAAAATGACTGCAGTATCATCAGACATCACCTGGTCCAGTAGTGTGCTGTTCCCCTCGACCATCACATCATAAAAGTTTTTGAGTGTTCCATTTGAGGGAACATCTACAACGATTACTTGCGGTTCTGAAGGTATTTCTTCAAGGGCCTTTTCAACATTTTCCAGTACAAAAGAAGAAGTTATGACTGCCTTTGCCCCCGAATTACGGGCAATATAATGCAGTTCTTTTGGATGAAGCATGTACATAACTGGAACAATAATCGCCCCAGCCCTAGTGATTCCCTGATATGCCATGATGACTTCAGGACAATTGGGCAGACAAACCATCACCCGATCACCTTTTTTAATCCCCAAGTTTAGCAGTCCGTGGGAAAACCGATCGGCAAAATCCTTGATTTGAATATTGGTAAACGTCTTATTTTTGAAAAATAAAAAAGGATACTCACCAAATTCAGTGATATTTAATTCCAGTAAGTCTTTTAGCTTCACACAATCCTCTCCCTTTAAAAATGGTTTATGTGAGTTGGTAAGTGATAAGAGTTTCGGTTTGGTGTTTATGAAAAACTTGATTCCGATCTTCCAATAAATCAAGATGACCTTGGATTTGCGATAACCCTAAATAAATCGTACTTCATTGTAATCGCGGGTACATGACCTGACAGATCGCAAATATACTCTTTGGACCGTCGGATAATATATGTAAGATCTGATTGCAGCGCTTTTCCTGTTCTTGAAATCTTTTTTCAATCAAGAGATCATGCCCTGTAAATGATTCACCGTGTCCGGGGAAAATAGTTGCTAACGGCAGTTTTTTTACTCTTTCCAAAGAATTTCTATATTGCAATAACGGTTTTTGCCGCTCTGCTTCGCCTGGATTGGGCGGTTCAATAAAGGCATTCACTGAAAATGACTTTAATAAATGGTCGCCAGCAATGGCCTCCCCTGTTTCCCGATTCCATAACAAAATATCCGACTGACTATGGCCAGGGACATATACCACTTCAAAGTCCACTCCACCTAACGGAATCACAGCACCATCTTTAAGAAACGAAACCTTTTCCCATTTTTCCTCGCGAAATCGCCGCTTTACGATATGTTTCTCTGGATCCGCACCACAGCTCGATAAAAATTGGTGAAAAAATAGTTGCGTTCTTTCAAATACATCCATCCAAGTGTTAATCCATCCACGTGCTTGCTCATGGACAAAAACGGGTAGTTCTGCCTCTTCCTGAATAAATGAAATCGCTCCGGCATGATCGTCATGGATATGGGTCAAAACAATTGAATCGAGATCCCTCAAGGAAACACCATGTTCGAGCATTTTTTCTCTAAGCTGATCATAGGCTTTTTTACCTGGATTCCCCGTATCCACCAACGTCACCGTCTCACCTTTTACCAAAAAAGCATTTACCTTTCCCTCAACAAAATGAGTATCCAATTCCAATGGAATAATTTTTGCCATAGCAGTCTCCTCCTATCCAAGTATGTTATGATTACCACGTACATTAGGAGGTTGGACGAATCTACTTAAAAACTATATTTCTAGTAACCCAGAATTATGATCATGATCTCCTAAATGTGGAATTATTTTTTTCAAAAAACAATCCCCCTTGCTAGTTCCAAAAGTTTCTGTCTAATCTGCAAGGAGGACATAATACGCTATTTCAATTTGATTGGTACGATTTTCCCATCTTTAACAGCAGCTACTTCCAGTTCACCGTCAAAGCCGCCATCAATGAATTTGTTAAACTGATAAATTCTCACATTTTCAGGGATATTTTCGACACCCTTCTGCATCTCAGCCTGAATCTTCTCGGCATCATCCACAGAACCCGCCGCTTTCATGGCTTCTGCAAAAATATAGGTGGCAATATAGTTCAGACCTGCTTCTGAGCCGGGATCTTCACCATACTTCTCTTTATATTTTTTCGCAAAATCTGGAATAGCCGGACTGTTCTTAGACTCTACCAGCGGCATAACACCAATCGAACCGTTTAATAGATCATAAGATCCCGTTACCTTCTTCATTTCATCAAATTTCGCCTGATCCATCACGATGAAGCCGCCTTTGAATCCAAGCTCTCTGGCCTGCTTCGCCACTTTGGCAGTCGGTTCAGAGGCACCGCCAATGAACAGAACATCTGGCTTTTGCTTTAACGCATTTGTCACAACAGTGAAGAAATCTGTTTCTTTTGTAAAGTCAATGGCTGAATTGTAGACAACCTTACCGCCCTGTTTTTCCCAATACGCTTTTAACTTCTCGGACCAGTCCTTGCCATATTGGGAGGCTGTAGGAAGAAAGGCAATCTTTTTGCCGTAATTTTTCATTTCATAATCTGTGAATGGTTTCAGGTATCCGTCATAACGCGGAGGGATCCTTACAGTCAACTTGTTGCCGACTTCAGAAACCTTAGGTTCGCTAGTGTAAGCACCGATAATGAATTTATCTTGTTGATTAAACACTTGAAGGGCAAAAACACCGCCGCTGTGTGGAGTGAAAATAATAGGGGTTTTGTTTTCCTGAACCAATCTCTTGGCATTGGCCCCGGCTTCATTCGGTAAGTATTTGTCATCCAAGGAGACTATGTTCAACTTATATTTTTTACCTGCAACATCGATTCCGCCGCCTCCATTAATTTCTTCGGCAGCCATTTTAATCCCATTTAACGTACGCTCGCCATAAAAGGCAGCCGGTCCACTTAACGGTCCGGTATACCCTATATTCACCGTACCAGCAGCATCTTCTGTCTTTCCTCCACCTTCGGAAGCTGGCTTTGTGCTTGCCTTCTCCTCTTTCGTACTGTTACAAGCAGCAAGGCTGAAAATCATGATAAAAATAAACGCTAACATGAAAATCGACTTCATTCGTTTCATCGGCTTTCCCCCTTATATTTTTTTCCATTGCAGACAATCCCTAATGTTCTGACTGAAATACCACCCCCTTAAAATAGCAAAGGTTTATGCGCCAATGTACGCCTTTCTTACGTCATCATTGGCAAAAAGCTCCTCTGAGGACCCTTTCAGGACGATGGTTCCATTTTCAAAAACATAGCCTTTATCGGCAATTTTTAAAGCGGCATTGGCGTTTTGTTCCGCCAATAGGATGGTTGTACCTTCCCGATTAATTTGTTGGATAACCTCAAACATTTGTTCAACAATTAAGGGGGCGAGTCCAACAGAAGGTTCATCAAGCAGCATCAACTTCGGTTTGGCCATTAATGTTCTGCCAATTGCTAGCATTTGCTGTTGCCCTCCACTGAGAGAGCCAGCGGCGTCATTCCTTTTTTCCTTTAAGATGGGAAATAATTCGTAAACGTGATCTAATGACCGTTTGATTTCCTCTTTTTTGCGGCGATGGATGAATGCGCCCATTCTTAGATTTTCTTGGACGGACATGGCTGGAAACAACTTTCTACCTTCTGGGCACTGGCCAATTCCCAATTGGACAATTTGGTCGGCTGATCGTTTATTGATTGTTTTGCCATCAAAGATGATTTCTCCTTGTGAGGCCCTGTTTAATCCGCTGATGGCGCGGAAGGTCGTGCTTTTACCTGCACCATTAGAGCCTAACAAGACAACTATTTCCCCTGTAGTCACTTCAATATTAATGTCATGGACAGCCGTATAGCTGCCATATTTGACTGAGACATTAGTAAGCTTAAGCACTGGAACTCCCTCCCAAATACGCTTTAATGACGGTTTCATTGTTACGAATTTCCTCGGGAGTTCCTTCGGCAATTTTTTCCCCGTAATTAAGCACCATGATTTTATCAGCGATTTTCATAATCATTTGCATTTTATGTTCAATCAGACAGACGGTAATTCCCCTACTCACCATTTTTCTCATTAAATGGGCAAGGCCTTCGGTTTCATCTGGGTTGACCCCTGCTGCAGGCTCATCGAGAAAGACAATTTCCGGGTCAGTAGCAAGGGCAAGAGCAAAAGCCGTCCGCTTTTTCTCCTCCTGAGTCAGCCCGCCCACCAGTTTTTCGGCAACATGCTGCAACTCCACAAATTCCAGCACTTCCATTGCTTTTTCACGACACTGTGCTTCCTCCCGTTTTAACCGAGGAGTTCTTAAAATCGCATCGACTAAAGTGGATTTTGTCCTTAATCGATGCCCAACAATGACATTGTCCAACACGGTCGATTGCTCAAATAGATTTGTCGTTTGAAAAGTGCGTGCCACACCTAGCTCGGCAATTTTATTGGAAGGAAGCTTGGAAATATCCTGTCCTTTGAACACAACAGTTCCTGAACTCGGACGGTGAAACCCGCTGATTAAATTGAAAAAGGTGGATTTTCCAGCCCCATTTGGCCCGATAATCGCATTGATTTTTCCTTTTTCAATCGTAAAATCAACCTGATTGACTGCGGTTAATCCCCCAAATTTTTTTGTAAGTTTCTTCGTCTCTAGAAAGCTCATGCTAAACCTCCTCGGACTGTAATTCTTGAGTTTGTTTGCTCAACACAGACGTTTTAGTCGTACGGTGAAGTTGTTTATTTTTCAAAAATAAACTTGAAACCGCCCCCACGATCCCACGAGGATAAAAAATGACCAGCAAGGTGAGGACAGGGCCAAAGATTAACATGCGATATTGCTGGAAATCTTGTAAAAACTGTGAAAGCCAAACGATTAATAAGGTTCCGACAAGCGGGCCGCTCAATGTTCCAATTCCACCGATCAATAAATAGGTTAATAGATCAAACGTAATAGAAATGGAGCCAATGTCCGGGCCAATAAATCTCACAAAAGAAGCGTATAATGCTCCTGATAAACCGGCAAAAAAGGTGGATAAAACAAAGACAGTTAATTTATTTTTCATTGTGGAAATGCCGATGGTCTGGGCTAAATCTTCACTGTTCCGGATCGCAATGTAGGTTCTGCCTGACAAAGAATGGATGATTCGGTACATGATGAATACAACTAGCAGGAGGAAAAATAAGACTAGATAGTAGTGGGAAATCTCTGTTTCAAATGTAATGGGGCCAATAGCTGCAGGTGCAGGAATGCCAATTAATCCGCGCACACCTTCGGTTAATGTTTCCCATTTATCGATAACGAGATAGAGAATATAACCTAAACACAGTGTATAGATCGCGAAAAAATGCTCTTTTGTACGTAAGGCAATCAGCCCTACTATGAATCCAATAGCGCACGTAATAAGCAAAGACAGGATGAAAGCCAGCCAAAAGTTCATTTGTTGTTTAACCGTGAGGATCCCTAACGAATAGGCACCAATGGCAAAGAATCCGGCATGTGCTAGTGACAGGTATCCCGTATAGCCTGCCAGTAAATTTAAACCGTAGACTCCGATCATCCAAATGAACGCCAGTGTCATCACGTGAATAAAATAGCTGTTAGGGACAACAAGAGGAAAACTGATGCTGAATAACACTAGAATAAGAATGATGGTTCGTTTGTTAAGCCATTTTGCCATTAATGTCCCCCCTTAGAAAATAATCCTGTTGGTTTCACGGTCAGAATAATGACAAGGAGAACAAACGCGGTGATGTCCTTATAATCATTGGAGATATACGTAGCGCCAAGACTTTCACTAAAGCCTAAAATATAGCCGCCCACAATAGCTCCAGGTATACTGCCCATTCCGCCCAGAATAATAATGACAAATGCTTTTAAAATAACAAGACTTCCCATCCCGGGAAAAACAAGATTGATGGGTGCTGATAAAGACGAAGCAATCGCTGCCAGTCCGCCTGAGATCATAAAGGTGAGCATTGCAACCTTATTTGTATTGATCCCTACTAAATTAGCACCCTCACGATTTTGGGACATGGCAATAATAGTAGAACCGGTAAAGGTTTTTTTCAGGAACAGATATAGCAGAATCATCACCACAATAGCGGCTACGACAATCAAAATCCGTTGCATGGTAAAAGTGAGACCGAAAATTTGAACCACTCTCTCATAAGGAGTTGGCATACTTTGGTATTCCGCTCCCCAAAAATATTGAGCAAAGGCTTCGAGAAATAAGAGAATGCCAATTGCGGCAATTTTATCATGGATCGGCGGTGCTTCTCTTAACGGATGAAAAACGAAACGTTCCATTAATACTCCGATGAGTCCGACTGCGATAATGGAGACAAAAATCGCCAACCAATAATGGAGACCGTATTTGGTCATCATTGTTAGCGTTATGTATCCGCCCATCATATATAATGCACCATGCGCAAAATTGGGAATGTGCAATATACCATATACGAGCGTCAATCCCAAGGCAACTAAAGCGTAAACACTACCGATGGTTAAACCGTTGAACAGCTGCTGAATCAGAATCTCCATAGCTCTCCCCCTTTTTTGTATGTAAGGGGGCCTCCTTTGTGGTCTGCCCCCATAGGTTTGAATCATTTCACTTCTGCCTTTTTCTTTTCCTCGTCTTGCAGGGTACGCCATAATATTTTGCCACTGGAAGTCATTGGGAATTGTTTTCTAAACTCGATTATTCTTGGATATTTATAAGCAGCCATATGTTCTTTCGACCACTCGATAATTTCCTCGGCTGTGATTGATCCCTCATACCCCTCATTTAAAATGACGAATGCTTTAACGGTTTCACCTCTTCTTGGATCGGGTACACCCACTACACAAGCCTGCTGAATGGCTGGATGTTTGTAAAGATACGACTCAACCTCCGTTGGCCACACCTTAAAACCAGAGGCATTGATCATCCGCTTTACTCGATCGACAATGAAGTAATAACCCTCATCATCATAGCGGCCAATATCACCTGTTCTGAAAAACTTTTTCCCTTCGATTTCGATAAAGGAGCTGCGATTTTCATCATCGCGATTATAGTAACCGATCATCACTTGCGGTCCATTTACGATAATCTCTCCAACCTGATTCACTCCTAATACCTTTCCTGATGCAGGATCAATAATTCTGGAATCTACATCAAAGGATGGTATACCGAGACACTGCATTTTAGGCCGTTCAGGAGGATTAAAGTGCGTTTGGGCAATCGTTTCAGAAAGGCCATAACCCTCTACGAATCTCAGCCCGGTTAAGTTATATAATTTTTCACCAACTGCTTCAGGAAGTGCCGCTCCACCACCGGAAATAGAGGTTAACGAGGCAATATCTTCAGCATGGAGATTAGGATTTGTCAAGAAATCCACGATCATCGTGGCAATTGTCACCCAGTGCGTGCAGCCTAAATTTTTAATAAGCTCAACAGCAGCATCTCGATTCCATCTTGTTAAAATGACCATCGTACTTCCGCTGAAAATAGGCATATGCATACTGTGGACCATCCCCGTTACATGAAAAAGCGGCAAACTCATCAAGTGGATGGCATTCGTAGTTGAAGACGACCAGTGGTAGGCTCCAACCGTGTTTGCGTTTACTGTCCGATTGGTATGCATACAACCTTTCGGGAGTCCGGTTGTCCCTGATGTATAGGGTAACACTGCCAAATTGTCAGCTTTTGCTGTATGCTCAGATGGAGACAAGTTCGCTTCAAGTGCATCCTTCCAAAGAAAGTGTCCTGGATATGAAAAGACCGCTCGCTGTGCCTCTACCTCTTTTGGAAGCATCCCCTCAAAACCCTCATCAATATAATCCGAATAGGCTGCAATCAATAGATTGCTTAGAGATGTTCTTTTAAGAAGCGGGCTTACACGGTCATATAATTCTTGTCCCACAATTGCTGCCTTAATCTCGCAATCTCGAACATAAAACTCTAGTTCATCCGCTACTAGCATAGGATTAATCGGAACCACAACGGCATTAGCCCGCAAAATCGCATAAAATCCGATCACAAATTGCGGGGAATTTTGCATAAACAGCAAGACATTTTCACCTGATTCTACCCCAAGCTTCTGCTGCAAATAACCTGCCATTGCTGTTACCTGTTCGTCCAGTTCCTGGTACGAGATTTTACCACCGTAATAAAAGATTGCAGTCTGATCAGGATATCTCTCAGCGCTTACCCGCAAATTATCATAAAGCGAAGTTTCCGGCACCCGTAAGGACTTCGAAATCTTCGGCCAATGTGCAAAATGAAGACTTACCACAAACACATCTCTCCTTTAATGATTTTTTAGTGCTAGTCATCTTTAGAATGATAGCGTTTCCAAAATGGTTATGGTGACAGTCACCAATAAACTCTCATACCCCTTTAAATGGTTTGAAAGTAGGTATTGGTGACAGTCACCGGCTGATTATTCGCGTTCTAAAATGGTTGCAATACCTTGACCGCCGCCAATACAGGCAGTGATAAGGGCATATCTGCCACCGGTTCGTTTTAGTTCATAACAAGCTTTGGTTGTGAGAATGGCGCCTGTAGCACCAAGCGGGTGGCCGTGGGCAATGGCTCCCCCGTTTACATTGACTTTTTCCAAGTTCATTTCTAATTCACGGTTACAGGCCAGCACCTGTGCCGCAAATGCTTCGTTAATTTCAATAACATCCATTTGATCCAATGTCAGACCAGATTTCTCCATGACTTTTTGAACTGCTGGAACAGGCCCGATGCCCATGATATTTGGGTCTACCCCGGCGACAGCATATTGTCTGATTACAGCTAATGGTTGCAAACCTAACTCTTCCGCTTTTTCCCAAGACATAATGACAAGTGCAGAGGCTGCATCATTCAAACCTGAACTATTGCCCGCTGTAACCGTTCCACCTTTTAAGAAGGCTGGCTGAAGCTTGGATAATCCTTCGAAAGTCGTTTGCGGTCTTGGATGCTCATCCGTTTTAACGACAACTGGTTCGCCCTTTCGAACTGGAATGGTGATTGGCACAATTTGTTCATCGAAGCGCCCCTCTGCCATGGCTACTGCCATCCGCTGCTGACTTCTTAGGGAGAATTCATCCTGTTCCTCCCTTGAAATATCGTATTTTTTCACTAAATTTTCTGCGGTGATTCCCATTGGCGGGTCACCGATTTCGGCTGGGGACAACTGAGATTTTTTAAAGCTTGGTGGTGCGGAACTGTATGGCTTATCCGGACGATCCATTAAATAGGGTGCACGGCTCATACTCTCAGTCCCCCCTGCTATAAAGATGTCGCCATCTCCTGCCCGGATTGCCTGTGCAGCCAGATTGATTGCGTTAATACCGGAACCGCATTGACGATCAACCGTAATTCCAGGGATTTCAATCGAAAGCCCGGTCTGCAAAGCTGTTAATCTAGCGATGTTTCCTCCACCTGATAACACATTTCCAAAAATAACGTCCTCGATCCATTCAGGTGCAATATTTGCTCTTTTTACAGCTTCTTTTATCACTTCGGCACCAAGTATATGCGCCGGAACTGTCGCAAGTGCTCCACCTTGTCGGCCAATTGCAGTTCTTACCGCTGAAACAATCACAGCATCTCTTTTCAAATTTTTGAACCTCCCTTGAATTCTATTAAACCTACATCACATGCGCTCCGCCATCAACAACAATCACATCGCCGGTAACGAAATCCGAAGCCTTCGATGCTAAAAATAGAGCGACTCCTTTAATATCGGTATCTGAACCAAATTTTCGCAGCGGCGTTCCTTCAAGGATGGCATTTCCACCTTTCTCCAGTAGCCCTTTAGACATTTTAGTCGGGAAAAAGCCCGGTGCGATGGCATTTACATAGATGCCATGCTCGCCCCATTTAACAGCTAAATCCTTGGTAAATGTGATGACAGCACCTTTGCTGGCATTATAGCCGATTGCATTCATCACTTTTGGATTAGACCCCTTTATCCCAGCTACAGAGGCAATATTGATGATTTTGCCTGATTTTTGCTCAATCATGACTTTTCCAACTGCCTGTGACATTAAGAATGTTCCTGTTGCATTAACATTCATGACCTTTTGCCATGCCTCTAACGGCATCTCTTCAACAGATGCTCCCCAGGATGCCCCGCTATTATTGACTAAAATATCGATTCGACCAAATTTCTCCATCGTTTGCTCGACGACATGATTTACATCTTCCGGATTGCTGACATCGCATTTAAATGCCAAGCTTTCAACCCCAAGACTTTTAAGCTCTTCGCTAACTTCCTGACAAGCTTCCAGTTTTCTCGAACAGACCACTATATTTGCGCCCGCCTCGGCTAAGCCCTCCGCAATTTGTTGGCCTAGTCCCCTGCCACCGCCAGTTACTAATGCTGTTTTTCCCGTTAAATCAAACAATTCTTTTACATGCATCCGTCATATCCCCCTAGTCAATCTTATAGGTACTTTTTCAATTCATATCTGGCGATGGCGCGGCGGTGTACTTCATCAGGACCATCAGCAAGTCTTAAGGTCCGGATGTTTGCCCAACTAGCTGCGAGAGGAACATCATCGCTGACGCCGGCAGCACCAAACGCCTGAATCGCACGGTCGATTACCTTTAAGGCCATATTAGGGGCAACCACTTTAATCATGGCGATTTCGCCTTTTGCTTCCTTATTACCAGCAGTATCCATCATATAGGCAGCCTTTAATGTAAGCAATCTTGCCTGTTCAATTTCAATTCTCGAATCAGCAATCCATTCTTGAATAACGCCTTGTTGGGAGAGTTTTTTTCCAAAAGCCGTACGCTCTTGAACGCGCTTACACAACTCTTCCAATGCCCGTTCCGCTGCACCGATTGATCTCATACAGTGGTGAATTCTCCCTGGTCCTAGGCGCCCCTGGGCTATGGCAAATCCTTTTCCCTCCCCCCAAAGCATATGAGAAGCTGGTACTCTAACATTTTTATACTCTATCTCTGCATGTCCGTGCGGAGCATGATCATATCCAAAAACAGGGAGCATTCTTTTAATGGTTACCCCAGGAGTATCGAGTGGCACAAGAATCATAGATTGCTGCTCATATGTAGGAGCATCCGGATCATTTTTACCCATCACAATGGCAATTTTACATCGGGGATCACCTGCACCGGAGGACCACCATTTCGTTCCATTGATGACATATTCGTCTCCATCACGAATAATACTGGCCTGAATATTGGTTGCATCTGAGGAAGCTACATCAGGCTCAGTCATTGAAAAACAAGACCGAATTTCCCCATCCAACAATGGCTGAAGCCACTTTTCCTTTTGTTCTTTTGTGCCGTATCGAACTAATACTTCCATATTTCCTGTATCGGGAGCAGCACAGTTAAATACTTCCGGGGCAATGCTGGAACGGCCCATGATTTCACATAACGGGGCATATTCCAGATTTGTGAGCCCTGCGCCATATTCACTTTCCGGTAAAAATAAATTCCATAATCCGTGCTGTTTTGCTTTTTCTTTTAATTCTTCCATGATGGACGGGATCTTTGAGAACGGATCTTTTGCATCCAGCTGTTCATAATAAAGTTTTTCATTCGAGTAAATATACTCATCCATGAAATCTATGAGTTTTTTCTGAAGGTCCTTTACTTTTTCGGAATAACTAAAATTCATTTCAGTCCACTCCCTTTACATACCAACTAGTTAGTATGTTAATATTTATAATAATATCAAAATTTTTAGAATATTCAACAGCTAGTATTCGTCAATTTTCTTGGTATTTTTCCGTGGTTATAGTCGCTCCACCATGATGGCCATTCCTTGGCCTCCCCCTACACAAAGGGTTGCAATACCCCTTTTTTGATTTCTGCGTTGTAGTTCATACAATAAAGTGGTAAGAATTTTGGCACCGGTTGCACCGAGCGGATGTCCTAGGGCAATCGCACCTCCATTTACATTCACTTTTTCGGGATCCACTTTTAATTCCTGTATGACCGCCAAGGACTGTGAAGCAAACGCCTCATTTAATTCTATCAAATCAATCTCTTCAAGCGTTATGTTCGTACGATTTAACAATTTCTGCACTGCCGGAACCGGACCAATCCCCATAACTCCCGGTTCAACACCGACTGCTGCCCAATCCACGATTCTAGCTAACGGCTGTAACCCTAGTTTTTCCGCGTGTACTGCAGACATTATAACCATCGCAGCAGCACCATCATTTCTCCCACAAGAGTTTCCGGCTGTTACCGTACCGTTGTCTTTAAAAACCGGTCTGAGCATGGCTAAAGAGTCGATGGTGGTTTCCGGACGCGGATGTTCATCTCTATCAAAGATAAATGAGCTTTTTTTATTTTTGATTTCTACAGGTACAATTTCTTCTACAAAACGATTATTAGCGATGGCATCTGCCGCTTTTCTTTGGCTTTTAAAAGCAAAAGCATCCTGATCCTCACGTGAAATGGAATACCTTTTCGCTACATTTTCAGCGGTGATCCCCATCCCAAGCTGACTTCCGTATATTTCCTGTGGCTGCTGACCTGCTTCGGTGTTTGAATCAACCAACTTGGCATTGTCCCCCCCAAAGCGGGAGTTTCGCAGATAAATTGGTGCATGGCTCATACTTTCCGTTCCACCATCCACGATGAAATCCCCATGGCCTGTTGCAATTTGCTGTGCCGCGCATGCGATCGCCTGCAACCCAGAAGCACATAAACGATTAATTGTAAAAGCTGATACTGTCTCTGGAAGCCCCGCCCTTAAGGCAGCTACTCTGGCCACATTTGATGACTGTGTTGTTTGCCTCACTTCTCCAAAAATGACCTCATCCACCTGTTCAGGGGAAATGCCTGCCCGCTTCATCGCCTCTTTGATCACAATTGCAGCAAGCTGACCGGAGTTCAGACTTTTTAATGCACCGCCATATCTACCTACCGCTGTTCTAACTGCGCTTACAATGACTATTTCGTTTTCCATTGCAATCCCCCCAGCTAGCTGTATTCTATTTCCAGTTGCGCAGCTATAATATTTTTCTGAATTTCTGATGTTCCCTCATAGATTCTGGTAATCCTAGCATCCCGGTAAAACCTTTCAACCGGATAATCAGCGATATAGCCTAATCCACCATGAATCTGAACAGCTTTGTCAGCGACCCGATTATAAACCTCTGATCCATAAAGCTTTAGCATGGCTGCTTCCTTAATTACTTTCATCCCTTGGTCAACCATCCAGGCAACACGATAAGTAAAGGAACGAAGCGTTTCGATTTCCACGGCCATTTCAGCGAGCATATGACTGACTGCTTGATTTTTAATGATTGGTTTGCCAAACTGAACCCGTTCAAGTGCGTATTTTGTGGACATATCGAGTAGCTTTTGACAGGAACCTAAATTCCTGGATGCCAATCCTGCTCGTCCGTTGGCCAAAATCTTCAACGCATTTACATAACCTTGGCCTTCTTCCCCAAGCACATTTTCTACCGGAACCTCGCAATCTTCAAAAATTAATTCCGCAGAATGAGAGCCTCTTAATCCCATCTTTTTCTCCACCGCACCGACTTTGAATCCAGGGAAATCTTTTTCCACGATAAAGGACGTAATCCCTTTGGCTCCTTTGTCAGGTTCGGTAACGGCCATAACCGTAAAGACACTTGCCTCAGTAGCATTGGTAATGTAATGCTTGATTCCATTTAAAAGGTACCGATCTCCCTTACGCACTGCTGTAGTCTTTAGGTTCGCAGCATTTGATCCTGCTTCTGGTTCCGTTAAGGCAAAGGCGCCAATTCGTTCACCACTGGCCATCTCAGGCAGATACTTTCTCTTTTGCAGTTCATTCCCCATTTCCACAATTCCAACAGTCCCAATTCCAGTATGGGCCCCAATTAAGGTGGTATACCCATTATGCGTCTGGCCAATCTCCTCGTATAATGCACACTTGCCAACCATTCCGATTCCTAAACCACCATACTCTTCCGGAATGCTTAATCCAAACAACCCCAACTCTTTGGACAGCTTGATAATATAATCGGGGATTTGATTCTCCTCTTCAATTCTCATGGCAGCAGCTTCCACTTCATGTTGAATAAATTCCCGAATATTTTTTTTCATAACCAGAATTTCATCATCTAAAGCAAAATTCATTGCTCCACCTCTAACTTATAGAAAATAAACCCAGCAAATAGAGATGCTTTCTCAAATATGCCGGGTTAACCGTCTCTGTTTTCGATTTTTACGTATAGAGGTTAAATACGACCTCTCCCTTCAATACATCATTACCTTTTTGGTTAACCGCTTGAACAGCAAAGCACAATTCTTGCCCTTCTTTTTCCTTTAAGGTTGCCTTAAGAGTGATACGATCGTCTAAAAAGACCATGCCTTTAAAGCGGATCGAATAGTCTTTGATAAACCCTTCTTCATAATATTCTGTAAACAACTTAGCAAGATTGCCCATCGTCCACATTCCATGGGCAATGATTCCAGGTAGCCCTGCTTTTTTCGCCTCATCGTCAATGGTGTGAATCGGATTAAAATCTCCAGAAGCTCCGGCATATTTGATCAAATCTATTCTTGATACTGGAGGCAATTGAATTTCCTTTACGGATTCACCCTTCTCTAACAGTGCCAGTGAATTCATCGTGCCAACACCTTCCTTACTGCTTCAGAAATGACGACAGTTGAGGTTGAACTGAATATCACATTCCCTTGATCATCCTCGCCCATGCTTTCTAAAACCAAAAAGCCCATTTCTCCAAAGTTCCCTTTTTTCTCAAAATAATTTTTCACCACAGAGGAACAATATACTTCTTCGCCAACAAGCAGCGGGCGAACATAATGAAACGTTTGTTCTCCGTGAATGAGACCTATATTAGGCAGGTTTAAGCCTTCAATTACACCGTAATCAAATACTCTCGGAAACGTTGGAGGCGCAATATTATTCCTATATCGGGAGAGTCTGCCGGTTTCCTCATCGACAAAAATCGGATGAGCGTCACCAATGGATTCCGCAAATTTCTTCACAGCCCCTCTTTCCACCACATTCTTCACTTTAGTGGATCGCTTGCCTATTTGATCCTTGAACATTCCGCTTCACCTCACCATTTAGCATTTTGGTCCGCCAGCTACATAGATCACTTGACCACTTACAAAGGACGATTTTTCATCAGCAAAGAAGGCTACAGCATTGGCAATATCTTCTGGTTTCCCACTTCTTCCCACTGGGATGGCTGCTACACTAGCCGATACTAATTGCTCAAAGGAAATGCCAATTCGTTCTGCTGTTGCTTTGGTCATATCCGTTTCAATAAATCCAGGGGCAACTGAGTTCGCAGTGATTCCATATCTGCCAAGCTCAATCGCAAGTGTTTTTGTAAAGCCCTGTAATCCAGCTTTTGCTGCTGCATAGTTGGCTTGACCGCGATTTCCTAATGCTGAAGTGGAAGAAATATTGATAACACGTCCGTATTTTTGCTCAACCATGTATTTTTGAACAGCTCGTGCAGCATTGAAAGAACCTTTTAAGTGGACATCCATCACTGTCTGCCAGTCTTGATCTGTCATTTTAAATAGTAAATTATCACGAATGACACCTGCATTATTAACAAGGATATCAATCGAACCAAAGGCCTCCTTTATTTCTTTGACCACGGCTTCAACCTGTTCAGAGTCCACCACGTTTGCCACTTTAGAATAGACCTCATAGCCCTTTTCTCTTAATTCATTCGTGGTTTCCGTTAATGCTTCCTCGTTTAGATCAATAATCGCCACTTTTGCCCCTTCTTCTGCAAAAAGTTCAACGATTCCTTTTCCAATGCCGCGGCTGCCTCCTGTTACAAAGGCCACTCTTCCATCAAATCTGCCTGTCATGTTTTTCCCGCCTCCTAAAAATTGTCTATCATACGTACTATATTAGATAACGCTTTCAAAATTCCTGCTAAATATATTGACCAACTTTCACATGGCCCTTAATTAGATTACGAGAAATGATCATTCTCTGGATTTCATCGGTACCATCATAAATGCGCCATAGTCTTGCTTCACGGTACCAGCGCTCAATCGGCAATTCTCGTGTATACCCCATACCGCCGTGTACCTGTAGAACCTTATCAACCACTCGGTTCCCCATATTCGCGCCATATAATTTGGCCATTGATGCTAAATGACGATTGTCCTCACCTTGGTCGAGTGTAAAGGCGGCATTTAGTACCAGCCATCTGGCAGCTTCAATATCTACAGCGCTGTCGGCAATCATCCATTGGATCGCCTGTCTTTCTGCAATTGGTTTCCCAAATGTCACACGTTCCTTTGCGTAATCAATCGCCATTTGTAATAACCGTTCAGCAGTTCCAACAGCTCTTGCTCCAACTATCCATCTGGCAAATCCAATCCATTCCAGGCCAAGGTTATACCCTTTGTGAAGCTCACCAAGGATGTTCTCTTCCGGCACACGGACGTTATCAAAGACAAGACCGGCTGGACCCCATTCTCCCATGGTATGTATATACTCTGATTTCCAGCCCATATCACGGTCGACGATAAAGCAGGTTACCCCTTCCCGTCCTTTTGTTTTTTGATGCATTTCTTTATCAGTAATCGCGATCGCCATAACAAAGTCGGCTTCATTTCCACCGGTAATGAATGTTTTTTCACCATTCAGTACCCATTCATTGCCATCTTTAACCGCTGTCATTTTGATATTCTGCGTATCAGAACCGGCACCAGGCTCAGTCATAGCAAAACATGATTTTTTTTCACCATTTATTGTAGGAATTAAGTATTTTTTCTTTTGTTCTTCATTACCATAATAGAGGATATTATCTGCGGAGCCCCCGAATGCAAATGGGACAAAGGTTTTTGAGATTTCCATGTAGACAATGGCCATCATCATTTGGCCGAGGTTGGCACCACCGTATTCTTCAGGTGTATTAATCCCCCAGAAGCCGGCTTCCTTTGCCTTTAATTGGAGTTCCTTTAATTTACCTGGCGGCAGGCTGGGCTTTCCTTCACGTTCATTTCTTAACACATCATTTTCCAGCGGGATTAATTCCTTCTCAACAAATTTTCTAATCGTTTGTTGGACCATTTTTTGCTCGTCAGTTAAACGTAAATCCATCCTTTTCCCTCCATTCATGAACTCTCAAACTAGTTTTTTGTGGACATTTCTACTATATGCTCGTTTCGCTCTTCACATACCTACCGGTTAGTATGTTAATTCTATTTTATTCGGAAATTTCAGAAAAAACAAGTCAAAAATAAAAAAATCCTTTGATTGGGTTCAAAGGATTTTTGCATCTGTTAAATAGATTTTGCCTGTTTCATCATTTTTCGGGCTGTCCGTTCTTTTAAACTGGATATGGCGATAGAACTGCACAGCCAGATGATCAGACCCAATGTAATACTAAATATCCAGTTATCAGTAGAATGCAATGTTACAAGAACAGTTGTTACACAAATGATTCCGCCAATCATTCCGTAAACTGATCCTTTGGCAATATTCGTTGCCTTTTTGGTTCCAGAACCGATCCCAACCATAATAATTGCAGTAAGCATAACCGCAGGAAACGCCGCAAAGATACCGGCAAGTATTTTCCAGGGTGAAATGACAGTTATTAAATAGCTTAAAGAAACAGCCGTTCCACCTAAAATAAATCTCATCAATAAATCCTGTTTATTCATTATGAATCACCCTTTTAAAGCATATATGAAGTAATAAATACGACCACACTGGAAACGACAAGCCAACAGGCCATTGCATTTATAATTCCTTTTTTCCAGCCCATTCTTGGCAATAAATAGCCGGCAAGAACGGCAACTAAAATATTTATGGCCATTCCGAAAATAGCTCCTTTGGATAGGATTATGGATTGAGAGATTAACTGTCCACCGTGAAAATCCAATCCGATTGTTAATAGAGCTGCAAGATATACGGCCGGAAATGCCGCAAAGATGCCTCCTGTTTTTTCACCCAATTTTTTTGCGACAATTGTGCAGGCAACTACAGCAAAACCTCCTAATAAAAATCGAATAAGCAATGCACTTACAGATAAATGTACCATCATGTTCGCCTCTTTACCCTTCTGCCTTATCAAAATAAGAATAAGCAACATTATTATTGTGATAATATTCACATATATCTTTTACTTTATTATTTTAACTCATATTCTTTACTGTGCATGTGAACTTTTTATTAAGGTTTGTGAAGCGTTTTCAAAAGGGGTTTTATTTAGCCTTTTTTAATCTTTTTTCAGTTGACTATTTTTTAACAAATTAACAAAAGATAATAATGATATTCCATTGGGATATCATCGTTTCAAATCCTAAAATGAGGTGATTTGATGAGCTACAGAGAGCGTTTAGATTCCCAATCAGAGCTATTCCACCATACCTGGACAAGGCCCAAGCGCCAGAAGTCCCAGGTGAATGGCCAGACGCAAGTGTCGCAAAACACCATCATCTTAAGGAGTAATGCCAAAGCACACCGTTGGTAATGTAAGGCAACTGAAACGAGGCGAAGGATCATTTTTGATCCTTCGGATGGAAAGCCTTTTCTCGTTTTTCGAACGGGGAAAGGCTTTTTCCATGTTTATATGTTACCTACTAAAATTAACATATTCCCCCATATTGATTTTACTGTTAGGAAGGATTAACATTAATCTAGTTATGTAAGTCAGGAGTGTTGATTATGTTTGCTGATTTTACCATCAGGGATGCAAGTTTAGATGACCTACCCGCTATCGTTAATATATATAACTCTACTATTTCAGGCAGAATGGTAACGGCCGATTTGGAGCCTGTAACGGTGGAAAGCCGATTGCAATGGTTTCACGAGCATTCTTCTTCGTTCCGGCCATTATGGGTAGTAATTGATCAAGGTGTCATCTGTGCTTGGCTTAGTTTTCAATCGTTTTACGGTCGACCTGCCTACAACGGTACCGCTGAAATTAGTATTTATATTCACCCGGATTATCGTGGTAAAAAATTGGGTAAATATTTGATTCAATTAGCCATTGATGCCTGCCCGGGTTTAAACATCAAAACATTATTGGGATTTATTTTTGCCCACAATGTACCAAGTGTAAAGCTTTTTTCAACATTTGGATTTGAAAAATGGGCCCACCTTCCTAACATTGCCGAGCTGGATGGCATAGAAAGAGATCTACTTATTATGGGCAAACGGGTTTCTTAGTTCGTTTATAGTCCAACAAGATCATTATTCTTTATCATTTCTCCGTTTTATACAAAAATACTAACTAACAAGAAGGAATCGGAGTATTTCATGCAAAAAATTAAATTAGTCCTTATCTACTGTATTACAAGTATTATTTGGATTTTTGGAACTAACTTTCTGACACATCAATTTATACCCCCGACATTCATTCCACTCGTAGAAAGATCTAAAGAAATATTCTATGTAGTGGTAACAGCAGCTTTTATTTATTTTATCAATAATAAGAACAAACAATTACAAGAATCCAGAGAAGATCAAAATCGCCTATCGACCTTAATTAATTCCATGGTTGACTTTGTCATTTTTAAAGATCACGAAGGCAAATGGATAGAGGCCAACGATTTTGGGCTCCGATTATTTAAGCTTGAACATGTGGATTATCGCAAAAAAAAGGATTCGGAGTTAGCCCAGTTTTCTGAGTTCTATGGCGAGGCATTAAGATGTTGTGAAAAGTCGGATGAGGAAGCATGGCAAAATCGTAAAATTACGCGAATTGAGGAAGTCCTGTTGATGGAGGACGGTTCAACTAAGACTTTTGATACCATTAAGGTCCCTCTTTTTTATCCTGATGGCAGCAGAGAAGGTTTAGTTATTATCGGACGTGATATTACTGAAAAAATTGAAATGGAAAAACGCCTGACGGAAAGTCAACAACGGTACAAATCTTTATTTGACTACAGCCCTGATATCGTTTATATGATGGATTTAGAAGGAAACATCACCAATCTAAATCCTCACTTTGAAATCAATACCGGATATAAACATAGTGATTTAATTGGGAAAAATGTATCCTCTCTTTTATCTAAAAAAGACTCACGCTATTTGCACAAATTTATCAGTTCAGTTGTTCAAGAGCAGAAACCCGCAAATTATGAAATCTCGATCCCAGATGTTCATGGTAAAATGATTATCCTTCAATGCACGGCTCAACCTATTAATATTAATGGCAATATAACCGGGATTATTGGGTACGCAAAAGATATTACATCCATTAGAGATACCGAAGAGAGACTCAGAAGAACGGAGAAGTTGTACGTTGTTGGTGAGCTTTCAGCAAGTGTGGCGCATGAAATTCGCAACCCGTTAACCTCTCTGAAAGGTTTTGTCCAGCTGTTGCAGACCGAAGATCACCGTCACCAATTTTATTATGAAATCATGTTAGACGAATTAAATCGGATTAATCACATTGTTGGAGAACTTTTGCTACTGGCAAAGCCCCAGCATATGAAATTCACCCAAACTTCCGTCCAAAAGCTTCTTCACGATGTTATTTCCTTATTAAATACGGAAGCTAGTCTATATAATGTTCAAATTCACTATGATTTTCCAGAAATTGATCTCGAAATCGAATGCGAGCCTAATCAATTCAAACAATTATTTATTAATATCATAAAAAATGGAATTGAAGCCTCACAAAATGGCGGCACTGTCTTTCTTACCCTTGAACGACTAGAAACGTCTGCCATGGCTTCTATCACAATCCGTGACAACGGTTGTGGAATATCTAAAGAAAGATTAAAAAGAATCGGTGAACCATTCTATTCCTCAAAAGAAAAAGGTACTGGTTTAGGACTGACAGTCAGTTACAAAATTGTTCAGTCTCATCACGGGACCATTCAAGTAGAAAGCCAAAAGAATCATGGCACAACAGTCAATGTTCAATTGCCAATATCTCAGAATATAACATCGTAATGAAATTATGCCCTCATTTTCTCCAAAATGAGGGCTTTATTGTGAGTATTCCTCTGTAGAACTTTTCTTTTTTGCTGTGAAACGATTTCTTATTACAGCAATCAATAATAATGTACATGGTATTAGGATTTGAAACGGCCAATGCAAATATATGGGAACCACTTTCAAACCTTCTTGAATGTGTTCAGTATAGTTTGGAGCAATAATGACTGCAGTCAATAAAATTAGAATGGCAAATGGAAAGCAAATTTGGCGATAGCTTTTCAACTTAAAAACATCTGCTGCCCCAATCACTGCAGCATAATAAAAAACCGTTACTTTTATAAAACCTGCGATCATCAAGTAGAGCATAAATAAAACATCCAGCCGTTCAATAAAATTAGCAAGTTGTATTTTACTGACTGTTGAAAGCAATGGATACGGTGAGCGCATAAACAGGTCCGTACCAAGAGTAGCAATATTAACGATCGCGGCAATTGTAAAATTAACCCCGCTTAACACCATTCCAAAAATACCAACATATCTTGTTTTTTCCGGCTTATTTACATAGGGAAGCAACATTGTAAAGACTACCATTTCACCAAAAGGAAAGGTTAATGTTTGTGTTAGCGTTGCTTTTAAAATAGCCTTCCAATCATTTTCAAACATCGGTTTAAGATTTTCCATATGAATTAATCCAGAAAATATTATTAGAAAGAAACCAACAATCGCCATAAAATAAATAACAGCAAAAAAGAGTTCCCCTACCCTTGCAATCACCTCAAACCCTTTATGGATTGCATAGGATGATGTAAGGATAAGAATGGTCATTAGAAAAAAAAGTGGTGTTTGAGTGTAGATTGTTGAAGTTAGCAGTTCACCGAAATCCCGTAAAATTCTTGATGCAAGGTACGTGTAGTAAATAATATATAAAAAGGCAATCACTTTGCCAACCCACTTACCGACAATCTTTTGAACATAGCCTGTTAGGGGAAGATCCGGATAAAATGTAAATAAACGATGGTAGACCAGGCAGAGCAAAACGCCTCCAGCCATCCCCAACGGAATTGGAATCCAGGCGTCCTGCTTTAATTGAGTAGGAAACCCCACTAATATTGCCGTACCCATTTCAAACAAAACGACGATGACAAATAACTGCTTCGCACTAATTTTTGCTTTTTCCATCACTTCCCTCCTTCTTTACTTATCCATATTCATCCAAAATGGATTATTGCGAATTCCAATTTCACGATAGATTGCCTCGACCTTTACACTAAAACCTAAGTTTGCAAATTGTTCATCCCAGTTCCTTTTCGTTTTTTTCCAATAATCAGGATAAGATCGATGGACGGAATCGCCAAAACCGAATATATCGGCCTTATATGACTGCGCGTATCGAATGGATTCTTCTATATCTTTTTTTATTATTACAGCTGTTTTTTTTTCGAGGGATTCGACACTCTCGATTTTAGTGATATCGAAGGAAGTATTCATTTCACTAAGTTTACATAATGTTTGTACCGAAATCTCCACGAACGGTTTTCCGTTGACCATTTTAACCGACACTTTTGTATCTGATAAATAGGGTGTCATACTCACGGCATCTTTTTTTCCTTTGAAATTGAAATCTATATAGGTTCCTTTCATTTTATTCATAACCCAAACGACCCCTTTGGCATTATCATTATTTAACCATCCGACTAATTTACCATTTTTCATTATGGCCATTCCGCTAGCCGTAATAATAGCAGGTGGAATGGTATTATTAATATTGTCCGGCGATGATCCTTTTTTTGTTTTACCAGTCAACGTAAAACCGTTAATGAGTGGCTCTTTCCCATCACTTACAATGGTAGAAATGATATCATCAATACTCATTTTAATATTCTCACCCAGAATGGCTTCCGTACCTTCTATTGTCTTTGTAAATTTATTAACGGGAAGCTTATCGAGATTTGTAAGAGTAGAAATGATATCCTTCGCTTTCGTGTTCTTGGATATGATTACTTCTGTCGTGGTTCGAAATTCTGAATCCCGATCCAATGCATCTAATAAATTCAAAATTCCTTCTTTAGCAACTTCCTCACTAATGATCAAAAGATTTGTATGGGAGTAGTAAATTCTCCTTGAAATAATTTTTGAGAGTTTTCTGCTTGCTTCAGTCAAATTATTACCCGAACTGCGGTAGACCACGACGGGAGGACCTTGGCTGCCACCACCAGTTTGACCGGAGGCTACATTCGAAGGGACAACAATCTGAAGGGACATTTCATACCTTTCTTTGGTTCCTTTGTCTATTCCCATTGCCGTAACAAAAGCCAAATCTGTCAATTCCCGATGGTTCCAGCACCCTTCTAATAAAGGGATCACAGTGAAGATTATGATAAATAGAGAAATTGTTTTTTTCATGATTGATTTCCTCCGTTTTGCTGTGGAGGTTCAGGCTTTTGATTGCTGCCGGTTCTAACTATGTTTCCTTTACTAATATTTTTAGGCCTTGCCTTAAATCCCCAAAGTGGAAAGCGAATAAAGACATCCTGTTGATTTTCCGGATCAAAAGGAGCTAATGGAGACATGTAAGGAACTCCAAATGAACGCAAAGAACATAAATGTATGGCCATCAAGATCAATCCAATCATTATTCCATAGAAGCCGATAAAAGCGGCAAGAACCATTAAGGCAAACCGGAGTAATCTTGCCGAAATCGCCATAGCAAAAACAGGTGTTGAAAAATTGGCGATGGCCGTGATCGACACGACAATAACCATTACCGGTGAAATAATGCTGGCCTGAACAGCAGCCTGACCGATTACAAGTGCTCCAACAATAGAGACAGCCTGTCCAACGGCCCTCGGAAGCCGCAAACCTGCTTCACGTAAAATCTCAAAAACAATTTCCATTCCTAAAGCTTCGACAAAGGCTGGGAATGGGACGTTTTCTCGTTGGGCGGCAATCGCAATCGCCAAGGTTGTTGGAATCATTTCCTGATGAAAGGTTGTGGCGGCAATATAGATAGATGGTCCAATTAAGGCAATTAAAAACGCCAGAATCCTTAATAATCGAATACTGGTTGATAAATCCACCCTGGAATAGTAATCATCCGGTGCCTGAAAAAATTGAACAAATAAAGCCGGTACCGTAAGAACAAACGGACTTCCATCTACAACGATGGCCACTCGGCCTTCTACCAGTTGAGATGTAACCACGTCAGGCCGTTCTGTATGATAGGTCGTTGGAAAGGAGGTAAACGTTTTATCCTCAATAAATTGTTCCACATAACCAGAATCCAGAATGGCGTCTATATTTATTCTTTTTAAACGCTTCTTCACTTCCTCCACAATTTTTTCATTAACAATTCCTTTTACATACATGATGGCAACATCCGTCTCTGTGACGGTACCGATTTTTAGAGGTTCAATCCAAAGGTTCGGACTTTTGATGCGTCTTCTTATTAAAGCTGTATTGGTCCTAATTGTTTCTGTAAAAGAATCCTTTGGTCCCCGAATCGATAACTGTTGAGTGGGTTCGGATATTGCACGTAATTCCCCACCTCTGGTTTCACAGCTAATGGCCTTGTTGTATCCATCAAGAAAAATAATGGTGCAGCCTGATAACAACCAATGATACATGTCATCCCATTTTTCTATGGTTTTGATTGATCCAATCGCAACTATTTTATCTATGACCAATTGAAAAAAATCTGTTTCTTGAACTAATGGCTTTGGCTCCATAATCATTTCCAAAAGATAGTCACTTATACCTTTACCGTCGACCAAACCATCTATATAAATCAGTGCCCCTGGAGTTCCGCCAATTTTCACTTCACGAATGGTTAAATCAACACTATTTCCAAGTTCTCCTCTTATACGGGATAGATTCTCCTGATAATCTCGTTGAAACATTAAATCTTTAGGTTTGTATGGATCCAGCCATTGACGATAATTGTCATTCTGTTTTTTCGGTTGTTTTTTCAACCATTTTGATAAAATTGACATGTTTACCGCCCCACTTGGAAAGCTTATTTATTAATGGTTATGTTATCCACCTAAGCATGTTTTATCCATGATAAGGGAACGATAAAAAAAATTGGATTATTTATATAAAAGGGTGGAATCGGTGAAAACAATCTTAATTATCGGCCTTTTAACAGCGTCATTATTAGTCCTTATCATTTCAATAGATTATGTTATGTATGGAAACCTACTGGAGGTTTTACATAAAGAGTACAAACCTTTTAAAGTTACTGAAGAAACAGAATTAATCACCCTGATCCTTTTTGCCCTTTATTTTATCGTTAAAGCAGTAGTTGGCTTTTTTAAAAAAAAGCAAAGTGATGTGCAAAAAAAGCCCAATTAAAAAGGCCCCGTCCCCGGAGCCTTTACATGTTTACATCTTTTTCGTGTTTTCGCTTCAAAATCTGTGTAAAACGGCTTATTCTACTCCTCCATTTATTAAATAATTCTTCATTTTTTCCATATAAATAGCGGTTCCACCAATAATAGATGGATTCTTCTAATAAAATAAGCAAGAAATAAATCAGAAATATCCAAACCCACATATCAAGAACCTCTTTTCTAACGGATTCTCAACCTCTCACATTCACAATGGTTATCTCTTTGATTGTTTTCTTTTATTTTACCAGAAATTCACTTATAATTGGTTATTTATGGAAATATTTCTATACAACTTTTTCCTTATCTGTTGCTTTCATTTTAATAAAAGTATGATTTCCAGCTTTAAAAAAGATGATGCTCGAAAAAGTAATCAAAGCAATGATCCAGAACATAATTCCGTCTTGAAATTCCTTCATGAAAAAACCACCTATAATCGGGCCAATGAAATCTCCAATTTTACGAAATTGACCAGCACCAAAATAAGTGCCCCTTAAATGCTCAGGTGCCAGCTGATCCAGCATCATGTTATTGGCAGGGAAAATGAGAATTTCACCAAAAGTTAAAAAAACAATTGCCGCTATGGCGGTGATCCACCCATTTACAAATCCAAAACCAATCAATCCAATCGTCATGAAAATGGATCCAACTACCATCCCTTGCATATGCGTATATTTTTCCGCTAAATGGCTAATAGGCATTTGCAAGAAGATTACCATAACAGCATTTATGGTTAATAAAACAGAAAAAATAACCACACCATTTTCAACTGTATTCTCTAAAAATTGCGGAAAATTAGAATCCATTTGGACATATCCAAGATTAATCAAGATAATCCCGAGAAGTAAAAAACGAAGGGCCTTGTCAGTCCTAACAATGTTCAATGCATCTACTAATGAAACCTTCTTCTTGTTAGGGACCTCTTGGGTAATGACTAATTTTTTCAATAAAATAATCAAGGCTACTCCATAAACCAAATAGGTCCCACCTGTAATGGCAAAGGATAGTTTAGCAGATGTATTTGCCAAGTAGGCTCCCATCAGCGGTCCAACCGAGGCTCCAATATTAATCGCCGTATACCTCAGAGAATATACCTTCATTCGATGGTTCTTTTCGGTGAGATCCGCCATCAATGCTTGAGATGTGGGTTCAAAAAACGAGGTACATAATCCATTAAAAGCATTGAGAAGAATAAACCACCCTTGACTATCGGCCATCATAAATCCAAAATATACAAAAGCCAAGCCAAACAATGAAAACAACATAATAGGCTTTCTCCCATAACGATCTGATAAATGGCCACCGATAAATCCGCCAATCGTTCCCATTAATGGACTCATTCCAACCGTTAATCCAATGATTATTGGTGACATTTCCATGTTTCTAGATAAATAGATCGACAGAAACGGGAGCGTCATAAAGGCAGATCCCCGGGTTAAAATAGTTCCGGTTAACAATACCCAGACAATAGGATGAAACTGTTTCATATACGTTTTGAATTTATACATATGTAAGTACCTCCCAATTTTGAGGGTGCTTTTTTAGTTAACTATTTTTCTATAAAAATGTAAAGAATTTTACAACAATAAAAAAATCAGCTCCAACTGGAACTGATTCGCACCTATTAATTAGGGTCCTTATAATTTAGTGCCCGCTCACTATCTCCATAGCCTTTCGTTGTCGGATCCTGTATGATCCCCAACAAGGATAATAGGACGAAAATGGCATTTGCAAATGTAATAACCCAGTCCTGCATCGCATTTGACAGTTGAAAATCAGTCACTCCTAAACTATTTAAACATGATAAAACTAATTGAGCGACGATAAAAAGCTGTGAAATAAATGCAATCACCCAGTTCCGATTTTTAAAACGGACCTTCCAGTTTATCATCGTATCATTCCTTTCCTAGATTCATTCTTTCTCTATTGTATGCATGGGATCAACTATGGTTGTCCACGAATGTCATCATTAGGGAAATAAAAAAAGATTTTTATTGGTCTTTTTCAAAAAAGATCATTATAATATTAGAAGCAAAACTAATGGATAAGGTAAGGAGATACCATGGACAAGCAGCATCCATTTCGAGAAATGTTCCTACGTTTCTGGAAACGAAAACATATTACTCAGATACTATTATTACTCATCCTCTTTTTTACTCTTGTAACAATTTCATACTTTGGCTGGCTTGCGTCAAGAGCCAATGTCCAATCTTTGAAAGAAGGCCTCAGTCAACCTACAGTCATTTATGATAAGGATGGTCAAAAAGCAACGAATGTGGCGACAAATCGGACACAAGGGATTAAAATCGAGGAACTACCAAAATATGTTCCTAATGCAGTAGTCGCCATTGAAGACGAACGATTTTATGACCATAATGGTTTTGACGTCAAAGGAATTGCCCGTGCCTTTTTCAGCAATCTATTTGCTGGAAGAATTACCGGAGGAGGCAGTACATTAACGCAACAATTAACGAAAAATGCTTTGCTCTCTCCCGAACGAACCTATAAACGTAAGGCCGAAGAGCTATTTTTAGCAGTAAAGATTGAAAAAGTTTATACAAAAGAAGAAATTTTGCAAATGTACCTAAATCAAGTGTATTTCGGAAGCGGTGCATGGGGAATCGGTAATGCATCTAAAAAGTATTTTAATAAAGATATAAAAGATGTTTCAGTAAGTGAAGCAGCTATGCTTGCTGGCCTTCTTCATGCTCCAAATTATCTAGATCCGTACAAAAACTATGATTTGGCCATGAAACGAAGAAATGTTGTCCTAGCAAAAATGAAAGAACTGGGGATGATTACAAAATCCCAATATAACGAAGCAAAGAAGGAAAAAATCAAGCTGGAGGATGGCGGCGGCAGCTTCGTAGATAGAAAATACCCATACTATGTGGATGCTGTCTTGAATGAAGCGATTTCCAAGTATGGTTTAACCCAGGATGAAATTTTAACTAGAGGCTATCGAATTTATACAGAATTGGATCAAAATCTTCAAACTGGTTTAGAACAAACCTATGCAAAAAAATACTTGTTTCCTAGGGGAACTGGAGATCAGTTGGTGCAGAGCGGCTCTGTATTATTGAATCCTGCAACAGGAGGCGTCATGGCCGAAGTCGGCGGCCGTGGAAATCAGGTTTTCCGCGGATTTAATCGGGCTACTCAATTAAGAGCCCAGCCGGGTTCATCGATTAAACCGCTCGTAGTATATACCCCGGCACTTGATGAAGGCTACTCTTATTCTTCCGAATTGGTAGATGAATCGATTACTTTTGGTACCTATAAGCCGGAAAACTTCTCAAAAAACTATTCTGGGAAGGTGCAAATGTATAAGGCACTTGAAGAATCTTTAAATATTCCAGCCGTCTGGTTATTAGATAAAATTGGGCTAAACAAAGGCATAGAGTCTTTAAACCGGTTTGGAATTCCTGTTGAAAAAGCCGATAAAAACCTTGCGATTGCCCTTGGAGGCATGAGTACCGGTGTGTCTCCACTGCAAATGGCCGATGCATTCTCCGCGTTTCCTAACGGTGGAACAAGGATGGACAGCCATTTCATTACAAAAATTGTTGGCCCAACCGGTAATGTCATTGCGGAAAGGAAAGAAACAGAGACAAGAGTCACGTCAGCAAAAAATGCTAAAGAGATGACTTCCATGCTCTTGAATGTGGTTGAAACAGGTACAGGAAAACTAGCCCATATTCCTGGAGTCCAAATTGCCGGAAAAACAGGATCAACACAGCTTCCATTTGAAGGCGTTACAGGCACAAAGGATCAGTGGATGGTTGGATATACTCCCAATCTTGTTGCGGCCATTTGGATTGGCTATGACCAGACTGACCGGCAGCATTACTTGCCGAGCACGAGCTCTTCTAACGTAGTGCCGATCTTTAAGGAGATAATGAGAACTT
This sequence comes from Neobacillus solisequens, assembly GCF_051233465.1. Classification (NCBI taxonomy): domain Bacteria; kingdom Bacillati; phylum Bacillota; class Bacilli; order Caryophanales; family Bacillaceae; genus Neobacillus; species Neobacillus solisequens. The sequence continues at coordinate 394,533 of NZ_JBKFGJ010000002.1, read as the reverse complement.
CTACCTCCTACCTGCCAAAGAAAAATTTTGATGTGGTATCGATTAATGCTCAACTAGCAGGTGAACAAAATACGGGTAAAAGCTTATCCGATCAGGCTTCAGAAATTAGCAAGGAATTAAATGAAAATGCTAAAAAAATTGGCACAACGATAAAAGAAAATGCACCACAATGGAAAAAGAAATTGGATCAGGCTATTTATCAGGTTGGAGAATCGATTAACTCTTTAATCGAAAAAATCAAAGCCCAACAAAAATAGCACGCTTTTATGGCGTGCTATTTTTGTATCTTTAAGCTATGAAAGTGGCCTCCTGCAAATTGTGTGACTGCACTTTCTTGATCTGCAGGATAACGAACAATAAAACAAGTTGCAGGTCCTGAAGATTTCTCCATGTCCAAATCGATTACTGCCGTTTCTTTGTTAAAATCACTATTAGGATACATCCTTTTCAATTCATGTAAAATCCCTTTTGATCCAACCGGCCAAGTTACAACATCCTGTAACCGAGATATTTCTTTAAACATGTGCAAAGGTGCTACTTGATTTTCAAGGGCTATTACTTCATCCCCAACTAATGGTTGACCAATTACCGCCAATTTCTTCTCGTTGGTGAACTCACCTACACTTGCGTTGGATTTCGTTCCTTCCCCCATGACGATTACCCCAATAGCTGATTGAAGCAGCGAAAAATTGCTTTCTGTACTTCCAGTTATCTCGGCATCTTTCACCCCAAGTTCAGACAATCCTTTCCGAATCCCCCGAACCAGCGCCTCCCAAGAGTCATCACCGCAAAAATTATTTAGTACTACTGCCTTTATATTCCCTCCTGCTGCCATACACTCCATTGCTGCAACGCGAAAAGAATAATAGGCAACCATTTCATAGGATACCTGAACATGGTCATGTTTCTTCAGTCCAATTGCCCCGCTGTTATCACTAGCAATAATAAGGTGATATCCATTTCCACTTGGAATCGTAATGACATTTCTCATCATGTTTATTTTCCTTCACTTATTTTGGGGTTCACAACACTCACAAGCCGCGGTACCACTACTAAGGTAATCACTATATTTATGAGAGACCCGACAAAAAGCGATGGAAGCATCCCGATAAAAAAGGCTTTACTTATTAAAAACATAAATGGAAGCGGTGCAACAATCGTATTTCCGAAGATAAAGATAAGGCCAGAAATAATCGTTTTATTTTTTCGATAAATGAAACCAAATAACCATACCAGGATGGCCATTTCTGCTGCGATAATCAAATGCATCGGGCCTAAAGGGAAACCACTGATCATGGCGGAAACTAAATGTCCTAATGCAGCCACGATTGCACCAGGACCACTGCCCATCAGTGCAGCCGCCGCTAATGCAGGGAAAGAATCAAGTGCCACACTCCCAACTAGAGCTGGTACCTTGATGGCGGCACCTACTGCCGATAAAGCTATAAATAAAGCCAGCCAACTATAAAATTTCACTTGTGTAGTATTCTTCATTATTTTCATCCCTTCTCTCCGTTTTAATGGTTTGATTCAAACCGTACCAAATCCATTCCACTTGGGTTGATCTAGCTGCTAAATCTTGATAAACCCATCCAGTGACATCCCGCCACAAACGCTGTTCTTTTTCAATCGGTACAATTCCTTTTGAGATATCTGTTCCAATAACTACCAATTGGCGGCATGTGTCTGCTTTTTCCCAAGTGTCCCAGACATCTAAGCACTCACGCCATTTTTCCAGACTACAATTACTGTCATATAGCTTGATTAATTGTTTTATCCATATTTCGAGCCCTTCTATAACAAGGAGGTCTCCCCTCACATTTGATAAATCTAACGGCAGAGAGATATTTGCGTATGCGGAGATCCAATGGTCCTTTTGAGTGAACTGATACGTTTTCTTTACCCAAGCTTTTTTTCCGTTAAAGGCACCACCTGTAATAAAGTGCATCGTTCTCCCCTCCTTAGCCCATTTCTATTAAATGCCAATTCAAACCCTTGTGAATGTGGTACTTGCCAACTCCAAAAATCCTGAATTTCGGGAGCGTATTCAGATAACAAATACCGAATCACTCCTCCATGTGTCATGACAGCACAACGTTCAAATGTTTGTGTTAAAACCATTTGGACAAGCTTTCTCCATCCAGCCTGCACTCTTTCGCTAAATTGCTGATAGGACTCGCCATTTGGAGGACTGTACCTGCTTGGGTCTGTTAGCCACTGTTCATACCGGGGTTCATCTTTTAATTCTTCATACGTTTTTCCTTCCCAATCACCAAAATTCATCTCTCTTAATTCAGACAACAAATAAGGATGTGCCTGTGGGAACACCAAATTCAGGGTGGCTGTACATCTTGGTAAGTCACTTGAAAAATAAATGTCATGTTCCTTCAGGTTCATTAGAACTGGTTCTCCCGGACATAAAGGAGAATCTGTCCAACCTAGGTAGGCTCTTCGTACATTTGCTTCTGTTATACCATGACGAAATAATGTAATAACCACACGATCATCCATAGGAATAATTCAGCCCCCTCCACAGTTGCCCCCAGTACATCACCTGTTATTCCTCCAAACCATTTCATCGCTTTTCGGCGGCAAAATAGACAGAAAACAACGGCTGAAAATATCAATATGCCCATAAATAAAATATGATTAAAAAAGAACAAACTGCCAATAAAATAAACCAGTAAATAAACTGGGTAAATCGTTAAGGCAGAAGCTCCCGCAGCAGATTGAAATAAATATCCCAGACCTTCTTGCTTAGCTGACTTAACCGTTAACAACATAACCCCCATAATCGTTTTGCTCAAAAAAGGAATAGTCATGATAAGGAAATAAGCGGAGTTCTGATTAGTGATCGTGATCTCATAGAGAAACAGGAACCGGCTGGATAATAATATAAGTATCGAAATAACCCCAAAAGCACCTGTTCGTGGGTCTTTCATAATTTCTAGTCTTTTTTCCTTATCTCGATAGGAGAAAAAAGCATCACTCGCATCCATCCAACCATCTAAGTGAATCCCACCAGTCAGAAGAATCATCGCCAGCCATAACAAAAAAGACATTGCCAAATGGGAAAACGGCGTATATTCTCTCATTACAAAAAACAACAAAGAGTATAAAATTCCTTGAAATAAACCGACCAGTGGAAAAGCTTGAATGGTCCTTTTTAAATGGCTCTGATCGATTGGTAATTCTTTGGTGATTGGAATAGCAGTAAAAAATTGTAGCCCAATTAAAAATCCTTTTATAAATTTCATTTACCTCTGATCCACAGCTGGACTTTTCTCCCCTTTCATTTTGATTGGGATTCCGTTTTCAACTAAATAAGCTTCATCAGCTAGCCTGACTAGTTCCTGATGAATATGTCCTAACACTCTTTGATACTTGAACACTAACTCATTTTCAGACGGTAGATCATTTATGACCTCATTACTGACCACTATAACTGTCATGGCATGCTCCTTTAACATGGAAATGCCCTGCACAATCGTTTCTTTTACGTTTAAAAGAAAGGTGTCCTCCATTTCTGCAGAGGTAGAAAACCATTCATTATTTAATAGAGTGGTAACGCAATCTAGTAAAATAATATCTTGAACACCCAACCATTCTAGTGCTTTTTCAATTCTGGTAGGCTGCTCGATCGTGATCCACTGATATCCGTCTGTAATACGATCCTGTTGATGCTTTTCAATTCGCCGCACCATTTCTTCATCAGATGGCATACCGGTGGCCAAATAATGTAAACGGGCACCGGTTTTTTTATGAATTTCAACTGCCTTTTTCTCTGCAAAGCTGCTTTTCCCACTTCTTACTCCACCGCTGATGAATACAAGGGATGGGATGTCCGCCATCGGGCTAACACCTCCATGAGTTTTGTATTTTCTTCTCTACTTTTTATCGCAAATCGAAGCCAATTGCCTTCTAAACCTGGAAAATTAAAGGTATGGCGAGGAATGATGGCATTTTTCACCAGGAATTCAAACATTTCATATTGATTCTTTACCGTTGGATCCTTAAATAAATAAAAATTTACAGTTGAATTTGTTACGAGAAACCTATGATGTTGAAAAAAATCAAATAGCCGATTTCGCTCCATAGCGATAAACTCCTGAGTGTTTAAAATAAAGTCATGATCACCAAGGCAAATCTCCCCAGCCAACAGGGCAATCGTATTGACACTCCAATGCGGCTGTAGAGGCAGCAATTCTCTTACCACTTTTGCACTTGCAGTTAAATATCCTAATCGCAGACCAGGTATCGAAAACATCTTCGTCATTGACCTAAGGATCATTAAATTCGGGTAATGATGGATGTAAGGAAGCATCGACTCGTATTCCACAACAAAATCGTAAAAGGCTTCATCCAGGATCACCACACATTGTTCCTCATTACAGACCTTAATGATCTCTAAGACGAGTTCCTGTGAATAGTGGATACCGGTAGGATTATTAGGATTGCAAAAAAACAGGGCGTCAACTCCCGCCAGACTCTCACGAAACTTATTCATTTCCCATTTAAATTCCGGACCCGTTAATGAAAAGTAGCGAATCTCGCATTGATTCGCGCGACAGGCACTTTCATATTCTGAAAAAGTCGGTTGCACGATTAAAACGGTTTTTCCAGTCAGCCACCGAGAAACAAGATGAATAAGCTCTGATCCGCCATTGCCAATCAGGAGTGATTCAGCTGGCAGTTTCTCCTTTTCTGAAATGAAGGTTTTGAGTTTTAATGAATTAGGGTCAGGATATACCATCAATTTATCGTAAAAATGAGGCCAATTTTCTTTTAAAACACTAGGTGGTCCCAATGGATTAATGTTTGCACTAAAATCAACATACTCTTGAGGTAATGGAAGCCCCATTGCTTTATAAAGATATTGTGGATTTGATCCATGTACTGGCCAGTTCAATCATCATCCCTCCCATCCAAAGAAAAAGTAAAAATAGAAACACTGTTTTATGTAAAATCATGTTTGCTTTTTTGATATCCTCTGCCACGATTGGTCGAAGGGGCTCCCCCATTTTTGCACGATTGGAAACAATACCTTTATAGTAATTAATCCCACCCAGTTGTATTCCCAAAATGACAGCAACAGCTGCTTCCCCCCAACCGCTGTTAGGGCTAGGGTGTTTTTTGGCATCTCTAAACAAAATCGACCATGCTTTTCGATAATGGAGGATCTTCGGCCGATTTCCCAATAACATGACCAATCCAGTTAGACGGCTAGGAATCCAATTCATCACATCATCCCATTTGGCAGAGGCCCAGCCAAATTCTTGGAATTTCTCATTCTGATAGCCAACCATTGAATCACAAGTATTCGTGGCACGATAGACCATAGCTAACGGGGCACCGCCAATCAATGCCCAAAATAGCGGTGCCGTAACACCATCACTCGTATTTTCCGCAACCGTTTCAATCGCCCCTCTGGCAATTTCACCTTCATCAAGCTCATCAGTGTCACGGCCAACAATATAGGATAGTTTTGTTCTAGCTTCACCCAAATCTCCATTTATAAGCGGTTGATAAACCTCAAGAGAGGCATTCCGCAAACTTTTTTGGGCAATGGTGGTCGATATGATGATACTTTCCACTGCAATTCCGAAAACGGGATGAATTTCATAGGCCATCCAGGTTACTAAGATGACTACAAAAAAGACTGTCAACAAAACAAAAAGGAGCATCAAAACCCCTTTCGTTTTCTTATCGTATCCGTTGTTCCAACGTTTTTCCAAATAGGCGATCAGTGAACCCATCCATTTTACTGGATGAGGCCACTTTGGTGGATCACCAATAACTAAATCGACTATGTAGGCAATGCTAATTGAAACTAAATGATAAACTAACATTTTTGTTTCCTTTTTTGAGATTTTTGTATAGCTTCTGTAGTACATTCGTAAACAGCTTTACTAATCAGTTTCCCTAATGAAGTGATCGTCCCCGCAAAGTCCAACATTTTTCCCGTTTGTGTAGCAGCGACTAAAATACTGTCAGTTGAAGTACCAGTGGCAATAGTTCCTGTTCGATTATCTTCAATCTTTAAATCATGCAATGCCTTAACCTTTGCTTCGGTTGCCGTCATAATACTTTGAATAAAAGATTCATCCGTCAGTTCTCCATTGATAAAGATCCAAGTATTAATAGTGCCTGGTACCTTTTCAACTTCATGAAGATGACTCCGTGCGGCATCAACAGCATTTCCAACTCCGGCAGTGACGACGAGAAATATCGAAAACCCTTCTCCATCTAGTTTTTTATAAACGACATCTTCCAAGATTACAGCTGTCATCATTCCGACTGTATCCGAAGGTTCAAATCCTCTCGCTAGTAAAAAATCAGTCATTTCTTGAATGTGATTACTGCAATTATAATCCTTATGTACATGTCGGTTCACGAACGTATCATGCCAGCCCACGCCTGACCCGATTACACCAGATGAAAGTGTCTTCAAAGGGATTGGTGACTTTAAAGAAATAATGTCATCGGATACATGAAGCATATCCTCAGTAACATGATAAGTGGGGCCATTATTATACACATTTGGCAACAATACCATTTGCGGCGCTGCTACTTTTGGATGAGGTTGCTTTTGGATACGCGTCCGATAAACGTCCTTAATTCGTTCTTCTTTTAAAACCTCATTCGGAATATGAAGACTATTGATCCTTCCCTTTTCCAGCAGTAATAAGCGATCACAATATAAACCCGCAAGATTTAAATCATGAAAAATCGAAATAACCGTTAATTTATGATCCAAAGTCCACTGTTTTAATAAATCCAGTAATTCTTTCTGATAAGATAAATCCAAATGATTCGTCGGTTCATCAAGCAAAAGAACCTCAGGCTCTTGAGCAAGTGCCTGTGCCAGAAATACTCTTTGCTTTTCACCCCCAGATAAAGCATTAATATCTTTATGCTGAAAATTTGAAATACCCACTTGCTTCATGACTAATTGTACTACTTCTTCATCTTGATTGCTCCAATTTTGAAAAAAACCCTTTTGATGAGCGTATCGCCCTAGTGCAACCGTTTCTTTTACAGAATAGGAAAAGGAATGTGAAGAGTGTTGTGATAATACAGCAATTTTTTTTGCAAACTGTTTTTGTGTGTATTCCTTCAGTTTTTTCCCGTTTATGAATAGATCGCCTGATCGGACGGGCAGTATGCCGCTAAGAAGTTTAAGGAGAGTAGTTTTTCCGCTTCCGTTAGGACCCAAAATCCCAAATAATTCACCTGTTTTTACTTCAAATGAAATATCTTTTACGACAAGTTCATTCCCATATCCTCCGGAAACATGTTGAACCGATAACATCTATTCATCACCTCTTTCCTTCCGTTTCCTCTGTAATAAGATAAGGGCAAAAATGGGAGCCCCAATTAAAGAGGTAATAACACCAATCGGAAGCTCGCTTGGAGATATAATTGTTCTTGAAATAAGGTCCGCGATAATCAAAAAGCCGCTCCCAGTCAAAATGCAAAGCGGTAAAAGATACTTATGATCTGGTCCCCACAACAATCTTGATAAATGGGGAATCACCAATCCGACAAACCCGATGGTGCCTGACACCGCTACTGCTGCCCCCGTTAGGATAGACCCTGAAATTAATACAATCATCTTTCTTTTTTGGACATTGACACCTAAGTGATGAGCCCGTTCTTCTCCAAAGGACATGGCATTTAATTCTTTTGCATTGTATAAAAGAATGGCAGAGCCTATGATAAAAAACGGTAATATGATATATATGTAGTCCCAGCCCCGCATCGAAACGCTTCCCAAAAGCCAACCGATGATTTGTCTTAGCTCCTCTCCCGTTAAGGCAATCATTAGAGAGATCAGTGCTCCTAAAAAAGAGCTAAAGATAATTCCAGTTAGGATGATGGTTTCCACTCTCATGGAATGCTCTATCTTTTTAGCAAATGACAAGACTAAAAAAATCGTCATTAACGAAAAAACAATACTTAAAATGGGTAATGTAAACATCCCCACTAGCGGAAGTGAAATCTGGAGGAATAGGGTTAGGACTGCACCTAGTGAAGCCCCTGATGAGACACCTAATGTATATGGATCTGCTAACGGGTTTCTTAATAAGCCCTGAAAGGCAGCACCGGCAATGGCAAGTGACGCACCAACAAGACCAGCTAAAATCACTCTAGGTAAGCGAATGTTGAGGACAATACTAGAATACATGGGGTCAATGCCACTTGTCGAGATTCCACCAAACAGCTTTGCACCTATTATCTTAATAATAGTAAAGATTGGAACTGAAACAGTTCCAATCGAAATACCAAATAAAATAGAAAGAATCAAAAAGATCCCTGCCACTAAGAAGGCTATATAATGTTTATTTAAATACTTCCGGGTAAACAGCCTTGGCAAGATCCTCTACTCCTTCAACAAGTCTTGGACCCGTACGAGTAACTTTGTCAGAATTGACATCCACAACTTGCTTGTTTTTCACAGCATTAACATTTTCCCAACCTTTTTGTGTTAACACTTGCTCTGTTGGATTTTTAACATAATAGCCATATGTAGTCACAATCACATCAGGATTGCGTTTAATCATGGCTTCCTCTTCAATCTTAATCCAGCCCTCTTGGTCGCCCGCAATATTTTCAGCATTAATCAAATTCAGCATTTCATTCATAAACGTATTTTTACCAGGAGCATAAATTTCAGGTGATGGTGATACTTCCACTAACACTTTTTTCTTCTCTTTAATATCTTTTGCTTTTGTTTTAATTTCCGCCAACTTATCTTTCATATGTTGAACGATTTCTTCGGCTTTCTTTTTCTCTCCGGTGGCAGTACCAATCATATTAATGGAATCATACACTTGTTCAAAATTTTCCGCATCATTGACAACTAGTACCTTGATGCCCGCATCGCGCAGCTGTTGAAGGCCTTCTTTTGAATTATGTACACCAGATGCATGTGCTAAAACAACGTCAGGCTTTAACGAAATAATTTTTTCAATATTAATTTCTTGTCCGCCGACTTTCTCTTTTTTAGCCGTATCTTCTGGATAATTATCAAAATCTGAAACGCCGACAACTTCTTTTCCAAGCCCTAATGCATAAGTAATTTCCGTGTTACTAGGAATTAGTGAAACAATTTTCTTAGGTTTTTTATCAATAACTACCTTTTGATCCACTGCATCTTTAATGGTTACTGGGAAGGAAACCTTTTCTGATTTCTTTTCCACGCTGGATTTTTTCTCTTCTTTAACTTGATCTTTTGCCCCTGTACAACCGGCCAAAGCCCCTAATGTTAATAGTACTACAAATAATAGTGAATACAATTTCTTCATTTCATACTCTCCCCTGCATGTTTACTATACAAAAAATAATAGGTCTTCCTTACGCCACCAAATAAAAAACATCTCCACACAAAATGGAGATGTTGGTCTGATTAGATTCAATTACTAACACATATGTAATAGTAGTCTAGTCGTCCACACCTCCCTATCCTCGTAGGTTATTTGGCGCATTCAAATAGGCAGGTCTCCTGGCTTATGGTCATCACTCCCCACGTCTTCCCATCGATTCGATAGTGACAATTTGTGGGTTGCTCCCATTTACAGTGGCGGGACCGCGTTGGCTTTTTACCAAACTTCCCTTTTAAGCAAAAATCCCTTTTCGAGGATTTTAGCACCTATTTTCATTATTTTTTGTTACTCCCATTATAAAAAACGGAATAGGATTTGTATACATTTATTTTAGGCACTTTTAAACTTGTCAGTTGATTTCCGCTCCAGGTGCTTCGCTTTCCGTGGGCGTTTCGGCGAGCCTCCTCGGCGCTTGCGCCTGCGGGGTCTCTCCAGAACCGTACTCCCACAGGACATTGATTTTCTTCTTAGAATTCACCCACGCACGAAGGAAATGCGTTAGCATTTTCGAGGAGTCTTCGCACCTTCCGCTACAATCAACAGAGTGTTAAAAATCAACTCTGTTCTTTAACACAGCCTTATTTTAAAATATTGCCTTTTACAACTCTAAGGTTCGGCAAAGATTCGCCATTTCAATAGCGGATGCCGCTGCTTCCCAGCCTTTATTTCCAGCTTTGGTACCGGCACGTTCAATGGCTTGTTCAATGGAATCTGTCGTTAATACACCGAAAATGACAGGAACCCCACTGCTAATAGAGGCAGCAGCTACACCTTTAGCTGCTTCGTTACACACATAATCAAAATGCGGAGTGGACCCTCGAATGACAGCTCCTAATGTAATAACAGCGTCATATTTTTTACTGTGTGCCATTTTTTGAGCTATTAATGGAATTTCAAATGCACCTGGGACCCAAGCAATATCTACATCCTCTTCACCAACGCCGTGTCTTTTCAGAGCATCTTGAGCACCACTGACCAATTTTCCAGTAATAAATTCATTAAATCGTCCGGCAATAATACCAATTTTCAGGCCTGAACCTACTAAATTTCCTTCATATAAATGTCCCATTTACTTTCCTCCAATCATGATTTAGACCTGGGTTGTCAAGTTGAGATTCATTGACGTTTCCATTGTCTTTCTGTATTCAATCAATTCCTTGATGGTAATCATCTTTAAATCCAGACGGTCTGCGATTTTACGAAGTTCCGGAACCCGTGCCATCGTACCATCCTCATTCATAATTTCACAAATCACTCCTGCTGGTTTAGCTCCCGATAATTTCGCCAAGTCTACAGCAGCCTCAGTATGTCCATTTCTCACAAGAACCCCACCGTTTTTAGCTATTAGGGGAAAAACATGCCCTGGCCTCTTGAAATCTTCACCCTTCGCATTTTGTTTAAGCAAATTCATGATGGTGGTTGAGCGTTCAAAAGCAGAAATACCTGTTGATGTAAATTTGTGATCAATACTAACGGTGAAGGCAGTGCCATGTGAGTCAGTATTTTTTTCTACCATAGGCTTTAGATCTAGCTTATGGGCCAACTCCTTTTCGATGGGAACACAAACTAACCCTCTTCCATAGGTCACCATGAAATTAATGATTTCTGGGGTTGCTTTTTCAGCTAAGGCAATAAAGTCACCCTCGTTTTCTCGGTCCTCATCATCACAGACTATAATAACTTTGCCTTGTTTTAAGTCAGCTATCGCCTCTTCAATTGAATCAAACATTTTCCTTCACTCCTTCTATGAAGCCCTGACTATTAAAACCCATGATCCTCTAAAAATTGTGCTGTAATCCCGCCGTTTTTGGTTGCAGATGTTCTTTTCGAAAAATGTTGAATATAGTGTTCCACATATTTACTAATCATATCGCACTCCAAATTAACAATATCACCCGTTTGTTTAAAACCAAGAACGGTTTCAGAGAGCGTATGGGGAATTAATGAAAGTGTGAAACCAGTTTCTGTAACTTCAAAAACGGTCAGACTCGTTCCGTCTACGGCAATAGACCCTTTTAAAATTACATACCTTAAAATATTGGGTTCAGTCTCGATCTCATAATAAACTGCATTTTCATAGGACTTTTTACTTTTGATTCTCCCTGTCCCATCAATATGCCCGGAAACAAAATGCCCTCCGAACCGGCCGCCTGCTGCCATGGCCCGCTCTAAATTCACTTTGGAACCCCGCCTAATCACATTCAAACTTGTCGCACGAACTGATTCAGGCATGACATCGACAGTGAACTGTTTTCCTGTAAACGATGTAACAGTCAAACAAACTCCATTCACAGCAATACTGTCACCCAAATGAACATCCTCAAGAATCTTTTGGGCTTCAATAGTCAGGACAATCGCCTCCCCTGTCCTTTGAACGTTTGAAACAATGCCAATTTCTTCAATTATTCCTGTAAACATCATTCCTTCTCCTATGCTTTATAAAATAAAAAACACCCCGTCATTCTCCTTCGGGGTGTTTAAGACAATAGTAAACTAAGGCTTAAAACCAAGCATTTTTTTGCCTGTTTTAAACCTGTCTTTTCCTTCTCCCATCCAGACTTTAACTGTCGGCTCTGGAATTTCACCAGATCCACCGGTTTACACAAACGTGTTAACCGGGTCACGGACTAAGAGACAATAGCCTGCCTCATCACCGCCGGTTCGGAATTTCACCTGACCCCGAAGGAATATGATATGTTTTTTTATATTATACAGAACTTTACCTAAATATAAAAATAATATTGCTTTTATTTTTAATAGGTTTTTACAGGCAAGTAAATCTCAAAATAGAGTTCTCCATTTGCATTCCTCTCTTTATGCTCTTGCTTGTAAATTTCCATACTAAGAGCTTGGTGATCTTGTTCATATCCATATTCATCCATAAAAGTAAACAAACGCTTATATGTCTCATCCACTTCATCCGCTTTTCCGTTATGTACGGTATATACATAGTTCTTTGCCGGAATTGTAAATCCTACCATACCTTTTGGGACCACTTCTATTTTTTCAACAGGCTTGGTCACATAATAAGTTAACTCTGTTTCACGGCTATGAAATGGAGCAACCATCATTGGTTCCACTACCTTATTTGGAATTTCTTCTAGACGTTCTTCCAATACGTTAAAGAGATTCGGGATCGTACCGGTCTCAGAATAAGTGCCACTCCAAGAAATCCCTACCACTTTCATACTTTCTTTTTCCACCACTTGAATACTCATGTTTTTCCCCCTTATTTAAAATATCTTACCTAAAATATTCGCATTAGTTAGAAAAAGTCCTGCTAAAATAATTCGACTAAATCCGAGTTTTATTATTTTGAAAGAATTTTCCATTTAAGCACAAAACTTACTTATCGTATGGAAATTACTGTATCTAAGAAAAAAAGGCCCAAAACATTATTGAATGGTTTGAAGACGGCTCCATTTTACTATGTTAGAAAAACTTTTTGTTGACTATTCCCTCTCCCCATTACCGTCCTTTCTAAAATGCCTCGGCCGCTCTCTTACATAAATATTAAAAAGAATAGACGTTATTCCTGCCTTATAAAAAATAAAAACAGACCCATAAATTGAGTCTGTTCTTCATCCATTATGCTCTTCTTACATTAACAGCTTGTGGTCCGCGCTGTCCGCTTTCAATTTCAAAGGTTACTTCCTGACCTTCTTCTAAGGACTTATAACCCTCCGTTTGAATGGCTGAAAAATGAACAAAAACATCATCCCCGCCTTCACGCTCAATAAAACCAAAACCTTTTTCGTTGTTAAACCATTTTACTTTACCATGTTCCATTTTCAAAAAAGCCTCCTAGCAAAATCTAATAATTTCTTTTGAAAATAGTATGGGCAGATTTCTTTTATTGTATTCATTATTCTATAGAAAAATTTATTTGGTTTACATAATATAATTATAATAAATCTATACTCTTAATGTGAGACATCCCAATTCATTTACAACTTTAGTTTGTCTTTCATACCCTTGATGAAGGACATCTCTCTTCCTTTTCCACTTCAGTTTGTCGTTCATACCCTGGATGAACGACATCCCCCTTCCTTTTCCACTTCAGTTTGTCGTTCATAACCTGGATGAAGAACATCCCTCTTCCTTTTCCACTTCAGTTTGTCGTTCATACCCTGGATGAACGACATCCCCCTTCCTTTTCCACTTCAGTTTGTCGTTTATAACCTTGATGAACGACATCCCTCTTCTTTTTCCACTTCTGTTTGTCTTTCATACCCTTGATGAACGACATCCCCCTTCCTTTTCCACCTCAGTTTGTCGTTCATACCCTTGATGAACGACATCCCCCTTCCTTTTCCACTTCTGTTTGTCTTTCATACCCGTGATGAACGACATCCCTCTTCCTTTTCCACTTCAGTTTGTCTTTCATAACCTTGATGAACGACATCCCTCTTCTTTTTCCACTTCTGTTTGTCTTTCATACCCGTGATGAACGACATCCCTCTTCCTTTTCCACCTCAGTTTGTCGTTCATACCCTTGATGAACGACATCCCCCTTCCTTTTCCACTTCAGTTTGTCATTCATACCCTGGATGAAGAACATCTCTCTTCCTTTACCACTTCAGTTTGTCATTCATATCTTTGATGAAGTGATCTGCTACTTCAACTTTTTATATTTATTCCCTTGGTGTTAGATCCCTAAAAATGTTAACGAAATATTCATACTTTTCTACCCGCTTTATCTTTATTTTTATTAAAATTAAAAATATAAATACATTTTTATAGGAAAGGATTTGAGCTATGATTATTAAGCCACGCCATGAACCACGTGATTTAAAAGTGTACCGGAGCTTAGACAACAGGATGATATTAACAAAAGATGAAAAGAACACCTATTTCACACTAGAAAAGGGCTATCAAGGAGAGGTGATGTTCGATGAATTTATAGAAGGAAATCTCCGAGCGAAAATGCTACTCTTAAACGACTTGTTATTCAAATCAGGAAATACCACATTTCAAGTTGATTCATTAATGATGTCAGACGGAATCAATTACCTTATCGATGTAAAAAATTTTGAAGGAGAATATTATTTCCATGATGGAAAGATGTATGTTGTTGGGAGTAATAAGGAAATACAGAATCCCTTTGATCAGCTTAAAAGGGCCAATATAATGCTACGTAATCTACTTCAAAAATCAGGTATTTTCACGCCTATCATACCTTACCTTGTTTTTATAAACCCCGAGTGCACCCTTTTTCAACTTCCACTAAATCAACCAGTTATTCTCCCCACTCAGCTAAATAGTTTTATAAGAAAACTAAATTCAACCCCTTCTTTCCTAAATCAAAAACACATGCATTTGGCAGAAAAAGTCATCAATTTACAAACAAATGAGACCCCATATTCAAATTTTCCGTCCTATTCATATAGCCAACTTAAAAAAGGAATCACCTGTTCAAATTGTCACTCTTTTTTCGGATTTGTTGAAGGTAGAAAATTTATTTGTAAAGCATGTGGATTTGAGGAGATAGTTGAATCGGCAATACTCAGAATGGTTGTGGAGTACAAGCTATTGTTTCCTGAAGAGAAAGTTACAACGAATCGGATTTATGACTGGTGTAAGGTGATTGAATCTAAAAGAAGGATCAGTAGGATACTTGAGAAAAATTATAAAATTACTGGAGCTCATCAATGGGCATATTACGAGTGATCGCGATTTTTTAGAACATCCATTCATTTGTTCAGTTCAATTCTACATTGAATTCTTTGTCCTTCATCTCCCGAATGAAAGACAATTTCTTTGGACTACTCCTTCTTTTGTCATTCATCTATCTCATGAAGGACAGTTGTTTTGGTTCTCCTCTTTCTTTTGTTCTTCATCAACCTTATGAACGACACTTACTCTGGGTCTCCTCCTTCTTTTGTTCTTCAGCAACCTTATGAACGACACTTGCTCTGGGTCTCCTCCTTCTTTTGTTCTTCATCAACCTTATGAACGACACTTGCTCTGGGTCTCCTCCTTCTTTTGTTCTTCATCAACCTTATGTACGACAATTGCAACGGTTCTCCTCCTTATTTTGTTCTTCATCAACCTTATGAACGACACTTGCTCTGGGTCTCCTCCTTATTTTGTTCTTCAGCAACCTTATGAACGACACTTGCTCTGGTTCTCCTTTCCCTTTTGTCCATCACCAACCATATGAAAGACAGTTATTTTGGTTCTTCCCAATCTTTTGTGATTCATCATTTTCCTTATAGACAATTTCAACTGTTCTTCCCTTCCCTTCCCTTTGGCTTTCATATGCCAAAACAGGTACACAATCATTCGTTTTTCCCAAATAAAGTATTTCCAACCAAAAAATGCACAAAGGTATTTCTCATGGATTCGTTAAGAAGTGCAAAATACCGATTTAAAAAGCAATTCGTATACATTTTTACAATAATTTAAATATTTGGCACTAATTTAACAATAGAAAAGCAGAGGTATGAGTTCACTCCTCTGCTTTCATTTCCTTTATTTTTTTCAAAGCTGTTTGATCATCCTATACTCTTTATATCTATTTCCGCCAGCCTCGTATTCGAACACTTCTTTTTTCTCAAATCCAAATTTTTCATATAATGAAATAGCGATTGGATTATCAACGGAAGTGCTCGTATAAAGTTGCAAATGACCATATTTGTTTGTGAAAAAATCAAGGAACTTATGTAAAGCCATTTTACCAATCCCTTTGTTTTGTTCATTTGCATCAATCATAAATCTGCTCATTGACCATCCGTTAAGTTCCTCATCAAAATCATATAAAATAAAACCAACCATTTTATTATCGCTATAAATACCTAGTGGATATAACTTGGGTTCGTATGCAGCTTGTACTAAAGAAAAATAATTAGGGGCGACATATTTTGCTTGTGCTTCATTTAAACTAAGTTCTATACATTCATTATAATTTGATTTATCAATTGGTCTAAACTCAATATTCATCTTGTACCTCCTAGGATTCTTTTTGTATTTATTTTCATTTTAGCAATCATTTTAAGCTTGTGGGTAAATAGATGTAGATTTTTCCAATATTGCATATAAATGAACATCTATTTCAGACTGTCTGTTTTCCAGCAGATTGTTGCTAATTTATTAAAACGATAAAAAAGCTTAATTAAATTTTCAAATAAAAAAATCCAATTCATATGAGAACTGGATTTCCACTTTTTTGATTTTTATGATTTTGCGCCTCTGGACAGAACCCGTTAAGTTCTTCCATGTGCTATTCCTTTGTAAAGCTTAGTGATGGTGATGTACACCTTTAGATGGGTTTGTGATGACCCATTCTTCTTTTGGTAGTTGGAAGTATTGGATCCAGACATTATCGAGGTATGCTTCCCCTTTTTCCAAAATGAAGTCAATGTCTTTATCTGTATGTACTACCTCGTCCTTTTCTGTTGGGGTGTCGAGCATTAGATCATAATGAGCATGATCTCCATGAACGCTGGAAACGTAGATACGAAAAAGCTTTCCTTGAGCTTCTTCCTGCGCTAGCATTTTCTTTAATTCTTTTGCTGCATTTTTGTTTACTTTCACTTTCATTGATTAAAGACCTTCTTTCAAGAGGTATCAATTAATTTGTTTTTCTTTTTCTATTGTTTTTGACTAGCTGGTAGCCAATAAACGCGATATAAAGCGGAATTGCCACATAAATAAAATAAGGAAAACGATGCTGTTCTTTTTTAAAGACCTGGTAAATGGCATAACCCAAAAAGGCAGTGACAATAATTCCGTATTTCGGCAGTGGCACTTCTTTTAAGCTTGGAATTTTAATGGTACTTACCATTAAAAAACAAATGGCAAAAAAAGCGATTGGTAGGATAATACTTGGCATTTTACCATGGAATAAGGTGATAAATGTCAGAATTCCCCCACCAGCAGTGATTGGAACACCGGTAAAATATTTGAGAGACGATTTGACGGCATTGATATTAAACCGTGCTAACCGATACGCACCAAACAGTGGAAACAAACCGGATATCGCCATACCCAAAACGCCAAAATCTGAAAAATATGAGTAGTAAGCCATCATCGCCGGAGCAACGCCGAAGGTAACAATATCAGCCAAGGAATCTAATTCTTTTCCTAAGTCACTTTGCACACGAAGCATACGGGCAATCCGACCATCCATGCTGTCCAACATCATCCCAATCAAGATCAGGATGGCTGCGTTCTTATAATCCCCGATGGCTGAATACATCACGGATAAAAAGCCGAAAAATAAGTTAAAAAGTGTAAATAAATTAGGAATACTGTTCCTGATAATATGTATCACTCCAATTTGTTTGAGGGGCTGGATGAGTTTATGATCACACCAACCATTATTCTCAACGATTATATTTTATATTATAACCTTTTTCTTTATAATATTGGAAAAACCAAATAGCCATTGTACACCAAAATCCGCTGGCTAAGTATCCGCCTAATACGTCACTTGGATAGTGGACACCTAAATAGATTCTGCTGACTCCAATTGCCAAAATCATCACTGTACTGATTAAGATTAACAGACATCTAGCCCATTTTCTTGGAATGTGACGCCATAACAGAAAGGTTATGATGACATAAACAGTAAATGCATTCATAGCATGGCCACTAGGAAAACTAAAACCAGATATATCAATCAAGCGATGAAAATCAGGGCGTGCCCGTTGAAAAAAGTGCTTTAATATTTCATTCAATATGGCTGATCCGCCTATCGCAAAAACAAACAAAATGAGTTCAGTTCGGTGGTGAAGGACCTTATAAAGAAAAAAGATCAACAATAGGCTCATTACGCTGACGAAAGAGGCTGATCCAATAAAGGTAAAAGTCTTCATCATTTTTGTTAATCCAGGTGATTCAAGCCCTTGTACTGCAGAAATAATTGTAGAATCAAAATGGGCAATTTCATGATCACTTATTAGGAAAGAAATCACACTGAAACCAATAACACAAACGACACTAATCATAAAAGCAATAACCAAATAAAACTTTAACTTCATTTACTATTCCTCACAATATTTTTTTCATTATCCCATAATAACATAAAAAAGGCCGATTTTCTAAAATCAGCCTTTTTTTATCCTAACGTGATATCGATTTTCGCTTTAACAGCATGTGTTCAAGTTTTTCATAAAATGCAATGATGGACTGAATCATTCTATTTCCCCATTGCCATCTTGCCAAGATCGTGTGAACCAATAATGCCGTTCCAACGCCAATAACCATTCCTGCAATCACGTCCAAAGGATAATGGACCCCCGTCCAAACCCGTGAAAGGGCAATTCCAGCTGCTAATAGCAACCATAGCCATCCCGCACCCTTGCGCCAAATCCAAATGGCTGTTGCGATGACAAAAGCCGCAGTGGCATGGTCACTAGGAAACGAATCATTTTTTACATGCGGAATTAACCAATTTACGTGATGTGTTACAAAGGGTCTATCCCGATAAATAAAGAGCCCGATCAAAACATTCAACCCTAAGGCAATTCCAGCAGAGATAATAGCTTCAATTACCATTCTTCTATTATTTTTTTTCTTTTGAAAAAACCAATATATTATAATTCCCAGAAAAAAAAGATATTGTGCTTTTTCCGCCAGCATGATCATAAATGGATTTAAAAATTGATCACTGATAGCCATGTGATTGATCAATTGAAAAGATGAATAATCCAAATGAGAAAGCATTAAACCCCTCCATACATTTAATACATTTATAGGATAGGCTTAAAGACTTAATACTGGATTAAGGAATAATTAAAAACGGATTAAATTTCTCATTTACTTTAAGAAGCTTTGGACGTTTTTTTCTGCGCCCCATCCTTAGACATAAACCAGCCGGCCAAAGCAATTCCAACTAACACCACATAAAAAGTAATTTTCCATTCTGTCGAATGAGCAAATTCTTCATTTAAAACTGATAATGCAGGGTGTGAAAGAGTATAGACAGCAAGCTTTATCCCCACCCAGCCCACAATGATAAAAGCGGCAATTTCTAAACTTGGGCGTTGTTCCAACAGTTTTACAAACAGGTTGGCTGCAAAACGCATGATGACCAAACCGATAAATCCGCCAGCAAAAATCACAAGGAACTTACCGCCATCAAGCCCGCCAATATTCGGCAGCGACGTATTCGGCAGTACCACCGCCATTGCTACAGCAGCTAGAATAGAGTCCACTGCAAATGCGATATCCGCGATTTCTACTTTTAAAACGGTGGCCCAGAAACCACTGTGCTTCTTAACCGTCTCATCCTCATGCTTTTCTTCCACTTTTCCTTTAAATATTTTTCGGAAAATATGATTTATTGCCATAAAGATTAGATAGAGCGCACCAATGGCTTGGACCTGCCACACATCGACCAGAAACGATATCACAAATAATGAGGCAAAGCGAATTACAAAGGCCCCGCCTAATCCGTAAAATAGGGCTTTTCTTCGCTCTTCTTCCGGCAAGTGTTTTACCATAATCGCCAGCACCAAGGCATTATCCGCTGCCAGAAGCCCTTCCAGTACAATTAATACCAGCAGAACCCACCCGTATTCCAGAAATAAAGATACATCCATCATTTTTCCCCCATTTTCTCATCAAATTTAAAATAAAATAGGCCTTTACCCATATCAGGTAAAGGCCTAAAAAAGCATAGAAAAAGACCTTTACTGGATAGTAAAGGTCTTGCTAACAACGTGATGTTGCCAATAAAGCCGGAGATTTTCATCCCGTAATGACGACTTTATTGTAGCAGCTACTCCCCTTTAAAAGGAACTATTTAATTACTATAAATATATATTGATATGTTTGGAATGTCAATGAAAGTTTTATAAGTTTGCAACTTTTTAGAGTTGATATACCTCAGCATATTTCTTCTCCATATACTCCACAAGATAATCAGCATTTAATTCTTCGCCGGTTACTTTTACAATTAATTCATTTGGAGTATAAAGTTTTCCATATTGATGGATATGTTCCTTTAACCAGTTTTGCAGCACATCGAACTTTCCATTTTCAATATCTCGATAGAAATCTGGCAGTTCTTTTTGGATGGTGTGAAGGATTTGAGCAGCATATAGATTCCCTAGTGCATAGGAAGGGAAATATCCGATCCCGCCAAATGACCAATGGACATCCTGTAAAACCCCCTCTGTATCAGTTGGAGGTATGATCCCCAAATAATCCTTCATTTTTTGATTCCAAATGGCTGGAAGGTCTTTCACCTCAATTTCTCCTGCCATTAGTGCTTTTTCAATTTCATAACGGACCATGATATGCAGATTATAGGTTAACTCGTCTGCCTCAACACGAACCAAAGAGGGTTCAACTGTATTTACAGCGCGATAAAACTCTTCAACTGTCATCCCATTTAATTGCTCTGGGAAATACTCTTCTAGTTTCGGATAAAAGTGATTCCAAAATTCTCTGCTACGACCAACCATATTTTCTAAAAAGCGGGATTGTGACTCATGAATGCCGAAAGAAGTTCCGCTTTGCAGCACCGACTCCTCAAACTCAGGATTAATATGTTGTTCGTAGATTCCGTGGCCCGATTCGTG
Organism: Neobacillus solisequens; assembly: GCF_051233465.1. Lineage (NCBI taxonomy): Bacteria > Bacillati > Bacillota > Bacilli > Caryophanales > Bacillaceae > Neobacillus > Neobacillus solisequens. The sequence goes on along the minus strand of NZ_JBKFGJ010000002.1, from coordinate 373,616 downwards.
AATGGTACCAAATAATGCTGATCGAACATTATCTTTTAAGTATCGTGTTGTTAGACGAACATCCCCAATATTGATGGTTTGGGCGAAGGGATGCACCGTTTCATCTAGTCGGCCAGCCTGTGTATCAAAGCCAATTAATGGCAAAATATAGCGATTAAATTCTTTTTGTTTTTCAATATCAAAATCCTGGTTAAAAACCTCAACCAGTGTCTTTTTCCCATGCTGTTGAATCCGTTCCAATAATCTCACACTAGATTCTCTTAATTTTGCAAATAACGGATCAAGGATTTTAACGGTCAGTCCAGGCTCAAATTCATCCAACATAGCATCATACGGATGTTCTTTATAGCCATAAAGTTCTGCAAACTGTCGTTTGAACGAAACGATTTTTTCCAAATATGGTTGAAAACGTTCAAAGTCATTGTTTTCTCTCGCCTCTTCCCAAGCATCATTTGCCTGGGCTGTTAACACGGAATATTCTTGGAAAAGGTCAGTTGGTATGGTTTTGGATTTTTGATAATAAGTATGGTACTCTCTAACCTTTGCTTTCGTTACTTCATCAAGGAGATCTTGGTTTTCTACTTCAGTAAGCGTTTTCAGCAAATTCCCCATTTCTTCAGAAATGGAACATTTAAATATCTCGGTACGTAAAGTTCCAATTGCCTTTGCAAATACATTCCGCCCCTTTTTCGGTGCCATAACCTTTTGATCCCAATCAGCTAAACCCAATATGCTGGAGAAATGGGTTATTTTTTCGTCTAAGGCTTGAAACTGCTCTAACGTTTTTTGTAATTCCGGACTTACCACTTTCTGTTCCATTATGTAGACCTCCTAAACATCTTCTTTTAAAAGAAACCATCGGTCTCCCTTTTTCATTATAAATTAAAAATTCAAATTTTGGATACTATTAATAACTATTTAATTTTAGTAATGTTGGAATACTTTTAACTTGAGCGCATTGGAATTTGTATAAATTTTACAACCTTTAACAAAATAAGTATGGTGTGGACATCTCGGTCGTAAAGGATGTGAAGATCATTTGGAGCAACAAAAAAAGAAAAAGTCACACTTTCCCTTTCGTTTAAATGTGTTATTTTTTAGTGTATTTTTGCTTTTTTCAATCCTGATTTTACGATTAGGGTTTGTTCAGATTGTATATGGCGAAAATTTCAAGAGGGATTTAGAGCGTAAAGAAGATATAACCATCAGTAATCCTGTTCCTCGCGGAAAAATGTTTGACCGTCATTACCGAGTGATCGTCAATAATACTCCCAGAAAAGCTATTACCTTTACGAATCAAGGGTATAGTCAGACTGAATTGTTGGAGACGGCAGAGAAATTGGCCGGATTAATTGAAAAAACTACTGAAAAAGTGACGGATAGGGATCAGCGGGATTTTTGGGTTTTAAAGAATCCGAAACGTGCTGAAGAAAAAATAACCAAGCAAGAACATGCCTTGTACGCCGCAAAAAAATTATCAGACATCGATTTATACAGGTTAAAGTTGGAACGTATCACGGAAGCGGAATTAAAAGAAATATCAGATAGAGATATGGAAGTACTGGCTATTTATAAAGAATTTAACAACGGTTATAAGTTTTCCCCACAGATTGTTAAAAATGAACATGTAACCGATCATGAAATTGCCGTAGTCAGTGAAAATTTACAATCCCTCCCTGGCGTCGATACCACCACAGATTGGGAACGTACCTATCCTTTTGATTTAACCTTGAAATCATTGTTGGGTAAGGTAACCAATTCTGAAGAGGGCTTGCCTGCTGAGCAATTGGAATACTACCTTTCCAAAGGATACAATAGAAATGATCGCGTAGGGAAAAGTCAATTAGAATTTCAATATGAAGAAATATTGCGCGGATACAAATCAAAAATCAGAAATGTTACGGATAAATCAGGCAATGTGATTGAATCTCATCCCATTACGGATGGAAAAAATGGCAAGGATTTAGTCCTGACGATTGATATGGATTTGCAAAAGGCAATTGATCGAATTATCGAAGACGAGCTGTGGGCTGTCAAAAAGTTGCCCGGGACCGTCCTAACTGACAGAGCGTATGTCGTCTTAATGGATCCCTTTACCGGAGAAATTTTGGCAATGTCCGGTAAAAAAATGATCAAAAATCCAGATACCGGAAGGACAGAAATGATTGATGATGCACTTGGGACCTTTACGACAACCTATAATGTTGGTTCTACTGTTAAAGGAGCTACCATTTTAACAGGGTATAAAACAGGTGCCATCTCACCAGGAACCACTTTTGATGATTCTGGGATCAAGATTAAAGACACTCCCATTAAAAAATCTTATGCCTATTTAGGGAGACTGAATGAAATAAGTGCACTAAAGAAATCGTCAAACGTATATATGTTTCATACTGCCATTCGAATGGGCAAAGGACATTATGAGTATGACAAGCCTTTAAACTTTAATAATCCTATGGCATTTGAAACGATTCGAAATTCCTTTGCTTCCTTCGGCCTCGGAACTCGGACTGGAATTGATCTCCCCAATGAACAGACCGGTTTTAAAGGGACCAGCAAGCTTCCCGGTTATTTGCTCGATCTAGTGATTGGTCAGTATGACACCTATTCTGCTATGCAGCTTGCTCAATATATTTCTACGATTGCTAATGGCGGCAATCGGATGCAGCCACATGTTGTGAAAGAGATCCGAAACGCACCAAGAGATACCGATGAAGTTGGTCCTGTTTTTCAAGAGATGAACCCCAAAGTTCTAAACACGATTGATATGAAAAAAGAATGGATGAACAGGGTTCAGATTGGCTTTAAAAAAGTAATGCAGGAACCCGGAGGAACGGCATATAAATTTTTTGGAAATGCTCGTTATTCTCCCGCTGGTAAAACTGGTACAGCTGAGGCATTTTATGATGGACCTTTCCGAAAAAACTACGGGAGCGAGCCCCCGCCTGTAATGAACCTGAGTTTAGTCGGCTACGCCCCTAGTACTCATCCCGAGGTTGCCATGGCCGTGCTGGTTCCTTGGGCGTATCAAGGTGAAAAGAACGACAACCGTGCTAATCTCAAAATTGGCCGCAGGGTCATGGATACGTATTTTCGATTAAAAAAAAGGTAGCAAGGTTGCCTTTTATAGGCAGCCTTCTCAGATAAAAAACATCCGCTTTTAGCCGGACGTTTCCTGTACGTTTCTTAGAACAGATTTAATGGCCTTTTCTATTTCAGCATAACCGGTACAGCGACAAATATTTGATTGTAACCATTTTTTTATAGTTTCATCGTCTGCATCCGGATGCTGTTTAATTAGTGCATGGCAATTCATAATAAAACCAGGTGTGCAATAACCGCATTGAAAAGCGAAGTTTTCAATAAATGCCTGTTGGATGGGTGCATTATTTAATCCTTCAACCGTCGTTATATCTGTCCCTACCGCTTCCACAGCCAACATTAGACATGACTTCATGGGCCAACCATCAATGTTAATAGAACATGCACCGCAGTCGCCATTTAAACACCCCGGTTTGGCCCCGGTCAAACCTAGTTGGCTTCTTAAAATATATAACAAGGTGTCAGAAGATTGAATGGTTACCTGTCGTTCCTCCCCATTTACGTGCAGTATACTTGTATGAATTTTCACGTTCTCCCCTCCCTATTTCATCACTACAAAACTTAATAACTATTAAAGGTTTCCAGGAGTTCATGTAATAAATTCTTTAACACGAATAACCGGTATTTGTCTGAACCCTCGATATCGTGTAATATTGGCTGTGGTAAAAATTCCATTGCTCTCATAATTCTCGTTTCAGCTGGTACATCAGTTTGGTTTAGAATTCCCTCAACCTCACTAGACCGGAATGGGAACGGACACAGTCCGCTGAAGGCCAGTCGTATTTCACCATCTATTTTAAGAGCTGCAAGCGTGATTAAGGGATACCCGGTTTCCCATTGCTGTCTGCGTTTGATGGAAATAAACGGTGCATCAATGTATTTTTTCTCAGTAGCAATTTGGGTTAATACTTCTCCACCCTTTAATTGAAGGGTTTGCTGAAAGATGGCATTGATATACTCCACTTTTACCCCTTCAGGACCAACAATAACCATTTGACTATCCGCCAACAAAAAGGGCAATACAGCTTCCCGATAAAAGATTTGCCCGCAGATATTTCCACCTAGAGTTATTTTTCCGCGGGCAGTATGATCAGCAATTTCACTAGATGTTTTGGATAATAACGGATAATAATTACCTTCCTCAATCTGTGTTAATGTTAATGTACTTCCTAGCACTAAATAATTTCCGTCATACCCCATTACCTTGCATTCGGCGATTTCCTTTATATCAATCACTACATCTGCATAGGAGAGGTCAATTCTACCTAATGTAATCAGCTCAGTTCCTCCTGAAAAAAAATAGGGGTGCTTTCCTTGATGCTGAAAGTATTGAAATAATTCAACTGCCTCCGTCAAGGTTTTGGGACGATAATAGTCAAAATTAAAGGGAAGCATTAACGAATTCCCTCCTTTGTCTTCCAGATAAGTTCTGGGGTTAGCGGCAGATTATGCAGAGATACTCCAGCCGCAATTGACAAAGCATTTGCAAGGGCACCCGGCATTCCCAAAAGACCATGTTCACCAGCTCCTCGAGAACCATAAGGAGAATCCTGCTGGGGTGTTTCTACAAAGCCAACTATATATTCAGGGTTTTCACCGTATCTTAATGGCCGATACGTTCTTAGCTGAGGATTTAAAATCCTCCCCAACTCATCAAAATAGAAGGTTTCCCTCCCGGCAAAAGCCAGACCCATGCTCATCGCACCCATGACTTGTCCCAATGCCGCTTTTTCATTCATTACTTTTCCAATATCGAGTACCGTACAAGCTTTTAGCAAACGGTAGGTATAATTTATTCGATCAAATTCAATTTCAACTCCATAAGCCGCAGGGGTCCATTCCGGTCCTGGCTTCCCCTCTCCCGTTTCCGGATCCAGATGGGTTAGTTGCCTTAAAATATAATGACCGCGCCCAATGACTTGCCCACCGATGGAGTTCCCATTTGGGAATTGGTATCCATATCCTATCTCCTTAAAATGCAACCCTTTTGAGGGGTCATCTCTCAAGTAGACACGACTATTCGCAATCTCTAAGTCATCTTTAGGGACTCTCATAACACAGGCAGCTACTTCTTTAAGCTGACGAATCACATCTTCTGCTGCTTCGAGTAAAGCCCTGCCCGCCATATAAGTTCCCCTACTCGCAACTGTTTTCCAATGCTCGGGTGTTGTTTGGGTGTCAACCTCCATTCGAACATGAATTTCATTAATATCCATCTTCAGCCTTTCCGCAAGAATTTGCGCAAGTACCGTTTTGGTCCCGGTCCCAATCTCAATTACGCCGGACATTAAATTGATGCTACCATCACGATTGAACGTTAATATCACACCAGATGGCGCGTTTGGGTCAATCGTTGAGGTCTTCCAGCTGCAGCTGACTCCCTTCACCCTTACATAACGCTCATTGATCTCATACACCTGACCCTTTTCCCACTCCATTAAATCACGCACTTTTTCAATACACATTCGTAAATCGCCCAGATTACTCCTGTTCAATTTTACTCGGGTGGGGGTTGTATCACCTGGTAAAATAGCATTTCGGAAACGTAGCTCAAGAGGATCCATGTTTAATTTTTGCGCAAGAAGATCCATCATTCGTTCGATTACAAAGGAGATTTCAGAATGACTAAACCCCCTGAATGGTGCTGGATATGGATGATTCGTATACATACAATAGGAATCGCACCATAGATTATCGACTTTATATGGACCTGTACAATCGACTGCTCCAGACCTTGTTACGTCAATGGCTTTATCAGAATAGGCACCGCCGTCCCATAAATATTGAATATTCATCGCTTTAATGTAACCATTTCGATCTGCACCAATCTTAAACGTAGCATCCAGACCGATATGACATGGCGAAGTAAGTATATCTTCCTCCCTGGTATTTAAAAGCGTAACTGGGGCACCCCCCACTTCCTTTGAAGCTAAGTAGGCCAAAACTTCCAATTGGACCGAAGCCTTTCCCCCGTATGCACCTCCTACCAGTGGGGTATGGACAATCACTTTCCCCATGTCTTCCCCAAAATACTCTGAGATTAATTGTTTAACCATAAAAGGGGCTTGTGAGGAGGTCATAATGATGATATTTCCATCAGGCGAAATTTCAGCTGTCGCACATCTGGTCTCCATGGCTGCATGATCAGAGGGATGGAATGAAAAACTGGCCTCAACAACCGTTTCACTTTCCGCCCAGCCCCTTTCCATGTCCCCTTTGCGAATTTTGATATGAGTTGCAATATTGGTGCCAGGCACTGGGTAAGAATCCTTTTCCTTTTGGTACTCTCCAAGACGTTCATGGACAAGTGGTGCCCCTTGTTGAAATGCTTGGGTAGGTGAGTTCACCACCGGGAGTATTTCATATTGTACTTGTATGAGATCAGCAGCGGTTTTAGCCTGTGAAGGTGTATCCGCCACGACCACGGCAACGGGTTCCCCGTGATATCGGACTTTATCAACAGCGATGGGAGGCCGGTCTCGGATTGCTTCTCCAGTTAAGGGATACTGTTTACCAGCAAGGATTGCCCTTATCCCGGGAACCTTTCTTGCCTCAGTTGTATCAATTTTGATAATTTTTGCATGTCCATATGGGCTGATCACCATTTTGGCTGACAACATGGGAACAGACTGATAATCGTTTGTATACTTTGCCCTGCCGGTGACCTTATCCAAGGCTTCTTTGCGTATAACACTTTTCCCAATTACCTCCATCGTAGTCCCTCCTTCTCTCTCTCTTAGGCACAAAGTTTCTAACTTATTTATATGGTCAGGAGGGCTATTCCTAGAATCGTTTCAATCTTAATGTTAATCAGGTATGGTTTCTCCTAAAAAGCCGAAAAATAATTACTAGTTTTCCTGCTTAAGGAAACAATGAGGATATACGATTTTTAGGGGAATGAATTCATTGAAAAAATCACGCGCACTTTTTATTACCGGTGTGGCATCAGGTACGATGTTAAATCCGTTAAACTCCTCCATGATTTCTCTCGCTTTACATAGCATTCAAAGAGATTTCCATCTTTCTTTCGCGACCGTTTCCTGGCTGATTTCTTCTTTTTATTTGGCAAGTGCGGTGGCACAAGCCGGTTACTGGGAAAATCGGCGACATATTTGGTCGTAAAAAAACATTCTTATTCGGGCTCGTTCTGGTGGCACTCTCAGCTGTTGGTGCCCCGCTTTCAGGGACATTTTTGATGTTGATTTTCATGCGTCTGATTCAATCCATCGGCAGCAGCGCCATTTATCCATCTGGCATGGCATTAATTCGCGACAATATTAAAGAGCGACAAGCCTCTGCTCTGGCAGTTTTATCTATTTTTGCCTCAGCAATGGTGGCATTGGGGCCAACCATCGGTGGATTTTTAATAGTCTGGGGTAATTGGCAGGCTATTTTCTGGGCGAATTTCCCCTTTGTCGTAATCAGCTTTATTTTAGGTTGGTTTATGTTTCCAAAGGATGTTAAAAAGGATAAAGAAACCATAAAAAAATTATGGGCTCACCTAGATTTTATAGGTATTGGTCTTTTCGCCGCGGGGTTAGCGCTCTTTTTATGGTTTTTATTATCATTTGAAACGCAGGTTCATTATGGATCAGGAATTGTGGGAATTCTCTTTTTTATCTTGTTTATTTGGTGGGAATTACGAGTAAGTGAACCTTTTATAAATGTGCGGATCTTTAAAACTCACCGAAAGTTATCACTTGTTTATCTTCAATTTATCTCATTAAATATATATTTCTATTGTTTGTTTTTTGGTTTGCCTAGTTATTTCCAGGAGGTTTTAGGTTTAAGTGTGGAGAAAAGCGGAATGTTAATGCTGTTTATGTCAGGAGTGAGTATCATTATTTCGACTGTAGCGGGAAAATGGGCGGATAAAAAAGGGGTTAATCAGCCGATCTTTGTTGGAGCGCTTTTATCAGTGATTGGAGCTTTTGCCTTTATCTTTGGATTTGTAGGTGGTTCCTATTTTATGATTGGAATCATTTTATCCATAATGGGTATGAGTTACGGAATTGGCAATGTTGTGCTGCAGGTATCCATGCTAAAAGAGAGTCCAAAATCCATTATTGGGACAACCTCCGGCTTGTTCCAGACTTGCCGTTACTTAGGTTCTATTTTCTCGTCCATTATTTTAGGGCTCGTTTTCGGCGAGGACATTTCGCCTGAGAGGATGAAGACAGTTGGAGAAATCATGCTAATGACGGGTGTTGTTAGTATTTTTATGAGTATCTGGTTTTCGTGGGATTCAATTACTTTTATAAAAATGAAAAAAATATCGTAATAGCCTTGTCCCTATTTTTCTTAATCTATTAATTGTTCCTTCATAGTTTGTTCATATTTATCCTTTAATATAAAAGCATGGTTCAGGAGAGAACCTACAACCTCCGCCCCCTTTAACATAGATTTTTCTGTTGCTGCCCGGCTCAAAGTCGGGTATTTTTTTTGTCTAATTTTACCTTAGTGAAAATGTTTAATATATACAAAAACACACGCCAGGATTGACGTGTGTTTACCATTAAAATGCTGTTCTGGCACCTAAATAGCGTGACTTCCAGTAAGTAGTGGTTATGTCACTGATGGTGACACCTGTGGATGTTCCTGCTTGGATAAATTTGTTATTCCCAAGATAGATACCCACATGAGATGGCCCTGGTGCATAGGTTTCAAAAAATACTAAATCACCAGGATTTGGAGTAGACACTATTTTTAAATTGGTATATTGAGAAGAAGTTGTTCTAGGTATGGTGATTCCTACTTTATTAAATACATAGCTGGTAAAACCGCTGCAGTCAAAGCCTGCTGGTGTATTCCCGCCCCATAGGTACGGAGTTCCAATATATTTTTTCGCCTCATCCATCACCATCTGTGCCTTTGAAACGGTTGGTGTCGGCGCTGGTACTGGCGCTGGTGCTGGTGCTGGCGCTGGTGTCGGTGCCGGCGTTGAATCAGCACTTAATTTTAAAACTTGTCCAACATAAATGGTATCTGAAGTTAAATTGTTAATTGTTTTTAATTGGCTCACAGTCATATTATTTTGAGAACTGATCAACCAAAGGGTATCACCGCTTTGAACAGTGTAAGTTTTAATGACTTGTGGAGCTACTAATGTGAGTTTTTGATTTACATAGATCGTATCACTTGTGAGGTTATTCCATGTTTTTATATCTGAAATAGATACATTATTAGCTTGCGAGATTTTCCAAAGGGTGTCTCCTGATTGGACTGTATACGTATTTTCAGCCGCACTCACAGAACCTCCAAATGCAGTAAACATGATGCCGGCAGCTGCTGCTACTGTCAGTAGATGTTTTTTCATCGATTGTAACACTCCTTTATCATTTATATTTTCATCATAAAGGAGGAATACGATTGAAATCATCCCCAAAGATATGGCTTTCATGGAAGTCAATCCCTGCCTTTGAAAATGGTTCCAACATTTTAACAAATTAATATTCTTTAAAACTTATATTTATAAATGATTTAACACGATTTCACTAGACATTATGTAATATTTTTGTAACATAGTTGTAATATCATCTAACTATTTCATGAGGAAGAATGTAGAAATATTGTAACAAACCTTCCATGCAAGCAGTATTCGAAAATTTATAATGAACCTATAGAGACAATTTCTATCATTTTAAAAATATCTATAGAAGCTTGGTGATATTATGCAGGGTATTAGTAAAGGACATCCACATGGTATGAGTAAAACAATTGATTATGATCAAAACCCCTTTATAGTGATTTGGGAGGTTACTAGGGCCTGCCAACTTAAATGTGTACATTGCCGTGCTGATGCGCAGCTAGCAGCAGACCCAAGGGAATTATCTCATGAGGAAGGGATTAACCTAATTGATCAAATTTATGAAATGGATAACCCCATGCTCGTGTTCACCGGTGGAGATTGCATGATGCGAGAGGATTTATTCGAATTGGCAGATTACGCGATCAAAAAAGGAATGCGTGTCTCCATGACACCAAGTGCGACACCGAACGTAACGATTGATAAAATGAAGCGTGCTAAAGAAGTCGGCCTTTCACGCTGGGGATTTAGTCTTGATGCCCCTACGGCTGAAATTCACGATCACTTCCGTGGAGTCCCAGGCTCATTTGATCTTACTCTTGAAAAAATTAAGTATTTGAATGAATTAGAAATGCCGCTACAGATTAATACGGTTATTTCCCGCTATAATTATGACCACCTTGAAGAAATGTCGAAGTTAGTTGCTGAACTAGGGGCAGTTATGTGGTACATATTTTTATTGGTTCCAACAGGACGAGGACAGTTAGATGCCTGTATAACCCCTGCCGAACATGAGAAAGTGTTCCGCTGGCTGTATGATTTAAGCAAAACGGCTCCATATGATATTAAAACAACCGCAGCTCAACACTATCGTAGAGTAGTATTACAGCAAAAAACACGCGACCACTTAGTGGAAAAAGGTGAAATTCACTATGAGGATACCATTACCACCGACTTTGCTTCTATGCACGACGGCTTAAAGCGTGCACCAAAAGGGGTAAATGACGGCAACGGTTTTGCCTTTGTATCCCACATTGGTGATGTCATGCCAAGCGGATTGCTGCCAATTATCGGAGGCAATATTCGCGATCGGTCTTTAGCTGATATATACCGAAATTCTAAAGTCTTCCAGGAACTGCGCCAGCCTGACAACTATAAAGGCAAATGTGGTGTTTGTGAGTACAATAAAATCTGCGGTGGTTCCCGCTCTAGAACATATGCAGTAACCGGAGATTATTTAGAAAGTGAACCATTCTGTGTCTATATTCCGCAAGCTATGCGTAGTAAAGAAACCACACCTATTGTGTAATAGTAAAAGGGCAGCCGAATCCATTCGGATGCCCTTTTTACTCGATTAACCCTGTATCCGTAATTTGAACCTTTGAATTTATCTTAAATTCAATTTGCGGATAAATTCTTTTCCATTGTTCCCAATCTTGATCGTTAAACGACCTTGACCGATAACGCAATCCAAAACCAATTGGGTCAACCCCTGCTTTATGGATTTTAACTAATAATTGTTTAACATCTTTATTCAGCTGCTTTTCTAATGCCTTTTCATATATTGATAATTGGGAATTCGTGATTTTTCGATTCGATTCCTCTAAATTTCCTGTCACATTAATAGTCATTTTTATATATGGCCGTTTTCCCTTCGGGGTATAAATCCGATATTTAGTTTTTACTTTTTCAGTGTTAACGATGAACTTTACCTTACCCTTTTGCGCCCATAAAGCACTCTTTTCTTCTTCATTCCTAATAAAATTCAATATTTTAGTTTCTTCCGAGTTAAGACGTTGTTTTACGATACTTTTATTAAACAACCCCACTGTATTAATTTCTAAATTATTTTTTTTAGCTTGTATGATCGGCAGAACCGGATCAATGCCTTTTTCAATTAATCGAAATTTAAAATCAAACAGATATTCTGATAGCACATACGGAGTTTCTGAACCATCCCTTCCTAAAGCAAGAAACATGGCATTGGATGGAAGTTGTTCGTCTTTTGGCTTTACTTTTAATACATCCATCGCAGTTGGTTTAGCAATAGCGACCCATGCAATTTCTTGCAGGTCCCGTCTTCGGGTAAACCAATAATTTAACCCCGCATTCCCCGGCTCTTTAACCAATTTTTCACCAAATAAAATTACTTTGCAATGACTAAAGTCTATTTCTTTGTCTACCTTTGTTTTAATAATTCTCACTGCTTCGGAAATGGAATCTGCTTCTTGGGTTACAATCTCCATTTGACTGGGTTGATCCCTTGAACCGCTAGGAACTGCAAATTTTAAACTGACTAGGTATTTCTTTGAAGTATTTTTTGCAGGGTCTACGCCAACACTAACTGCGAAAAACCGTTTATCTATATCTTTAAATCCGCATCCGGTTAACAATACCGAAATCAAAAGAATTAGAAAAACATGTTGTAGATACATTTCCTTCTTCATGCGACCTTCCTCCTGGCCCAAAAGAAAAAGCAAAACACGATGACAAACTCCAGTCCTAAACGTGCAACCATCCAATATTGGACAATTTTATTTAACATGACAGTGTTTAAATATAGCACCCCAATAATAGAACATGCTGCATAGGCTAGTAGAATCGCCCCAATCTTTTTAGAAGTTACCACTTTAAAGCTGCCTTTTAGTAATTCCAGACCGGAATGCCAATGAATGGAAACACTAATCATGGTGATACTCATGTAAGCCATTAAATATAGAAAAATAACTCGTTCGATTGGGCTATAAACTAGCCTTAAAGAATCAGCTGTTGAAATCCAGGGATAGAGAAATTCTTGGGCGCCATCAGAACCATGAAAACCAATTGGTATAAAGAAAGTAGTGATCGAATTTAATATTCCCAAGAAAAAAATGAGGATAAAATTCCATATTTTCAGTTTCCCTTTTATGACTCGATTGAAAATAATTAAATTCATATAACCAGTAAATACATAGGTTGCTGCTCCTATTGTTATAAGGTTTGGCATTTCAAATAGATGTGTGCCAACCTCAAGCATAGAATCCCAAGATAAAGCTTCATTAAATAGAGCTTTAAATATAATAAACCCTATAAATGGTATATTTAGGAATAAAACCATTTCCAAAAGATACATTACCCGTTCTGTCGAGAGAGTTATAACAAGAAATACGGCGATTAAATAAATAAATATGAGCATCAATTTCGGCATCTCTGGATTAATAAACCTTGAAACCATATCAATAAAACCAACGAGAGACATCAGACCAGCGGAAAACCAAGCAAAATGTATAACCCAAATGATTACTGCCTTCACTTTCACATGTTTCACATTTGCCAAGATCTCCGGTAGACCTTGTTCTGGAAATTTTGAAAGGGAGTAGCTGAATAAATAACAAAGGGTTATACCAATCGGTAATGAAACGATCATTGCCATCACAGCGCCATGATACCGGTATTGTATAAGGATTTTCGGTACGAAAATAATCACATTCATCAACATGTTCGTGAAGACTAAGTAAAGAAAATACCGATTCAAGACCCTCCCCCCGTTCGTATTATTTCTGATTTGGTTTACTTTGTAAGAGCGTAAAGAATGGTGTTCCAAAACTGTCTAGCCTTACAAAATAAGCCAAAATCATAAAAAATCCTAGAACTACACCTACTAGCCCAAAGATTGTTGCCATGAGTAGGATAAAATACTTCAAAATCCTAATGGTAAAACTAAACGTGTTAATGGGAATGACAAAGTTTGAGATGGCAACAAAGGATACAATTACAATAATAATATTGCTAGCCAGTCCTGCTTCAGCTGCTGCCTGTCCAAGAATTAAACCACCAACAGTTGTCGCTGTAGGTCCGATTGCTTTTGGCAGTCTGATACTTGCTTCTGTCAACAGCTCCACCATAAAAAGCATCAGGAGCACTTCAATAAAGGATGGATACGGTACACCTGTTCTGCTGCCGGCAATGGACAATGCTAATTGCATCCTAAATAACTCAGGATTATAGCTGGTAACTGCAACATAAATTCCAGGAAGAAGAAGGCTAAAATTAAAAGCTGTATATCTTAATATCTGCAAAAACTTGGCAATCCAATAGGTTTGATAGATATCCTCCATCGAGGACATCAGATCTTTTAAAACCGTTGGAAGTACAACAGCGAATGGCGACCCCTGCAACATAATAATAATTTTTCCGGTTGCCAGGTTAACGGCAACCCGATCCGGACGTTCCGTAATCAGCATAACGGGGATTAGAGCACGATTCTTTTTTTTAATAATGTCCAGTAATTGCTCTGGCGATTGAAACATATCAATATCGATTGAGTTAACAAATTGTCTTATTTTCTCCAACGTTTGCGCATCGGCGAATCTTTGATCATGAAGAATCATCACCTTTGTTCTAGAAATCCTGCCGATGGTTGTCGACTCCATTGTTAAGGCAGTATCAGGGTACCGCTGACGAATTAAACCTAGATTTATTGGTAGACTCTCGCTAAAACCCGCTTGTGGACCTTGAATCGTTGTTTCAACCGTTGTATCCTGGATTGCATTATTTCGATCAATTTTACAATCATATAAAAAGACAAAGTCCAAATAAAATAGGATGGCGACCCCTCTTAAAATTTCATCAATGGTTTTCTGTTCCGTTTCATATAGGCTCACTTTAGGGTGAGATTGTAAGTAGTTTAAAAACGACTCCACTCCTTGTATTTCAAAAAACGGCTTCAATACGTTATCATGTAATAATGTTTCATCACTAATTGTTTTTATATAGAGCACCTCAAGGTATTTTTCATTCGTGAAATTCTCCTTGAATACTAAATCCTCTGTATGTTGAAATTTACTTTTCAAACTATCTTTGATGAATTCCACTTTCCCTGTCGGCATATTGTCTACCTCTCACAAATTGCTTTCCCAGTAATTTCCCACAACGATTGGCATTTTATTCTAAATAGTATGAATCAGACTTTTTTTGGTTAAGTTCAATTTGTTTCGGGAATGTTGATTAGAGAATCTTGTGAAAGGATCCCGTCGAACATGAAGAAGAATCAAAAACGTATTTCAACAGGGCTATTTCAAATTATTCTACCCTTTTCCTATGACAGGGCAGACCTTCAATCACTATGTTTGGTATTCCAAAACCAACAATTTCAACTGTTCTCACTAAATGATCATGAAATGGAAACTTCCTATTATGGCCATTTTTCTGTGAATCATTCACGCCTGGAAACTGATTTTCTTCCATACGCCAATAAAATCCTTTTCCCGCAACATGTAGATAAGGGATTTGTTCGCTATTCAAAAAAGTTAAACCGTTATTCCCCTGCCAATTCACCATTTCCATATCAAATCCTTTCAGCCGATTTGATTTTTTGTCCTTATCATATTGGTTTTTTAACTGTTCGATTAGAAATAAACAATCCAATTTTGACACAGACAAAAGAGTTGAACGATTCGGTTTTCTCGATGGCACCACAATTGATTCGTGAGAATTTGTTAAATACAGGAGAACTTTCTTTGCTTCAGTTTAAAAATATTTTTTTAGCGTCACTAATCTCCTTTTCTGAATCAGAAAGTATAGAAAGTCCAGAACAATGTAGGCCGTTTACATACATGACGCATGAAAATCAATGTATATTTTGTTTCTCTTGTAAAGAGGGAAATCTATTCAATCGTTCAGCAGAACAATTTTTTGGGTCTGTTTATTATTCCTTGCTCATTCATTTATTTTTTAACCAAATATTCATAGACATTGTCGGGCAATATTCCATCATACATACGGAGAGGAACAAGAAAGAAGTGAAACAAATTCTTTTTCTCATCAATGCTTTCATGTCAAACTATTATTATGTTTTGTCGCCTGCTACTTTTGCGACGAAGGAGGTGTTTGAACTGTTGAGAAAAAGCTTTTGTATAGATCATTTATATGCCAATATAAAGGACATACAATTTACCCTTTTTAAATATCAGGAGGAAGCAGGTAAAAAGAGGGATAGTTTATTGCTTCTCATTTTAACTTTATATACAGTGATTTGCGGTATTTTCAGCATGAACTTATTTACTCATGATTTGGTGGGCAATATCAAATGGTCTCATTTTAAGTCCTATAATCCATTTGAATATTTTGCCGTTTTCATCGTATTTAGTGGTATGATGGTCGTAGGTTTTCTAGGACTACAAAGCCTATATGTTACATATCAGGATAAAAAGTCGCAGAATAAATGGATAGTGAAATCAATCTATTCTGCGACTAGCAAACGTTTTAAAAAATAAGGAGTTCATATGATCAGAAACATTGGGGTAACCAAAACTTATGAATTGGAAGTTAATCAGGATGTTGCTACATTAATAAATGGGGATTATTTGTGGTATTGGATTGATTTTAATCAGCCTACTGAAGATGAGACCGATCTGCTGAGGGATCCTCTCTCCTTTCATCCTTTGGCCATTGAAGATTGTATTCACCATCTTCAGAGGCCGAAGCTTGACTACTACGAAAATTATACGTTTTTTGTCACACAATCATTAAATCAAGAAACCATTTCAAAAGATGAAATTGACTTTTTTATTAGCAGCAAATATATCATCACGTTTCATCATAAGCCATCCATTGAAATCAATGAAACATGGAATCGTTTAAGCCATTCGTCACAAATTGAGAAATGGGATCCTGCGCATGTTTTATATAACGTGATTGATAAGATGGTTGATAATTATTTCCCGCCTATCTATCAAATTGAAGATCGATTAAGTGAAATTGATGAGAATTCCAAAGGAAGGTCAACAGAATCCTTATTGGAGGATTTATTTGATACTAGGCATCAGCTTCTCTCCCTCAGACATACAATTACACCGATGAGGGACCTCGTCTATAGAATCCTTAATTCCCAACGAATGCAGGAGATTCAAGGGAAAATGGTCTATTTTTCCGACATTCATGACCATTTATTAAAATTAACTGAAATGATTGAGGCAAACCGAGAGCTGACCACCGATATTCGCGATAGCTATATCTCGATCAATTCCGAACAAACCAACCATGTAATGAAAGTCCTTACTGTCATTACGACCATCTTCATGCCGCTTCAATTTATTGTAGGACTCTATGGAATGAATTTTAGATATATGCCTGAACTAACCTGGAAATACGGTTATTTTGGCATCCTTTTCATTATGGCAGCCATTGCCATTGGCATGTCATGGTGGTTTATGAAGAAAGGTTGGTTTAAATAAAAACTCATAACCAATATAATAAGAATTGGATAAACATTCAGAAAGGGGTACATACATGGCTTTTCCTAATTCAGAGGATACAATGCAAATAATTAAGGACTTGGTTTCGATCCCTAGTCCATCTGGTAATACTCGAGAAGTGATTACTTTTGTTGAGAAGTTTCTTGCTGAACTGCAAATTAAAACTGTACGGAATCGAAAAGGAGGTCTTATTGCAACCTTTGAAGGTACAAACAAAACACGGCATCGTATGCTGACAGCACATGTTGATACATTGGGAGCAATGGTAAAAGAAATCAAAGCGAACGGCAGGCTACGAATCGATTTAATTGGCGGATTTAAATATAATTCAATTGAAGGTGAATACTGCCAAATTGAAACAAACAACGGCAAAAAATATACTGGTACCATTCTAATGCACCAAACCTCCGTCCATGTATATAAAGATGCTGACAAAAAAGAACGGAATCAAGAAAATATCGAGATTCGAATTGATGAAAGAGTACAAAATGCTGAAGAAGTTCGTGCTTTAGGAATAGAGGTTGGAGATTTTGTTTCGTTTGATCCAAGGGTTGAAATTACCCCAAGTGGCTTCATAAAGTCACGGCATTTAGATGATAAAGCAAGTGTTGCTATTCTGCTTCAATTAATGAAACAGATTAAAACGGAGAATATGACTCTCCCCTATACAACTCATTTTTTGATTTCAAATAATGAGGAAATAGGTTATGGCGGAAATTCCAATATTACTCCGGAAACGGTGGAGTATTTGGCTGTGGATATGGGGGCTATCGGTGATGGACAATCCACGGATGAATATACCGTCTCCATTTGCGCAAAAGACTCAAGTGGTCCTTATCATTATGAATTGCGAAAACATTTGGTTAGGCTTGCCGAGGAGAACAACATTGGTTATAAACTAGATCTTTATCCCTTTTACGGCTCAGATGCCTCTGCAGCCATTCGTGCCGGACATGATATTATACATGGGCTAATTGGACCGGGAATTGATTCATCGCACGCGTTTGAACGGACCCACCGAACATCGCTTGAGAACACAATCAAACTTTTATACCATTATGTTCAATCGTCTTTAGTTGAATAGGTTTTGAAGAGACCAAGTGTACATCACTTGGTCATTTTTTATCAAATGTCCATTTAATTTTAATGGTTTTCTCATTATGTTTTAATGCAATAAACAGGTTGCCGAATTAAGATTAATAAGGGTTAGATGATGAAAAGCTGTCGTTTACATCGATAAATTCCTTGGGGGCTATCCAACATGTTAGAAAAATTAAAAAAATGTTTCGTGAATCCCAAAGTAAATTGGACCGGAAGATTTTTGTACTATTTAATCATTTTATTATTGTTATTTTTCATGTACGGCTTTAATGATGCCAGTGCAGGTACCTATATATACAACGATTTTTAAAGGGGGATGCCAGAACTATGAGACTACTAGACAATATTGAATATGTTGCCTTGAATCATCCAGAAAAAATGGCTTATATTTCTACAGACTCTCAATTGACCTACGGGGAGCTATGGCAGCAATCTAACCAAATTGCCGGTTATCTGGAATCGAAAAAATTGACAAAGAGCTCACCTATTTTGGTCTATGGTCATATGGGCGCATCAATGATTGCTTCTTTCTTAGGAAGTGTAATAGGAGGACATCCGTATATCCCTGTTGATATCTCGATCCCACATGATCGGATTTTAAAAATGGTAGAAAGTGCCCAAACAGAATTGATCATTGATACGACTAATGAATTAGCAATTGACCATGACGTTACAGTCGTCCAAATGGAAGAAATCATGTCCCATTCCAACCATGTAAAAACAGGAGCGGATAGGATCGAGGGAGATAAGAATTTCTATATAATCTATACTTCAGGAAGCACCGGTCGTCCAAAAGGCGTGCAAATCTCTGCCAATAATTTGCAATGCTTCGTTGATTGGATGTTGAACGATTTTCCCATTCAAGGAGGTCTCCGTTTTCTGAACCAGGCTCCATATTCCTTTGATTTATCCGTAATGGACATCTACCCTGCGCTTGCCAGTGGCGGTACCATTTTTACCATTACGAAAGACATGATTGCAAAGCCGAAATTATTGTTCGAGGCCCTTAATCAGTCCAATATACAAGTTTGGACCTCGACACCATCGTTTGTACAAATGTGTTTGATGGATCCTTCGTTCAATCACAATCTATTACCAGAGTTGTCAGTATTTTTATTTTGCGGGGAAATTTTGCCGGTTGCCATTTGCCAACAGCTTAAAGAGCGGTTCCCTCATGCAAAAATATTTAATACCTATGGTCCGACAGAAGCGACTGTCGCGGTTACATCTTTGGAAATTACACAAGAAATTCTGAAAAACTATCAAACTCTCCCAATTGGGAAGTCAAAAATGGATACAAACATTATTCTATTAGATGAACACGGAAATCAGGTTCCAAGTGGTGAAACCGGGGAAATAGTGATTGTCGGTCCTGGTGTGAGCAAAGGGTATCTTGGTCAGCTTGAATTAACTAAAAAGGCGTTTTTTGATGTTGACGGACAAAGGGCCTATCGGACCGGGGATGCCGGTTATGAAGATGAAACTGGGTTACTATTTTATAAAGGCCGGATTGATTTTCAAATTAAACTTCACGGGTATCGAATGGAGCTGGAGGAGATCGAATATCATATTGCCAAATCTATTTATGTAAAATCAGCTGCCGTTATCCCAGTTTACCAAAAAGATAAAATCGAATTTTTAATGGCTGTAGTGGTTCCAGGCGAACATCATTTCGAAAAAGAATATCAGCTAACCAGTGCGATCAAAAAGGAACTTGGCGAGATGATTCCTGCTTATATGATTCCTAAAAAGTTTTTTTATCAAGAAGACCTTCCATTAACGCCAAACGGAAAATTGGATAGAAAAATGATCAGGGAATTGGTTATGCAATGACTCCTTATGGTACTTTTTCATTCTTTTTCATTCTTGCCGTTCTTTTGACGCCTACGATTATACTTGGTTTAAGGGGAAAAAGGTTTCATACCTACAATATGGTCATTACCCTTATTGCGCTGGCGATTATATTTTCATCGTCACTCACACAGGCCGTTGCACTTTTGCTGTTTACAATTTGGCAAGTCGCATTAATTCGCGGCTACAAGGCTTATCGTACAAAATCCAATGCAAATTACGCCTTTTATCTCGCAGTAGGTTTATCGATTCTTCCATTGGTTATGTCGAAGCTACTGCCCTATTTTTCACAGATAAATATGATAGGGTTTCTAGGAATCTCATATTTAACTTTTAAAGGCGTGCAAATGGTCATGGAGATTCGCGATGGGTTAATTAAAAAAGATCTGCCTTTATCGAGGCTTATCTACTTTATCGTCTTTTTCCCGACAATCTCCTCAGGACCGATTGATCGATATCGTCGTTTCGAAAAAGAACTGACAGCCGAAATTTCCAGTGATCAATACAAAGTATTGCTCTACGAAGGAATCAACAAAATTTTTCGCGGGTTTTTATACAAATATATAATTGGTTACTCGATTAATCATTATTTTATTGCTAATTTGCGCTTTATCGCCCATAGCCATTTAGAGAATCACCTTTATTATATGTATGGATATAGTCTGTATCTGTTCTTTGATTTTGCTGGTTATAGTGCGTTTGCGATTGGGGTCAGCTATATCATGGGCATTAAGTCCCCAGAAAACTTTAATCGGCCTTTTATCAGCCGGAATTTGAAAGATTTCTGGAACCGTTGGCACCTTAGCCTGTCCTTTTGGTTTAGGGATTATGTCTTTATGCGCTTTGTTTTTTGGATGACAAAGAAAAAATGGATCAAAAATCGAAACATTGTTTCTAATCTTGGCTACGTTTTATTGTTTTTATTAATGGGTGTATGGCATGGTTTAGAAATTCAATATATTTTATATGGTGTCTATCACGCCATTTTAATGGTCCTGTACAATTCATTTGAGCAATTTAATAAAAAACACAAATGGTGGCCGCAAAATCGATATACAAAGATCATTTCCATTGTTATAACATTTCATGTAATTTGCTTTGGCTTTTACATTTTTTCAGGACAATTATTTCATAAAGGAGTTTGAATAAAATGGAATTTAAAAATGAATTGATTAACTTATTAGCAGAAATATGTCAGGATGACTGTGTTAAAGAAAATCCTGATCTAGATCTATTTGAAGCTGGTCTTCTAGATTCTTTCGGTACTGTAGAACTGCTTGTACAACTAGAAGAGCGGTTTGGAATTATTGTCCCTATCACCGAATTTGATAGAGATACCTGGAATACACCAAATCAAATTGCCATTCAATTGGCTGATTTTCAATGAAAAAAGTGATTTTTTCACCACTAATTTTTGCATTGGTGGTATTGCTTGGAATCGTCCTTATTCCTAATAAATGGATCGAGATGATCATTCCTAAAAATCGTGTTGCCGAAGCAGCGACAGAATTGAATCCATTTATGTTCCAAGGGAAGTATATTCAGCAAAAAATGCTGGATGATCCACGGTATCTTCCCGTTTATGGTTCTTCCGAATTAGCAAGACTGGACCGGTTTCATCCTTCAAATTATTTCAAAGAAACACATGCTGGTTTTACTCCCTTTTTAATTGGCCGTGGTGGAACTGAATCGTTAATCCACTTTTTGAATTTTTCGGAGCACACCAATCAGCTGAAAGGGAAAAAATTGGTGTTTATCTTATCACCGCAATGGTTCCAGCCGAATGGCACTGATGAGTCGCATTTTGTTCCTAACTACTCTTCCTTGCAAGGATATGATTTAGCTTTTAATCAGCAAATCAATCCTGCTCTAAAGAAAAAAGCAATTAAACGGTTATTAACTTTTTCACCTGTTAAAAATGACCCGATCTTATCAACGTTATATAAAGCTGAAATTACGAAAGACCCATGGACAAAACGGAAAGCAATGTTAGCTACTCCTATCGCTAAAGTTTATCGAAGTTTATTGATTAAGAAAGATCTTTATTATTCCTTAGCAGGTGGTTTTCAGCGGAACCGAGAATTAAGTCCAAAAGTTAGACAAAAAACATGGAAGCAATTAGCCGTTCAAGCTGACCATATTGGTGCGAGGAAATCGACGAATAATCATTTTTTTGTGATAAACAGTCAATACAATCATATAAAAAAAATGGTCCCTTCCCTTAGAGATACAAAAGAAGGAGCCTCATACGGCGTCTCACCCGAGTATGATGATTTCCAGCTAATCTTGGATTTATTAAAGAATGCGGGAGCAGAACCCTTGTTTATTTCAATCCCGGTAAATGGGAAATGGTATGATTATACTGGATTCCCAAAAGAAGGACGGTTATCCTACTATAATCGTGTAAAATCACAAATACAAGCAGAGGGATTTCAAGTAGCCGATTTCTCCAGCCATGAATATGATCCGTATTTCATGAAAGACACTATTCATATCGGCTGGAAAGGCTGGGTTTATACCGACCGTGCCATTAAAAACTTTTATCAGAAAACAGCAACTGTAAATGTAGTTGTTCGTTCAAAATAACATAAAATGGCTTGACTGCTCTTTCAATGAAACAAGTCTGGCATTCTAATAGGCCAAAAGATATTATATGTTTGATGAACCAGTATTTGTTTGGAGATGAGTTATATGTTATCGAATATTGGGGTTCCGGGGCTAATCCTTATCTTTGTGGTTGCATTGGTTATTTTTGGACCAAATAAACTGCCTGAAATAGGACGTGCATTTGGAAAGTCGATACGTGAATTTAAAAATGCAACACAGGATATAGTGGAAGATACGAAAGAAGAAATAATCGAAGACATCAAAGAAGCAAAAGATTCTGCCGACCCCCAAAAATAGGTCTGCAATAAAAATCCCCTGAATGGTCAGGGGATTTTGTGTTATCTTCTGCCTCTTTCAGCAAGTCCTTGAAACTGATTCATTAATTTTTTTCTAGATTTTTCATTCCGCATTAAATAGGCAGCTCCCAAAGCCGCCGTCGTTAGCATCATTTTTTTCCGATCCATGTCTCTACCTCCTCACGTTTTATAAGATTTCCTTCATAATGACTTTTTAGTTACGGCAGTATTTCCCAAAAAAATGCCGATCCTGATGGGATTGGCATTTTTTTGTTATTTAGCTAAAAGTTCCTTTAATCTTTTGTTATGTTCTTCATACTGCCTTAGCAATTGATTGAGAAGGGTTGTAGCTTGCTTTGTCTCTTTTTTCTCTGCTGCTATTTCTAATTCGTGGAAAGACTTCCAATGGCCCATGTCTTTTCCTCCGTGAATTTGCTTAACAAATTCTTGCTTCGTAATCTTGCCTTCTTCTAACTGTTTTCGAAGTTTTTGCATTTTCTCCATTTTTTCTTTATGCCATTGTTCCCGCTTTGCTGCATTCTCTGGACTCATCCATTTATTTCGCAGCTGTTTCTTCTCCTCAAGGACCTTTGTCCATTCTGCTTTTTTTTCTGGGGTAAATTGATTCACATACCCCAACAGTTGCTTTTCCCTTTCTGCGATAAACGATTGCCAATCTTTAGTCCTTTTATGATGCTGCGAACCCTCTTCCGCCTCGCAATCACATTCCTGATCATGAAAATGATCATGGGTGTTAGGTACCGTCCCCACCGCTCCACCGATTCCTGGGGCCGTAAAGAGTATTCCCATCAGTAATAGAAAAATTTTTGATTTCATAACGAACACCTTCCAAACATAATTTCGGTTCGAAATTATCATTCCCTACTGTAATTAAAAAAATTTACCATTTTATCATAAAATTTGTGAAATAATATTGAAGTATTTATGAAAGTATCGTATCCTGTAGCTAGAAATAATGTGAATATTTTCACATACACATAGTCTTTTGCTCGTTTTTTTTCATCTGAGAAGTGAAGTATTTCACAAATAACTTATATTCTTTTAAAGGGTCTAGGAGTGAATGAAGATGAATAAACCAAAAATTGTAATCTTGGGCGGCGGCTACGGAGGAATTATTACGACAAAGAGATTAGAGAAATTATTAAAAACGAATGAGGCTGAGGTCACCTTAATCAATAAGCACGGATATCATTATCTTACTACCCAATTACATAAAGTTGGAGTAGCAACTGCTGTTGATCGGCAAATCGCTATTGCCATACCTCAATTAATTGATCAACGCAAAACATATTTCATTCAAGACGAAGTTTCCTTGGTAGATATAAACAATAAGGAAGTAAAGCTTGCAAGTGGTAAAACTGTTGAATATGATTACTTACTAGTTGCTCTTGGATTTGAAGTAGAAACCTTTGGAATTCCAGGAATTAAAGAACATGCCTTTGAAATTCGCAGCTTTAGAAGCTCCAAAGCCATCTATCACCAAATTCTTAAGCAATTTGAATTGTACAAGCAAGATCACGACCCAGCAAGATTGACTTTTGTCGTGGCAGGCGGAGGTTTTACTGGTATCGAAATGGTTGGTGAATTTATTGATGCAATGCCTAAATTATGTACCCAGCACGGTATCCCATTAAAAGACATTAAAATCGTTGCTGTGGAGGCGGCACCATCAGTTATTCCATTTTTCCCTAAACAGTCAGTAGAATACACAACCCATTTCTTTGAGAAGAACCATATCGAATTAATTACTTCCAAGAAAATACTGGAATGTACGGCAGAAAAATTATTGCTTGAGAACGGAATTGAAATTCCTACACGCACTGTCATCTGGTCATGCGGTGTAAAAGGGAATTCCATTGTTGAAAAATTTGGCCTTCAAATCGAAAAAGGGAAAATCCCAGTTGATCCCCATCTTCGAGTAAGAGGTATGAGCAATATTTTTAGTATCGGAGATTGTTCGTTGTTTAGAAAGAATGAAAATTCCGCTTTACCGCCTACAGCACAGGTAGCTCTTCAACAAGCTCCTGTTTGTGCCAAAAATATTGTGGCATCCATTCGTGGCGAAGAATTAAAAATATTTGAATACCATCATAAGGGCTCTGTAGCCTCCCTTGGAAATTGGGCAGGTGTAGGCCTGGTAGGAAAAGTCCGATTATCAGGATTGATTGGTGCATTCATGAAGCAAGTAATCGAAGCCCGATATTTATTCAATCTTGGCGGTTTATCCTTGATTGTCAAACAACATTTTGGAGTTGACCGAGAACCGGTTAAAGTTACGGCAAAAGAATAATATGCGTTACACGGGGAATCCTCCCCTGTATGATAGATTCATCCCGAATCAGGATTCCTTATCTCCCCCACAGTAAGGAATCGGCCCCACTCCGATACAGAGCGGGGCTTTTTTAATATACATCTTTTCTTGTAAAGACAATAAAGGAAACCAATAGGGCTGCTGCCCACCATATAAGCAATACCATTAAGGAAAATGATAAATTCATCCCTTCAATAGGAGGCGCGTTACCCCTCATATAATCAGTTAACCGTAAGTTGACCATGAAAAAGTATTTGGCGGAATTCCATGAAGAAACCATATTACTCAGGATCGCTCCTGATATTAAAGCGGCTAACATGACCCCCATACCTGCAGCGGTGCTGCGTATTAGCACAGAAAGCATAAAGGATAACGTTCCGACGACGATGGCAACAAACCAAACAAGTCCAAAATCCATTAATAAATACTTCCAAAGACTTAACAGTTTAACTTCAGAAGTATTTAATCCTGAATCGGTAACATTAAATCCTGTTAATATTGGGGTACCCCAACCTTTGTAGCCAAAAACTACTCCTGAAATCAAATAAGAAAGAATGCCAGCTATGGCTATAATTAATGAGACCGCTAGACATAACGTTATGTATTTACTTAAAAGGACCTTCCACCTTCGAACCGGCCTAGTTAATAAAAGCTTCACAGTACCAACACTATGCTCTGAGGAAACCAAATCGCTGGCAATCACCATGACCATCAATGGAATAAATAAATCAATTGAATTTTCAAGAAAAATTCGAATAAAGGTTGGTGCTCCGGGTTCAGTGGGATTGATATCATGATCGAGATAATATTGTTGCTGCTGCAAGCTAATTTGCAATTGTTTTTTCCATTCATCGGAGATCCGGCTGCTGCTGAGTCTGTTCGTGGTATCAACAATTTGCTGCTGTAAAATCGTCCTCCAATCACTGGTTCCCAATTTTTCACGCTGTGTCTCGGTTTGCTTATATTGTGCATACGTAAATAAAACAACTAAAACTCCGATAATCAGAGCAATCACGACTAGTCGCTTTTTGGCAATAACCTTCATCATTTCATTTTGTACCAGTTTAGTCAATGGTCTCACCCCCGGTTAACTCCAGGAATAAATCTTCCAAGACTGGCATTCTACGATTCATTTCCAAAACGGAAACACCCTCATTTACAAGCCGCCTGTTCCACTCCGGAGTTTTTTGCTCATCAAACTCGGTCCAAATGGTGTCATCATCCTTCACCTCAATAGCAGTCCACTTCTCTAATATTTCTTTCCCTTTTTCTAAAGGCTGCAAACGCCAAACCATTCGTTCACGATTTTCTAATAAGTGTTGTACTGTATCAATAGTGATGATGGTTCCTCTAGTCATGATAGCTACCCTGTCACATAAAAGCTGAATTTCACTTAATAGGTGACTCGAAACAAGGACACTAAGACCCTCTTTCTCAGCAAGAAAACGAATAAATTCTCGCATTTCGCGGATGCCTGCTGGATCGAGTCCATTAGTCGGTTCATCTAATATTAATATTTTGGGATTACCTAATAAGGCTTGTGCAATCCCTAGACGCTGGCGCATTCCTAATGAATAGGTTTTAACTTTATCATGAATCCTTTCTGTTAAACCTACAAGTTCTGTTACTTCTTTAATCCGTTCATCCCCAACCCCATCAAGCATTCTGGCAAAATGCAGCAAGTTGTTAAAGCCTGATAGATAAGGATACAATTCTGGATTTTCTACGATACAGCCAAGATTCTGCATCGCTTCCCGGAAGTGGTGATCAATATTATAACCGCATAGCTCAATTTTTCCAGAACTTGGTTTAATAAGACCTACAAGCATCCGAATCGTGGTGGTTTTACCGGCTCCGTTTGGTCCAAGGAAGCCAAATACCTCACCTTCACGCAAATCAAAGGTGAGCCCCTTGATAATTTCCTTTCGGCCAATCGTTTTCTTTAAGTCTCTCACTGATAACGTAATTTTTTTCTCCATGGACTTTTTCTCCTCACCAAGTAAGCAATGAAGCCACACGTTCCGCAATCAAGCGGTACCCTTTGGCATTTGGATGAAACTTATCAGAATATAGATAATCATTAACCTTCAGCTCAAATAAATCAAATGTCGGGACAAAGATAATCTTGGGAAATGTTGCACTTACCTCAGCACTATCATAATTCCAATGTCTAATGACTTTTGAGGTTTCCTTCCCTTGGTCGAGTTCGATAAAAGGATTATACAAGCCAATAAAAAAAACATTAGCGTTCTGGTTGTGTTTCCGGATTTCCTCAAAAATAATCCTTAGATTTTCAAGGTATTTTTTCTCTATGGCGGCAATCTCTCCAGTCTGAAAATCTTCGAGACCTTGTCCTCCCCTAAATAAATCATTTCCACCAATGGTGACTAAAATTACATTTGCTTTTGCTATTTGCCGGCCCACTTCAGTCTGCTGTATCTGCTCACGAAGCTGATCGGATCTTTGACCGTTTATGCCAAGATTGGTAAGTTGGACTGCTCGTTTTGTTTTTTCTTTTATTTCATCCACTACATCCCCTACATAGCCCTTACCTGTTTCATCACCCGTTCCTCTCGTCAAGGAATCCCCTAAGGCCACAACTGTTAGTCCTTTTTGATTTTCAACTTTCATGGTTTCATCCACTGTCTTCTCGATCTTTTCGGGTTTTACAGCATAATAATCCCCCACCGCCCAGCCAAGTCCGACGAGCCAAATAAGGAAAAAGAAAACGGCAATGACTGTGATGGTTCGAACAAGGTTTTTACTCAAAAAAAATCTTCCTTTCACGACCTTTTCTTTTATTTAATCATAGTTAAAACGAAAGTCAATTTTTAGTGTAAGTGAAAGTTCCTGATCATATTATGCGGTAATCAGTAGGTTTTTTTGTATAATAGAATGATGAAAAATGATTGGCGGTGTTATAATGAAATCTCTACAAAAATGGAAAATTAGTTTTATAGTTTTCATCATCATGGCTGCTACATATGGTGGTTTTCTTCAATTTAAAATATCTGAATATAGCCATTTGAAAACGCCTGAGAATGCGGATTATTTAATTGTTTTAGGAACATCCGTGAAAGGACAGGTCCCTTCGAAAGCACTCTCCTGCAGAATTAACACAGCAGCCCATTTCTTACAAAAAAATAAGCATACTATTATTATAGCTTCCGGTGGCAAGGGGAAAGCAGAAAAGATTTCCGAGGCCGAGTCCATTAAACGTGAGCTTATAAAAAGGGGAATTGACGAATCAAGAATCATAAAAGAAGACCGTTCAACCAATACAAAGGAGAACATTCGCTTTTCAAAACAACTTCTCCCGGATAAAAATATGTCCGGAGTCATTGTTACTAACAATTTTCACATGTACCGTTCTCTTTCAATTGCACATGATCAACATTTGAAGGTACAAGGTCTCCCTGCAAGTACACCAAAGAATGCAATTATAAAATTGTATACGCGAGAGTATCTTGCCATCACCAAGTACTATTTATTAAAATATGTTATATAGAAAAAGGCCCCTGCCAGGGGCCCTTTTTCCATTTTTTAGTATGCTTTAGCCCAATAAACCATTTGCTTTGCTTCTTTACCACAACAAACACATGATTCGGACAGTTGTTCCTGTTCAAACGGAATACATCTAGAAGTGGCTGTTGTCTCTTCTTTGATCTTTTCCTCACAGGCTAAGTCCCCACACCACATAGCTTTAATAAATCCAGTTTTTTCCTCTAATGTTTCTTTTAATTCGGCCAGGGTTTTTGCAACTGAAGTTCTTTCTTCTCGATGGGCCAACGCTTTATTATAAAGGTTTGCTTGAATGTCATCCAATAATTCTACAAGTTTTGCTTCTAATTGATCCAATGGTACGATGACTTTTTCCAGAGTGTCACGTCTTACCAAGACGACCTGTTTATTCTCAATATCTTTAGGCCCAACTTCTAAGCGAACTGGGATTCCCTTCATTTCGTACTCATTAAACTTCCACCCTGGCTTTTTGTCACTAGCATCAATATCGACGCGAGCCACTTTGCCAAGCTGATTTTTCAAGTCATAAGCAAAATCAAGAACACCTTCTTTATGCTGAGCAATTGGAACGATCATTACTTGGGTTGGTGCTGCTTTTGGCGGAATCACCAAGCCGCGATCATCGCCATGAACCATGATCAATGCACCAATAATCCGTGTTGTGAAACCCCAAGAAGTTTGATGGACGTATTGCAGCTTGCCTTCCTGATCAGTGTATTGAATGCCAAATGCTTCGGCAAATCCGGTTCCAAAATGATGTGATGTTCCAGATTGCAAAGCTTTTCCGTCATGCATTAAACTCTCAATCGTAAAAGTTGCTTTAGCACCAGCAAATTTTTCCTTTTCTGTCTTTTGTCCTTTTACTACCGGAATAGCCAGAATTTCTTCGCAAATCGCAGCATAAACATTTAACATTTTAATGGTTTCTTCCATGGCATCTTCGTCAGTAGCGTGTGCAGTGTGCCCTTCTTGCCATAGGAATTCTAATGTACGTAGGAATGGACGTGTTGTCTTCTCCCAACGAACCACGTTTGCCCATTGATTATACAATTTCGGAAGATCTCTATAAGAATGAATAATATTTTTATAATGCTCACAGAAAAGCACCTCTGACGTTGGGCGGACTACTAGACGTTCTGCCAGTTCTTCAGAACCGCCATGAGTTACCCAAGCCACTTCAGGGGCAAAGCCCTCGACATGATCCTTTTCTTTTTGCAGCAGGCTTTCTGGTATGAATAATGGCATATAGACATTCTCATGTCCTGTTTCTTTAATGCGTCGGTCAAGTTCATTTTTAATATTGTCCCATAAGGCATAGCCGTACGGGCGAATAATCATCGAACCACGAACGCTTGAATAATCAATTAAATCTGCTTTTGTTACCACATCTGTATACCACTGGGCGAAATCATCGTCCATCGCCGTAATATCTTTTACAAATTCCTTTGCCATGTTGACACCTCATTTAAATTTTTAAAAATATAGCTCCGTTTTACATGGCTGTTGATTTGCGCTCCAGGCACTTCGCTTTCCGCGGGCGGTCCGGTGAGCCTCCTCGGCGCTTTGGCGCCTGTGGGGTCTCACCTGTTCCGTACTCCCGCAGGACATTGAATTGCTACCTTGAATTTGCCCACGCACGAAGAAAATGCGTTAGCATTTTCGAGGAGTCTGCGTGCCTTCCGCTCCAATCAACAGGTTCCAAAATCAACAATGAGCTTAAATCAACTTAAAACATAAAAAGGCCTTGATCCTAAAAAAGGGACCAAGGCCTGGCGGTACCACCCTACATTTAATAAAGCAATGCTTTATACACTCTCCATGATAACGGATTTGATCCGCGTGTATCTTCAAGTAAAATCCGATACAGAACTCGTGAGGCAGGTTCAAATGACTGTCTTAAGAAACCTCGCACCATTGGTTTCCTCTCTTGGTAAGACTCAAACATTTTACTAGTCCCCGTCATTGTTTCAAGTATATTTTTGAAAAAATTATATATTTCCCGAACATAAATGTCAATTGAAAATCGGGAAATTTTTCATTCTTAGCTCAGTTTTTCCAAAATACTATATTCCTAAACTTTAAACAGCTTGTAAATTAAGGTAGAATAAATGAAATGCTGGGGCAGGTGATTAGTTTGACAAAGGAAGAAAAAGATGAACTTGAATTAGAAGCAGAAGAAAAAGAATTTCTTCTTGAATTTATGAAAATGCAAAATGAAGCCCTTAAACGGATCTATCAACAAACGCTCGATAAGAAAAAAGAAGATTCATAAAACGTTCATATAGCAATATTTAACAACTGTTAATTTACATTTATAATACTCTTATGTTGTAAAAAAAGAGCAGCATTTGAGGAGTTTTCAAATATGATGATTTTTTCGGTACTATCAACTGTTATTGTAGCCATTTCCACAGGATATTCGATTGTTCTCCTGTATCGTAATAAAACAAAAATTTCCAAGACTCCCGGTTTGATGATTGCCATCGGGATTGCGTGCATGGCTGGTCTTTTATCTGGCACTATTATTGGGATGGTCTCAGGTGAGATGTTTCTAGTCGTTGGTGTCAGCATGATTATTGGATTTATGATCGGCTTTTTGTCTGGTCATCCAATTGGACTATTGGCAATCATTATGAGTTCTATTTCAGGTTTATTCGGTGGAATGGTAGGCGCCGTTCTGGGAGTTTTTCTCCAATTTATTACCGCCACTATTTTGCTGGGAATTTTACTAGGAATCTATGTGATCATCAGCGGGTTAATCATTTTGTTTATCCTATCCGAAACGAAGGATCAATTCACCGTTCAGACAGAGGAAATTTCGCCCTTTGCGATTATCTCTGCAGGGGTTATTTTTGTTTCATTATTCCTTTTTTTGTATAGCAGCAATCTAGTGAACATTCCAGACAAAGCGGGGTCAACTGCTTCTGCTCAAACTAGTGAAAAAAACACTATGGTGAAAACCGTTGATAAAACCGAAGTCGACGTTTCAGAAGAAAGTACTCCTAAGGTAAAGATGCTCGTGACTGAAAAAGGGTATAGTCCCGCTACTATTCGTGTAAAAAAAGGGGTACCTGTGGAACTGGAGATTCAAAATCCTTTAGAAAACAGTTGTTTATCTATTTTAAATATCCCCGATTTTCATATTAATAATGCCAAACTTAATGTTGGTATGACAAAATTGACGTTTACGCCAGATGAAACAGGCCAGCATACTTTTAGCTGCGGAATGAATATGTATAAGGGTACTATTATTGTAAAATAGCAAAAAAGACTCTCAACATGTGTTTGGGAGTCCTTTTTATATTAATGCTCAGTTAAACTTGTCTGTTGATTTCCGCTCCAGGTGCTTCGCTTTCCATGGGCGTTTCGGCGAGCCTCCTCGGCGCTTGCGCCTGCGGGGTCTCTCCAGAACCGTACTCCCACAGGAGTCTTCGCACCTTCCGCTCCAATCAACAGAGTGTAAAAAATCAACACTAGTCTTTAACACAGCCTATATTAAAGTAATACCTGCTCATCTAGTCGTTTTTTTTATGTTTTTTGGGTTCTCGGGAAAGTGATTTCAATTGTAGTTCCTTTGCCAACGGTGCTTTGAACTTTTGTTTTTCCATGATGTTTTTCAATGATCCATTTTGCAATTGATAGCCCTAATCCTGTTCCCTCTGCGGATGTCCTGGCTTTATCGCTTTGGAAAAAACGGTCAAAGATTTTCGGAATATCTTTTTCCGGAATGCCAATTCCTGTATCTTTTACTTTAAGGCTAATAGAATTAAGCGTTTGTTCGCAGGATAGTAGAATTTCCCCACCTTCATTTGTATACTTCATCGCATTATCAAGAAGAATGACAATTAATTGATGGATTCTTTCCTTATCCGCATAAAATTGGACCGGTTTGGGTGCCTGCAATCTGATCGCTTTTTCTTGATACATCGCAAATTCTTCATAATGTTGTATAATTTCCTTTAACAATTCATCTAACTGGAACAGCTGTTTCTTTACTTCAATTTGGTCTGAATCAGATCTCGCCAGTGTTAATAAATTGGTTACTAACTTGGACAATCGACGTGATTCAGTTGAAATCGCGGATACATCTAATATCTTTTCTTGAATCGTCGCTGATGGCTGACGGAACAACAAGTCGGTTTTTGCTTGAATCACCGCTAATGGTGTTCTTAGTTCATGCGAAGCATCAGAAACAAACTGTTGCTGTTTCTGCCAAGATTTTTTGATGGGAACAAGGGCTCTTCCCGCCAAAAAATAACCTGATGCCACTGCACAGAGGATCCCTATTCCACAGCCGACTATTAAAATTAACAAAAGTCTATTTAATAACTCTTTTTCGGAGTTGACGTTGCGGATAAATTGAATCGTTAATTCTCCGTATTGAGGCATGTTCACCTTAACAGCCATATATCTAAATGAAAACTCCTCTACTTGAACATCCTGCAAAGCGTTCAACTTTTTTGGTATAATCCGTTTCTCATTCCCTTGGAAAAGCTCAAAATTTCGGTCTTGTTCAGTTAATAATTTATTATTTTCATCCCAAATTAACGTCATAATCCGCGGGTCTCTTCTCATGAATTTTGGAGCCCCTGCATTGTCATCGTCCCGCTTATCCATATCTCCAGGAGGCTCCTGAAAATGAGTGACTGATTCCGTTAAAGATTGGTTTACATCTTTATATAACTTATTTTCCGTATAAAAATAGATGACACTCGCCAGGATGCTGATCAATACCATGAAAACGATTGAATTAATTAACGTTAGTTTTATGTGTGTTTTCCGAAACATGGCTAACTCCTACTCTTCACTTAAAATATACCCTACACCGCGTATCGTTTTAATATCCCTATGATATCCGAACGGTTCAAGCTTTTTACGCAAATGATGCATAAATACTTCTACAATGGCAATAGTTGTATCAGAATCAAAACCCCAAACCCGGTCATAAATCTGTTCTTTTGTTAAAATAGCACCTTTATTTTGGATTAAGTATTCTAACAGCTCATATTGCTTGGTTGTTAGTTTAATCTGCTCATTGTCAACGTGAATTTCACGTTCTTTTCCAAACAATTCGATTCCACGGTATTGGATTGTTTGATTAGTGGTCAAACTGCCGCTCCTTCTCAATAAGGCCCGAATTCTTGCTTTTAATTCAGCTGATTGAAACGGTTTTACTAGGTAATCATCACCACCACTGTCCAAACCCATTACCCGATCTTCAAGTGAGTCTCTTGCAGTTAGAAATAATACCGGAATTTTCAAGCCCTCTTTGCGAATGGTTTGCAGAACCTGAAATCCATCAATTTCAGGAATCATAACATCCAAAACAATGGCATCATGGATGTTTTGCATCGCTAAAAATAAGGCATCCTCACCGTTTGAGGCCTGATCGACTTCAAATTCATCCGATAATAGTTGAACGATTGATTCTAATAAAGGAAGGTTGTCTTCTACTACTAATAATCGCATCTTATCTCTCCTAGTAAAATAGAACTAATAGCCCTATTATATAGTAATTAAAGCGGCCGCAATAGGCGCGACCACTTTTTTAGTGATTCTTATTCACACTGAGCACTTGTATGGTATCCGGATTTAAGCAGTATGATCAATTTCTGCCCATACTGCGAGTCATTCCACCCAAGCCTCCCAAACCTCCAAGACTGTTATTATTAGAGTTTGTCGTTGATGCAGCATTGCTGGCAGCTAATTGGGGTAACTTAACTATTTGGCCTTCTGATAATCCTTCCGTGATTTCTACGTAATCTTCATTTGCCAATCCTGTTTTAATTTCTATTTTCTCTGAGCTTGCTCCTGACAGATCTACATATTTTTTGCCCTTTGATAAATGGACAGCATCAAGCGGAACATATAAAGCATTCTCTTTTGTATCAGTTAGAATACTTGCCTCTGTGCCCATGCCAACTTTTAGATGATCGATTTTGTCAATATGAATGTAAACTTCAAATGTTGAGACTCCATTTGATGAAGTTCCTTCCTCAGATACTTTTGAAACAGTCCCCGAGTAGGTTTGGTCTGCAAATGCATTCACTTTTAAACTGACAGATTGTCCAACTTTTACCTTGCTAATATCTAATTCATCGATTTGTACGACAGTCTGTAAATCCGAATAATCAGAAACATGAGCAACCACTTGCCCCGTGTTTACCTTATCACCGGATGCAACTGAAATTGAGGTGACAACTCCTTTAGCCGGTGAAACAATGGGATCACTGCCATCTGTAAATGTAACAAGTTCATCGCCTTCATTCACTTCTTCCCCAATCGATGCCAATACTTCATCGATTTCATCATTATTTGAAGTGGATTCAACATCCTTGCTGACCACTGGCTGAACAGTTCCAGAGCCACTTAATTTAACTTCCAACTTACCTTTCTTGACTTCAGCTGTTCTCTCTTTAACGGTTGCCGCTGATGTTTTGGTAGTTGAAGAATATAATTGAACACCGATGATACCCACCACCAATATACTCACAGCAATCCAGATCCATTTTTTCATACATACTAAACTCCTTTTCTAATCCTGTACAACGGGTCAGGAAGATTTGATATTGGAATAAGCTTATTATTCTATGAAATCCTTAACTTTTCCTTAATGAAATCAATTGACAACCATTTTACCCTAATATATAGTTAAACACATTAATAGTTAAACAGTTTAACTAATTTTTAAGAGGTGATCATCTTTAAATGGAAAACAGTCCTATTCAATATCTAATCGATCGTTATATTTCACTTAACTTTCAGGTGCATAAAAAAGCGGAAGCGTTGATAAAAGGTAAGATTGGAGATGATTTGACTAATGACCAGTACTACATATTAAAGTACATTTATCAAACCGGTGAATGTACATCCAGTGATTTAGCTGCGGTTTTTGAAGTAAATAAAAGCGCCATTACGGCCATTATTAACAGAATGGTTGACAAAGGACTCATTGAAAGAACCCGTGATGAAAATGACCGTAGAGTGATCTATTTAACCCTTTCTGACGAAGGCAAGGAGCTTCACCAAAATTGCATGAAAAAAGTACGTGTGTTAGTCGAATCCATCATCACTCAATTTGATGAAGTTGAAATCACGGCTTTTTTAGACACGTATGAAAAATTAGCTCAAATGATCAACAACAAGAAGAAGGAAGAATTGGGGGAATAACCAGTGCGGGCCATTATTAAAGGTAAATGGATGATTCTAATGGCATGGATTGCCATTATTGTCGGATTAGCCATGATTGCTCCGAATATGGAGGGCTTAGTCAGAGAAAAAGGCCAGATTTCAGTACCAGAAGGATACTCTTCCACCATTGCCCAAAAAATTCTTAAGGATGTACAGGCAGATGAAAATAAGGGTTCAAATTTATCTACTGCCCTTGTTTTTCACAGTGATAAAAAGCTGACGGATGCTGACTTTAAACAAGCTGAAAAGGCTGTAAGAGAGTTAGAAAAAAACAAGGATAAATTAGGAATTACAGATCTGCTAACCCATTTTAGCCAAAAAGAATTAAAAGACCAATTGATTTCAAAAGACGGAAAAACCATTTTAGTTTCTGTAAAGGTAACCGCAAATGACCGTCAAGCAAAAGAAATTATTAAAGAATTATACAATTCTATTCGTGATGTTAAACTATCACATTACTATACCGGCAACTGGGTTATTGGCGAGGATCTTGTTACAAACTCTCAAGAAGGTCTAAAGAAAACAGAAGGCATAACGGTTGTTTTTATTTTGGCTGTATTGCTGCTAGTTTTCAGATCGGCAATTGCACCGATTATTCCGTTAATTACCGTAGGCTTCAGCTATTTAACCGCACAATCCGTCGTATCAATTTTAGTAGATAAGCTGAATTTTCCTTTATCTACTTTTACCCAAATTTTCTTAGTAGCTGTCCTTTTTGGAATTGGAACAGATTATTGTATATTATTACTCAGCCGCTTTAAAGAAGAATTGGCTAAAGAGGAAAATGTGACAGAAGCGATTATTACTACCTACAAGACAGCTGGAAAAACCGTTTTCTTTAGCGGAATCGCGGTATTAATTGGATTTGCCTCCATTGGATTCTCTACATTCCAGCTATATAAATCAGCTTCTGCTGTGGCCATTGGGGTAGCCGTATTATTATTGGCACTCGTGACCGTTGTTCCATTTTTTATGGCTGTTCTCGGAAAAAAACTATTCTGGCCATCGAAAGGCAAATTGGAACATAGCGACAGTAAAATTTGGGACGCCATGGGCCGGTTTGCCCTGCTTCGACCATTAATTGCTTTTATCATCGTTGCTGCCGTCTCTGTTCCCTTCTTATTTTCCTTTAAAGACCAACTTTCTTTCAATTCATTAGAAGAGATTAGTGATGAATATGCCTCAATCAAGGGCTTTAATATCATTTCAACATCATTTGGCCCTGGCGAATCAATGCCGACTCAAATCGTAATCAAGAATGATGACCAAATGAGTACTTCTGAGTATATCGGGATTACAGAAAAAATTAGTCAGGAACTTAAAAAAGTGAATGATGTCAAAACGGTTCGTTCCGTTACCCGCCCTACCGGGAAACCCATTGATGATTTTTATATTTCTAAACAAGTCGTTTCTTTAGAAGAAGGAATTGGCAAAGGAAATGACGGACTAAAACAAATTAGTGATGGTCTTTCCGATGCAGGCAGCCAAATGGCAGCGAATCAGCCGAAAATGGATGAAGCAGTCAATGGGATCAGTAAATTAATCAATGGCACCAATGAAATGAAATCGAAAATGGGCGAACTTCAAAACGGCCTCGCGCAAATTGAGACCGGGCTGAAAGGCGGTTCTATTGGGGCCGGGCAAGCAATAGAAGGTTTAAATACGATCAAAGCTGAATCTGAAAAAATAGTTGCTGGAAGTAAACAATTACTTGCGGGATATCAGAAAGCAAGTTCCGGGCTAGGTACCTTAGAAAGAAACTATGAAAAAGTTGCAGGTTCACTATCCTTACAACACCAAAAGCTACAAACACTAGATACTAAATTTACAGGGCTTGAAAAAGATTATCCTGGTATTTCCGAGAATACAACCTATAAAGATATAAAAAATACAGTTGGAGAAGTAAAAGCTGCCACAGACTCAGCAATTCCTGATCCACGGGTTTCAGTGGCAACCTTCCTAAACTCTCTTAATTTAGGTCTTAAAGGTGCACAAGACGGGTTAACTACAGCTAATACCAGTTTGGAACAAATAATTTCGGGCCAGGAACAACTGATTATTGGAATGGGAAGCCTTGTTACAGGCCTCGATCAGCTTAAAGTTGGACTAATCAAAATGGAGGAAGGACAAGGAACTGCCGTTTCCAATTTACCAAAGTTTACAGAGGGTCTATCAGGGATCAACAATGGACAGCAGCAGCTCCTTACGGGATTTCAATCGGTAGGATCTCAAATTTCCCAGCTGTCTGATGGTTTGACCAAAAGCGCAGACGGTTTGAATGAAGTTTCTAACGGCCTTGGATCTGCCCAAGATTATTTGTCGGGTGTATCCAAAGAAAAACAAACTGGCTTTTATATTCCACAGAATGTATTGGACAGTGAAGATTTTGCCAAAGTAATGGATACGTATCTATCAAAAGATCGAAAAGTGATGACGATTGATGTTATCTTTAACAAAAATCCATATTCAAATGATGCAATCGGGCAAATCCCGGCAATCAACGATGCCGTAAAACGCGCGATTAAACATACAAAGCTTGAAAATGCAAAAATCGCTATTGGCGGTGTTTCCAGCATGCATCATGACCTGGATACAATTTCTGAGGGTGACTATTCACGCACAGTCATCCTTATGCTTGCAGGTATTAGCATCATTTTAATGATCTTGCTCCGCTCTTTGATCATGCCGATTTACTTAATTGGTTCACTAGTCCTAACCTACTATACGTCTATGTCTATCTCAGAAATGATCTTTATTAATTGGTTAGGGTATAGTGGGATTAGTTGGGCCGTCCCATTCTTTGCGTTTGTTATTTTAGTAGCACTCGGAATTGATTACAGCATTTTCTTAATGGATCGTTTTAACGAATATAGGGATCTCCCTGTCAATAAAGCGATTCATGAGGCAATGAAAAAAATGGGGACAGTGATCATTTCTGCCGCAGTGATTCTAGGCGGTACCTTTGCCGCCATGATGCCATCAGGGGTACTGTCATTACTTGAAATTGCCACCATTCTATTAATAGGTCTTGCCCTTTATGCCTTGGTTGTTCTGCCATTATTTGTACCAGTTATGGTTCGAACTTTTGGAGAAGCAAATTGGTGGCCATTTAAAAAATAATCAAATCCAAAGCACGCTAAAACTCAAAGATTTTAGCGTGCTTTTTTTTCCAGGTTACTATATAATAACATTCTAAATATATTTAAGATTCCATATTTACTAACTTATCAGTCACTTATTGTTATATAATAACTTATATAGATAGGGTTGTTATATAGTAGCGTCAAAACCTATTAAAAAAAGGGGGAAATTTATGGAACAATTTGTTAACTAGCTCAGTGGAATCATTTGGAGCCCTGCACTCATTTATCTTTGCTTGGGAACAGGTCTATTCTACTCACTTGCAACTAGATTTCTTCAAGTCAGGCATATGAAGGACATCATACCGCTTATGTTTAAAGGAGGAAAATCCGAAGCAGGTATTTCCTCATTTCAAGCTTTAACACTTGCCTTATCTGGAAGGGTTGGTACCGGAAATATTGCCGGTGTTGCCACTGCGATTGCTTTTGGTGGTCCGGGAACTGTATTCTGGATGTGGGCAATTGCCTTCTTAGGAGCTGGTTCCGCGTTTGTTGAAGCAGCATTAGGTCAAGTATATAAAGTAAAACAAGACGGTCAATTCCGTGGTGGTCCAGCCTATTACATAGAAAAAGGCTTAAAAATGAAATGGTATGCTGTATTATTTGCCGTTGTTACCGTGCTTGCAACCGGAGTTTTATTACCTGGTGTTCAGGCAAATAGTATCGCTTTGAGTGTTGAAAACGCTTTCGGTATTAGCCCGATGATTACAGGTATTATTTTAATAGTTTTCCTAGCTGCCATAATTTTTGGCGGAGTAAAACGTATTGCTCGTGCCGCGGAATTAATTGTTCCTTTTATGGCACTGGGATATATATTAGTGGCTTTAATCATTACATTTATGAATATTAGTGAATTACCTGGAGTCATCAAACTAATCTTCTCTAGTGCATTTGGTGCTAATGCGGCATTTGGAGGTATATTGGGATCAGCAATTTCTTGGGGTGTTAAACGAGGAATTTATTCAAACGAAGCCGGTCAAGGTACAGCCCCACATGCAGCTGCAGCCGCGGAGGTTTCCCACCCTGCCAAACAAGGCATTGTTCAGGCTTTCTCGGTTTATGTTGATACCCTTTTTGTTTGCTCAGCAACAGCGTTTATGATTCTAATTACAGGAATGTACAATGTTACACCTGATGGAAAACCGGAAATTGTCAATAACCTTGGAAAAATGGAACCAGGCCCAGGTTATACACAGGCAGCAGTTGAATCTGTCTTCCCAGGATTTGGCGCTCCTTTCGTAGCCATTTCACTATTCTTCTTTGCCTTTACAACCATTATGGCTTATTACTATATGGCTGAAACCAATCTTGCGTATATTAACAAAAATAAAAAACGTATCTGGTCTGATTACCTTCTGAAAATCGCCATTTTGGGTATGGTGCTATACGGAAGTGTGAAAACTGCTGGTTTAGCATGGACATTAGGTGATATTGGTGTAGGAAGTATGGCCTGGTTAAATATTATTGCCATTCTATTGCTTACAAAACCTGCTTTAAGAGTTCTTCGAGATTATGAAGCACAATTAAAGGATGGCAAAGATCCTGTTTTTGATCCCGTGAAACTAGGAATTGAAGATGCTGATTTCTGGGAAAAAGAATACACTTATATTGAAGAAGAGAAAACAGGCTGATCTATTAAGGACTGATTGCATTTTACATCAGTCCTTGTTATATAACACCATTTTTTATTGTGAGCTTCTTTTTAGAAGTATTGAGGGTTGCATGGACTCCTAATGGTATAGCAATATTGGGATTACAATGGCCAATCTTAAAACCTTTTATAGCAGGTTTTCCAGCTAAACGAACATAATAATTTATAACCTCATCGAGTGTTAGGGACTGATCACTTCGTGACGTACAATTGCAGAAATCTCCAATTATGATTCCCGAGGCAGCTTGGAGCTTCCCTGACAATAACAGTTGATTTAACATTCGATCGACAGCCCGCGGCTCTTCATTAATATCCTCGATTAAGAATAATTTTCCCGTGGTATCAATTTCAAATTTTGTCCCCATTGTACTGATAGCTAAGGTTAAATTGCCCCCGACGATTGGTCCTTCTGCATAACCTTCAACCACCACTTCCAATGGTGAGAGTTCCTCTGTATAAATAAACTCTTTAGGTTCAAATAATTGACTGAAACATTGTTTCGAAACTGGATGAACGGACTCCCGTCCTAAGTCGGACCCTATCATCGGCCCGTGAAAAGTACAAAGTCCTGTATGTTGGTTGATTGCTGTATGCAAAAAAGTAATATCACTATAGCCCCAAAATAATTTGGGATTGTTTTTAATAAGTCCATAATCGATCTGTGAGGCAAATCTGGCCGTACCATAGCCCCCGCGAGCACAGAAAATCCCCTTAATTTCAGGATCACGAAACATTTGATGCAAATCTTCTAATCTTTCAGCATCTGTACCTCCCAAGTAGCCATAAGATCTTCCGACGCTATTTCCCATTTTAACTTTCAGTCCCTGCTCCTTTAAAAATGCGATTCCTAGCTCTAATTTTTCAAGCTCTATTGGACTTGCAGGTGTAATAACTCCGACGAGATCTCCTCTCTGTAAACGGACCGGTTTAATTTCATCCATCTCCTCCACCCCCATCTTCTTCTTTTCTATCCTATTTATAAAAAACCAAAATATACATTTGAAACTTGTCATTTGGCGAAGACGGAGGACTAGTTAAACTGATACCTGATAGAACGTTTATACTTTCCTATTCACTAAAAAAAGCCTGCATTAGCAGACTTCTACTTTTTCCAGACACGCTTATTTTCAACTCTCTTTGTCAACCCAATAGCATCCAATCGCTCTAAAAATGGAATCATATATTTGCGTGAAAGATTCAGTATCTCTTTCGCCTCACCTACTTCAAATTCTGTACCTGTATGTTCTCTCAGCTTGTTCACAGCATTTTGAAAAACTGACTCAGCATAGGCAAATTGATCATCCAGCATAACGATTAAGTTTTGATCCTCTAAAAATCGTCTTAACTCTACCGTTAAATGATCTGGGATTCCTGCAGTTGCAAAGTAGTCCTTTACGTAACGAACCTTGTAGCCATCTTTTGTTAATTCCTCCAACAGGTTATCCACACGCTTGGCCCAATTTTTCGGGACATGAGGGTAAAATTCAGCCAATGATACAAATTGTTCCCTGCGGTTAAAAATATGGTTCGAGATGCCCTTCTCCACTACAAATTCTACTAATGATTTAGGAAATCTTTTTTGCATGGATTGTAACAGTTCAGCTTTATTTAACCCTATTTTCATCGGATACTTTTGATGAAAGTCCTGTATAAGATCGTATATATCTTCTTCGATGGAATCAATCATTGTCTGCAATGTAAATTCTTTTCCATTATAAAAAACAAATGACGAATCCTGT
The DNA here is from genome assembly GCF_051233465.1 of Neobacillus solisequens. Classification (NCBI taxonomy): domain Bacteria; kingdom Bacillati; phylum Bacillota; class Bacilli; order Caryophanales; family Bacillaceae; genus Neobacillus; species Neobacillus solisequens. Next base: position 331,323 of record NZ_JBKFGJ010000002.1, on the reverse strand, counting down.
AAATGTTCAGTTAATGTTTCCTCATCAAGAGCCGTCCGTTTAATCAGTTCATGAAGCGGCAGACTTCTTGCTTCCATTAAAGCCGCAGTTATTCGCTCTTTTGGCGAACCAACCTTTTTTTTCTCAAGCTCATCAATGGTTTGGTTTCCAAAACGATATTTGTTCCCTCTAGGGTCTATCACCCAGCCGCCGCCAATGGTTTCAGTAGGACTAGGTCTTCTAATGATAAATCGATCGCCACGCTTAGTAAGAATTTCCTCTTCCAAACGAAGTTGGCATAGGATTTCACCGTTCTCTTCCTTTATTTCATTTCGGTCAAAAAAGACAATCCGCCCCATAACTTCTGCAGTCCCTATATGGAGCTTTATTGGCATCCGTTGTTTTATCAAATGCTCAAGTTCGGAAACAACACGAATAGCTACATCAATTGTTTTTGTTACGATAAAATGTTCTGATGAAACAAGGACGTCTCCCCGTTCTAAATCTTCCCTGGAGATCCCGGATAGATTTATCGCAGCTCTTTGGCCGGCAAATGCTTTTTCTGCCTGCTTATGATGGACCTGAATTTGTCTAGCTCTGACCTCTATCCCTTTTGGCATAATTTTCAAAGCCTGTCCTTCCTCAACCGTTCCCTCATAAACCGTACCTCGGACTACTGTACCTTGCCCTTTCACGGTAAATACCTGATCAATCGGTAAACGGAAGGCACCCTTTGCATCACGCATTTCCAGTTCCTTTAACTTCCTGATAATCAATTCCTTTATCTCGGCTATTCCTCTTTTGGAGATACTGTCGACAAGAACAACTGGTGCTTCTTGAAAAACAGTTCCCTCAAGTTCTGTTAAAATGTCATCTTTTACTAATTCGATAAACTCTTCATCCACACGGTCCATTTTTGTGATCGCAATGATTCCGTTTTTCACACCCAAAAATTTCAAAATATCAAGATGTTCCTTCGTTTGTGGCATAACTCCTTCATCCGCTGCAACAACAAGCACAACTAGATCGATTCCGGCAACACCGGCTATCATTTGTCTGATAAAACGTTCATGTCCGGGTACATCTATCACAGATATTTGTATTTCGTCATCTTCATATAATGGTGCAAATCCTAGTTCAATTGAAATCTGACGTTCTTTTTCTTCCTTTAAGCGGTCCGTATCTACATTAGTTAATGCTTTGGTCAACGACGTTTTTCCATGATCAATATGACCTGCCATCCCAATGGTAAAATATCTTTTTTCCAAGCTAGCCACCTTCTTTAACGGTCTTCCATTCTACTGTAGCCTTCTTGGAGATAATGTTCAAGAGGACTGTTAGTTTTTCACGATTCCTCCACATTCACATCGTCCATCGTTTTTAAGAGTATGCTATGGTTAATTAAGAATACATAAAAAAGGGACGAGAACAATGAAAAAATATTTATTGCCATTTATGACAATTATTATTTTACTAGCGGCGTGCCAAAATCAGGAGCCTAAAGCAAGTTCCTCAAAAAAAACGTGCAAAACCATTACTCAAACGGCAACGGAAACGAAAACTCCCAACAACTTTCCGTACCCAAACCTTTTAGCTGAAAATAATCAATCCTATTCCCTATTGGTTGTTGGAAATCAAAATGAGCAAACTCCGATTGAGAAAAATGAAAAGGTTACTTCACAAGTCAAAAATATTTTAAGTTTACCAGAACGGGAAATGGTTACAAATGTCTATCCAAAACTCGAAATTCAAAAAGAGGCAGCTTATATTCTTTTTAGTCAGACAGGGATCGTACATCAATCTGCCACAATAGAAGATCTCATTGAATATTTGAGCAAAAACCCTATAAAGTAGCGGCCAGAATAATTTCTGGCTTTTACTTTTACTATGTAAAGTTGATAAAGGAATCAAAGGACTTAAATACTTGAAGCTAGATTTTTAATTTATTGACAAGCAATTTAATTGTAGTGCCCTGAATAAGCAAAGAGAACAATACATTGGCAAACGTCATCGCCAAAATTAAATCTTTCCCGGTAAAATCAGGAGAAATGGATAAAATGAGGGCAATGGATAAAGAGCCCTTTAATCCTCCCCAACCAATGACAGCTTTCCAAGATAACGGGACTGATTGATCGAATGACAGGCTTACAAAAACAGCTATAATCCGTGAAATGACCACAATGGCAGTACTCCCCAAAACAACTGACCATTTTCCTTCAAGGCCAATTCTTGCTGCTTCTAAACCTACCATGAAAAAAATCAAAGCATTAGCCAAAAATGAAATAGTCTCCCAAAAAGAATCCATTTCACGCAGAGTTTTCTCCGACATCCCTATTTTCTTTCCGTAATTGCCAAAAATGAGACCCGCGACAACGACTGAAATGACCCCTGAGAAATGAAAGTGCTCAGCAATTCCAAAGGCACTATAAAAGAGAACAATGGATAATCCTATTTCAACTAAATGTTGATCAATATGTCGAGTAATCCTAGAAGCTAAAAAGCCGAACAAAGCGCCAACCAGTATTCCACCAAGGACAACCTTAAAAAATTCAGCAGAAGCATCTAAAACCCCAGCTGATGTCAACGCAGTAGTAACAAGAGCAATCTTAAATAGGACAACGGCCACTCCATCATTCCCTAGACTTTCCCCTTCAACCATGATGGACAATCTTTTGTTTAACTTCATTGATTTAAAAATGGTCAAAACAGAGATAGGGTCTGTGGCGGACATGACGGCCCCAAAAATAAGTGCCAATTGAAAGGGTAATTTCAAAACAAAATATGAGACTGTTGAAACCAATAAAAAAGTAAGAAATGTTCCTAATAAGGACAACAATAAAATGGGTTTTCTATTTTCTTTCAATTCATTAAAAGGCAGCTTCAGTGTGGCATCTCCTAATAATGCAGATAAAAAGATGGTTATAATTGCTGTTTGAAAGACAATATCATTTGTTGCGTAATGTTTTACCTCTTCCAAAACTGGAATATTAAGCAAACCTATAAGCAGCCCTGTAATAACAAGCAATGTCGGGTATGGCTGATTTATTTTTTCAGCAATAAAAGCAACTCCAACAGCAATTCCAAGTAGAATGATCCAAACCTCAATCATCATATTAATGTCCCTTCTAAATTAAGTTTTCCTTGCTATCCTTAATCTTTGCTTATAAACCAACTTAAATTCAAAAAGAGCCTGTTTCCATGGGGATGATATTCCCCTTTGTGACAGACTCCTCCGAATTAATTTTTTATTCAATTATTTTTTATGAAGGATGTATTTATAGTGGTAACTTTGATTAAAATCTGCAATAATATAAATTATAAAGTTGCACAAGGGCAAAAAAAATAGCCTTGTTTAAAAAAATCGAATTAGGTAAACATTTTTATTTCAACTCATTAAGGAGAGAATTTAGATGAGTGAGTTAGGGAGAGAAATTTCTATTAAGAATAAAAAAGTGCTAACAGCTGCTAATGAAGCAGTAAGTGGAAAGCGAAAAGGTTTATTTGCCCTACTTCCTTTCCTTGGCCCTGCTTTCATTGCATCCATTGCTTATGTGGACCCCGGTAATTATGCAACAAACATTTCTGGTGGAGCACAATTTGGATATAAATTGCTTTGGGTAATCGTGATTGCCAATTTAATGGGGATTCTATTCCAAAATATGTCGGCTAAATTAGGAATTGCTACAGGCAAAAACTTGCCTGAACTCTGTAAAGAGCACTTCCCTAAATGGATGAATATGGTCATGTGGATTTTCTCAGAGCTTGCTGCGATGGCTACTGATTTAGCCGAATTTTTGGGAGCTACCCTGGCACTGAATTTGTTGTTTAACATTCCCATGATGATAGCTGTTATTATTACTGGAGTTGTAACATATGCAATTTTGATGATGGAACGTTTTGGGTTTCGTCCATTAGAAAAGTTTATTACAGCCTTTGCCATTTCTATAGGGTTATGTTATTTGGTTGAAATGTTATTATCACATCCCTCTTTATCGAAGATCGCGTATCACAGTGTCACACCGTGGATAGGGGGTACCTCTAGTATTATGTTAGCCGTAGGGGTAATTGGAGCAACAGTAATGCCACATGCCATTTATCTGCACTCAAGTTTAACTCAAAAGAGAGTTGTTCCCGTTAATGACCAACAAAAGTTACGCATTCAAAAATTCAGTACCATTGAAATTTTTATCGCGATGGGGTTGGCTGGACTTGTAAATTTAGCCATGATGGCAATGTCCGCCGCTGTCTTTTTTGAATCAGGGAATACAGTCATAGCGAGTATTGAAACAGCCTATCAAACGTTAACTCCTTTACTAGGTCCAGCAGCTGCATCTGTCTTCCTAGTATCCTTATTAGCATCTGGAATATCAAGCTCAACTGTTGGAACTATGGCGGGCCAAGTAATTATGCAAGGTTTCGTGGGGTTTTCAATCCCTTTGTGGCTTCGTAGAATGATTACAATGTTTCCAGCTTTTATTGTCGTTTTTCTTCATTTAGATCCAACCCATACACTCGTTATAAGCCAGGTGGTCTTAAGTATTGTGCTTCCGTTCCCAATAGTAGCGCTTATCTACTTCACCAGGAGAAAAGATATTATGGGGGTATTAGTGAATAAACAGTTAACCACAATCGTTTCTATTTTATGTGCTGCAATTGTCCTTATTTTGAATATCGTGTTGATTCTCCAAACGATTGCATAATGAATAAAAAGAACCCACAGCGGTCAGCTGTGGGTTCTTTTTTCAAAAATACTTATAAAAAAACCAGGAGCAACTTCCATATCACTAGTCCATTTAAAACCGTTTTTTAAATAAAGCCTTATGGCAGGAAAATTATCCCTACCTGTCGACACTTTAAATACTGATATTTCATTGTTATTTTCTTCTAGGTTGATCAGCAGCTTTTGGGCAATTCCTTTCCTGAAATGGTTCGGATCCACGATCAACCTGCAAATGGTCAGTTCCTGACCGACCATTGTATATGACAAGGCTCCCACCAGTTCATCCTCGTCAAAGAAACCTATGAATTGCTCTCCACTATCCACTAAATCCTTGATGGTTTCCTTCAATGGAGGAATATCATAAAAATCAATTAATTTTGCCTCTATCAAATAAGAGGATCTCTGTAAGGAAAAAAGACGTTGTAACAAGTTGCCATTCTGTAGATTAATTTTCTGGATCATTTTTCTTCCCCCAAAAAAATCCTTGTATAGAATGATTCTATACAAGACATTTATTTTCCTATTATTCAACTTATTTTTTTAAGTGATATGGGACAGTTGTAATCACAACATCCTTATGTCGGAAAAACCAGATTCTTAGCTGTAATGCTGTTTGGTTATGCAAAAGGTTGTGCCAGCCTTTTCTAGGAATAAATTGTGGAATTATCAAGTGAATGTGACCTTTACTTCCTCGTTTTTCTTCTATTACCTTTATAAAACGATTTAAAGGTTCAATGACAGACCGATATTTACTTCGTAACACAACAAGCCGGCAAGGGTTGCCCCATTCCTCCCATTTTTTTTCAATCTTATGAATTGAATCATCATCAAATCCTACATAAACAGCAATCGGTTCTCCACCTAAACTTTTAGCAAATGATAGTGTATTACTTACCACGCGGTGAACACCTGAAATGAGCACGATGGTTGTAACATCTCTGATTTCAGGGAATTCGTTAGTCACATCAATATGAAGCTCCTGTGCAATAAATTCATAATGCCGATGGATCGCTAAACATAGGCATACAATTGATGGCAACACGATTAACACAATCCAGGCCCCACCCATAAATTTGGTTACCGCAAAGATGACGGTCACACTGCTGGTAATGATTGCACCAAGGATATTAATAGATAGTTTTATTTTCCAATGTGATCCTTTCACTCGCAGCCATCGGCGGATTAAACCGAACTGTGCGGTTGAAAATGAGAGGAAAACACCGATCGCATACAATGGAATCAACGAGTTCGTATGGGCATGAAAAGTCAGAATCAGTATACTTGCACAAGCAGATAAGGTGATGATTCCGTTCGAATATCCCAGTCTGTCTCCCCGATTGGTTAATACCCTTGGTAAAAATCCATCAGAGGCGACAATTGCTGCTAGGTGTGAAAAACCAGTATAGGTAGAATTCGCAGCCAAGATTAAGACAATAAAAGTGGACCAAATAATGATTTGATAGATCACTCCATCTCCAAAATAAAGACCCACCAATTGGGAGAACATCGTATTATCCGCTTTGGGAGAAATCCCTTTTATATACAATAGATACACAAAACCTGTCAATGTGAAGGAAGTAATGGTACCTAAGGCGATATAGGTTTTAATCGCATTTCTCTGCTGGGGAATCCGAAATACCGGAACTGCATTTGAAATGGTTTCAATCCCTGTTAATGCAGAGCATGCCGAACTAAAAGCTTTTAATACAAGCAAAGTAGTAATACCGTCTGGAATAGTGCCAAACGAAGGAGTCGTGGATTGTACAAATCCATTTTTCCAGCCGTCATATAAACCGGTAAAAATGAGGATGATCATACAAACCATAAAAGCAATGGTCGGCCATGCAAAGACCTTTGCTGATTCCGCCACTCCTCTTAAATTCATGACTAATAATATAAAGACACAAAAATTAGCTAATTCCGTTTCAACCGGTGCAACTGCCGGATAGGCAGATGAAACCGCCTCTAAAGCAGCTGAAACGGAAACTGCCACGGTTAAAATATAATCAACAAGTAAAGAACTTGCTGCAACTAATGAGATCCACCTGGGTTTAAAATTATCCTTAGCGATGGCATAAGCGCCTCCCCCATTCGGATAAGCTAAAATCCCCATAATATATGATAAAATCAAAATTCCCAGGAGGATAACAGTCGCGAATGTTATCGGTATAATGTACCATTTGGCTGCAGGGCCAAGCTTCAATAATTCTGTAATCCCCGCCTCCGGACCATAGGATACAGAGGAATATAGATCCGCAGAAAGAATGGGCAGGGCTATGAACCACAGCAATTTAGTATGCGGAGTATAGAGTTCAGCAGTTCGCATGGGTCTACCAATTAAAAATCGTTTGACCACACTAAAATTTGTTATTGAAATCCAGATTAACAATATCATGATGACGAATAAAACAACATTTACCCAATGACTTGGAATATTCATGTTCATGCGCCTTCTTCTTTTTATAATAAAAATGCAACATGATTTTGATTTGAATATATTCCTAATCTTGGTAGAAGTACATGGAAAATTTGTGAATTTTTCTACTATATATAGCTCTCTATTAAGATATAATGATATTAGACTAATTTTCAGAATAGTATGTATATCAGATTGTTTCTGGAGGTTGAGAGATGAAATATGATGTCATTGTAGTAGGCGCCGGTCTTGCAGGTCTAGTTGCCACCGCCGAACTGGCCGAGGCTGGTAAAAAAGTTCTCTTGCTAGACCAAGAGCCAGAAGCATCCCTTGGAGGTCAAGCTTGGTGGTCTTTTGGCGGGCTCTTCTTGGTCAATTCACCTGAACAGCGCCGAATAGGAATCAAGGATTCGCGTGAGCTTGCATGGCAAGATTGGCTCGGTGCCGCAGGTTTTGACCGGGAAGAAGACGAAGATGTTTGGGGAAAAAAATGGGCGGAGGCTTACGTTAATTTCGCTGCAGGAGAAAAGCGTCAATGGCTTTATAACATGGGAGTCCGTTTTTTCCCTGTTGTGGGCTGGGCTGAACGCGGCGGCTATCTTGCCGAAGGTCACGGGAACTCAGTTCCAAGATTTCATATCGTCTGGGGCACCGGTCCGGGGCTGGTCAAACCTTTTGAGGAACGAGTCCGCAAGGGAATGGCCAATGGCCTGATTGATTATCGACCGCGTCATCGCGTTAATGAATTAATTACTGAAAATGGTACTGTCATTGGGGCTCGAGGTGATCAACTTGTCCCAAGCGATGCTGCCCGAGGTGAATCCAGTTCACGTGAAATAATCGGAGATTTTGAGTATCACTCCCAAGCCGTCATGGTGACAAGTGGCGGAATTGGCGGGAATCACGAATTAATTCGAGAAAATTGGCCTGCACGACTAGGCAATCCCCCAAAAAATATGATCTCCGGAGTCCCTGCACATGTAGATGGCAGAATGCTGTCCATTACCGAAAAAGCAGGAGGACGGATTGTAAACCGGGACCGTATGTGGCATTATACAGAGGGAATTAACAACTGGAACCCGATTTGGCCAAGTCACGGGATACGCATCCTTCCAGGCCCTTCTTCTATTTGGCTGGATGCCGAAGGAAGGCGCTTTCCAACTCCTAACTTTCCTGGATTTGACACATTAGGTACTTTGGAAGCAATCATGAAATCAGGCTATGATTATTCTTGGTTTATTCTGAACCAGAAAATTATAGAAAAGGAATTTGCATTATCCGGCTCCGAACAAAATCCAGACTTAACAGAAAAAAGTATCAGAAAAGTATTAAGTCGTGTCCTTCCCGGACCGACTGCTCCAGTAAAGGCCTTTATGGAAAAAGGTGAAGATTTTATCATTGCTGATACACTCCCTGAACTTGTCTCCGGAATGAATAACCTTGTGGAAAATGACTTGCTGCAACTGGAAGAAATAAAACGACAAATCCACTCCAGAGACAGGGAAATCGATAATCCATTTGCTAAGGACCTCCAGATTACTGCCATTCACGGAGCGAGAAAATATCTCGGCGATAAATTGATCCGTGTGGCACCTCCACATAAAATTCTTGATCCAAAAGCGGGTCCATTAATTGCAGTACGGCTTAATATTATCTCACGAAAAACCCTTGGCGGCCTCCAAACTGATCTATCTGGAAGAGTCCTAAATGCTTCCGGAAATCCTGTTCCGGGATTGTATGCTGCTGGGGAAGTTTCTGGGTTCGGCGGTGGAGGAATACACGGATACAGATCACTTGAAGGAACCTTTGTCGGCGGCTGTCTTTTTACAGGAAGACAAGCGGGTCGTTTTTTGGCTAAAGAACTAAAATAAAGGGTGCTCGGAGCACCCTTTTTAATTAGTAAAGACAAATTCTGTTCTACTGCCAGTTTGACCGGAAATCACTTCTAATCTTGCATCAATCCGCTCTTTTAACTCCGGAACGTGGGAGATGATGCCAACCAAACGGCCACTGTTTTGGATATCCATCAACGACTCAATCGCCTGATCTAATGATTCAGGGTCCAAGGTTCCAAAACCTTCATCTATAAACATTGTTTCCAATGATACCCCGCCTGCATATTGTTGAACAACATCTGCCAATCCCAATGCCAGCGAAAGGGAGGCCTTAAAGCTTTCCCCACCTGATAAGGTTTTAACATGTCGTTCCTGACCCGTATATTGATCATAAACCAGCAATTCCAATCCGCTTTGAGCATTTCCTTTGGAACGATCCGTTTTTCTACGCAATTGAAAACGACCAGATGTCATTTTTCTTAGTCTGCCATTTGCTTCTCTTAATATATCATCCAAAAATGCTGCGAGGACAAAACGTTCAAAGGTAACTTTAAAGCTATTATCTCCTTTGGCAATCCTATAGAGGTGACCGATCAAGCTATAACGTTCTTCCAGCTCTTTCACTACTTCATTTAAACGTTCAATTTGCTGTTGAATCTCCTCATTATTCTTCTTTTTAATGACAAGATCTGTTCGTTCTTGTGATAATGTGTGAATTTCGTTAGTAATGTTCTCTAATTCCAGTTTTAAACTGGCAATATCAGGTGTTGGTATATTCGCTAAACGTTCTGTTAATTCCGTCAAACGATCGGAAACAGACCGTAACTCCTCCCGATAGTTTCGAATTTGAGACTCTAGTTCCTTTGTATCCGATTCGGTAAGCTTTGCAGCGTGATATTCAGTATAGTTTTCAAATCCTTGTTCTGCTAATTTATTTTTAAACGTTTCTCTTTCAGTTGCTAGTTCCTGTTGTTTGGTTAAGAGAAATGCCTCTGCATCCTGCAGACGGGCAACCACGGCTGCCAGCTTTTCCTTGACATCATTCACTTTCTTTTGTGCATCCTCAAGACGCTTTACTAAATTTTGCTGGTGATTTTGTGCAGCAGTTAGCTCCTTTTCATATTCTGATTCCGTGCGAAGATTCTCTGGAATCATCTTCATCATTCTGTTTAGGTTAGTTCCTTTTTCAGTAACCTGTATCGTTAATTCTGTTATTTTTTCTATAACATCCTGAATTTGATTCTGTAGATTCATTTTTTCAGATTCATACTTTTCTATTTGAACTATTACCTGGTCAACTAGCTCCATTTGTTCTTTTAGTTCTACTTGTTTGTCCAACAAACCATTTTTGGCCGACAGCGTCTCAGCTTTTAAAAGAAACAATTGGTCCTTGGAAAAATCAGGACGGATTGTTTTTAATTCAATGAATGTTTCACTTAGAGCGTCCAACTTTGCTTTTTCATCAGCTTTACTTTGAAAATAGGAGGACTCATCTTTGGATTTTTCTTGTTCCCATTTTTGAACCTGCTCTTTCGATGCCTTCAAATCTTCTTCATTGGGAATTTCCCCATTTTGAGACAGCGTCGGTGAAGGATGATGTTCAGAACCACAGACTGGGCATGGTTCCCCGGATGTTAGTGATGCTGCTAATAAAACAGCTTGGCCATGTCTCCACTTTTTCTCCAGCTCTTCAACAAGCGCCTTGGCATCTGTCCATTTTGCTAGGCTATTTTCATAACGGGATAAAGCCAACACTAATTGTTGCTCCGCTTTTTGATGCTTTTCCATGATGGTTTCATATTTCATGATAAGGTCATATTCTGTTTGCAGTTTTTCTATCTTTGCCTTATTTTCTAAGAATACTAGTTTACCTTGCTCAATAACTTCTTTTTTCCGTAGTTTAGCTGATAGTTCCCTTTCCACTAGACCAAAAGAATTTTCTAGTTGCTTCTTTTTCTCCTGGGCTGCTTGAAGAACTGCCTCTAATTTGGTAGTTTGCTTTTGCAATGCGTCAAAGGAATATATGTCTTCCTTCATATTGGTTAATTTGGTGACTTGATCAAGGGCTGCCTGGCGCTCTGCTTCACGGTCAATTTCCTCCTGAAGATGATTTACAGCCTGTTTGGACATCACGGTCAATTTTTCCTCTTGTTCTTTGATATTGTTAAGATTCAAAATTGCTTGATCTACATCCCGCTTTAATCGGTGACAGGTCTCTTCCTTACTTTCTAAAAGTGCTGCCTTTTGCGCCCGCTGAACTTGTTGCTCTTTTTCTAAAAAGAGGTTTGCTTGGGCCACAAGTTGAGTTTTTAGCTTCGTTAACTCATCCCTTTTTTGCAGGCTTTTAATAATTTCTTCTGCTTCAACAAGTCTGGTTTTCACTTGGTCTTGAAACAGGGTTTTTTCTTTTAACTTCATTTCTTTTTCCCTCAGTAAATTCCCCATTCCCTCGATTTCTAACAAGAGCAGCGGTAAAATCAAACGATCATTTTCACTACCTGCTTCTAGGTATTTTTGCAATTCTTCGTTTGTCAGTGCTTGGATACGATGTATGGCTTCATTCCGCAATTGTACTTTGTCATCAACTGCTCGCTTCAGTTCGCTCGACTCCTCCTTCAGCCTTTCTTCCACCTGCTTATAAAGCTGCGTATGGAATAGACGCTGAAGGATGACTTCCTTATCTTTACTATCCGATGTTAATAGTTTGCGAAATTCCCCTTGGGGGATCATAAGAATTTGCCGAAATTGATTGGCATCAATCAACATGATTTCCTTGATTTTTTCCTCAATATCATTGATCTTAGTTGCCAAAAGCTTTTTTTCATTGCCTTCCCAAACATACAATTCAGCTTTTGCTCCGATCTGTGTATAACCTTCACCCTTGTCCTTCTTTTTTAGTTGTTGGGGAAACCTTGTAATGGAGTAAACTTTATTTCGTAATGAAAAATCAAGGGATACCTCTGTCAAAATATCATCTTTGGCAAATTGGCTTCGCAATTCAGGTCCATTGCGGTCTTCACCGCTTGCCTTCCCATAAATGGCATAACTAATCGCATCAAAAATGGTGGTTTTGCCTGAGCCGGTTTTTCCGGATATAACAAACATGGTCCGATTGCCCAGCTTGGTAAAGTCAATCGTTTCTGTTTCTGCGTATGGACCAAACGCCCTCATTGTCAAACGCAATGGTCTCATTTTGCCGCCTCCCCTCGTAAAACACTATTAATAATGTCTGACATTGTTTCTCTTTTTTCTTGAGTAAATTCAGCCGTTGTCATTTCTGTATAAAATTGTTCGAATAACTCAATCTCAGATTTTTTCTCACTTCTGATAGACTGATAGAATTGTTTATGTTTAAGATCTGTTAGATCCATTTTTCTTTCCAGATGAAGAACATTTGGATATACCTGCCGCAATTTGTTAATAGGATCGATGATTTCACCTTCATCTAACAAGGTAATCTTTACATAATCATTTGTTTTTTGTTTTTCATAAAATTGTGGGTCAAGCAGTTCATCCATATGCCCCTCAAGCTCATGCATATCAATAGAAGGAATCAGGTATCTTTCACGATGAGTAAATAAGCCTTTGTCATCCATTTCAATAATGGAAATGGCTTTACGTTGCTTTGCCTCGGAAAAGGAGTATTTTAATAGGGATCCAGAGTATTTAACCTTGTCGTGTTTAATGGCATCCGGACTATGCAAATGTCCGAGGGCAGTGTACGAAAAAGGTTCAAATAACTCGGCACTAACGCAACCGGATCCGCCAACAGAAAGGATTCGTTCTGAATCTGAGGTTTGTCCGCCTAAAACGAAGGCATGTCCTACTAAAATATTGGGTTCATTAGGATTAAGCTGTTCCTCAATTTTCCCTATCAATGCCTTCATGGCATCCTGATGGGAATGGATCGAATCATCATTTAATAATTGACGGACAACACCAGGCTCTGCATAGGGTAAAAGATAAAAATTGGCCCCGATTAAACGGACAGGCTCTAAGCTAAAAGGTGTTAATTTTCCCGATAAGTGGAGTTGGCTATGCTTATACCATGAGGTACCAAATGAAAGCCGTTCCGCACTGTCATGATTACCCGCAATCGAAATGATGGGTGTTTTTAATGTTACATTTATTTTAAATAGAATATCGTCGAGTAGTTCTACCGCATCAATTGGTGGCACGGAACGATCATAAAGATCACCGGCAATAATGACGGCATCCGGTTTTTCATCTGCTACAAGGTCGACAAACTGCTCTAATACTTCGCGTTGATTTGGCGTCATGTAAATGCCGTGGACCAGTTTTCCCAAGTGCCAATCGGCTGTATGAATGAATTTCATTTATTTCACCTCGTCTGGAAATTTCACTCTGTTCAATATAGCTATTATAGCAAAATAGAATGGGTAAGAGTCTTTGTTTTAAGAATGGATTGTTGGAACTGTGGGGATTAAATGGATGCAGTGGAGTGGGGATCAAGCAAAAAACAGCCCGGTCATGAAACCGGACTGTTGTCAATTTTATAGGGAATTACTTCTTAGTTACGTTAGCAGCTTGTGGTCCACGAGCTCCTTCAACTACTTCGAAAGAAACTTCTTGACCTTCTTCTAAAGTTTTGAAACCATCAGTTTGGATTGCAGAATAATGAACGAATACGTCGTTTCCGTCTTCTCCTTCGATGAATCCGAAACCTTTTTCTGAGTTAAACCATTTAACTTTACCGTTTTTCATGAAAAAAAATCCTCCTATTGGCTTACACGAAAGCCATGTGTAAAATTCACCAAATTACAACGTGATAACTTTACTTTCATTACCTATCCAAAAATTCGGTTAAAACCTTGAACAAGCTTGTAACATAAATCTTATCTCGTGCAACGGCTGTTTTCAATTTATCATTTATTAGTTTTGATGTCAAGATTGGAAGAAATGACACAAAATGACACATTTCGATTCGTTCTCCTACAGTTTGATTTTTCGTTTTTTGCATTTTTACAAATGGACTTTTCCTATTTCCAGATCAATCCAATTATTTGAGAACGCTGTCATATTTTGTTGTAATTTATTTAAGCAAAACGAAAAAAAACCAGCGGAGAACCCATTGATCCTAGAGTATTTATTTATGATTGCTCTTTGAAATGACGACCATGTTTCGGTCAATTTTTCCTAATCGGCACTTAATCCCTTTAATGATTTCAGTTACAAGCAGTTCCGCTCCAATATAGGTTAAGGATGGAATGTCAGCAAACAGTTTTTTGACCTCCCATTTTAGTTCATTTTTTCCACATATACTATGTCGGTTAATTTTGTCCACCTCATCCTTGATCTTAGCCAATTCGTCTGATTTTAGGGAGTCAGGCAAATGCTCAATTTCATCAAGTCGGTGCAAAAACTCTACTGATTTGGAAATTTTATGTGCAACCTCGTCATAAACATCCTTCGTTATGATGTTATGCCTAAATTTAAATTCATTTAAACGTAGTGCTGAGTCATAAGTCGCCCTGACGATTTCCTCTCTTGTCATTTTATTGGTTTCATAACTAAGCATATTTTTCCAAGATGGCTGTTTCATTGCTGCCCTGAAATCCTCAAGGGTATAACAGAATTTTTTATACCCGTATTTATCGGGATTTTCAAAAGCTGGACTTCCTGGATCAAGAAATGGTGATAAAGGTGCAACGAAATAAGAGATTCGTGAGCTTTCGTCACATTCCTTGTGAATAATTTCACAGAAATCCACGTTCCTCATCGCGCTTTCATAGTCCTGATTTGGAATACCGGTCATGAAAAATAAATCAATTTTGGCACAGTTATGTTTTAAGGCGTATTGCAGCATTTCTATTACTTTCGTGTTCGTACATGGCAGCTTGCCATTGTATTTACGAATATCCTCATCAGCAGATTCAAGAGTCAACTCTATACTGTATTTAGGCATGGCCCGATCAAGACGCCTGAAGAATTCTTCATCTGCATAGTTAAACAATTCAAATACGATTTCATTTTTCAAATCCATTTTCTCTAAGCCGGAAAGGAATTCATCTACATATTCTTTCCCCCCCTGCCTAATATCGTTTAGCAGGAAAATAGGTGCTCTTGTAAACCGTTGAATAAAGGCAATATCCTCAAGCATTTTTTTCGGTGAGCGCATCACCAGTTTTTTACGGTTGCAATTGAGCTCATAGGCATTTTTCGAACCGCCGCAAATCAGACAATTGTATGTACATCCCTTAGAAGTAAGAATGGCAGTGTTCGGATATTGGATCCACCCTTTATATGGAAGCGGGTCCAGTAAATTAAAGTATTTAAACACAGACCGAATGATATATCGGTAGCCGGGAAATTCGAACTCATCTAGGCTGTCAGGGACATAAGTAAGTTCATTATAAAAATATTGATTATTTCGCTTCCAGGTCAGATTCGGAATATCGAAGAAGCTGTCATTTTCCTTATTTTCAAGTTTATTAAGTAGCATGAGAATTAATTTTTCCGTCGTATCGCCGCGAACAACGAAATCGATACATGGGTACTCAATCAATTCTTTGTGAAAATAAGTGCTTGAAAGTCCGCCAAATAATACGGGTGTGTCGGGATGATATTTCTTAATAATCTTCGCCAGTTCGACACTGCCGTTTGCATGTGGGAGCCAATGCAGGTCAATACCGAATGCTTTAGTTTTAATCCCTTTTATTTTTTTTTCAACATCAAAATTAGGATTTAACAGCATTCGATTGGCGATATTAATAATCTTCACCTTTAACCCATATCGCTCCAGATAATCTCCAATGCTTGTTAAACCAATTGGGTACATTTCAAAAACAGGTGAAGAAGGGACAACATCGCTGATTGGCCCGGTAAACAGCATTTCTTTGCGAAAATCATATACGGTTGGTGGATGCAGCAAGACCAAATCATACTTCATTTAATCACCTTCCTACTATTATTATTTAGTCTTAATTTAATAGTAAACGATTTCCTTAATTACCAACTAAGAAATTTATTACAAAAAACCGATAATTTCCAAAAGGTTACATTTTTAACATAATTACTGTATAAAAAGAAAAAACCGAAGAAATTATTTCTTCGGTAAAAGGAAAACCTCTTCATCTTCTTTAAATTTATCTAGGATGGTTATGGTATCTACCAAGTGATTATTAAAAATTTGCCTTGCCACTGCAAGAAGCTCGATAATCATTGGATCCTTGAGGGTATATATGACTTTGTTTCCTTCCTTTGTTCCAGTCACGATATTTTTAGCTCGCAAGACTTGCAGCTGTTGTGATACCGCTGATCCTTCACTGCCTGCGAGAGTCTGGATTTCGTTTACACTCTGATCTCCCTCAGCTAATATTTCCAAGATCCGAATTCGTAAAGGATGTGCTAACGCTTTAAAGAATTCAGCCTTAAACTGTTGCATTTCTAAATTCAATATCCCAACTCCTAACCTCTAGAAAGTGGCCGTAAGTTTCTTTCTTCCACTGCTTCCTACAGCCTCTGCCCCCGATAGCTTTTTACATTCCCTAAAGGCAAAATGTTTACATCCAAGGCATTTATTTTGATTAATTTGAATAAGTGCAAACTGAATTGCATCCCCGGTATGTTCAAAAAAATGTTCTTCACCAATATTCTCGTACAATCCGGTCTTTTTCAAGACATTTTCAGGCTGAGGATTCAATCCCGATATTAGTACTATACCATTTTTCGAAAAATGACGCACAATACTGGAAAGGTTTGCTTCACCAGTGGTATCTATAAACGGTACCCGCCCCATCCTAAGTAACAGAATTTTGGGCCGATAATTTATAGTGTTCATGATCGTTTTTTCAAAGGTATCTGCCGCGCCAAAGAACAATGGGCCCTCAACATTAAAAATACTGATTTGCGGACAATCGTGCGTATCCGTCACCATTCCTGTTTCCACTTTTTCATGTTTATGCATTGGGTTCGGCAGGGCCTTTTCAGTAATCATTAAATCACTCATTCGTTTTGTAAAGAACATCGCCGCCATGATTAAACCCACCTCAACAGCTGTTGTTAAATTCACAAAAACAGTCAGTAGAAATGTTACGACAAGTACTAGAGAATCTGTAGATTTTGTTTTAAATACATGCGCAAAAACTTTGCGTTCACTCATGTTCCAAGCCACTACCATCAGGATTGGTGCCATACTAGCCAAAGGAATATAGGATGCATAGGGAGCAAAGAACAATAAAACAAATAAAACTACGATCCCGTGAATAACACCGGAGAGCGGAGAAACAGCTCCATTTTTTATATTGGTTGCAGTCCTGGCAATCGCTCCTGTTGCGGGAATTCCACCAAATAATGGGGTAATCATGTTAGCGATCCCCTGCCCTATTAATTCTTTATTGCTATTATGTCGGCTGTTGGTCATTCCATCGGCGACTACCGCTGAAAGAAGCGATTCAATGCCTCCTAACATAGCAATAATAAAGGCAGGTTTCAATAATTTTGTTATAATTTCAAGATTGATTTCAGGTATATGCAGTTGTGGCAGTGTATTTGGAATTTGCCCGTATGCTGTTCCTATAGTGGCAACTTGACTTGGGTATAAGAATGTAGCCGCTAAGGTGGATACAAGTAACCCAATCAGCGGTCCTGGAACCTTTGGTGCAAATTTTGGCGTCAAAATAATGGTAAGTAAACAAAGGGCTGCCGTTAAAACACTATAGATATTTGTTGTACCGAGATGGATGATAATCTCCTTGATATTAAGGATAAATTCCTCATGCTTTTCAATTCCTTTTAACCCAAGAAAACTGGCAATCTGCCCTGTAAAAATGGTTACAGCAATCCCCGTTGTAAAGCCAATTGTTACTGGTCTGGGAATGTATTTAATTAGAACCCCCATTCGGAATACTCCCATTAATAGAAGAATAATCCCCGCCATAAATCCTGCAATAAGAAGATTTTCATAACCGTAAGACATGACAATCCCAAACAATATTGGGATAAAGGCACCGGTCGGACCGCCAATTTGATATTTTGATCCGCCAAATAAGGATATGAGAATCCCGGCAACAATTGTCGTATAGATTCCATACTCCGGTTTCACTCCTGATGCAATGGCAAAAGCCATACCGAGTGGAATAGCGATGATCCCCACAATTAACCCTGATAGGAGATCCTTCGGCATGCTTCTAATGGAATACTGATGGAACCTTTTGTCTGTAAACATATTCACCCTTCTTATCTTTTTATTTTCGTATATTCGATTATTTGAATATATTATAATAGTTTCATATAGTCAATATGTTTTGTCAACAATTTGAAACTTGTGTTTAAAAGATTGCTATGCTATAATAACAGAGCGATGAGCTGAATTGTGTAAGCCGAAAAACATTCCTTTTTGGAGCGCACTATGTGGAGTGTGGTTTTTCGCCTCAATACGCAAAGACGTCTGTTTTATACAGGCGTCTTTTTATTTTTTATTTTTTGTTATGGAACTTTTTTCCTAAGTATTTTAAAATGAGAATGTGTTCAATTATTAGAATGGAGGTATTCCCATGAACAATCATGAAATTGATTTTAAAATTTATGGCGATGATATGCAATTTGTTGAAGTTGAGCTTGATCCACAGGAGACAGTTATTGCCGAGGCAGGCAGTTTTATGATGATGGATGATGATATACATATGGAAACTATCTTTGGAGATGGTTCTAGCGGTGGAGGCACTGGCTTGATGGGCAAGCTGTTCAGCGCCGGTAAACGTGTTCTTACAGGTGAAAGCCTGTTCATGACAACCTTTACAAATGGTGGAAGCGGCAAAAAACATGTGTCTTTTGCGGCCCCCTATCCAGGAAAAATCATTCCAATGGATTTAAGTCAATTAGACGGAAAGATTATCTGTCAAAAAGATGCATTCTTGGCAGCGGCAAAAGGCGTTCAAGTTGGCATAGAGTTTCAACGTAAAATTGGGGTCGGATTCTTTGGCGGTGAAGGCTTTATTATGCAAAAGCTTGAAGGCGATGGAATGGCATTTGTTCACGCCGGCGGGACTATTACGAAAAAAGACTTGCAACCTGGGGAAACACTTCGGGTGGATACAGGCTGTTTAGTGGCTATGACTAGTGGAATCAGCTATGATATTGAATTTGTGAAAGGAATTAAAACGGCTTTGTTCGGTGGCGAAGGTTTGTTCTTTGCTACATTACGAGGACCTGGTTCTGTTTGGATTCAATCACTGCCATTCAGTCGTTTGGCCAGTCGTGTATTCGCTGCAGCCCCTTCACGCGGTGGTTCACGTGATGAAGGCAGCATTGCCAGAGGACTTTTTGATATGTTTAATGGGGATTAAGATGATGGAAAGGCGGAGCCGGATTGGCTCCGCTTTTTTGTTTGTGGAGGTTTGTTGAATTCATCAATGGTTTTGTTGAATCCTTCTATTTTTTTGTTGAATTCACCTGTAGCATTGTTGAATCCTTTATTTCTATGTTGAATTCACCTGTAGTTTTGTTGAATCCTTTATTTCTTTGTTGAATTCACCTGTAGTTTTGTTGAATCCTTCTAAAAACAGGGACAAATCTACTTCATCAATCAAGATTAAGCTCTTTAAGCTTCTCAAAAGCCTGCTCCCGTTTTAAATTAAATGATTGCCACGGATAAGTCTCCACCATCGCTTCCTGTTTTCGTTCTTTTAAAATAGTAGCTAAACCATCAATATATTGATCTTCCTCATAAAGATCCATTAAACCTAAAACACCGGTATAGGATAAACTATTTAGATAGTGAAGATCAATTTTCTCTGTTACTTGATATCTCTTGATATTTTCTTTTACCACAATTCGATTCAGATCAATCATGCAGATCGAAGTGTAATACACTAGCGAAGCAACAAAATAGAAGTGAAAAAGAGACAGTTTTTCCATCCAAATTTTCACAAGTGTATACATAAATATGAGCCCAAGAAAGATCATGAAGGAGTGGGCTAACACCCTTGTCAATGTATAACCATACGCATCTTCATACAGGCTTAGCCGTATAAAGGCTGAACATAACATTACCGCACTGGAAACCACAATTAAAGTCAACAACGTTTGCGTCAATCGTTTCAAGAAACCATCCTCTTGTTTACCTAACCATAAAACCATTACTGTAATAGAAAGATTAATGATCGTCACAAACAACAGTTCAAAAAAGCCTTTTCTAGCGTATTCCGCATAGGTGAAGTCCTGGTCCAGCGACCCGCCAAAAAAATATTTGAATTGGACCACCGTAAATAATACATAAACTACATTCATGATAATTAATACCGTAATGGTGATGATGCTATCCAGTTTGATTACGGTCACTTCCGATTGCTTTAATACTGTAACCTGTTTTTTGAATAGCACTTGAAGAAATCCAAAGAAAGCAATGGTAAAAAGAAATATGACAACTGATCGGAAGACAACTTCCCCATCCAACATGTTAAACCAGTTTGGAATACCTCCGATTAATAATTCAAATTGTGTATCAGCCATCATTAATAATCTCATGACTACAAGCATTAGCGGAAAAGCAATAACAACTCCTAGTGCTATCTTTTTTCCTACTATAAATTTTTGATGATCTACATCACCTTTAAAACCTTTGCCTATTTGTTTCGTAAAGCTGACATCATATTTAATGGCATTAAGTATTCTTGAAAAAATCAAGGCCATAAAGGACATTTGGTTCCACTTCAAGTTTTTGGGGCCCGTGACCAAAACTAAATGAAAAATGACTAAAGCTGGAATGAACAATATATTTAATACATAAAAAAGCATGCTGTCATTAAGAACATAGCTTGCTGATAAAAGCCATATACAGCAAAGAATTAGATAACCCAGACGTTGATGGGAAAATACGAAGCTTTTGCTACGGTAAAACAATACTGCATAAAAAGCTAAAATAAAAACAAGATAGGAAATCCCGATTTGTCCACGAAAAAAAGCCTCCTCAGCCAATATACCCAATATTAAGCAAAAGACTAAAAAAACCCAATCTGACTTTTCAATTTTTTGTACCATTGTTTTCCCCTCTTTTATATAGATTTTCTATATACATTGTTATTCTAGGTATAATTTCAAAAAAAATTGCTTATATGGATGCTTTCCTACCCCAACGATAGCCCAACAAGCAGATTGGATAGAGGAACATCGTTAAAACAATACAAGCAATGATAAACGTTTTTGTCAATAAAGGTGCAAACCATGAATTCGGTATAATATGAAAGACAGTTAAGACCATTAGCATTAAATTTGGTATTAGTGATAAGAGAAAAGTTTTCTGAAGCAGCTTTCGTCCTCCATGACCAAATCCTCTTCCTATTTCATAGCCAAGCAGAGCCCAAAAAAATAAATATAAAAAGGCAATGAGGGTTGGGGTTGCGGTTAACTGTTCCCAAACAACCGTAAGCCAATCCCAACGAAACAAATTATGAGCCAAGGTTAAAAAACTGCCCCCCAAAAAGAAGCATATATTTAACAGGATGAACAACCATTTCATATTACTTGGGGTAACCGTAAGCTCTTCCCGCCAGGCCTCGGCAATTTCCTCGGGGCTGCCTAACCGCGAAATGAACAAATTCATAAGTTCTTCTTCTGTACATTGAAAATTTTCAAGAATCATCTCATCAATATGGCATTCATATTCGCGTAATATCGAATCTTTATCTTCGTGATTCCCCAATTTCACACCAAGGTCTTCAAGGAATTTATTCTTTTGCTGTTCCATGATTAGTTCTCCCAATCACTTTGTTCATTACTTTAACAAAATCCCGCCATTCTCGTGTTTTTTCATCTAAAACCTCTCGGCCTGCAACGGTGATCCGGTAGTATTTGCGTGCAGGACCCTTTTCCTGTTCCTGCCAATAGCAGTCAATATACTCTTGTTTTTCAAGTTTATGAAGGGCAGGATATAAGGTACCCTCTTTCACACTCAAGCCATTGTCGCTGCGCTTCTCCAATTCTTTCACAAGTTCATATCCATACATATCACGTTCATCAAGTAACTGAAGTAAAATTAATGAGGTACTCCCCTTAACTAATTCTCGGTTAAACATGTTATTCACCTACCTAGATTTATTAGGTACATAGATATTCTATATCTATTAAAAAACTTTGTAAAGGAATTATTGGTAAATTTTCCTCCAAAGAAAAAGCAGCGATGTTCCCATCGCCACTTTTTACTTCATTTTCAAGTTTTTTTGCTGCTTGTTAATGTACTCGTCACGTTCACCACCATCAGATAGTTCTTCTGAAAATTCATGAGCAACATTACTTCCCGGCAATTTTCCTGTTTTTATTGTTTTTGGCGGCAGATTATTGTTTGGCGCTGATTGTCCATTCCATTTTCCCATGTTAATCACCTCACCAATAGTATTTGGTGAATGAATTTGTTTATCCACAAAAAAATGCCCGGATTTATATCACCCGGACATCGATTAAAGATTAAATAATCATACGCTTGTCATCTTGTAATTGTAATTCATGTTCTTCCAATCCGCCTTCTTCACGGCTCTTTTTAATGCGGAAATGGTAGATCAAATAACAGGCAATGACGAATGGTACCCCAAGGTATAGGGCTAAGCGTTGCTCAGAGTCAAACGCTAAGCTGACTAATACCGAAATATTTAAGACTAAAGCAATAATCGGTAAGAGCGGGAATAGCGGTGTTTTGAATTTTAGCTCCTCCACTTTTCCGCCTTCGCGAATAAACACTCTACGGAATGCAATTTGTGATGCTGTGATGGAAATCCAGCCCACTTGCGCACCGAGCCCGGCTACTGAAAGCAACCAAACAAAAACGGTTTCCTCTGCGAAAAATCCAGATAATAAAGATAATAATGCAATACCAATCGTTAATACTAATGCATTAATTGGTACCCCGCTCTTGTTTACCTTCGCTAAAGACTGGCTTGCCATTTTTTCACGAGACATCGCATACAACATTCTTGTTGCAGCATAAAGTCCTGAGTTTGCAACAGAAAGTAATGCAGTCAAAATAACGAAGTTCATAATATCTGCAGCATAAGGAATACCAATACTATCAAATACGACAACAAATGGGCTCTCGATGACACCTGCTTTGTTCATTGGGATGAGACCAGCTAAAACAAAGATTGCCAAGACAAAGAAGAATAACGTACGCCAAACTGTTTGTTTAATTGATTTTGGAATTGTTTTTTCAGGCTCTTCACTTTCACCCGCAGCAATTCCAATTAACTCTGTCCCTTGGAAGGAGAAGTTTACGGTAATCATGGTTATAATCAATGCAGTTAATCCATGTGGCAGAAGACCATGTGCTGTAAAGTTGCTCATAAATGGTGCACTATGGCCGCCTTTCATATGAATTAATCCGAACATGGCAGCTCCACCTAAAACAATGAACATGATAATAGCTAGAATTTTTATGCTGGAGAACCAAAATTCTGCTTCTCCAAACGCTCTTGCAGATAAAGCATTTAAAAGGAATAAGATAACAGCAAATACACCGCTCCAAACCCATACATCAACATGTGGAAACCATCTTTGCATTAATTGGCCTGCAGAAAGTAATTCCAAAGCCACTGTTACTGACCAACCTAACCAATATAGCCATCCTAGTGCAAAACCTGTTCCAGGACCAATAAATTTAGTAGTATACGTTTGGAATGAACCGGATACCGGCATGGCAACAGAAAGTTCGCCAAGGCAAAGCATGGTCAAAAACATGATAATACCGCCAACAATATAAGAGAGAATGGCTCCAGTAGGTCCGGCCTGACTAATTGTATAACCAGAACCCAGGAATAAGCCAGAGCCAATGACACCCCCAAGTGAAATCATAAATAAATGCCGTGATTTCATCGTTCTTTTCAATTCGTGAGTAGATTGGTTTTCTTGTAGCTGCATTAAATTTCCCCCTTTGTTTGAATGCGCTTCCAAAATAAGTAAATGTCTTGATAAAAATAGGAGAATTTTAGAATCCCAGACATGATGTTCACATCTTTGTCACAAAAAATAGCTTAATATATTTGTCGACAAATTACAACACCAAATCTTTCTAAAATTTTCACTATTATAAACTTTTATAATGCAAATACCGTGCCAAGCCTAAAAGTTGAATTTGTGAACATTTTTCGAACAAAAACCGCAAATTTTTTTGGCACACATGGTCGTTTTTTGCATCACACATGCAAAAAAATGCTCTTCCCATCGAAATGGAAAGAGCGTTTCATTATACCCAGCCTCTGAAGCTTGCTGCTTCCGCCATCTTTCTAATACCGACCATATAGGCTGCTAATCTCATATCAACTTGATGTTTTTGAGCTGTTTCATAAATAGTTTCAAATGAATGAACCATAACCTTAACTAGTTTTTCATCTACCTCTTCTTCCGTCCAATAATAACCTTGATTATTCTGTACCCATTCGAAGTAGGAAACTGTCACACCGCCTGCACTAGCCAAAATATCCGGAACGAGTAGAACACCACGTTCTGAAAGAATCTTTGTCGCTTCAAGTGTTGTTGGCCCATTTGCTGCTTCTACAACAATTTTCGCCTTAATATTAGCAGCATTTTCAACAGTAATCTGATTGGAAATTGCCGCAGGAACGAGAATATCACAATCCAATTCCAACAACTCTTTATTGGAAATCGTATTTTTAAATAGTTGAGAGAACGTACCAAAGCTGTCTCTGCGATCAAGTAAATAATCGATATCAAGACCATTTGGATCATGAACAGCACCGTATACATCAGAAACAGCAATTACTTTTGCACCAGCATCATGCATAAATTTCGCCAAATAACTACCTGCATTTCCGAAGCCTTGGATAACGACGCGAGCACCTTGTATGTTAAACCCTTTTTTCTTAGCAGCTTCATCAATACAGATCGTTACACCACGGGCTGTAGCTGTTTCACGACCTTGAGAACCACCCAAAACAATCGGTTTTCCGGTAATAAATCCCGGAGAGTCGAATTCCCGTAAACGACTGTATTCGTCCATCATCCAAGCCATGATTTGTGAGTTTGTGTATACATCTGGTGCTGGAATATCTTTCGTAGGTCCTACAATTTGGCTGATAGCACGAACATATCCTCGGCTTAAACGTTCAAGCTCTCTAAAAGACATTTTCTTTGGATCACAGATGATACCGCCTTTACCGCCACCATATGGTAAGTTAGTAATTCCGCACTTTAAGCTCATCCAAATTGATAATGCCTTTACTTCTTCTTCATTAACTTCTGGATGAAAACGAACGCCACCTTTTGTTGGTCCGACAGCATCGCTGTGCTGAGAGCGATATCCAGTGAAAATTTTAACCGTTCCATCATCCATCCTTACAGGAATTCTCACGGTTAACAAGCGAAGCGGTTCCTTTAATAATTCGTACATTTCGTTAGGATAGCCCAGTTTACCCAATGCTTTTTGAATTACGGTTTGAGTAGAATAAAATAAATTTAATGACTCTTTTTCCTCTTGCTGTTCCTTTGAAATTTCAGTTGTCATTGAATTTGCAGTCATCGTTCACACCTCATTGGATTTGATTATAGTCATAAAAAATTACGCTAAAACTTTTTTAATTTTTTCAAGCGCCCAGTCAATTTCCTCTTTGGAAATAACTAATGGAGGTGCGAAACGAATAACGGTATCATGAGTTTCTTTACATAGTAAGCCTTCTTCTTTCAATTGTTCACAATATGGTCTTGCTTCTTCAGTCAACTCTACTCCAATAAATAATCCTTTTCCGCGAACATCTTTAATAACAGGATTTTTAATAGATTTTAATTCGTTCAAGAAATATTCGCCAAGTTCAAGAGAACGTTCAGCAAGTTTTTCTTCTTCCAACACTTCCAATGAGGCAATAGAGACTGCACAAGCGAGTGGATTTCCACCAAAAGTTGAACCGTGCGAACCTGGATTAAAAACTCCAAGTACATCAGAATTGGCCACAACACAAGAGATCGGGAATACTCCTCCGCCAAGAGCTTTACCCAAAATCCACATATCCGGCTTAACATCTTCCCAATCGCAGGCAAACATTTTTCCAGTACGTGCCAAGCCTACTTGGATTTCATCAGCAATAAACAAAACATTATTTTCTTTACATACATCAAAGGCTTGCTTTAAGAAACCTTCCGGTGGCAAGATAATTCCGGCTTCACCTTGGATTGGCTCCATTAAGAATGCTGCCGTATTTGGAGTGATGGCTGCTTTTAATGCTTCTAAATCACCATATGGAATTAATTTGATGCCAGGTAGCATTGGGCCGAATCCACGCTTATATTCAGGATCAGAAGATAATGACACGGCTCCCATTGTCCGGCCATGGAAGTTGCCGACACAAGCAATAATTTCAGCTTGATTTTCTGCAATGCCTTTCACATCATAGCCCCAACGGCGTGCCGCTTTAAGAGCAGTTTCAACAGCTTCAGCTCCGGTATTCATCGGCAGAGCCATTTCTTTTTCTGTTAGTTTGCAAATTTTTTCATACCATGGTCCTAACTGATCATTATGGAAGGCACGAGATGTTAATGTCACTTTATCTGCCTGTTCCTTTAATGCCTGAATAATTTTTGGATGACGATGTCCCTGATTTACGGCAGAATAGGCGCTAAGCATATCCATATAGCGGTTTCCTTCAGGATTTTCTACCCAAACCCCTTCTGCTTTCGCAATAACGATTGGCAGTGGATGATAGTTATTGGCACCATATTTTTGTGTTTGTTCAATTAAATTAGATGTTTTAGAAGTTGTAGCTGTCATGTGTATTTCCCCTTTGTTTTAGAATTATATTTTTATAGATTTCAAACGTAGTTTTTTGCCTGCATATGAGGCAATTAAAAATCAGGGCCTTTAAAAGCTGTTTTATTTTTTTCTAAAGAATAATCTGTAAATGGTTCACGTGAATACGTTTTCATTTATTCCCCCCATTTTGTTTGTACAAATACCTATATTGCATTTTTCGTGCCAACTTTTTTTGGTAGATAAATTCACATTTTCGCCATATTTGATGCCAGTTTTTTTTGCGTTTTTTCATCTCTCACCATTAAAAACGCAAAAATATTTTGCATTTCAATGCTAAGTTCGTTTAAAATAGTGCAAAAAGGGATCATTAAGAGGGAGATAAATTTATGGAACAGACAAAAAGGTCGGTGAATCATTTGGAGTATCTAAATCAATTTTATAAGAGAATTTTAGATGAAGTTGATGTTGGGATTCATGCGGTCGATGAAACAGGAAAAACGATTATTTATAACAAAAAAATGATGCAGATAGAAGCTATGGACATTCAAGAGGTTATAGATAAAAATCTTCTGGATGTATTTAGATTCAAAGACAATCAAACTAGTACGCTGGTAAAAGCTTTACAAGAGGGGAAAGAAACCAGCAATGTGAAACAAACCTATTTTAATAATAAAGGCAGAGAGATTACAACGATTAACAACACGATTCCCATTTTCCATGAAGAAAATGTTCTGGGGGCCGTGGAGATTGCCAAAGATGTAACCAAACTGGAACGGCTGATGAAAGGTAATTTGAATAAAGGCGCAACCAGGTATACATTTGATCATATTATTGGCAACAGTCCAGCAATTAAAGAAGTCATTGAAGCGGCAAAGCGAGCAAGCAGAACAGCTTCCTATGTCCTTATTGTTGGGGAAACTGGAACGGGAAAAGAATTATTCTCGCAAAGCATCCACAATGCTAGCAATCGATTGTCCGGCCCGTTTATTTCTCAAAACTGCGCAGCTTTACCAGATAATTTAATTGAAAGCCTATTATTCGGGACCAAACGAGGAGCTTTTACCGGTGCAATGGATACCCCCGGTTTATTTGAGCAAGCAGAAGGTGGAACACTGCTTCTCGATGAAATAAACTCATTGAATCTAAATCTGCAAGCGAAGCTGCTTAGGGTTTTACAGGAGAAAACCATTAGGAGAATTGGTGATACAAAGGATACCTCTGTAGATGTCAGGGTCATCGCCAATATTAATGAAGACCCCATTGATGCAATCGCCAATAATCATTTACGGAAAGACTTGTATTATCGACTTGGGGTCGTCACCATTTTTGTCCCGCCGTTACGGAATCGAAAATCCGATATTCCTCTTTTAGTTCAGCATTTTATCGAAAAATATAATGATATGTTCCATATGAACGTAAAGGGGTTATCAAAAGAGGTTGAAAATTCCTTTTTTGAATATGAATGGCATGGTAATATTCGTGAACTTGAACATATTATTGAAGCAGCCATGAATATCATGGATGACGAAGATGTCATCCAGTATGCCCATCTGCCTTATCAATACCGCAACAAAATGCAACTCAAAGAACGGATGCTGCCGATCTCTTCTGTCGATACATTCATCTCCGATATGGCAGATGAACCGGTGCCGCTAAAAGAGCAATTGGAGTTATTTGAAAAATCATATATCGATCATGTTCTAAATAAAAACGACAGAAATATTTCAAGAACAGCAAAATTACTTGGATTAAGCCGTCAAAGCCTACAGTATCGAATGAAAAAACTGGGTATCTTTACTGAATAATTTTTTTCTAAAGGTGGATGGCTATTATGCCTTTCGCCTTTTTTTTTAACAATTAATGTAAACAAAATAGGATTTTATACATAAAATTATTATTACATAATAGTATTTTTTTAGGACAATCTTTACTATTCTTTCTTCATTCGATGCATAAATATTCCATTTTTCCTCCAAACTAAGTTTAAAGATGAGGTGAAAAAAATGGGACTGCTCAGTTCATTTAATCAATGGAGAGAGGCAAAATACCAAAGTCATCTCTCCGATATGAAGGACCAAGGCAAATGCCCAGATTGTGAGGGCCGCGGCTACACGATTTATCCTTATAATGAATTTGCTTACTTTAATTCTTATGAATGCCCTGGGTGCCAAGGCAGCGGTCATTATACTGATTGGGAAGAATTTAGATAATACCTATAAAAACTCGCTAGCTGAAAAAGCGGGTTTTTTTTTCCGAATGGCTGTGTAAAAAAACAGTGTTGATTTTTACACTCTGTTGATTGTAGCGGAAGGTGCGAAGACTCCTCGAAAATGCTAACGCATTTCCTTCGTGCGTGGGCGAATTCCAGGAAGAAATTCAATGTCCTGTGGGAGACGGTTCTGGAGAGACCCCGCAGGCGCAAGCGCCGAGGAGGCTCGCCGAAACGCCCACGAACCGCTTGCACCTGGAGCGAAAATCAACAGACAATTTTAACAGAGCCTTCCGAATAAAAATCATTCAATGGTCCAAATTAAACTTATCTATGTTTGAGTTCACTGGAGGTGCCTGAATGTCTGTACTTGTCCATCAGACGTTTATCATTAAGCAAGATAAATTTAAAGAAGGAATTGAAAATTTACGAGAGATTAAAAAATTTAGAATGGAAAATTATAATCATAAGGTCGAAATCCTTACACCTATATCGGGTAAAGATCATACATATGCTTTACTCACCACTTATGAGGGTCTAGCTGAAATGGAACTGCAAAATAAAAAAATGTTTGATGATGATGAATACCTAGAATTAATCGGTCCTTTTTTCCTGGAAAACATCGTGGAAAACAGTATGTATACGCAAATCTACCGTACCCTAAGCGATAAGAATACCGAGAAAAAAAGTGAAAAAAAATAATGTATTGCTCCCCCCTGCAGAAATTACAGTACTGCAGGTTTTTTTTTGGACAACTGCACCATTTTTAACTTAATGATATAATAAAATTAGAAATCCTCATCCTGCATGATCCTTCTCTTTGAACTACGCTAGGTATGCTCCCTGGATTCTTACTAAAATAGATCGGGGGAAACCTTATGACAAAAATCCTGATTTTAGTTGGGCTGATCTTATTTACAACATTTATCATTTTAGCTGTTATTTCTTTCATTAAAAAGACTGGTATGCGATGGTTTTACTCCATTTTAAGTGCAATTTGTTTAGCAAGTGTTCTATACACTTTATTTTATTTTGATGTGGGCCCGAACGACAAAAATCAAGCAAATCCTGAAAATCCACCTAAAACTGAAGCTCCCGGACCAAGCCCTGGAGAGCACAAACCTGACCCAGGAGGACAAGAACCGCCTGAGGAAACTCCCCCACCTAAAGATGACCCAATGATCCCTACCCCGTCCGATACTGATAAAATTATCATTTCTTCAGATCAAGTGGTAAAGTATACCGTTGTGAAAGGCGACACACTTTGGTCTATTGCGAAACGCGCGAATCTTACAGTTGACAAAATTAAACAATGGAACAACTTAAAATCTGATGCAATCTACGCTGGACAAATTTTACTCCTTTATGGAAAAAATGCTGAGCCTCCCGTAACCACCCCACCGCCAAAAGAAGATCCACCACCAGCCACGGTCTCTTCAAAACTCATTTATAATGGCAACGAGAAGCAAAAAGAGATTGCCCTGACCTTTGATGCCGGCAGTGACGCTGCAGGGATCAGTATTTTAGATATCCTACGAAAATATAACATTAAAGCTACCTTTTTTCTCACTGGGAAATGGGTTGAAAAATTCCCGGAATATGCAAAAAAAATCGTGGCAGATGGCCATGAAATTGGGAATCACACGTATTCACACCCCGATGCGGTTAAAACAACATCAGAAGCTTTTAAAGCGGATATTATAAAGGCCGAACAAATAATCAAAAACATTACAGGAAAAACACCACGTCCGTATTTTCGCTTCCCTTATGGCTCTTTTAATGATGCAGCCCTGAAAACAGTTGGTGAGGCTGGTTATCCATATAGTATCCAATGGTCCATCGATACAATTGACTGGAGGCAGCCATCCGTTGAAGAAATCGTCTCTCGAATAGAAGAAGGAGCGAGCAATGGGGATATCATTCTGATGCATATTGGTGGGATCCATACTCCCGAAGCTGTTAATAAAATCATTCCGATTTTGCAGGAAAAAGGATATAAAATCGTGACATTAACAGAGGTATTAAATTAGGGCTGCTTTTCATAGCAGCCCTTACTTTTAATCCCGATCTAATAATGAAGCTCCCGCAATGCCTGGTTCGGTCATTTCATAGATATTTAATATTAAGTCTAATTCTTCTTCTGTTAAAACGTCATGCTGCAAGCACAGTTCACGAACCGACTTCCCTGTTAATGTTGCCTCACGTGCAATTCTGGCGGCAATTTCATAACCTAGATGAGGATTCACTGCGGTGATGATCCCAACACTTTTTTCTACGTAATCCTTTAATCTCTCGGCATTGGCTTCGATGCCTCTTAAACAATTATCTGTAAAAGAGCGGAAACCATTATTCATGATGCTGATGGATTGCAGCAGATTAAATACTAAAACAGGCTCCATCACATTCAATTCTAACTGGCCGGCTTCAGAAGCAAGACAGATGGTATGATCATTGCCGATTACTTGGAAAGCGATTTGGTTAATTAACTCAGGCATTACCGGATTTACTTTTCCCGGCATGATGGATGAACCTGGTTGACGAGCAGGAAGACTGATTTCAGCTAACCCTGCACGTGGTCCGGAAGCCATTAACCTTAAGTCATTCGCAATTTTTGACATATTCATCATGCACACCTTAAGTGCAGCGGAAACCTCTGTATAAGCATCTGTATTTTGGGTGGCATCCACTAAATGATCCGCATTCACTAACGGCAGACCACTTATTTCGGCTAATTGCTTTACCACATCTTGGATATATTTCGGGTCAGCATTTAATCCAGTACCTACTGCTGTTGCTCCCATATTTACCTCATATAAGTGATTTCTGGAATCTTCAATTCGTTTAATATCTCGTGCTAGAACTCGACTGTAAGCTTCAAATTCCTGTCCAAGACGGATCGGTACAGCATCTTGAAGGTGAGTACGTCCCATTTTGATCACTTTTTCAAACTGCTTTGCTTTTTCCTGAAACACCTTATGCATTTCTTTCATGGTGTCTAATAATTTTTCTAATAATTTAAGGGTAGCAATATGTATCGCCGTAGGGAACACGTCATTTGTTGATTGTGACATATTGACATGACTGTTTGGACTTAAATGTTTATAAGCCCCTTTCTCATGTCCCATCAATTCAAGAGCACGGTTAGCTATAACTTCGTTGGCATTCATATTCATCGAAGTACCTGCACCACCCTGAATCGGGTCTACGATGAACTGTTCGTGCCAATTACCTTCAATAATTTCAGTGGCTGCCTGAACAATTTTTTCACCAAGCCCACTGTATAGACGCGTTGTGTTCATGTTAGCAATGGCTGCAGACTTTTTCACGATTGCAAGCGCTTTAATTAATTCTTCATGGATTCGATACCCAGTAATCGGAAAGTTCTCTACTGCTCTTAATGTCTGAATTCCATAATAAACACCAGCAGGAATCTCTTTCTCCCCTAAAAAATCATGTTCAATCCGTTTTACATTATTCTCCATTTACTATCCCACCTTAAAAAATAAAACTTTCATAGCAATAATAACATATATTTTAAACTTGTCTCCTTTTTAAACTATTAATTTTATAATTACTCTCTGTATATTGATAATGGTGACAGACACCATTGGAAATTACTACGTTAAAATAATAATTTATTTGCGTTTCCATGCCCTTAAACCTTTATCATCATTTGTTAAAAAATAAGTGAGACTTTCACAATTATGAAATCGCTTTCATTATTTTTCACAATTTAACAGGAATTAGGAGATTTTGAATTCAGAGAATATTGTAGAAATTTGTCAGAATTTTTAATTAGTTGTTATCTTATATTATCACAACTTAAATGTTATAATTTACTAAAATATTATTTCGAAATTATAAATGAAAGTTAGAAAGAAAGGAAGGATTAATGGTGTCAACAAATAGTAACAAGACTGAAATTCCGCAACCAAAAACCTTTGGTCCGTTAGGGAATCTCCCACAATTAGACCTGCAAAAGCCATCCCAATCAATCATGAAGCTTGCCTATGAGTATGGACCAATTTTTAAACTCAAATTCCCTACAGGGACAGGTATTTTCATATCTTCTGGAGAATTGGTCAAGGATGCCTGTGATGAATCCCGTTTTGATAAGCTTGTGAATGCACCGTTACAGAAGGTCCGATCTTTTTCGGGTGATGGTCTTTTTACGAGTTGGACGAAAGAAGAAAATTGGAAAAAAGCCCATAATATACTGCTGCCGAGCTTCAGCCAAAGTGCCATGAAGGGTTATCACTCCATGATGGTGGATATTGCTGTACAACTAATCCAAAAATGGGGCAGGCTTAATTCTGATGAAAGTATCGATGTTCCTGAAGATATGACAAGGCTTACGCTGGATACAATTGGGCTTTGTGGATTTAACTACCGTTTTAACAGCTTCTATAGAGAAAAACCCCATCAATTTATTCAATGTATGTCCAGTGCTCTTGATGAAGCAATGAATCAGAGCAATCGTCTTGGTATTCAGGATAAATGGATGGTAAAGAAAAGACGACAATTTAAACAGGATATCCAATATATGTTCTCTTTAGTAGACGAAATTATCAAGGAACGTAAATCCAGTGAAGAACATGATGGTGAGGATCTTCTGTCAAGAATGCTGAATAGTTCAGATCCCGAAACTGGTGAAAAATTAACAGATGAAAATATCCGATATCAAATTATTACTTTCTTAATTGCCGGTCATGAAACAACCAGTGGGCTTCTTTCATTCACTTTGTATTTTCTTATGAAACATCCAGAAAAATTAGCAAAGGCTTATGAGGAAGTGGATCGCGTTTTATCTGGTTCAGTACCGACCTACCAGCAGGTGCGAAATCTTAAGTATATACGAATGATTTTAAATGAGTCTCTAAGATTGTGGCCAACCGCCCCTATGTTTTCGCTTTATGCCAAAGAAGACACGATTCTGGCCGGTAAGTATCCACTAAAAAGACGTGAAGTTGTTAACATAATGAATTTAAAACTCCATCGCGATAAGGATGCTTGGGGCGACGATGTCGAAGAATTTAAACCGGAACGATTTTCCGATCCAAAAAAAGTGCCACACCATGCATATAAACCGTTTGGGAATGGACAACGCGCTTGTATCGGACAACAGTTTGCCATGCATGAGGCTACCCTGTTAATTGGGATGATCTTAAAACACTTTGAATTAATTGACCATACAAATTATCAGCTCGAGGTAAAAGAAACCTTAACCTTAAAACCAGATGGATTAACGATGAAAGTCCGCCCGCGTGATCCTGAAAGTAATTTTGCCTTAATGGCTAGCGATACAGACAATACTCAACAGTATTTTGAAAAACAAGCTTGGGCAAACCAACAATCCATTAAGAATGCACATAATACACCGCTTCTTGTGCTTTACGGTTCGAATATGGGGAATGCTGAAGGAATGGCTCGCGACCTATCCTTAACAGCACGCTTCAAAGGATTTCGGAGTGAATTCGCTGCGCTCGATGAATACGCTGGCGTACTCCCAAAGGATGGTGTGGTGATAATAGTTACCTCCTCTTACAATGGGAATCCTCCAAAAAATGCTAGAAAATTTGTCAAATGGCTTAAGGATGCTGAACCTGCTTCTTTAGAAAATGTAAAATATGCCGTATTCGGATGTGGTGATACAAATTGGGCAAGCACCTATCAAAGCGTTCCAACTCTAATAGACGAAAAGCTGAGTGAATTGGGAGCCTACCGTGTTTCACCAAAAGGTCAAGGAGATGCTAGCGGAGATTTTGATCTGCATTTTGAAGAATGGCACAGTCAATTATGGCCAAACATTTTTCATACTTTAGGATTAGAAATGACTGTTGACTCTGACACATCAAGTACACTATCTGTACATTTTATTCAAGAGAATGAAGATGCAAACAATGCTACTCCTTCTCATCCAACTTTCAAAGGGAGGTTATCTCAAAATCCTTCTGATGTTGTAGAAAAGGCTCTTAACCGATTCGCATTAAATGGGAATGAACTCATCCTTCTATCTGGTAACAAAGAAAAATTAGAACATCTTCCGCTGGATATACCAGTCCGAATGCGGGATTTGTTAACGTATAGTGTCGACTTACAGGAACAAGTTACGGAGAAGCAACTCCATGAACTTGCCGAACATACAGTTTGTCCCCCTCATAAACGTGAGTTGAATGAAATGAAAACAGGCATAAATAATGTAAAAATGACGATGTTGGATTTATTGGTAAAGTACCCCGCTTGTGAACTACCCTTTGAACAATTTATCGAGCTCTTAGAACCTCTCAAAGTGAAGGTTATGTAATTCGTAATAGGCAGCTTAGTCTGCCTATTTTTTAGTTGCTTGAATGTATTACCTTCCCGTTTTTTTCCATAAATCTATCTGCTCCCTTTAGACTCGCCAATAGTCGGTTTTTTTGAAAATGGCAATCACGTTTTCTTCTATACTTTATAAATAGTGAGGAAAATTATAGGAGATGTAGTCGATTGAAAAAAATATTAGGAGTATAATAGCTATATTCAATCCTTTTCGAAACCATTTGGATTAAGGAGGAAACACTATGAAAGCAAATGAGATCATGATAACCCAAGTCCACAAAGTAAAGGAAAGTGATTCAGTCAGGTCGGTAATCGAGAAATTCTTAGAGTACCGGATCAGCGGACTTCCTGTGGTTAATGATAGAAATGAAGTAGTTGCTTATGTTAGTGATGGCGATATTTTGCGTTATATTGGGAAGCATGAAGACCGTGTAGTGGATAATTTCTATTACACTTTTGTCATAAAAGGGGACCAGGAAGAGTTTGAAGAACGGGAAAAACGTCTGTTAAACCTTAATGTTATGGAAATTGCTAAAAAGAAAGTTTTCACTGTGTCTTGGAATGAAGATATTGAGAACATTGCTGCTTTTTTAGGAAAAAAACAAATTAAGAAAGTCCCTGTAGAACGAAATGGCGTTTTAGTGGGGATTATCAGCCGCGGTGATGTCGTTAGAAATGCATTTAAAGCACTTCTATAAGTTATTGAAAAACGGTCACTATTCAGGGTAGTGACCGTCCTCTTTTAGGTTTAGAAACCATTGGTAAAATGGTCAGGATCTGGACCAACTCGTTCATCTTTATTTAAGCCATCGATTCTAGCCATATCATCTGCTGAAAGCTCAAAATCGAAAATATCAGCATTCTGAATAATCCGCTCTTCTTTAATAGATTTTGGAATAGTGACGACCTTATTCTGTACGTCCCAACGCAGGATTACTTGAGCAGCCGTTTTTCCGTATTTTTCAGCAATTTGATTTATGGTTGTATCTTCCAGAAGTTGTCCCTGCTTTAGTGGTGACCATGCTTCAAGCTGGATTCCTTCTTTTTGGCAAAATGCCAAGAGTTCTTTTTGTGTTAAATGTGGATGGAATTCCACTTGATTGACCATAGGCTTGATTTCAGCATCCTTTAATAATTCCTCTAAGTGATGAACATTAAAGTTGCTGACTCCGATTGCCCGGACTTTACCATCTTTATATAATTTTTCAAGAGCCTTCCATGTTTCTTTGTATCGATCTTTGCCTGGCCAGTGGATTAAATATAAATCGAGGTAATCCAAACCCAATTTCTTTAAGCTTGTTTCATATGCCTGCAAGGTGGATTCATAGCCCTGATCAGAATTCCATACTTTTGAGGTAATAAATAGTTCCTCTCTTGGAATTCCTGATTCTTTAATCCCTATTCCCACTCCTTCTTCGTTTTGATAGACGGCAGCGGTATCAATGCTGATATAACCATTTTTAATAGCAGCCTTGACAGAATTAACCACTTCTTCTCCTTCTTTGACTTTGAAAACCCCTAGTCCAAACCAAGGCATTTTGATTCCGTTATGTAAGGTAGTTGTATCTTTGAGACTCTTTGGCATATGATAACCCCTCTCTTATGTTATATGGATTAGACAGAACTTTAGTATATCCAACCTACTCCACATTCATTTTACAATAAAATGTTTCGACTTCCAAAATATTTTATCCTATAAAAGTGCTTTCCAAAGTAGGGTTTGATTTACGCTCCAGGCACTTCGCTTTCAGCGGGCGGTCCGGGGAGCCTCCTCAGCGCTTTGGCGCCTCCGGGGTCTCTCCCCTGCCCCGTCCTCCCGCAGGGAGTCTACGTGCCTTCCACTCCAATCAACGTGTATAAAAAACGTATTATTCAGGTTATTAAAAAGAACCTCAAAAAGGTTCTAATTAATGATTCATTGAATTAAGAGGTCTTCAAAAATTTTGTGCCTGCTTAAAGGAACGGTGCTTATAATTGAGTGCCCTTGTTTTTGTAAGCGGCGGACTTTTTGCTGGACTTCGTTTAACAGGAGGCCGGAAAATAATAAATAGGGCACAACAATGATTCTCTCGGAAGTTTCTTCTGTTAGCCTTTCTAATCCTTCTGTCAATGTTGGACGGCATGCCGCTAAAAAACAAACAGAAATCCGCTTCGCATCAAGTCGGCACTGCAGGCCATTGGCTATTTGATCAAAAGCAAGCTGAATGGCCGGGTCGCTGCTCCCCCTACCGACTATTAACACTGAATCATTTTCTGAAACCTCACCTGCGGTATCCTTTATTAACTCGGCAAGCCCGTCCAATAGGCAATCTTGAATACCAAAAGGCTCGGTGATTTGAAAAGAAACCTTTGGAAATAGCATACTAATCTCATTAAGTGCTTTTGGGATATCTTCTTTAATATGGGCGGCAGCCAAAAGAAATAAAGGAACAACAGTAATTTCTGTTGCTCCCCTTTCTACGCATCGACGAAATCCTTCGGCAATGGTCGGTTCAGCCAACTCTAAAAAGCTAATTTCTTGAATGGGTACATTACTACGCTCCATTACTCGCTGAATGAACGCTTTTGCCTCTTGAAGTCCTGTTTTAGAACGAGTTCCGTGACCAATGTAAAGTATTGCTTTCAATGATGGCTGCTCCTTTCTATTTTGCTCTGTTAAACTTGTATGTTGATTTCCGCTCCAGGCACTTCGCTTTCCGTGGGCGTTTCGGCGAGCCTCCTCGGCGCTTGCGCCTGCGGGGTCTCTCCAGAACCGTACTCCCACATGATTTTCTTCCTAGACTTCGCCCACGCACGAAGGAAATGCGTTAGCATTTTCGAGGAGTCTTCGTGCTTTCCGATCCAATCAACAGGGTTTAAAATCAACAGTATTCTTTAACATAGCCTTCTACTAAATAATTTCTTTCTTATTCAAATAATCCAAGACCTGCTTAACAGCTTCTTCCACTTCCACTGCATCCGAATGAATGATCAATTCAGGCTGTACCGGAGCTTCATACGGGGAATCAATACCGGTAAAATCCTTGATTTCTCCTCGTCTTGCCTTGGCATATAACTGTTTAGGATCCCTTCGTTCACATTCCTCAATTGGACAGCTAATGAAGATTTCAATAAACTCTCCTTGTTCAAACAGCTCCCGGACTTGATCGCGATCAGAACGAAATGGTGAAATAAAAGCAGTGGTAACGATTTTTCCACTGTCCACGAACAGTTTCGCCACTTCACCTATTCTACGGATATTTTCTGTACGGTCAGCTTCAGAAAAGCCGAGATCTTTATTTAAGCCGTGTCTAATATTATCTCCATCAAGTACATATTCACTAATTCCAAGACGGTGCAACTCATGGGATACGGCATTGGCGATTGTTGATTTCCCAGAACCAGATAATCCGGTAAACCAGAGAACACAACTGCCGTGTCCATTCCGCTGGCGACGATCTTCTTTCGTGACTGTTGTATTATGCCAAGTTATATTCGTTGCTTTAGACATCCCAATTCCTCCCTATGCGTGAGCTTTCTCTCGTAAACCTTCAATTAGTACTTCAACAACCTCTTTACGGCTGAATGTGGAAGGCGGAAGTTCACCAGCTCGAAGCATTTCACGCACTTTTGTTCCTGAGAGAATCACTCTATCTTCTTTACCATGTGGACATGTTTTATCAGATGCCATTCCTTCGCACTTTGTGCAATAGAAGCTGTGCTCAAAGAATAAAGGTTTAATTCCTAACTCTTGTTCTGTAAAGTTACTGAAAATATATTGGGCGTCATATGTCCCATAATAGTTTCCAACACCAGCATGGTCACGACCGACGATGAAATGTGTACAGCCATAGTTCTTACGGGCAAGCGCATGGAAAATGGCTTCACGCGGACCGGCATAACGCATGGCAGCAGGATGTACTCCTAGCTGTACACGGTCACTAGGATAATAGTTGTCAAGTAATGCCCGATAGCTTTTAAGGCGTACATCTGCAGGGATATCATCTGATTTTGTTTCGCCAACCAATGGATTCACAAACAATCCATCAACTGTTTCTAAAGCTGCTTTTTGAATGTATTCATGGGCACGGTGAATTGGATTCCTTGTTTGGAAACCAACCACTGTTTTCCAACCCTTCTCTTCAAATAGTACTCTTATATCTTTTGGCTCAAACCAGACATCGCCGAATACGCCTTTTTCTGGTTTCTTAACTAGAGTTACATCCCCAGCAACATATACCGGGCCTCTTTCAAAAAGTCGTTTCACTCCAGGATGTGCCAATTCATCTGTCTTATATACCTCGACAGCTTCCTTTTGAAGATTTGGTTCATACCATTCAGAAACCTCAATTACGCCATATACAACATCTTTATGCTTTAATTTGATTTTCTCGCCTACTGCTAAATTAGCTGCAAATTCTTGTGAAACAGGAAGGTTAACAGGGATTGACCAGATGGTATCATCTGCTAAACGCATTCTGCTAACAACCGATTCATAATCCTTTTGCCCTAAAAAGCCTGTTAGGGGGCTAAATACACCAACCCCGATTAACTCTAAATCACTAAGAGCAATTGAGTCAATTTCTAATTCTTTTGCAATATCACTATAATCGAAATTGGGACGATATGAATTTATTAATTTTCCGCCATGTGGTTTTGGTAAAAATGACATTTTCAATCAACCTTTCTTTATTAGAATTCCTTAGGTACATTAGTTTCTGTGACATTTGTTTTTGAAATGGGGCGTTTCATTAACGATCGTACGCCAAACACAGATATAAGTGCCCCAATGATCATGATTATTGGGTAAACATTTCTAACGATTACTAATTGAATTATTGTATATGATATGACCATCGACAAAACTGGCGAAACTATCCAAACTGTTAACAATTGAACTACAATATCCTTTTTTAACACGGATAAACCATGCTTGGCAAAACCGATACCGATAATGGAAGAAGTCGTAATTTGTGTAAGCGGAACTGGAATGCCGAAAACGGATGCTGCTGTAACAATACTTGCTCCAGTTCCTGATATGATACATCCTTCTTCAAGTCTAAGGTCTGTTATTTTTTTACCGTTGGTCTCAATAACCTTGTGACCAAGAATGATGGCACCTACTGCTACTGCCAGTCCTCCCCAGAAAATTCCGTCCCCTTTTGATATGATGGAAGCTGCAACAAGTGGTCCTACTGCATTGGCAACATTATTCATCCCCGCTGAGAACGCTTCAAACAACCCCATAAAGACAACTAGAATAGACAGGATTGGAATAAATTTTGGTTTTTCAACCAAACCTTTGATCGTTTTTATTTTTAAAATTTTTATAGCGAGAATGGCGATGATAAACGCCGCAAATGGAGTTAGTAGCCAGAATAGGGCAATCCACAAAATATTGCCTAAAATAACAGATTGATAAACAATCCCTGCCCCAACCACGGAGCCTACTGCTACTTCGCTGGTAGAAAGTGGTATACCAAAGGTATTTGCCAAAAACAGTGATAGTGCAGCTGAGGCTAATACAATTAATGCAATAGCATTTGTAAAAGTCTCACTTGGAACGATTCCGCTTCCTATTGTTTTGACAACTTCCCCACCCCCAAGCCAAGCACCAAGGAATACAGCTGCTCCGCATAGGAGGAGAGCTACTCTCTTTTTCACCACTCCGGCGCCGTACGAGATCCCCATTGAGGCTGCCGCTCCACTCGCACCGATATTGATTGCAAAAAACAAACCTATTATAATCGCGATGATGGTAAGCGTAAGGAATCCCTCCTTTTCCCGTGCTATGGGAAGTTCATTATTTCATGTGCAAGCCGCACTCTGTTTTTCCGCTGCCAGCCCAGCGCCCTGCACGGGAATCTCCACCTTCTAAAACAGCCTGAGTACAAGGGAAACACCCTATGCTTGGGTAATTGTGGTCATGTAATTCGTTATATGGAAGATCTTTTTCACGAATGTAATTCCAAACCTCATCCCATGTCCAGTGAATAAGCGGGCATATTTTAATATTTTCAAATTTTTCATCCCGGTTAAGGAATTGTGTATCTTTGCGGGTTGGCGATTGCTCCCGACGCAAACCTGAAATCCAAGCTTGTTTTGAGGTTAATGTTTCTCTTAACGGAATGACTTTTCTTAACTGACAACACTGGTTAGGATCCCGTTTCCAAAGTGCAGACCCATACTGTGCAGCTTGTTCATCCAAACTAATGGCAGGCTTTTTCTTTTCAATTTTTAATTCCGGGAACCGTTTCTGGATTTTATCAATCACATCATATGTTTCCGGAAAATGAAGATCTGTATCTAAGAAAACGATATGGGCATCTTTTTTCACCTGATAGATCAAATCAATTAGGACAATTGCTTCTGCCCCAAAACTTGATGAATAAACGATTTGATCTTCAGGATAACTTTGGTATGCCCACTCTAAGACGGCAAGTGCCCCTTTTGTATCATCCTCTATAGAAAAGCTATCGGAGATTTGGCTCCAATTTTCAAATATAATCGCAGTTTTCATCGTAATTCCTCTCCTCTGCTTATAAAAAAGGCAGTCTTCATCTGAATATGTGAAGACCGCCTCTAGTTTGTCTAGTCAGCGTGGCTTATTTGATTGAAGACGAACCTTTTCATTTTTCTCAATTTGGATGATCTTTCCATCTTGAACAACCAGTGTGATGGAGCCGTAATTTAATTCTTCTAGCATTCTTTTAATCTGCTTGGAAATTTCCTCCCATTCAGATGTTTGCAAATGATTCGCCTCCTTTTCTAAAATATCTGTTATTTATTCCACTTAAGGTACCACCTTTTAGTGGTTGATGGAATTAATCCTATTATACCAATAGGAATTTGTCAATATTGTTAGTGAAAATATTTAAAAAATTTGTACCTTTTGATAAAGTAATCCTCATTTTTTCAGAATTTTCCATGGTTTTACCTAACGAAACACTTTTGTCCTTATCGACAAAAGTTAACATAGATTAAAAAGGTTTCTCTAGACCCACATGTCATTTGGTTGCTAAGATAAAATGGAAGATAAAAATATAGGAGCCCTTTTTATGGAACAGCAAAAATATTTAGAATTAAAAAAAGGTGAACAAGGTGCTATCATTAGTATCATTGCATACCTATGTTTAGCAACTTTGAAATTAATCATCGGATACGCTGCCCATTCCGAAGCGCTAACGGCTGATGGATTAAATAACACGACGGATGTCCTTGCCTCTATCGTAGTTCTGGTGGGATTAAAACTATCCCAAAAACCAGCTGATCATGATCACCCCTATGGTCATTGGAAATCAGAAACCGTTGCCTCAATGATTTCTTCTTTCATTATGATGGCTATTGGATTGCGTGTACTTTATGAGGCGTTTACGTCTGTGATCAATGGAAAGACAACTGCACCGGACCCCATTGCTGCGATAACGGGGTTATTTTGTGCGGTTGTGATGTATTTTGTTTATCGATATAACAAGAAACTAGCCAAAGAGATTCGTAGTCAAGCTGTAATGGCCGCTGCCAAAGATAATCTTTCCGATGCTTGGGTTAGTGTGGGAACGGTAATTGGGATATTGGGAGCACAGTTTCATCTCCCATGGCTTGATCCGGTAACGGCAATCATTGTTGGTTTCTTAATTTGTCATACAGCTTGGGATATTTTCCGTGATGCTTCCCATACATTAACAGACGGATTTGATGATCAGGAAATCAATGTCTACCGTGAAGCTATTCAAAAAATACCTGGTGTTAAGGGAATTTCAGATATCAAAGCCAGAAATTACGGAAATAATGCAGTTGTCGATGTGGTGATCTTAGTTAATTCCAATTTAAATATTCGTGATGCTCACGATGTTGCCACGAGAGTTGAGAGTGTTTTAATGGACGAGCATGGTGTTTTTGATGTGAATGTTCATGTTGAGCCTAATTAATTAAGATTACACACTTTGTTTATGGGATAAACTACTCCTAGTCATCTTAACGACAAGGAGTGTTTTTATTGGAAAAAGAGTTGTCATATGGTGAAGATTATAAAATGATTCCAGCAACCTCCATTGGAAGTGGTGTAGGAATTGAAGTGCTGCCGGATTTATATTGCTATACCATCCAAATTGTTAACATTTGTTTATTCGGTAATTCAGAAGATTTTGTCTTGGTTGACGCTGGTATGCCTGGATCCGCTTCTGAAATAGTGGCCGTGACTGCGGAAAAATTTGGTGAAGGCAGAAAACCAAAAGCGATTATATTAACACATGGTCACTTTGATCATGTTGGCGGGATTATTGAATTGGTTAATGAGTGGGAGATTCCTGTATACGCACATGAAAGGGAGTTACCATTTTTAACAGGGAAAACTAGTTATCCTGAACCAGATTCATCTGTTGAAGGAGGCTTGGTGGCCAAAATGTCCCCGTTGTTTCCAAATGAACCAATAAATCTTGGATCTTACGTCCACGCATTACCTGCAGACGGCAGCGTTCCATATATGAAGGGATTTCGTTGGATTCATACTCCAGGGCATTCACCAGGACATGTCTCTTTCTTTAGAGAACAAGACAGGGCCTTAATAGTTGGAGATGCTTTTATTAACGTAAAACAAGATTCCCTTTACAAAGTGATAACCCAGGAAGAAGAAGTAAGTGGGCCACCAAGATACCTAACAACTGACTGGCAACAAGCGAAGCAATCCGTTAGTAAACTTGCAGCGCTGAATCCTTCTGTTGCGGTAACAGGCCATGGTCTTCCTCTTTCTGGGGATGCTCTGACCATCGGTTTACAAAACCTCGTTCAACATTTCGATCACTTAGCCATCCCTGATTACGGAAAATACGTCGACAGAAATTTACACTAAATCAAGTATTACATAATAAAAAACTAGATCCACCGGTTTGGCGGATCTAGTTTTTTTACTTATACCATGATTTTGCAGATATTGTTGGTGAATTCTACAGGGTCTTCGATTGGAAGCCCTTCGATGAGTAATGCTTGATTGTAAAGCAGGTTGG
The DNA here is from genome assembly GCF_051233465.1 of Neobacillus solisequens. NCBI lineage: Bacteria > Bacillati > Bacillota > Bacilli > Caryophanales > Bacillaceae > Neobacillus > Neobacillus solisequens. The sequence continues at coordinate 287,158 of NZ_JBKFGJ010000002.1, read as the reverse complement.
TGAAAAGTGTTAGTTTGTCTTTGTCGTGTTGGAATGCTTCTTTTAACGATTGGAATACTTCATGATTTATGTTAATTTCTAGTACTTTGTCTGCTTTAATATTCTGATTGTTTGGCATGGCGTTCAGGATTTTTTCCATTTCAATAGATACTTCACCATCTGTTGTCAAACAAACCGGGTGTGATTTTAATCGTTTAGAAACTCTTACGTCCTTCACTTTATCAGATAGGATACTCTTCATGAGGTCAAAGAGCTCTTTATTTTCAACATTCTCATTTTCAGTCTCATTTTTTGTTTCGTCTGCTTCTATTCCTAAGTCACCACTTGAAACGGATTTGAATTCTTTTTCTTTATAATTGATTAGCATTCTAATAGCAAATTCATCGATATCATCCGTAAAGTATAAAATTTCATAGCCTTTATCGGCAACTAGTTCGGTTTGCGGCAGCTTGTCAATTCTCTCATTTGATTCGCCAACAGCATAGTAAATATATTTTTGGTCTTCAGGCATCCTTGCAACGTACTCGTCAAGCGTTACTAGCTTTTTCTCTTTAGAAGAATAAAACATCAGAAGATCTTGCAATTCTTCCTTATGACTACCAAAATCACTGTAAACTCCAAACTTTAACTGTCTGCCGAATGATTGATAGAATTGATCATACTTTTCTCGCTCATTTTTTAATAAGCTTTGTAATTCACTCTTAATTTTTTTACTAATGTTTTTCGCAATTAGCTTCAATTGGCGATCATGCTGCAGCATTTCTCTTGAAATATTTAGTGACAAATCTTCTGAATCCACTAGCCCTTTCACAAAACTAAAATAATCAGGCAGTAAATCAGCACATTTGTTCATGATTAGGACACCGCTTGAATATAATTCAAGTCCCTTTTCGAACTCCGGAGAATAATAATCAAATGGAATGTTCTCAGGTATATACAAAATGGCGTTATATCTGATAGCCCCATCAACACTTACATGAATATGCTTTAATGGCTTATCAAAGCCGTATCGTTTTTCAGTATAAAATTGTTCATAATCAGTATCAGTCAGTTCCTTTTTATTTTTGCGCCAGATTGGAACCATACTATTAATGATTTCTTCCTCTTGAAAGTCCTCATATTCATTGTCACTGCCCTCTTTTAAACGGCTCTTGGTCACATCCATTTTAATGGGGTAGCGAATGAAATCAGAATATTTTTTGATAATAGATTTCAGGCGATATTCTTGTAAATACTCGTCATAGTTTTCTTCTTCTGTGTTTTCTTTCATTTTTAAAATAATCTCTGTTCCAACAAAGTCTTTATCAACTGGTGTAATGGTGTATCCCTCTGCCCCTTGAGATTCCCATTTGTAGGCCTCCTCACTTCCCAATGCCTTACTGATCACAGTTACGACATCAGCAACCATAAAAGCAGAATAAAAACCCACTCCAAATTGACCGATAATATCATAACCATCTTTCAATTCATTTTCTGATTTAAACGCTAAAGAACCACTTTTGGCGATCGTGCCAAGGTTATTTTCTAGGTCCTCCTTCGTCATTCCAATTCCTTTATCCATTATTTTCAAGGTTCTGTCTGCCTGATTAGCAACTACCTTTATGTAAAAATCGTCTTTATCGAAAGAAATTGAATCATCTGTCAGTGCTTTATAATAAATCTTATCAATTGCGTCACTGGCATTTGAAATTAACTCTCTTAAGAAAATTTCCCGATGCGTATAAATGGAATGGATCATCATGTCTAATAATCGTTTCGACTCTGCCTTAAACTGCTTCACTTCCATATAAGACCTCTCCCTTAAAGTTAAATTTAAAAGCTACAAGTACAATTAGCACTCTAATACATTGAGTGCTAAACACAATAAAATAAATATCATAAAAATATCATTTCGTCAATCATATAAAAAAAGTCAAAGGGTGCCTGACACCTTTTGACTTATATTGGAAAGGTTGTGACGATGGTCGTCCCATTCTGATTACTAAAAATTTGGAAAGTTCCGTTGTGATTGTCGATGATCTGCAGACTGATCATCAGTCCAAGGCCCGTGCCTTTTTCTTTTGTTGTAAAGAATGGTTGGCCAATCCGATGGAGCTGTTCCTCAGGTATCCCGCACCCCTGATCAATGACACGAAGCTGGATCTGATTAGATTCAAGCAAACCTACTTCAATCGTAATTTTTCCGCCGTTTGGCATGGCTTCAATAGAGTTTTTAAGAAAATTGATAAACAGCTGTTTTAATTGATTTTCATCACAAATAAAGCTAGGAATCTCTGAAAAGGATTGAATCTCAATTTCTACATTATTCATGATAGCCTGTGTATCAATCAGAGCTTTTACATGTTCTAAAATAGTGAGGATGTTTCCCCTTTTAAACTTCATTTTTTGTGGCTTCGATAGTAAGAGTAATTCACTAAGAATCAGCTCAATACGGTTCATTTCTGAATTAATAATTTCTAAATAATTTTGTTTAAATTCATTTGCGGCTTCCATCAGCCTAATAAAGCCCTTTATAGCTGTGATTGGATTTCTGATTTCGTGAGCGATACCCGCAGCCAATTGTCCGGCAACCGATAATTTTTCCGATTGAAGCAACAGCTCTTGAGTCCTTTTCTTTTCGGTAATATCGCGAATAATGATATGTCGGGCAGGTTCATTTTGATAAATAGCAGGGATGGACTTAACTTCTACTTCAATTTTTTTACCGTCCTTACGGATCAATCTTTGCTCCATAAAATCAACGGCGCTTCCCTTCTCAACATCTTTAACCCGTTTTTCCACCACATCGTAGTAACAAGGATCCACAAAATCAAATAAGTTTCTTCCTATAAGTTCATACTTATTTAGTGCCCCAATTAATGCTACAGCTGTGTCATTGGCAAATAAAACCTCTTCATTTCTGGCAATCACAACAGCATCAGGGGAATGTTCGACTATTTCGCGATAAATTTCTTCGCGGTGCTGCATTTCTTCTATGTATTTTTTTCTTTTTTGTTTTATTTCCGTAATATTTTTGGCAACTCCATAAACTCCCACAATTTTCCCATCAATTAGAATAGGATAATTGGTGATATTTACGTCAATGATTTCGCCGCTTTTATGGATAATCTGACAATCAAAATTTTGTAATTTTCCATCCACCGATTGATAAAAGAAGGAGAATGCCCGCTCTAAATGCTCAAGAACAATCACTTTCATATAAGAAAGTTTTGAGAATTCTTCTGCTTCATAGCCAAATAGTTGCTCACATGCTGGATTAACCGGTAAAAAATAGCCATCCAAATCCATCGCATAAATAGCATCTGAATCACAATCTAATAATGGTTTATGATGAATAAGACTTTCTTTCAGATACTTTTCCAATAATAATCTTTTTTCAATCTTAACTATGGAACTATTCATCTCTCTTTCTTGTTCCTTTCTATATCTTTATAAAAAAACCAAACTAGAAATAGACTTTGTCTCCTACTTCCAATTTGGCTTTGTCAAGGGACAGGCTTACTTAATCTGCAACTAACTTCCAGATTCTTTTATACTAAAATAATATTAATCGGAATTTGATGATTATTCAATGGGATTAAAGGGGTTATTTATATTAAAACCTTAATTTAGAAGAAATGCAATTGGGAAATATTTTTTAAAGGGGAGAATATTCATTCTTTCCATTGGAAAAAATAAGCAAAACTAATAGCTATGGAGGATCGCGATGGCAAAGGAATCCAACATGAAACCCGATTATAAAATAATTGCTTATCTAACATCAAATGAAGAACGAAAAGTAACTGGAGCTCCACTTTTTCTATCCTTTAAGACAGAAGAAGAGCTTAAAGATACGACTTTGGAAATTGCCAAGGCCTTGAAAGCAGAAATAGTAAAATTAAAAAATAATGATTACTTAATTATTCGGGCTTAAAACTGCTATATTATTTTCTCATATTTTTTTTTCATTCCTCATAAAATGGACAAGGAAGGCAAGTCCTAGGAGGAATGAATTCCAATAAAATGAGCAAAAAACTGTTAGTTTATGGTGTTTTACTTTTTGGGGGAACTTTGCAAGGACTGTCGATGTCCTTATTTTTATTTCCACATTCCATCCCATCCGGCGGAGCAGCTGGATTAGCGATTTTATTGAACCATTGGTTCCATCTTTCACTTGGCTTTTCCTTATGGCTGGCCAATATCGTTTTTTTACTTTTCGCGTTAAAACATTTTGGCTACACTTGGACATTACGTACGATTATTTCCGTAGCAACGACCTCAACGACTGTATCATTCATTACGGCCCATGTACCTCATCTGCATTTTCATTTATTAGTAGACATTGGTGCGGGGAGTCTCTTGTTTGGAGTGGGTGTGGGTTTGCTAATCCGCGCCGGGGCATCCAGCGGAGGGATGGTCATACCTGCATTAATGATAGCCTCATATAAAAAGTGGAGTCCGGGAAAAGTGATGATGGGCATTAATCTAATTATCTTTTTGTTAACTGCATTGGTGATTGATTATAAAATTGTCATTTTTGCGGTAATATGTCAATTTCTATCCACTAATATTATTGATTTTATTTATGAGTTACGCTTTCAAAAGCTATTGTTTCTGACTGCAAATTGGCGGCGAAGATAAGAAAGAAGATCCTACCTATTACAGGATCTTCTTTTTCGTTAAATAATCGATAACCTTATTTACCGATTCTTCAATTGTTTCCATAGCAGTTTCGATAGTAACTTCTGGTTTCTTAGGTGCCTCATAGGGGGAAGAAATCCCAGTGAATTCTGCAATTTCTCCTTTTCTTGCTTTTAGATAAAGGCCTTTAGGATCCCTGTTTTCGCAGACTGAAATCGGGCATTTCAGATATATTTCGATAAATTCATCAGCTGCAAACATGTTACGAACCAAATCGCGGTCTTGCGAAAATGGTGATATGAAGGCGGTTAAGACTATTTGCCCACTGTCAACAAACAATTTTGCCACTTCACCAATTCGACGAATATTCTCTTTTCGATCACCCACACCAAAGCTTAGATCCTTGTTCAGTCCATGACGGATATTATCACCATCCAACACATAACTTCGTATCCCCTGTTGAAATAATTCTAGATCCACAGCATTAGCTAATGTCGATTTACCAGATCCAGATAGTCCAGTAAACCACAAAACACAGCTTTTATGCCCATTCATTAAGTGGCGGTCCGCTTTTGAGACGGTAATATGATGCCAAGTGATATTCCTGTTTTTCCCCATTTTCGACATCCTTTTTTATTTTGTAAAAACTTCCTTCATTCCTTGAATTAGTATCTCAACAACCTCTGGACGACTGAATTCTTTTGGTGGTTGTACCCCATCTCTCAGCATTCCCCTTACTTTGGTCCCTGAGAGTATTACGTGGTGTTCCTTTGTATGAGGGCATGTTTTTTCAGAGGCCATGTTTTCGCATTTTTTACAATAAAAGCTGTGTTCGAAAAATAAAGGTTTTATTCCTAGCTCCTCTTCACTAAAATGGCTGAAGATTTTCTGAGCATCATATGTTCCATAATAATTTCCTACTCCCGCATGATCCCTGCCTACGATAAAATGGGTGCAGCCAAAATTTTTCCTGACGATAGCATGAAAGATAGCTTCCCGTGGTCCAGCATAACGCATTGCAGCTGGAAAGACAGAAAGAAACACCCTATCCTTTGGATAATAATTCTCTAACAGCACCTGATAACTTTTCATTCGGATTTCACTAGGAATATCATCTGCCTTGGTCTCACCGACTAACGGATTTAAAAACAACCCATCTACTGTTTCCAACGCTGATTTTTGTATATATTCATGTGCCCGATGAACCGGATTGCGAGTCTGAAACCCAACAACCGTTTTCCAGCCTAATTCCTTAAATTTTGCTCTTGTTTGTAGAGGATCTAGATAAAAATGCTCAAACAATCCTTTTTCAGGCCTGTAAAATAGTTTAATTGGACCCGAAACATATATATCGGGACGATCAAATAATTTCTTCACACCAGGATGGGCCATGTCAGTTGTTTTAAAGATATTCTCTGCCTCAAAATGTTTTTCAACTTGATAGATTTCTTTTACTCGCATTTTCCCGTAAACTTTATTTCTAAAAGCAAGGTTAACATCTTCACCCACACTTAGTTCCGAAGCCTTTTCAGCAGTTACAGCGATTGTGATCGGCAGTGACCATGGTAAACCGTTCGCTAACCTCATATTTCTTACGACTGACTCATAATCCTTTTTCCCCATAAACCCATCTAGGGGACTGTAAGCCCCGTTAGCAATTAGTTCCAAGTCACTGAAACCCATTTGATCCAATTCGATATAGTTCAATGAAAAATCTATTGGTCGGTTGTTTTCAAATAGATTTATTAATTTACCTCCATGAGGCACACTCTCAGTCAACGTGATTCCTCCTCGGTTTTCACAACGATTCTTCTCTATCTATTGTCTAATTGATGTAGTCCGCACTCTGTTTTAGACAGTCCTGCCCATCTTCCTGCTCGAGAGTCTCCTTCATCAGCAACTGGCTGAGTGCAAGGTGCGCAGCCAATACTAGGATAGCCCTGATCATGTAATGGGTTATATGGAAGTTTATTTATTTCAATATAGGCTAAGATATCCTCCCATTTCCAATGGATAAGCGGGCAAATTTTGATGTTGTTGAATTTATCATCTTTATTAAGGTACTGCGTTACACTTCGGGTTGGGGATTGTTCTCTTCTTAAACCTGAAATCCAAGCTTTGTGTCCACTCAATGCTTCCTGCAACGGAACAACCTTTCGAAGGTGACAACAAAGATTGGGATTACGTTTCCACAGTGCAGATCCATGTTTACTTGCCTGTTCTTCTAATGATAACTTTGGCTTTATTAATGAAATCTTTAATGTTGGATATTTGTTTTTAACTTGATTTATTAAATCGTAGGTTTCTTGGAAATGAAGTCCAGTGTCGAGGAAAACTATTTTTGCCGTTTTATTTACTTTATGAATTAAGTCTATTAAAACAATCCCTTCGGCCCCGAAGCTGCAAGCATAGACGATTTCTTCTTTGTATGTTTGATATGCCCATTTTAATACGTCCAGATAATCGGGCAGCTCTGTAAGTGTTGAATCAACTATGCGCTGGTCCCAATTTTCATAAGTAAGTAATTCCGACACCCCCTCACCCCTCCCTATCTTTTATTGTTAAGGTTACGCATGAATTATTTTTAAGTTCTATTTTATTCATGTTATTGATGTGGCCATATTCGGAAAAAGAAATAGAAGCGCGGATCCAGGCTCCGTGGCCAAATGCTAATAAATGATGAACACTATGATATTTTTCAAAAAATAACTCGATTCGTTTTTTTAAATGAAGTAATGATTCTCCCAATACGATTTCTTCGGGATGTTCAATCCAAAGGTCCCCATAGGTATCTTTTAAGTGTTTCTTTGGCTTTCCCTCAAATGAGCCGAAATCTAATTCATCTAATAAAGCTTCTGTTTCAGGTTCATACCCGTAAACCTGTGCTGTTTGATGAGTTCGCTTTAACCTACTGGCTAAGATGAGGTCAAATGGTGCAAGTTTTGTTAAAAGACGATGATTCTCTGCAACCCCTTGCTGATATTCAACCGAAACGGGGGATATTTCAATATCCCTCCTACCTTGTAATTGTTGCTGATGATTCCATTCAGTTGGAAGATGCCTTATTAAAGTAATTCGCATTCACGTTCCTCCAAGAAAAAGGTTTCACTTCGTAACCCGCATCGCTGCGTCTCTAACACTAAAACATCCTGCAGCTTAACATTCCCCAAATTGACATTTGCCCCAATTTCTTTTATAAAGTACATCTGATGTTTGGGAGTCGGAGCTTCAAAAATAATTTTTTTGGGATCAAGATCTTTTATTAACTCTTCTATCAAGCAGCTTTTAATCTGACCCGTCTTTTCATAAATGCCTGATGTCCCCGAATCCCGTCCCTCGGTAATCACATATTCACACCCGGCTTCAAGCAGTAAGGAAATTTCTCTTCTCCATTCATCAATATTCATTTCCTTCTTGCAATCCTTTGAGCCTACCTCCGAAATAACATAGAAATCTTGCTTTAATTGGTTAATCATATTTAAACGTTCTCCAAGCGGTATATCAAGGGTCCCATTTGACACCTCTACCCATTCAATTCCTAAATCACGTAAAAATGCTGCGTATTCAACTACCTTATTTTGATGATAGCATTTCTCGAATAAAGTTCCGCCACAATACGGCTTAATGTCATATTGCTGATAAAGCTCTATTTTTTGCTTAAGGTTGGGGGTAACATAAGCTGAACCAATTCCAATTTTTGCTATGTCAATCAAATGACTGTAATCTGATAAGATGTGCTTTAATTCCCCCATTGAAGTTCCAAAATCAATGATCGAGGTGATTCCATAGGTTCTCTTTCCAGAGGTCCTTTCAGGCAGTGTTAAAAAGTCCATAGGAAAAACTCCTCCTCTTTTTTCTAGGATAGATTATTCAAAAATTGGGTGAATGTGTAAAGATTGAGGTTTTTCCTCAAAAATTAGGCATTTGTCTTGAATAAACAAAGAGGGCATATCAAACAATATAAGAGCTTTAAACATTCATTTAAGGGGGGTACTTTTGTTGTCGCAGCAAAAACACAAAGGCATGACTATTTTTGCAATCGGTTCGATCCCTCTTATCCTTGTGTTGGGAAATTCAATGCTTATTCCGATTCTTCCCAAAATGAAATCTGTCTTGGATATATCACAATTTAAAGTAAGTCTAATTATTTCAGTTTTTTCAATTGCTGCTGCTATTTCCATTCCAGTTCTGGGTTATTTGTCAGACCGCTTTTCTCGTAAAGCTATTATTATTCCAGCATTAATTTTATATGGAAGCGGTGGTTTGCTTGCCGGGGCTGCAGCTGCTTGGTTTTCAAATTCTTACATGTGGATCCTTGCCGGAAGAATTATGCAGGGTATTGGTGCAGCAGGAACCGCCCCAATCGCCATGGCCTTGACAGGAGACTTATTTAAGGGCGGCGAACAAAGTAAGGTTCTTGGACTGGTTGAGGCCTCCAATGGCTTCGGAAAAGTAATCAGCCCGATCATCGGATCTTTATTAGCCCTACTGTTTTGGTATGCTGCTTTCTTTGCTTTCCCTCTTTTTTGCCTGATTTCCATTTTGCTAACCATCTTTTTCATTAAAGAAAAAAAGGCAAAGAAGGAACCGCCACCTGTCGGTAAATATGTGAAAGGACTCGTTTCGGTTTTTAAAACTGAAGGCAGATGGTTATTTGCAGCTTATTTGACCGGTGCTGTATGTTTGTTTACTTTATTCGGTATTTTATTTTACATATCGGATATTCTTGAAAAAGATCATCATATAGATGGTGTATTGAAAGGAAGCATACTAGCAATACCGCTTCTGTTCATGACTACCACTTCTTATATTACGGGGAGTAAAATCGGGAAAAGGATGAAATTGATGAAATCTTTAATCATCATAGGTCTTCTGTTAATGACCGGCTCCTTTGCCTCTTTAATTTTCTTTAAAAAATTAATTCCGTTTTTTTCGGTCTTAGTCATTAGCAGTGTTGGAACAGGTTTAGTGCTTCCATGTATCAATAGTTTTATTACCGGTTCAGTTCCGACAGACCGCAGAGGATTTGTTACATCACTTTACGGATCGGTACGGTTTTTGGGTGTGGCTATTGGTCCCCCTATTTTTAGTAAATTAATGGACTGGTCCCGCGCTGGAATGTTCCTGACAACAGCAGGGTTAACACTGGTTTGTGCCATTCTTTGTCTAGCACTAATCCATGTGGCTAAAAAAGAACCAACAAAGGAAAATGATTCTTTATTTGAAAAGCTTCAGTTCACTTAAAAAGGAGTAGATTTATGTGCAAATTTATTTTTCTCCTGAGGTTATTACACCCCAATTTCAAGTTTTAAATGTGGTAGACACAAACAACAAGGCTGTCGGAAATGTCGCCTTTCTATTTGATGAAAAAAAGCTGTATGTATATGGAATTTTAGAGGAAGAAGGAGTCGGTGCAGACTTTAAGGATTTGGTCACTCCCTACATCAAAGGGTTGGCAAAAGCAAAAGAAGGCACTGAAATTTATTCCTGTCTTTATATCGGCTGTAAGAAGATTAAACTGCAAGAGGAAGAAGAAAAATAATCACTGGCTGGGGTGAAACAAATGAAAGCACAATGGATTTCCCACGAACATGTCGTTATGATTGTCACAGCAGTTATTGTAGGCACCTTAGCCAGAGTGTTTACTATTAAAGAGGATTATCGACAATACCCCAGTTACCCGAATGGATATTTGATTCATGTAGTGACTGGATTTGTATCAGCTTCCATTGGTGCTGTGGCAATCCCAGCATTAATGACTAAAAATTTTATTGCCGTTACATTTCTAACTGCGGCTACACAGCAATTTAGAGATGTCCGTAAATCAGAGAGAGAAAGTTTGAAGGATCTCGAGAATACTGAATATGCTTATCGAGGCGATGCTTATATTGATGGGATTGCCAAAACGTTTGAATCACGAAATTATTTTTCGTTAATTGTTGCACTAGTAACAGCCATAACCATGCAGGTGGTGGATACAAAAACTACTTGGATTGATTGTTTGTCAGGTACGGTTGTGGGCTTCCTTGTATTCTTCATATTAAAACGTTTTTCAAAGGGCAAAACAATTGGAGATATAGCTCAAGTTGAACAAGGTTCAATAGAGGTAAAGGGCTCTGATTTATATGTAGATGGGATTTTTGTTTCTAACCTATTGGGTACGGATTATGCGTCGGAATTGTTTGAACGAGAAGGTCTAGCCGTAGTCATTCATCCGAATGAAGAACGATTTAGAATTACACTGGACAATTTTGGCCAAAGACAGGCCGCTCTATTTGAAGCTGCAAGAACGATTGGATTGAAACGATACTCATTTACCCGAAAGGATTTTGACAAAGGACGGGTCATAATTGCTTTAGTTCCAATCATTAAAGATATTGACCGGTTCATTGAAGCTGTAAAGAAAACCCCATTGCTCGAAAGCACGAAAAAGACCCCAGCAGTGATGAAAACAAATATAGCAGGTAAGGAATAGAGCATTCAAGGAAAAAAAGTCTTTGGTGTTCTTTTTCTATTGCTCCGAATCTATGCTCGTATTTCGGTCAATTTCATTTGAAAGGTAACAAGGCATTTAACTACTTCATATTTTATTGTGACGTTTAGTATAAAGAGATATTGGAGTGTGTGCCTTATGAGTATTGGCATTATCATAATGGGGCTGTTAATTGGCTTTATGGTTGGGTTAACTGGAGTTGGCGGAGCGGCGCTATTAACACCAGTATTAATCTTAATTGGCATTAGCCCATCCATCGCAGTTGGGACAGATCTTTTTTACAACTCCATAACAAAGCTGTTTGGTTCCTTCCAGCATTGGCGGCAAAAAACGATTAATCTGAAGCTGGTCAAACATTTAGCTATGGGGAGTATTCCTAGTGCCATTTTAGCGGTAGGGATTCTTCATTTATTTGATTCTTATTTTCATAATCAGGAGCAAATCATTAAACATGCATTAGGATATGTATTAATATTAGTCGCTCTTGCCACCTTGGTTAAAACGTTTATAAAAAACAAATTGGTGTTGAATAAAATTCAGATGAAGTCTTTAGAGGAAAAGCGGACCATGACCATCATGATTGGCGCTGTTTTGGGCTTTATTGTCGGGCTGACCTCCATTGGTTCAGGATCATTATTTGCCATTGCTATGTTGTACCTATATAGAATGACTCCTTCCGAATTGGTTGGTACAGATATTGCCCACGCCTTTTTACTCGTATCAGCAGCGGGTTTGATGCATGCTGGCATTGGCAATATCGATTATTTATTAATGGTCAATCTATTGTTAGGCTCCATTCCTGGTGTCCTATTGGGCAGTACCCTTTCTTCCAAATTTCCGGCTAAACCATTAAGAACCATTATGGCCCTGATGATTTTAGTTAGTGGGATCAAATTAATTTAAATACCCCATTAAAAAAACACGGCCCGCCCGCCGTGTTTTTATTTAAGAATGTAATGGTTCCTTTACATCTTTGTGCCTGATCCTTATAACAATATATAAAACGATAATTATCACCTCTAAAAATAACCCCAAAGATGTCCATGTGTAAAAAGAAAAGTGCAGGTGATTCATACTATTTTTAAATAATAGAATCGATAAATACCCCAGTATTAGGCCGATTGGAAAGAGAAACTTGTTTGTATTGGACTTATATAAAAAGCTTGTACAATAATTAATAGCATAAAGAAGATAGGCTGCTTTAGCAAAAAATGTAGGAACCCAAACCGCAACAACTAACAAATCAATTCTGTCGAGGAAATCCGTTATATTAATTTGTTGTATTAGAATATAGGAAGGGTAGGCAGCTTCACTGACAAGTTTTACACCAAGTACCGAAATATCTAAAATAAGGATAATCAAAAACATAAATAATCCTAAAGCAGTCCCTGAAATGACTGCTTTTCTTGCTGCACCTACTGGGTTAACATTAGCAATCACTAGGATAAATAAAACCATTTCCCCCATCCAGGCAAAAGTAAAAAAACTTGATTTTATTAAAGATGTTACAGTCTTAAAATGAGGAAGAGGCTGAAAATTCCCTATTTGCCATTCATTGAGTAAAAGCAATGGCAAAAGAAGAATGATCACAAACAGGATCCCAAAGTGGACTGCGTTAATTCGGGAGATAACCTCAATTCCTGCCATACTGACATAGACGAGGACAAATACAGAAAGCACCATTATCATATCAATAGGTGTATTGGGTAGTAACACGGCGGCAATAAAATCAATTACCCCCCTTAAATCGCGTAAAAACAAAATGGACGCAAAAGCAATAAAAATAAGAACAAATCCCTTTTCTAAAACTTTGCTTTGTTGACCGATTAAAAACATTTGGCTAAGGCGATTGACATGAAGTTTCTTTCCGAAAATCAGAAAAGTCAAGAACAGAAAAACAGGAAAAAGAATAATCGGAATCATCCAAGTATTTTGTTCTCCTATTTGAACCATAATCTGTGGCAGGCTGATGATGGTGGAGGTAAAAATAAAGTTGGCCACTAATAGCATCAATTGAAGATTGGATATTTTTTGCCTCATATATCGACAACCAGCCTTGAAATTCTACCAAAAGAATTATTCAAAAAATTTGTAATACTGTTTAAGGAAATATGGAGGGCGACCAAAAGCGAAACTCCCATCGCTGCTAAGATGAGCAAATACACCCACTTCCGCTCTTTTTTATCTATAATTTTTGCTTTTAAGACCACGATTAAATAGATCATCAGCGAAATCCATACAATCACAATTCCAATACTCATGATGTCATCCTTTCTCTACTTTTCCTGAGTTAGTGATTCGTTGAATATCCGCATCAACCTTCACATTGACTTTCAAGTCAGAAAGTATCTTACCCCAATTTTTCTGCCACTTATTTTCCCATTGGATATTGTGATTCCGATATAAATACCAACCAAATCCAAACGGGTCGACTCCTTGAGAATGGGTGTGTGAAATAATAGAATCTATATCATCTTTGATTTGTTTCTCCATTTTTTTGGTTATAAGATGATAGGTTGAAGGGTCTTCAATCCTTAAATTTGGTTCATTTTCTAACAGAGTTCCATTCAATTTAATAGTAAGATCAAAAACAGGTCTGTCATGAACAGATTGGAAGTTTGTTTTAACACTACTATCAATAATTTGTAAAGTAATCTCTTGATTTTCATCAACAGGAAAAGAATATGTCTTTTTTGCCATTTTTTCTAAAAGCCAGAGTATTCCTTGGGATTCATTCTTATTGGTGAGAAATAGCATCTTATCACCTTTAAACACGCCAAAACTGCTCATTAGGATTTCTTTACCATTTTTTTCTTTTTTTAACGTTCCAGTATTTTCAATAACAGGTATAATCGTATCTTTCCCCGGACGGTTCAAGTCCTGTAGAGCGTCCTTAACCGTTGTATTGGTGCTCGCTTTCGCCATTTCCCGAATCGCTTCTCCTGAAAATTGTTCCATTCTTGGCTGAGTATTTAACATTTTAACAGCATCCCCTTTAGAGATGACAATGAATGTGGATATTCGGGATTGCGGTTGTATGAATACTGCGTTTAATGTTTCGGTAATCCCCTGCTTTGCCAGATCCTCCCCAATAATTAACACCCTTCTATGAGCAAAATAAAGTTTACGGGATAATCTAATCTGGATGTCCTCCATCCCTTCGCGCAAATTGCCGCCAGTTCCTTGAGCAACGAAAAACGGTCCCTCACCGCTTGTTCCGCCTCCACCGCCACTCGAACCCGAACCGCCTAAAGAACTTGGAAGGGGTATTTGCACTGAAAATCTGTAATTATGTCGGTCTCCTTTATCCACACCTGTTGCAACAACAAATGCAATATCATTGATCTCTTGTCGATCCCAACAGCCAGTCAACATGATCAAACATAATAGGCACAGCAATGGTAAACTTTTTTTCATGTTGGGCTCCCTTCTTCGTTACCTTCGGGAGGGGACGGCTGTAAATGTTCTGTCTGTCTTAGGGAATCACGCTTCACAAATTGATTCGGTCTGTCGTTCATTGCCCACCAAGGCACACGGATAAACACATCCTTAAGTGCCTGAAAGGATAACGGGGCAAGCGGCCAAAAATAAGGGATGCCGAATGAACGCAATTTGCAAAGGTGTGTCAGAATTATAAGGGTTCCTAACACCACTCCAAACAGGCCAAACATCCCGCCTAAGATCATTAATGGGAACCTAAGCATTCTGATGGAAATGGACATGTTAAACCGAGGAATTGTAAACGAGGCAATTCCCGTCATGGAAACAGCGATTACGGTAGGAGCTGATACAATTCCCGCCTCTACAGCTGCCTGTCCTACGACCAAACCCCCAATAATCCCGACCGCCTGTCCTACCACCTGAGGAAGTCTTACCCCCGCTTCCCTAAGTGCTTCAAATGATAATTCCATAATGAGGACCTCAACAAACATAGGAAAAGGGATCGCCTCCCTGCTTGCGGCAATAGAAAACAGTAAGGATGTTGGAATCATTTCTTGATGATAAGTTGTTACAGCCACGTAAATACCAGGTAAAGTTAAAGCGATAAATAAAAAACCGACTCGCAACAATCTAAGAAATGCAGATATGTGATAGCGCCCATAGTAGTCCTCACTCGCTTGGAAAAACTGCCAAAACGTGGCAGGCATGACCAGAACAAATGGAGTACCATCAATAATCACGGCCACTCTTCCTTCGAGAAGATTAGCAGCAACAGTATCGGGACGTTCAGTGTTTTGAATTTGCGGAAACATACTCCATGGACTATCCTCGATAAATTCTTCAATATAACCACTTTCCAAAACCCCATCTACTTTGATGCGGTCAAGACGTGCCAAAACTTCTTTGACAAGCTCAGGAGGTGCCAGTCCCTCGACGTATAAAATGGCGATCCCTGTCTGGGTCTCTTCTCCAATTTCCTTGGACAGAATCTTTAATCGATTCGAACGAATTTTGTGGCGCACGAGGGCCGTATTGACTCTTAATCTTTCATTAAACCCTTCCCTTGGCCCTCGAACAGCTGATTCTGTTTGCGGCTCTGCAACACTGCGCCGCTCTCCTCCTTTAGCATCAAAAATGATGGCCTTCCGCATTCCATCTACAAATAGGACCGTATTGGCTTTTAATACATTACTTATCGCTTCATCCAGTTCTGTTGTTTCAGCAATAGAGCTAATAGATATGACTCTTTCTTTTAAAACGTCAATGGTTAATCTCTCTCGCTCAATTTCCTCAATGAGCTGCCTTAAACCATGCATTTCAACAGAAAGCGAATCAATAAAACCATCTACAAACACTAAATAAGCTTTTACCTTTCCTGCTATAAAGGGACGAAAAACAATATCCGTGCAATCTTTAAACAACTCTTGTAAAATCTCAATATTATCCATTATGTCAGCTTGAATTGGTTTTTTCGTTTCATCACTAGTTATCACTTTTTTACTTGTTTTCTTAGGTTTCAATAATTTTCTCATTACAAATCTCCACACTAAAGAGTAAGAATATCCAACCTTAATTTGACCAAAAGATAGAAATTTATTCCTGATTTGGTTAATGAGTTCATAAACCTGTCCTGATCAAAGCGACTTGAACATATACTGTACAAGATCTTTTTTTCTGGGGGTTATTATGTTTAATATGCTGGAAAAAGCAGTACTTGGTATGGCCACTTTAAGGGTCCTTTCAGGTAGTATAGAAATTTTTGCTGCCATATTAATGATTAAATTTAATACAGTTGAAAAAGCATTACTGGTAAATAGTTCTTTAGCCCTTGTAGGACCGGTGGTTTTAATCTTAACAACTACCATTGGTGTTTTGGGAATGATGGAAGGTAATATTTCCATAGCTAAAATTGCCTGGATTTTTCTCGGGGTAAGCTGTATTTTAATTGGTGTGATGAAATCTTAAAAAAGGAAGGACGAATGGCTGTGCTGTTCGTTTTTTTTTGAAGAAAAACGGTAGTATTTATTAGTTCCATTTAATAACATTTGACGTTAAGAGGGGTGAATTTTATGAATATTCGACAACCAAACATTCTAGTTTATAGTCCAAATCAGGCTGAGGAATACGCGAACTATATACGAAAAAAAGGATTTTCTTCTGTTATGGTTGCAACAACCCGTGATGAAGCGGAAAAATTGTTACTAGGCACTGAGGTCATTTTAGGGTGGAAGTTTCCTACTGAATTATTGAGTTCGTCTGCTGCGGCTACTGTTAAATGGTATCAATCCACTGGGGCTGGAGTGGATGATTTGGTCGCTGATTCTTCAATCCCAGATCTTTTGATTCTAACAAGGATTGTAGACCAATTTGGTGGTTATATTTCTGAATATGTTTTTACGTATTTATTATATTTAGTGAAAGATGTAGCACGAATCAGTCAGGCTCAATTGGAACATCGTTGGGATCCATTTATTGCTGATTCATTAGCCGGAAAAACAATCGGGGTGGCAGGGATGGGGTCGATCGGTACTGAGATTGTCCGAAAAGCCCGAGCCTTTGAGATGAAGGTATTTGGCTTAAGTAAAAGTGGAGTTAATTCGGAAATAGTAGACAAACATTTTTTTTCAGATCAATGGCCTGAATTTGTTAAGGACTTAGATTATTTAGTATTGACCCTTCCCTTAACAATGTCTACTTATCATATAGTAAATCGCGAGCTATTACTGTCTATGAAACCTGGAGCGATAATCGTTAATGTAGGTCGTGGAGCATTAATGAATGAAAACGATTTGGTAACCGTGTTGAAAACTGGACACCTTGGAGCTGCGGTTCTTGATGTGTTCGAGACGGAGCCTCTGCCAGTAGAACACCCGCTTTATTCCATTCCAAACGTATATATCACGCCCCATCTTTCAGGACCAAGTACGGCTGATGGTGTTTGTGATTTCTTTGCAGAAAATTTGAATCGATACATGGCTGGACAACCATTAGCAGGTGTAGTTGATTGGAAGCGCGGATATTAAATCAATCAACAAGTCTATTAGTGATTCATAAACTATTAAACTGAAAGCACCCCAATACAATGGAGTGCTTTTATCCAGATTTATTTATAGATCGGATATCCAATAAATTTAAAATCCTTACCGATTTTTTCAATCGTTGTATCTGTTAACTCAATTGCCTCAAGCATTTTATCTACCCCAGTACCTTCCAAGAAGGTAGGAGCATCTCTTCCACCGATTAATTTAGGGGCAAAATAAAGAACCACTTTATCAATAAGCTGATTCTCTAAAAAGGAGCCATTAACCGTCCCTCCCCCTTCAACTAAGACAGAGGAAATAAGGTGTTCACCCAATGTATCGAGGACTTCTTTTAGATGTACATTTTTTGAACCATTCGTATGAAACACTTTAATCCCCAGTGATTGTAAAACAGACTCTTTCTCTTGGTCATATTGATTACTTGTAAATATCCAAGTATCCGCTTGCTTGTCTGTGATGACCTTTGAATCCAGCGGAATTCTTAAGGTAGAGTCTAAAATAACCCGGAGGGGGTTCCGTCCATTTGGGATTCTGGCAGTCAATTCTGGATTATCCTTTAAGACCGTATTTACTCCGACTAATATTGCCATATGTTCATTTCTCATATGATGAACGTCTAACCTCGACTCTTGTGAGGTGATCCATTTGCTATCAGATGTATGTGTGGCTATTTTCCCATCCAAGGTGGTACCAGCTTTTAAGGTGATAAACGGTTTTTTCTGAACGATAAATTTATTAAACACTTCATTCATTTGACGGGATTCTTCTTGTCGAACTCCAACGATCACCTCAAGACCAGCATCCTTAAGGATCTTTACCCCGTTTTCAGAAACAATTGGATTCGGATCAAGAGTGGCAATTACTACCTTTTTAATTCCTGCCTCCACAATGGCAACAGCACAAGGGCCAGTTCTTCCATGATGCGAGCACGGTTCAAGTGTAACATAGATGGTTCCGCCCTTTGCTTTTTCTCCAGCCATTCTTAATGCATGAATTTCAGCATGGGGTTCTCCCGCTTTCAAATGGGTACCAATTCCCACAATCCGATTATCATTCACAATGACCGATCCAACTAATGGATTCGGATCTGTCTGTCCTTTCATCGCCTTTGCATTACTTAAGGCCAAATCCATATAAAACTCGTGATTAGTCATTACAACAGGTCTCCTCTTCCTTCAAATGACCAGATCGTTTCACTTTGGTTTCTAAGTATTTCTCGTTAAATTCAGACACGTCTCCCCATAAAGGTTCCCTGCCTGAAACCGGTAAACCGGACTCTTTTAATGCCGTTAATTTTTTCGGGTTATTTGTAATTAAGGCGACAGGTTTGGAACGTAATGCCTTTAAAACCTGTATGGCATCACTATAATTTCTGGAATCATCAACAAAGCCAAGTGCTTGATTTGCTTCAACGGTGTCATAATTATTTTCTTGAAGTATGTAGGCAAGAGCTTTACTAAATAAACCAATTCCCCTTCCTTCATGGTTCGCCAAATAAAATAATGCTCCCGTACCGTGCTCTACAATCATTTTCATCGATTGTTTTAATTGGAATCCACAGTCGCACCTTTTACTGCCAAAAATATCCCCAGTGTGACAAATGGAGTGCATTCTTATAATGGCGTCATCTCCATACTCAAAATCACCGTAAACCAACACACTAGATTGTTGGAATTCGGCTAAATTCGCTGATGATAATTTTTCAATAATACGCTCAAAATTCTCTGTTACCTCATCACAATTTAACCAGCAATACCAATTAAAAATAACTGTTTCCCCATATAGATTAACTGGCAGGCGAATCGGACCTACTAAATAAATGGCCCCTTTGTCTGTTTTTATTAATTGAATCTTATCGTTTAAGACAGAAAGAACCTTTGTATCAAATTTCGTCTGTGCCATTTTTTAAAATCCCCCTAATTAAAGACTTATTGTTAGTTTTTTCATGAAAGTTATTGGTATCCAATATAAAAAGAAAAAAGTTTACCTCAGTCAGTAGAGATAAACCCATTTTAGCGTATTTTACGAATATTATCCAAATTGCCACACGCTATGGCTTAGATTTCCATAACGGAAACTACGATGGAGTAAGGTTGCTTTATGCTCATTGTCTGCTGCGCCCATTGCATAAAAAATCGGAACAAAGTGTTCAGTCCCGTACGGTGGCACGGCAAACTGTGCATTTGGGGCTAATTGATTGTATTGAAAAAGTGCTGATAAGTCCCAATTTTCGATATGATAGGCGAGCCAATTTTCAAATTCAAGGGCCCATTCATCAGCTCGTCCATCGTCTGCCCAGTTAAGTGCACGAAGATTGTGAGATGTTCCACCGCTGCCAATAATTAAAATATCTTTTTCTCTTAAAGCTGATAATGCTTTTCCAATATTATATTGTTCTTGAGGTGTTAGTCTCGAATTGACTGACATCGATATGACAGGAATATCTGCATTTGGATAAAGCATACGAAGGACCACCCAAGCTCCATGATCTAAACCACGCTGAACATCTTTTTCAAACGGTATTCCACTGTCAATGAATAAATTCTCAATTTCTGAAGCCATTTGTTGATCCCCTCTGGCAGGATATTGAATCTTATATAGTTCTTCATCAAATCCTCCAAAGTCATAAATGGTCCGATACTGCTCAACATTGCCCACTTGTTGGATTCTTGATTCCCAATGAGCTGAAAACAAAACAATGGCCCTTGGACGAGGCAAATCTTTTCCTAATTGGTTAACAAACTGTGTATATTCATTGTTTTCTACTGCAAGCATGGGAGAACCATGGGCAATAAAAAATGATGGCATCATAACTATTTCCTCCTCTTTATATCGGTTTATATTTAGTTTTGTTATACGAAAATTTATTTCTTATTAGGATAACTTAGCTAAAGCTTAGCATGAGATAATAAATTTGTAAATATGAAATTAAGTTCTCTATTTAAAAACTTTCATCTTAAAAAAGGTTATATTTTTATATGGTGTTCAGTATTGAAGTACCAAAACAGGAAATCGCCCAAAAGTATATACCTGTGTTTAGTGGGTTTTCATAGACATATTGTGTATGGTCGAGAAGATTTTTGCACTTATTGTAATGGAAGATAAGTTACATTCGTTTTTTTCTAATCCAAAAGGAATAGTTCTACCCGCATCGAATTATTAATTTAAAACCAGTGAAAAAGGAGAGTTAAGAGAATGATTGGTGAAGAGAAAAAAGAAATGGTTAAAAAATATGTAGATGCATACAATTCGTTTAATGTTAATGATATGCTTAAGCTTTTACATGATGAAATCTTGTTCAGAAATATTTCAAATGGTCAAGTTGACACGGAGACCAAAGGAATACTAGAATTTAGAGAACTTGCCGAAAAGTCGTCAAGGAACTTCTCAAGCCGAAAACAAACAATTATTAACATTGCAACTATTGACAATCAAGTTGAGGTGCAAATTGATTATGAGGGAATACTAGCTGTTGATTTACCCAATGGATTAAAATCAGGTGATAAGTTACAACTCATAGGAAAGTCTCTATTTGGTTTTAAAGAAGGAAAAATTTCTTTAATTGAAGATTATAGTTAAAACAGCTTAAGCAGGTTCTACTATTAACAAATAGCTCCCGAGTCGTAGTTACGACTCTTTTTTCTCTTTGAAGATTACTTCTAGAAATATTATCAATCCCCTATTTGACAAACAGGGACAAATATTATATTATTATCTCGAATTCGAGATATTGAAATTTGAGATTGTTAAAATAAAAATAAGGGGTGTAAAAGTATGTTAAAGAAATTAGATCACACAAATATGGGTAAAAGTAATTTGGGTTGGCTTAGAAGTATTTTTCATTTCTCATTCGCGGAATATTATAATCCACAAAACATACAGTTTGGAAAACTGCGGGTGGTAAATGACGACTTAGTTACCCCTGGAACAGGCTTTGATTTTCATCCTCATAAAGAAATGGAAATCATTTCATATGTCGTGAATGGTAAGCTAACTCATGGTGACAGTATGGGCAATCAAAACACCATCTCGCGGGGACATGTTCAATATATGAGTGCAGGAACCGGTGTGTTTCATAGTGAGCATAATTTGGGTGAGGAAACATTAAGATTTTTGCAAATATGGATCTACCCAGATCAAGCAGGCTACGAACCAAATTACGGTGATCACCGATTTGATTGGGACGAGAGACAAAATAAATGGCTCCTCATGGTATCAAGCAAAAACGGCAGTGCTCCTATAAAAATAAACCAGGACGTAAATATTTATGCCCTTGAATTGGAAGCAGGCAAAGAAATTGAGTTTCCAGTGGACGCTAATCGACAGGCCTATTTAGTGCAAGTTGAAGGAAGCTCCATGATTAATACTGTTACTTTAAAAACAAGAGATGCATTGGAAATTGTGGAAGAAAATATCTTCATTAAGGCTAATGAAACTGCCCATTTCGTTATTTTGGAAATGGAGAAAATTTCTTAAAAAACATGGTCCTTCGTACTTTACGAAGGACCATGTTCATTTTTTAGTTTGATTTTAAAATCCTTTTAAGATCTTCCACAAATCCTTGGACCGCTTCTTCTTTAGTTGCCCAGGATGTTACTAGGCGAATGGCAGATTGATCAGGATCAGTCTTTTCCCAAATTAAAAAGCCATATTTCTTTTGCAGTTGTTCAATAGATGCATTTGGAAGAATAGGAAACAGCTGATTAGATGGTGAATGAATTAAAAAAGGAATATTCGCTTCACTAACCCCCTGTCGAAGGATGCCTGCCATTTTATTGGCATGCTCCGATAATTCAAAAAACAAATTATCACGAAACAATTCAGAAAACTGAATGCCCAATAACCTTCCTTTTGCCAGGAGAGCGCCCTTTTGTTTCATATGGAAGCGAAAATCTTCTTTAAGACTCTCCCGACAAATCACTAATGCCTCGCCAATCAATGCACCATTTTTGGTGCCGCCTATGTAAAAAGCATCCACAAGTCTAGGTAAATCACTTAGCTCGAGGTCATTCTCACTCGAACACAATGCTGAGCCAAGCCTTGCACCATCCATAAACAAGATGAGCTGATTTTGATCACAAAAATGACGCAGTTGTTCCAAATCATTTTTTTTATAAATCGTGCCAATTTCTGTAGAGTTTGATATGTATACTAGCTTTGGTTTTACCATATGCTCATCCGAATGGGTCTCAAGTACCGAATGTAAGTGCTGAACCGTTAATTTTCCGTCATTCGTCTCTACTGTTATTACTTTATGGCCGGTAGCTTCAATTGCTCCGGTCTCATGCGTTGCAATATGAGCAGTAACTGCGGCTATTGCTGCTTCATGGGGTCTTAAAAATGCTGAAATAGCAATCAAATTGGTTTGAGTTCCACCTGATAATAAATGAATGTCTAACTCATTTTGCTTAAGTCTTCGCTTTAAATACTCAATGGCTCTTTTGGAAAATGTGTCTTCTCCATAGCCATCCTCCTGATCTAAGTTCGTTTCTATTAAAGCATTTAAAATTTGGGGGTGTGCGCCCTCGCTATAGTCGTTCTTAAAGCTGTACATTTCAATGCCTCCCTTTTTACACTATCATTCTTTCAATATCGTAACATAAGATTGATCCAATTAAGAACCATATTTAAAGGGTGCAACCAAATTTTGGGCACCCTCTAAATTCTATATCGAAGTAGATTGATCCGCTTCTTCTAAATTAAAGTCTTTAATGCTTATCTTGAAGAATTTCGTCTGAAATACCATATAAATTAGCCCAATAGCCGTCCAAACAAGCCCACCTATTAGGGCATCTGAACTTAGATTAACCCAAAGAATCCCTGTCGATCCCGCCCCAAGCAACGGCATAAAAACATATGAGAAAAGCTGTTTCCCCGTTTTATATTGCTTTTGCCGGAAAACAAAATGGGCTAAAACAGATAAGTTAACGAATGTAAAAGCAATTAGCGCTCCAAAATTAATAAAGGAAGCAATTAGTTCGAGACTTGGTGTGATCGCAAGCAGTGAAACCAAACCAACTAAAATTGCGTTAAATGTTGGAGTCCGAAATTTTGGATGAACATAACCAAACACCTTTCTTGGCAGAACACCGTTGCGACCCATGACATAAAGAAGTCGAGTTACACTTGCATGGGAAGCTAATCCGGAAGCTGCCGTTGCGGCAAAACCACCGGCTACAAGGAAGACTTTAAATAAAGTTCCCCCTACATACAAACCGATTTCAGGTAGAGTATTGTCTGTCACTTTAAAATTGGAGAGATCCGGAAAAAGGGCCTGTGCAAAGTAGGAAGCAACAAAGAAGATCGCTCCACCAATAAACACTGTTAAGATAATGGCACGTGGCAGTGTTTTTTGATTGACGGCTTCCTCTGCATACATGGTGATAGCATCAAATCCAATAAAGGAGAAGCATACTACAGTAGCTCCGGCTAAAATAGCACTGAGATGGACATTGGAATGGAAGAATGGCTCTGAGGTGAATAGGGTTCCTTGCCCCATGCCTTGAGATAACTTCATGAATGCAAGGACAAGAAATGCTACAATTAGAAACAATGAAAAAACAACCAGTACCGCATTTGCACTAGAGGTTTTCCCCATGCTCCAAACATTAAATAGGGTCACAACAGCAACATAAGTGACAACCCAAATCCAAGGAGGAACATTCGGAAAAAATGATTCCATATATAGTCGAATAATTAAGGCGTTTACCATGGGAAGTAGGAGATAATCTAGCAAAGCTGTCCATCCAACTAAAAATCCCAAGTAAGGGTTCATAGTCTCTCTGGTATACGTGTAGGCCGATCCAGCACTTGGATATACCTGAACCATCTTCCCATAACTAATGGCAGTGAATAGCATAACGATCAATGCAGCAAGGTATGCCATTGGAACAACACCATTTGTTTCCTCTGATACAATACCAAAGGTATCAAACACAACAGTTGGTGTCATATACCCCAATCCAAGTCCAACAATTGCCCATAGACCTAACGAACGCTTAAGAGTTACCTTCTCCAATTGAACCTACACCCCTTTTTTATACGCTTGTTTTTATTTCACCTCTCAATAGAGAGATTGAAACCAGCCCTTATCGCACTCCTACATTTTTCCTATTTTTAATTACTATTCATCTTTTTTACTAAACCAGCCACTTGGACAGACATTTAGGTTGATGTTGACCTGCTTTACTTCTTGATACGCCTCTAATCCAAACGTACCAAGTTCCCGACCGATTCCGCTTTGTTTATACCCACCCCAAGGGGCCTCATTAAAGGTTAGATGATACGTATTAATCCAAGTAATGCCGGCTCTTAGTTTACGAATTACTCTCTGTGCCTTAGCCCCATCGGCTGTAAAAACAGCACCCGCAAGTCCATAAATAGAATCATTCGCCAGCCGAATTGCTTCTTCTTCTGTTTTAAAACTTTGAATGACTAAGACTGGACCAAAAATCTCCTCTTTTACAATTCTCATAGTAGGTTTGGTTTTACCAAAAATAGTAGGAGCAACATAATAACCCTTTTCATATAACCGGTTGCCCCCGCATAATAATTCGGCTCCTTCTGCTATTCCGACTTTAATATAATCTAACACCTTTTCCATATGAGGTTTCGAGATTAACGGGCCCATTTCAGTATTAGCATCTAATCCGTTTCCAACGCTAATTGCTTTTGCCCTTTTAACAAGTTCCGGTACAAATTTTTCATAGAGAGAATCTTGCAGCAATAGCCTCGATCCTGCAGAGCACACCTGACCTTGATTGGCAAAAATGGCATATAAAGCATAATCTACTGCCGTTTCAAAGTCTGCATCTTCAAAAACGATATTCGGGGATTTTCCTCCCAATTCAAGTGAAACATTTTTTAATGTTTCCGTGGCAGCTCTCATGATCTTCTTTCCTGTAACCGTTCCCCCTGTAAAGGCTACCTTATCCACCAGTGGATTTTCTGAAATCTCGGCTCCAACGGTTTGGCCTGGCCCAAGGACCAAATTGACAACACCTGGTGGAAAGCCTACTTCATCGATAATCTCAAATAGTTTCATTAAACTTAATGGGGTATGCTCAGCAGGTTTGATCACAACCGTACACCCTGCGGCAAGTGCGGGAGCAATCTTTTGGACAGCCATTACTAATGGATAATTCCACGGTACGATTTGACCAACAACTCCAATGGGTTCCCTCACAACATATGCTTGTATATCATCTGGCACATCATATACCTGCCCGGTAGGTTTTGTGATTAACCCTGCATAGTATTCTAATTGATTGACGGCATCTGCAATGTCATAGCTTGACTCCCTTAATGGTTTTCCATTATTTTTCGTCTCTAGCAGGGCAAACGCTTCGATTTGTTGCTTAAGCTTATCAGCCACTTCAAAAAGTAGTTGAGCCCGGTACCTGGCATGCGTCTCTCCCCAACCAACCTCGTAAAATGCTTTATATGCTGCATGAATGGCTTCACGTGCATCTTCTACCGTACCTTCTGTAACGTTTGCAATCACTTCCTCAGTTGCAGGATTGATGATTTCTCTGTGTTCCCCACTTTTGCTTAACACCCACTGACCATTGATATACATCTTGTTGACATTCATCGATTTAACGTCTCCTTTTTATTAAACTATTAATCTTTGTACATTTTAAACTGAAGAAATAATTCATTATAATAGGCAAGATTTTTCTTACCAAGGTTTTCATAAACTTCTAACTTTTTTGTAAGCTCGGGTGATGGGTAGAAACGTTTATCATTTACCATTTCTTTCGGCATATATTGAAGGGCTTGCTCATTTGGCGTTGAATATCCAACATATTCTGCATTTTTCGCCGCATTTTTTGGATCCAACATAAAGTTAATGAATTGATGTGCACCTTCAATATTTTTGGCAGTTTTCGGGATGACCATGTTATCAAACCACAGGTTGGAGCCCTCCTTTGGAACGACATAATCCAAGTTTTCATTATTGGATATGGCTTCAGAGGCCTCACCTGACCATGTAAGCCCAACGGCAGCCTCTTCATTGGCTAAAAGGATCTTGATCTCATCCCCAACAATCGCCTTTACGTTCGGCATCAGTGTTTCAAGTTTTTTCTGCGCCTCAATGAGATGATTTCGATTTGTATCATTCAGCGAGTACCCTAAGCTATTCAAACCTACCCCCATCACTTCCCGAGCTCCGTCAATTAATAGAATTTGATTTTTCAAGTCGGGATCCCACAAGTCTTCCCAGCTCGCTATTTTTTTACCATTAAGCATACTGGGATTGTAAACAATCCCGACCGTTCCCCAAAAATAAGGGATTGAGTATTTATTTTTGGGATCAAAAGAAAGATCCATAAAACGTTTATCGATATTTACTAGGTTGGAAAGCTTAGAATGATCAAGCGGAATGAGTTGCCTCTTTTTTACCATTTTCATAATGGTATATTCTGATGGGACTGCAACATCGTAATTTGTGCCACCCTGCTCAATTTTCGTCATCATCGCTTCATTCGAATCAAACGTTTCATAGATAACCTTGATTCCAGTTTCTTTTTCAAAGCTTTTGATTAATTCAGGGTCAATATAATCACCCCAATTGTAAACGGTCAGAGTATTCTCGCCCGAATATCCCTCTGAAGCGTTCAAGCGGGAATTAATAAAAATCAAGACCGCTGTGGTAACCAGAAGCGTAATAAAAAAACGCAGGAGTTTTTTCATTGTTTATAAACCCCCAGTTCGTTCGCCTTTTTATTCCTTACCGAAATCAATTGGTAGATGACTACCATCAACAATGTAACGAGGCAGAGTATGGCAGATAAAGCGTTAATATTTAAGGAAATTCCACGGCGAGCAAGGGAGTAAATTTCAACTGAAAGTGTTGAAAAACCATTGCCAGTTACAAAAAATGTGACGGAAAAGTCGTCAAGGGAATAGGTTAAGGCCATAAAAAAGCCAGCAAAAATTCCGGGAGCAATAAATGGAACGATCACTCTTGTTAAGACATTCCAGCTACTTGCTCCAAGGTCAAGCGCCGCGTCGATTAACGACGGACTCATCTCCATCAATTTTGGCAATACCATTAAAACGACGATGGGAATACTGAAAGCAATATGTGACAACAATACGGAATAGAATCCCAGTTTTATTCCAGCCATCGTAAATAGGATTAAAAAGGATGCTCCAATAATTACGTCCGGGCTGACGATTAACACATTATTTAAAGACATTAATAGATTCTTGGTCCTTCTTTTTTTGGCATAGTAAATAGCCAGTGCCCCTAGGACACCTATAATGGTAGAAATTATCGCTGATAAAAGAGCAACGATAATGGTATTTAACACTATGATCAATAACCTAGTATCATGAAAAAGTTCACGATACCATTCCAGCGAGAAGCCTTTAAAATCGAACATCGTGTCTCCACTATTAAAAGAAAAAATAATTAAGAAGAAAATGGGTGCATACAAGATGAAAAAGATGAAACCTAAAGTGATTTTTGACAAAGGCGAAATCCCTTTTTCCATCTTATACACCTCGCTTTCGGGTACTCGTTAGAATCATGAATAAAACCATGATGATAATCAAAAACACCGCTATAGTAGAACCCATGCCCCAATCTTGAGTGACAAGAAATTGCTGCTCTATGGCTGTACCTAAGGTGATCACCCGATTACCAGCTATTAATCTAGTAAGCATGAACAATGAAAGTGCCGGTATAAAGGTAACCTGCCAACCAGATTTTACTCCGTCTAGGGTCAAGGGAAAAATAACTCGATAAAAGGTTGTCCATGAGGATGCCCCAAGGTCATTGGCTGCATCTAACAAGGATGGGTTTATCTCATTTAAACTATTAAAAATAGGAAGGATCATGAAGGGGATAAAAATATAAACGGATACAAACACAAAGCTAAAATCTGTAAACAAAATTTGCTGTTCCCCGATCCCAATACTTTTTAAAATACTGTTTACGGTTCCATAGGTACCAAAAATACCTAAGAATGCATATGCTTTTAATAGCAGGTTAATCCATGATGGAACAATAATTAATAAAAGCCAGAATTGCTTATGTTTTGTTTTCGTTAATAAATAGGCGGTTGGATATGCCACAATGAAGGTGAATAGGGTAATTAAAAAGGCATACCAAAAGGAACTAAGCATCATTTTCAAGTAAACGGCAGTGAAAAACTTTTGATAGTTGGCTAGTGAAAGATTTCCTTCAATATCTATGAATGAATAATAGACAATTAGTAATATAGGAACGATGACAAATATGAGAATCCATAGATAGTAGGAAAAAGAGTAAAGGTTTCTGGTTAGTTTACCTTCCATAGGGTTGAATCCTCCTTATCCGCATATGTTTCCAAGCGGCGGTCGAATTCTTCCTCTGTCTCTCCATAGCGCATAACGTGGATGGCTTCTCGATCAAAATCAAGGCCAATTTCTTCACCTACATTAGCCTTCTTAGTAGAATGGACCAGCCATACATTTCCATCTTGATCGTTGCAGCATATTTCGTAATGGACTCCCCTAAATAATTGGGAATCCACCACCACACGAAGTTTACCTTTTTCAGGAGAGGTGATTTCTAAATCCTCAGGTCTTATGACAATCTCTACCGATTCATTTTCTTCAAAACCTTTATCATCACATTCAAACTTTCTTCCGACAAACTCTACTAAATAGTCTTTCAACATTTTTCCTTGAACGATATTTGACTCACCGATAAAGTCCGCCACAAACCGGTTTATCGGATTGTCATAAATATCTGTCGGCGTCCCACTTTGTTGGATTTTTCCTTTATTGATGACAAAAATTTCATCCGACATGGCCAAGGCTTCCTCTTGATCATGGGTGACAAAAATAAACGTGATACCTAATCGAAGCTGGAGCTCCCTTAATTCATATTGCATTTCGGTTCGCAGTTTTAAATCAAGAGCAGAAAGCGGCTCATCAAGGAGGATTACCTCTGGCTTATTTACAATCGCCCTGGCAATGGCAACCCTTTGCCGCTGTCCACCTGACATTTCTCTGATTTCTCGATTTTCATATCCCTCGAGATTGACAAATTTCAACGCTTCCTTCACTTTTTCATTCACATCAGCCTGTTTCGCCTTTTTTATACGGAGACCAAAAGCAACATTTTCAAACACATTTAAATGAGGAAAAAGCGCATAATCCTGAAATACAGTATTGACCTGTCGCTTATTGCTGGGAACATGGTTAATCATTTCACCATTAAACAAGATCTCACCGGTAGACGCTTCAGTAAAACCGGCAATTAATCTTAAAATGGTTGTTTTTCCGCATCCCGATGGACCCAGAAGTGTATAAAATTTTCCCCGTTCCAGTTTAAAACTGACATTATCTAATATAGAAGGATTATTCCCATATTTTTTTGTTACATTGTTAAATTGAATAATCGGCATTCTCCATTTCATAAGGTCCTCCCTGATCTATTCATTTCAGTTTGATAAACCTTTTTAGTAATCGCTTTCATTTTAATGTTATTAGAGAATAACCCCATTGAAGGAGTTATTCTCTAAGATGACGTTGATTAAATTCTATGATTAAGCCGTTTTGATAATTGGACTAGTTTTCTTCATCACATACCATTCCATTCCTCTTGCCTGTAATCTTTCAAAGAATGGAACAGGATCGATTTTTTCAGGCGGTATACAGCCTGTTTCAGTTAATAGACCTTCAGCAATCATATCAACTGCTACAACCGGCGGAACACCGGTTTGCCATACTGTTGCCTGAAAGCCTACTTTTTCATATATCTCATCATGGTTGGCCATTGTATAGACGAACATCTCCACGTTTTGACCAGCTTTGGTTCCTTTCACATTGGCACCAACGCATGAATATCCATGAATTTTTCCGGCCAATTCTGCTGGCTTCGGCATGGTTGTTACCACCACATCGCGTGGTACAACATCCGCACCGCCAACACTGATTGGCTCTTTGCTATCAAGCCCTAAATAGCTTAGAACTTTGAGCGTGTTGACAAAATCCGGATGCAGCGCATATCGGAACTCTACGTGTTCACATCCTTTTCCAATAGATCTTCCTAAGGTCACTGCTTCCTCATGTTCTACCACATAACAGTCCAGCCAGCCAATCGGCTCTGGAAATTCGAATTCATCTCTATTGGCAAAAGGGGTTGGATAATATTGCAATCCCTCTTTTGCTGTCCAGTAGTTAGGTTTGGCTAAACATTCCTGAATGGCTGTTTGCGGGCTAAAATAAGCACAGAAGCCTTCATAGTCTACATCGGAATTATCCCCATCAAGTATCGTAATCGATTTAACAGTATCCATCTGGTCGGCAGCGAATCTAGCCGCTATATTAGAAAATCCAGGGTCGCAACCTAACCCCATAATCCCCAGCACTCCTGCTTGCTTAAACTTATCACCCCATTCCAGTTGCTTTAATAGGTCATCTGGGCTATCGGAAGCCATATCAATATAATGGGTTTTTGTATCAATACATGCCTGCATTACCGTATAATTAAATTCTGGTATCCCCGCATGAAGCACCACATCTACATCATCCAAGATAGAAGCTACACTTTCACGATTGTTCGCATCTACCTGACAAACCTCAATCGGTGTCGTAGTTTGCTTCCTTAATTGTTTTGCAATTTTCTCAGCTGACTTGGTTGAAATATCTGCGAGAACTAATTCTGATAAATACCCTTTTTTGACAACCTCCGACGCACACACCTGACCTACACCGCCAACTCCTAAAACTACAACTTTAAAACTCAAACAGTCGTCCTCCTAATTTTTTTAAATTTCTAAATCCGAATGTGAAACAACCAACGTTTTCTGAATACAAATACGCTTTTCAATTTACCTTGTCACGCTCCTCTCGGAAAATTCGCAAGTTATTTATATTAAGCCGAAAAAAGGATCTACCCTATTCGGCTCAATAACCAATTATAGCCGGCAACTAACATCCCATATATTGGTATTTTACCATTTATAAAGTGATAACTGAAGTTTTATTGCCAATTTTCAGACTTTAGAAACTGTACTTTTACACACGAACTGATTGACGTTTTTGTTCCTCAGCCAATTTTTCAATATGTCGCTCAATGGCATTAAGAACTGTATCAATTTGTTCATAAGAAATGACTGCAGGCGGCTCAATTCGGATCACGGTGGCGTTATTAAGAGTACCACCTACCAAAATATTGTCGGTAAATAGGCGCTTCGCTAAATCAAAACCTATATCGTTATTAGCAAACTGCATTCCAATCAATAAACCTTTCCCTCTCACCGCAACCATTAAATCAGAATACTTATTTTGGATGTTAGATAGCCTTGATAATATATATTCACCTTTTTCCCTCGCCATCTCAGGAATATTTTCTTCAAGGATTGTTTTAATACCAGCTATTGCCCCTGCACAGCAAAGCGGGTTACCACCAAACGTAGAGGAACCTAATAAAAACGGATTCTCCTCTAACTTAACCCAATGTTTTGGACGGGCAACCATTGCAGCGATTGGCATTACACCTCCACCAAATGCTTTACCAAGTGTCATAATATCTGGAACGACATCAAAGTGTTCAATACCGAACATCTTACCTGTCCGACCCATACCCGTTTGAATTTCATCCACAATGAGCAAACAACCATGGTTATCACAAATTTCACGTAAGCGCTTAAAATAATCCTGTGAAGGAACGTTGACCCCACCTTCGCCTTGAATTGGCTCCACTAAGATCCCGGCAACGGATTCTCCGGTGGCTTCTAGATTTTTTACCATTGTTTCCATTGCCTCTGCATTACCATATTCAACATGATAAAATCCAGGTAAAAGCGGCATATATGGTTCACGGAAAACTGCCTTTCCAGAAGCTGAAAGGGACCCAAATGTTTTACCATGGAAGCCATTTGTGGTAGAAATAAAACATTTTTTCCCTGTTGCAATCCTTGCTAATTTAAGAGCCATTTCATTTGCTTCTGTTCCACAATTGGTTAAATAGGAATATTGGAGATCACCAGGGGTAATTGCTGCAACTAGTTTTGACAAGTATCCACGAAGAGGATCAACCAACTCCTGACTATGCAGTGCGTATCGTTTAATTTGCGATTCTACAGCCTTCACCACATTTGGATGACGATGGCCGAGTAAGTATACACCGTAACCTCCAAGACAGTCGATAAATTCCCGACCCTTTGTATCCCGAAATACAGCACCTTCTCCTTCCCACTCCACAAACGAGAAATCAGTGGAAGCAGCTTTGCGGTGTTTAAGGATTGCTTTATTAACATACTGTTCGAAATTCTCAACTGAGTCCTCGACAATCTGGTTCTTTTCCTCCGACGTAAGTTGATCACTCTCAATTAGATGTAAAATATTTTTGGCAAGACTTAAGCTTTCTTCTCTTGGTTTTTGCATTCTATCCATCCTTTTTATCATTTTTAAAAAGCTCATAAATCTAAAATGCAAGTATCGTGCCAATTAAATAACATTGATAAATCAATGTTTACTTAAAAGGGTACTTCTCATTTTTGAGAAATACCCTAATTATAGAAATGATTTTTCTATTGAAGCCTGCCACCCATCTAGGGAAAACTGCAATTTCTCGAAATTTAGAAATTTTTCTCATAATTGAGAAGGTCATACTCTTCTAATTTGCGATAAAGGGTTGCTAAACTGATTTCAAGCTCATTAGCCATCTTTTTTTTGGCCTTGACACTTGTACCATAGTTTTTCATAAAATGGGATAAAATCTTTTTCTCTTCTAGCTGTAACCTCTTTTTTAAATTTAAATGATTAGCATGTTCGTTTGGTTTCCTCCAATTAAAAATACGCCGCGGCAAACTTGATGGGGTGATTTTTTCTGTTATTTCCATATTTACTGCGTATTCTACTGCATTTTCTAATTCTCTAATGTTACCCGGCCATGTATACTCCGTTAAAATAGAAATTGTTTCATGATCAAACTTTTCCACGTATTTACGGGCAATTTTCATATGCTTATAGAGGAAGTGATTCATTAATATGGGAATGTCCTCTGCCCTCTCTCTCAATGAAGGCATCGAAATGGGAATAACGTTTAGTCTAAAATATAAATCAGCCCTAAATTCACCATCTGAAACCATTTGCTCCAGATTTTTATTAGTGGCAGCAATTACCCGAACATTAATGGGAATCGCTTTTGTACCACCGATCCGTTCAATCTCTTTGTTTTGCAGAACATGAAGAAGTTTAATTTGCAAATGCAGGGGCATATCACCTATTTCATCTAAAAAAATGGTTCCTTTGTCCGCCAATTCAAATTTCCCTGCTTTTCCTTGGTGTCTGGCACCTGTAAAGGCTCCATTTTCATAGCCGAACAATTCACTTTCCAATAAAGATTCAGGGATGGCCCCACAATTAATATTAATAAAGGGACCATCATAGCGGTTTCCTGCATTATGTATCGCCATGGCTAATAAACCTTTTCCTGTACCTGTTTCTCCGGTAATGAGAACCGTTGATTGGCTATTACATACCTTTAAAGCTTGTTCTTTTAATTTTTTCAATGGTTCGCTATCTCCAATAATTTCATCCATAGAAGAAATACGTTGCAAGCTGGTCATGGAAAATGCCAATTTTCGTACATCTGAGCTTTTTCGAAACGAGGCAACAGCTCCAATAATCCGATTGTGGGCACGAATGGGCGATGTGGATACTAAAAAATCAGCCTGTACCCCACTCACTTCATAACTTTCCTCTTTTTCTTTATATTCTTGACCGTTGATTAGAACCTCTAACATAGGTGAACCTGGTAAAATTTTTGATAAATGAAATCCAATCAGTTCTTCCTTGGGGCGTTCCATTAAAATTTCAGCCGTTGGGTTTACATGATTAATGATGCCTGTAGCATCAATTGCCATGATCCCTTCGTGAATAGATTCAATGATGGTGTTCAGCTGATTAGTTGTAAGTTGTAATTTTTTTATTGCTTCTTGTTCGGTTATTTTTCCTGCTAATAACTTTTCCATTTGCTGGAGGAACTCAAGCATTTGATGCTTATTTTCTATTAGTTGCTGCTGCTGTTGTTGTGTGAAGGCCAACAGTCCAATCACTCCGATGGCCCTGCCTTTAAACCGGATCGGGCAGCAAATTTCGGCGAACTCTTCTGTTTGACTGGTTAAGTAGGATGGATCGTAATTGGGGTCATTTCGTGCATCTTCAATTATATAAGGACGATTAGTGGTTAGGACTCTGCCATATAAAAAACCAGCTTCCTTTGATCCGTTTTCTTCTTTGTGATTAATGCGCTTTTCAATATGACCAGTACCAGCAACTACTGTCATGTTTTCATCGACAATCTCCGTATCCAGCTTTAATGCTGCGGAAATGGCAGCTGCGATTTCTTGCACCTGCACCTGGAACTCCATTAATCTACTTGTCATCCTATCCCTCCGTAGATTGGTATATTTATTTAATTTTACAATAAATTTCGCAAAAATTCTGTAAAATAAATTTTTATGACTCTTGCAGAATTCGTAAGCTAATAAAATATCCATAAGTTGTAATCATATAATTTACCAAAAAATCACACTTCAAATGTTCCACAATATTGACACATTGGGAATGATTGGCTGAAACGAAGATATGCTAAAATTTTTGGTATGAATTGTGATGAAAAAATCCATGAGGTTTCGCATGAATTTTTTCAAAAATAATAGGTAAAGAGGTTATTTGTTATGAAGAGAATTGTCACACTTACTACACGAAAACTGATGGATACTGTAAAAAATGGCGGTTGTGGGGAATGCCAAACATCATGTCAGTCAGCTTGCAAAACTTCTTGTGGGGTTGCCAATCAGAAGTGTGAGAACACAATGAACAGATAGGAAAAAGAGTGGGCCGCCCATCTGGTTTCAGATGGGCGGAAATTTTTTGTCTAAAGGAGTAAGAATTACAAATGATTCATCAATACAAACTAAACGGATACAACATTGTACTCGACACCTATAGTGGTTCAGTTCATGTTGTAGACGATCTCGCTTATGAAATCATTGGACTTTATGAAAATACAAGTAATGATTGTATTTTGAGCAAGTTGAATGACAAGTACGAACATAATTGTAATATATCTAAAGAAGATATTCTAGAAACTCTTTCAGATGTTGAGAACCTAAAAAAGGCTGGACAGCTCTTTACTCAAGATGAATATAAGGATCTCTCGACTGATTTAAGAAATCGTCAAACTTATGTAAAGGCTCTCTGCCTAAATGTTGCACATACCTGCAACCTTTCATGCGAATACTGTTTTGCCAGCCAAGGGAAATATAACGGTGACAGAGCGATTATGAGCTATGAAGTGGGGAAAAGAGCCATTGATTTTCTATTGGAAAACTCAGGACACCACCGAAACCTTGATATTGATTTCTTTGGTGGAGAGCCTTTGATGGCCTGGGAGGTTGTCAAACAGATTGTCGCTTATGCTAAAAGTAAACAGAAGGACTACAAAAAAACATTTCGCTTCACCTTTACTACAAACGGCTTGCTATTAAACGACGAGGTCACTGATTTTCTAAATAAGGAAATGCACAACGTCGTTTTAAGTCTGGATGGTAGGAAAGAAGTCCATGACAGGCTGCGGAAAACCGTTACTGGAAAGGGCAGCTACGATTTGATCATTCCAAAGTTCCAGGAATTCGTCAAAAAGCGTGGAGACAAAGAATATTATGTTCGGGGAACCTACACAAGTAACAATGTAGACTTTACCAATGATATTTTTCACTTAGCTGACCTTGGATTTAACAAACTCTCGATGGAGCCAGTTATCTGTGATCGACAAGAACCATACGCGCTTACCGAGGAGCATCTCCCTGAAATCTACAAACAGTATGAGATTCTCGGCAAGGAAATGATTAAGCGCAACGAACAAGGCAATGGCTTCACTTTTTATCATTACATGCTAGACCTATCAGAAGGACCTTGTATTCAAAAGAGAATCTCAGGCTGCGGATCTGGAACCGAATATCTTGCTGTAACACCATGGGGTGAACTCTTCCCATGCCACCAGTTTGTCGGAGATGAAAAATACAGCATGGGAAACATTTGGGACGGAATTAAAAAACCCGAGATCCAAGATCAATTTAAAGAAAGCAACTGTTACTCAAAACCAGAATGCCAAAACTGCTGGGCAAAATTATACTGCAGCGGCGGCTGCCCTGCGAATGCATTACATGCAACCGGCTCTCTCACCGGAACCTACGATTTCAGTTGTGATATCTTCCGTAAGAGGGTCGAGTGTTCCATTATGGTGAAGGTAGCTGAAGCCATAAAATCTATGGAAGATACCAAGGACATGTAACCAGTTCGTCCCATTGACAAAAGACTACCTCAAAAAAGAAAGCTGTCTCATTGAGAGACGGCTTTTTCTATACTATTTTGTTTACGCAGTCGGTCCCTCTCCAACAACAGTTATCATCCAGCCCTCTCTTTTATACGACACATAATAAAATCTAAATCTATAACGTTTAATATTGAAATTATTCAGTGTTATATAATATAATCGTATATAAATAATCTGTTATATAATAATTGATTTATGGAGGGAAATTAGGCTATGAATAAGACAGATTCGATTGCTCGGAGAATTTTGGGATGGAAGTTAAATCGATGGGATCGATGGTTTGATTTTGAAAATGGGGTGTTTATCCATGAATCAGAATTTCAGCCAGAGCATAATCTGGACCATGCGATGAAAATCGTACAAAAATTGGAAGAGTTCGGATATCATTACACAACGGACGGTGTTTCAATGGTAAGATTCAATGACATTCAAGCCTCCGGTGATACCTTGCCAAAGGCGATCATTAATGCTGCATATTCTATCATCGAAAGGCATGCTAATATACACACTCCTAATATATGGAACCAATTATGTTAAGCTGCTGGCAGTAAATGCTTTTCCTGTTCATAAAACCCTGGATAACTATGATTTTAGCTTAATGCCATGCTTGAATAAGAATCGTTTTTTAACTTTAGCAAAAGGAGAATTTGTAGAGAAGAAGGAAAACGTCATTTTTTTGGGGAACAGTGGGACTGGGAAGTCTCACTTAGCTACCGGCCTCGGACTTGAAATGATCAAGAATGGCTATAAGGTCAAGTTTATTACAGCTGCAGAATTAGTAGAAGAACTTTTACTGGCCAATCAGGAGCATAAGCTGGGGGCATTAGAAAAAAAGTGGCTCAAATTCGATGTGATTGTTGTCGATGAACTTGGATATGTACCTTTTACGAAGGTAGGATCTGAACTATTGTTTCAATTCTTTGCCCGTCGATATGAAAGAGCCAGTGTAATGATTACGTCCAATTTAGAGTTTACTGAATGGACATCTATCTTTGGTGATGAAAAAATGACAGCTGCCCTTCTAGATAGATTTACTCATAAAGCTCACATCCTTTTATTAAATGGTGAATCTTATCGTTTTAGGCAGAGTATGAAACAAAGAGATGAGAGAGACCAGTAGTCTGGAAGTGCAAGGAGTTTAGGAGATCTTGCCCCTCGGGGCAAGATCTCCTAAACTCCCAAACATCCCCCAAATATGGTAATAATGCAGAATGAAGTGGCTCACTTTTGAAGTGATAGCTCTGGCTCAAATTAATATTGACAAATACAATCAATAACAATCTAAATGTAAAAAGAGATTGGAATTTCCAGCCTCTTTTTACGGATTAAATAAACATTAGTTTTTCTTTCTCCTAGTAGTGTTTTATTTAAATGATCTTTTTTTCTGCTTGATAACCTAATTCCCCAAGAGCTTGCTCATATTGGAGAAGTAACATTTGTAAGCTGTTAATATGCTGAATCAACTTTGGAATATCGTTTCGTGCATGGGCAATAAATTCACACTCTTGCCTCGTAAATGGTATTTCTGTGTCGCCGTCTGTAACTACATCATAAAATGAAATATCACCAAATGTAATTTTACTAACCTTCCAATTTTGACTTGGTATTTGATTACACCGATGTGCTATGGCGCTGATTTCAGTTTTTGTTAGAAACTTCATGTGAATAATCTTCCTTTCTTAACGAAATTAAAGTTAATTCGATAAATAGGAATAAAAGTCATAAATTAATAACTATGAAATTAATATGCGAAATGGAGACTTATACAAAAATGAAGTAAATCAGGTAGTAATCTATCGTAGAATATGGAAAGAAATAGAGAATAATTATTTGTAGGATTTTTTCGTTTTCCCCCCTTATTTGCAACGCAAAATAATTATATATTATCAAATCATCGAAAACCTCTTTGCAGGAAATTATTAAATGGCTAATCTCATGCCCCAAAATTCTTTTTTTTCTAAAATTGGTTAAAGTGGTGCGACTGACATTCTCACGTGTTGTATTACAAAGTTGCCTTATATCTACATTATTTAGTAGCCAAAATTCTTCCGCAATCTAAAACCTTACCAAACTTATTTGCCAAATAATACAACATATGCAAAATTATTTCACTTTTCTTTAATAAGGATAAAATAAATAGTCTTTGGACGGAATCTTGCAATAAAGCTCCAAATACTCCCAAAAAAATTAGCTCTTAGTTTATTATTCATAATGGAATGATTTTGTATTGTTTCATTATCTAAAAACAATATTTCTGTATCTTAAAAAACTCCAGTTTTGAATAACATTAACCTGTAAAATAAACAAAATCTAAATATCCAAAGAATTCCCCCTCTTTTAAAAAAATCGGCAGCAATAACCTAATCCTTTGAATGTCCGTATAACAATTTAACAGTCCCGCGATTAATGTAATAAAGTCCATTATTCATGTGTATATTTAAACCGTCATTCTTTTTATATAATGCCTTTTTTCCATATTTTAAAGCCAGTTCATTTAACAACATTTAATACACCCCTTTTTGTTAACATATCCTCAAACTCACTTTCCCAGGAAAACCAAATATTAATTCACTTATATAAGTCTGCAGATAAATTGTGGAATATATCAAAAAATTACTTAATCAATGATAAAAAATCTACTAATTACCTGTAATTTTAAAGGGTTAACTTATTAATTTTTTTACTTTATCCATCATACTTTTACAATCAAATGGCTTTACTACAAATTCATTAGCTCCGGATTTCATAAAGAAGGTCATAACATTTTCATCATCTTGAGAAGATACTATGATGACCGGTGTTGATTTTATCTCTCTTAATTTTGTTAAAACCTGGTATCCATTAATACCTGGAAGTAAAAAATCTAATATGATTAAATCATAATGTTGATTTAATGCCTTTATTAATCCAGTCCTGCCGTTCCCATTTATGTCAGCTATAAAGGATTCCTTTTCCAAATATATTTTTAATAGTTTACAAATTCCTATCTCATCGTCGACAATAAGTATTTTTTTAGGCAAAAAAACCCTCCTTGGGATCTTTTATTTAATTATTTATTAAAAGAATATTCCTTTAAAGGCTCTATGAAAATACTCCTTATTAGTAACTTATCTTGATGGTATTATCTATATTTTACTTAGTTTATTTAATAGGTTATCTAATTCTTGGCTGCATTTAAGAACCTCTTGACTTGTTAACCCATATGTTCTTACTAGATCGTATAATTCACCTCTTTTTTTCATGACTTGACACTTTAAATATTTATAATTATTATTGTTTGAAGTTACTATAATATAAATCACCACCTTCCTACCACGCAGATAGTGTTAACCTTTGCCTTAATTATCCAAAAATAAGGCATATTTTCATATCCACTACCATTCCTATTTTTCGACATAAATAACGAATAGGAATGTATTCCTATTCGTTATTTATGTCGAAATACATAAAAAATTTAAAGATTCTTGCATCTTTAACTCTATGAATTTTCATTAATTGAATTAATTATAAAAAGAAAAAAGCATCCAATTTACCTAGTTGGATACCTTTGTCTTTTTAATATATTTGAACCTCAAAAAATTTTATTTTTCTAAGACCAGACTAAACTAAACAGTTATGCCCTTTTTTATTACATTTTTGGAGGCTGAATTCCCAATTGATAGATTTTCGCGAAAATTTGCGATCGGTCATTTACGCTTAATTTTTTGAAAATACGAGACATATGATTTTTAACAGTATGTCCACTTATATACAAATTTTCCGCTATTTCACGATTATTTTTTCCTTCAAGTACCAATGTTAAAACTTCATTTTCCCTTTTAGTTAAGATATTATAATCTCTAAAATTAAAAGACGTCATAGAGTCATCATGATCTCTCTCATTTAGTTCAGATACATATAAATTAAAATTCTTGAGCAAATCAGTATTAATTCCACTAAGAGTTGATACGAATTTAATATTATCTCCTTCATTTATATAGTTCATAACCAGGACGAGTGTCTGAACATTAAGTGAAGCGTCTGATAATGCTAAGAGATTCTGCTTCACTAACATATATTCTTGGTATATTTCCATCAAAACTTCATTTTTTAATCCACTCATAAAGCTCTCATCGTATACAGATAAAAGATAGCATACTAATTTTAAAGCATTTATATTTATTTTAAGATCAGGTTGATATGTTCCAAATCCTTTTAAGATTTCCCATGCTCTTCTTACTTTTTTCAAATGCTCAGGATTATTGAATTCCAGCAATTTAACTAATGAGTCAATCATATTCCTATCAATTTCTTTTTTGCAAAGGGTTTCCACCAGGTAGAATCCCATCCCCCCTGCATTTGCAAGTATTTTTAGTAATGTTAATTGATTCTCTTCAATATCATCAATTTGCCCGATACAAATCCATCCATAAAGGTTATTTTTATGGCAAATTGGGATTTCAAGAATTTTATCTCCCCATGTTGATAAATGCTTGTTAGGTTCCAAATTATGTAATTCTAAATCATTGTTTTGAAAGTACCTAAAAAGAATATCTTTCTTATACTCATCCATATTTTCTATAGATAAGCCATTTGAAACAATATCTATTGAATAATCTGATTTTCGCAAAAATAAAACTGAAACAAATTTTGCAAAAAGAATTGCCATGCTCATGTCTAACAAAAACATTTGAACACTTTTAATATCTTCAAATGATGCCATTG
The DNA here is from genome assembly GCF_051233465.1 of Neobacillus solisequens. Lineage (NCBI taxonomy): Bacteria > Bacillati > Bacillota > Bacilli > Caryophanales > Bacillaceae > Neobacillus > Neobacillus solisequens. The sequence goes on along the minus strand of NZ_JBKFGJ010000002.1, from coordinate 245,508 downwards.
CTTGATATATCTCATTGAACATTTTATTTTTTTCATGGTAAGTAATAGCTTGTTTTCTCCAATACATTTTAATTTCTAAAAAAGAAATCATCGATGCTGTTAATTTAACTTCCAAACTAATTTCTTTTTCTATAGCTTCAAATTTACTGCTTCCCCCAAAGAATAACCCAAGAATATCCTGTCCATGAATAATTGGAAAACAGAATATGGATTTTGGAAAAATTCCTCTACGATGAAAAAATGCACTTCGGGGATCCCACTCAATATCTTCCCAGAATTTCACCGTATTTGTTGCTGCAACTTGCCCCAATATTCCTTCGCCTATCATAAATACTGTGCCTATTAATTCGGTGCTAAAAGGTAAACAATCTTTTATTTCAAAATGAACCGGGCTAATTCTCTTTGCAAAACCAATAAAATCTACTTTGGTATTTTTTTTATAAAATCGTTGTAACAAATCATTAACTGTTATATTATCATTTGCAACCATACTAACAAGCTCATCTTGATTAGTAATTTGGGCCATTATATCAGCATTTATTTTTTTTATTTTCAACCCATCAGACAATATTTCTGACATTTTTTTTATTTTTTTAATCTTATCCTGTATCTCACCTAAAGTAAATTCTTGAATAAGTGACATAATTAAATTGGATTTCTTAGTACTATTCAAAAACCTGTTAAGATATATTTGAACTGACTGTTTAGAAGGAGATTCTATCATGCAACCAGCATAAATAAAGTACTCAATTTCCTCCTCCAAATAAATTGGGCAAACTATTATTTTTACTTCTGGCAACACTTCATATAAAAGGGGATCGTTAATTTCAGGATAATTCTGAGCTATTTTTCCAAATAATACTTTTGAATTTTCTTCTTCACTAACTAAATCAAAAATATTAGTAGCATTACTTAGTTGTATAATATTATTTCCTTTTTTATCAGTAATACTAATTTGGAGATTTGTTAATGCAGAATACAAAGATTGAATTTCATGAAAGTATTCCAATTCAGAAAGTATCATGCTTTTCTCACCTCTATAATTGATTTCTTTTAGTTTGAATAAAATATATTGTAGTTATTTTATAGAGTATGATGCTTGTTAAAATACTAATATATAATATATTTATCGAAACACAAATACTTTTATATTTTATTGCATATTAATATAGATATTACTATAAGTATATAAGAAACCTTTCCTATTTTTGTCGATTAGTATATCCTAGGCATTTGTTTCAGCAACAAACTCAAAATCTAATTCACTTTTATTAAGTAATTTTTTCCATATATATCAGGAGCGTGTAACAGATTTCCATGATCAGCTAATACTGTTAGCACAGTAAGAGCATTCCATTCCAACTGCTAAAATATTCTTTCCTTCAAGTGGATCAAACAGCAACATTCTACATGTGGACCATAACCTGTAACTAGTTTTTCCACTATGAATAATATTTTAGCTTTATGCGTCTCTCCTTCACCAATTCCCACTGTACCTTTTCATGGGGATTGTATAAAAAACATCCCGCATACTTTCAGTAGCCGTATCCTCAGCTTCTGCCTTCTTTACTCTTCCCATCCATCTTGCAGCTAATGTTGCTGCTTCAGTTATACGGAACAAGTTCCAGTGTGAAGCTTTTATCTACACATTAACACATTACATTCTATGTCTTAGTACTAATTTAATATAATGAATTTTGAAATCACACCTAAAATAAAAAGGGTCAACCTTCTTGGGAGAATAGTGACCCAAAAACAAGGTTAATCCCTAATTTTTTCACCAATTATTGATCCTGTACCTTTTTTTAATACTTTATCTACAATTGCTTTTGGACTAATTTCTGGACTTGTTAAAACAGGTATTTCAATATTTTGCATCCTATTTGTCGCTCTTGCCATTGATAACTGAGCCAGTATTACTACGTCAATATCATGCTCTCTTATTAATTTGTTAATCATTTGAGAGAAATCATGCCTGTCATATTCCTTTTCATTTAAGGCATCGAATGCTAATATACAAAAAAGTACACCACTATCTATAAGGGATGTACTAATTATCATATAATGTTTGACATTAAAGATAAGTTGCTGTTTTTATAATAAAAACAAACATTCACTTATCTTTAATTTTACAAAGTAAATCAACTTCTTTTTACTTTAATGATTACGGTTCACAATGTAGTTCAATAAATGTTTAAGAAACGGGATATTTCGCGGTACTTCCTGAAGGGCTTCCATGGCAAGACAATAATGGTTCCACATTTCTTTTTTGGCACCCTCAATACCTAATATAGTTACAAAAGTAGAGTTTTTGTTTTCAGCATCTTTGCCCGGTAATTTTCCAAGTACCGACAATTCCCCTTCTACGTCTAATAAATCATCTTTTATCTGAAACGCAATACCGGCATGACGGGCAAATTTTTTCAATGAGTCCATTTCAGCAGCATTGGCATTAGCTAGAATCGCCGGCATGATGAGCGATGCCTCAAACGCCATCCCTGTTTTATAAAAGCACAATGTATTTAATTCTTCAACGGTTAATGCTTTCCCTTTCGAATTCAAGTCCATTGTCTGACCCTTACACATTTCTTCGGTTACCATTGCTGAGTATTGAATAAGCCCAAGGACTGTTTTCGCATCAAAATGGGTGATCGAAGCTTGTTCTTCAATGGCCTTTTGGGTAAGAAATAATCCCGTCAACTCAGCAGTAGCGGAGTTAAAAACTTGATGTAATGTTGGACGTCCCCGGCGGAAAGCTGCATTATCCTGTGATGGCAAATCATCAAAGATTAACGAGGCGGTATGCATATATTCTAATGATCTTAATAGTGGAATAATGGTCGATTCATCCAACCCATAGCCATTGACCCCCATCACCCAAGTCATGATGGGTCGCAATCTCTTTCCATCACCATCGAGACTGTAATTGGCAGCCTTGACTATAGGATCGACAGCATTCACCATTTGATTGATCTTTAAATTACTGTTGATCTTCACTCGTACTTGTTCAACCGTTTCTTTAAATTGATCCTGCTCTTTTCGATCATTTTTCAAATTCGAAATCATCTGATCACGAAGCAGTTTATCAAAAAAATCTACATCATCTGCTTTTCGCACCAATTTTTGAATCAGCTCATTAAACCCTCCCATTTTAGAGGAAAACAGCTTCATCACTTCATTATACTTGTCGGCCCCCATTTTTTCCTTATAACGTTTTAATCCGTTAATGGCCCGATCCAACATCACTTCACATGTTTTACGGTCTGAGTTGTAAACATCGTGAATTAAATGAGAAATAACCGCCCAGTACAATTCAAAAGGGTTTATCAGATCAGGTCGAATAGTATGATATTTCATATAATAGGTATAAGGTGTTACAGCGCCCTCTTCCAAATCATCAAACATATCGGCGAAATCATCTGCCAATTGATTATAGATTCCATAGAAAAATGTTCTTGCATCAAATCCTTGATCCTCTGGTGCATCCATTACAGACCTTGCGATTAAACGAGACGAAGCTGATTTTAAAATGACTGGGATGAAAAGCTCCTCATTCATATAGTTTGGATTCCTTAAATCCTTTTCTCGATCTAATTCTTGCGATCGGAAAAACACGTATGCCTGTTCGAAGAACAATTTCCTTGTATCAGGTTGATGGTAGGATTTTATAAATTTGAAGGCTTCGCTAAGTTCGGAATGAATAAATGAGATTAGGGTCATATTGCTTCCTGACCATGGACCAAAATCCGAGACTTCCCCTGTCAAAAGGGCTTTTTCAATTAAATTGGAATACTGTTTTTTTTCATTATTCGATAAAATATTGGAATCAAGGAGGTCATCAACAAATGGGTAGGTTAATCCATAGGAATAACCCAGCCTAATGGCTTCATCTAACCTTCGTGACCGCTCAACCGGAGGTGTATCCTCATCCAACTCATCATCCACATGCATGACAACACCTGCGATTATTTTCATGAGTTTGCGTTGGGCATGTTCTGCATCCATTCCTTTTGGAAGATTGTCAGAAACCTTTTTTAATTTTTCCAACAGCCAAATAATCGTGGATTCAATCGCCTCCTTCTGTCCCCAGCGGTATAACCATGCGATATCAAAAACCTCTGTTTTCGTTTCATCCTCATTTGTCAGATTTTTTTTCAAGCGTTGCACCACTTGAGTAACTTTGTCTCTTGTACTCTGATCCCTTAAGTCTTTGCCTAAATCACGCATGTATAAATAAGAAATGCTCCGATCAAGGTAACTTTCTAATTTTCCCTTATAATTCAACCACTTAATGTAATGATGATAATTATTGGTCTCAGGTTTACCCTTCCGCTGTGAAAATAATGAAAACACTGGGTAATGGTGAATATGATTTTGCTTCCATGTATGAAAATCTTTAGTCAGGTGATCGACATAGGTCTTTTGCATAGCCTGAGTGTAAAGTGTCTTGAAGTAATCAGCCGCTTTCTGCTCTGCCTGCTGATAGCAAACCTGAGGATCTATCATTAACGTTGTATTCATTCTCCACTACCCCTACTTAATATCTATTGAAATACCATAATATATATCTTTTATTACCACTTTATTACCTAAAACTTAAGTTTACCTTATTTGTCAAAGTTAGTTAATACTATTACGTAAACTTCAATTAAATGTTTCAACTACTTTTGAAAAATAAAAATGACTATCAAATAGGCAATTTGATAGTCATTTTGGTATTAGAATGATCCTACCGGTTCCTTCACTTTTTCGATATTTGTTGCAAGGGACTCTAATACATACGCTTTTTCAAAACCATCTTTAATGGCATTTGTTATGGAGCTCGGGTCATTGGCATCGCCTAGAACGAAGACATTTTCAAAATGCTCGAGGTAGGATTCTTCAAATGGGTTATGGGCCTGTGTTCCCATTGAAAAGACAACATGATCCACGTTCATTTCTGTTTGTTCTTCCATTTCGTCCTTTATAATAATAGAATTCGGAAGTATTTGGTCCAGTTTCTTTCCTTCTATGATTTGGACATGATTATTTCTTAACCGATTTAATAACATCATTCTTGTAGGTGCTGAAACCTTTCCACCGGTAGCTGTTGGGACATCGATTAAGATCACTTGGTTCCCTTTTTCGGCAAGCTTCCTAGCAACACTATAACACACCATTCCGCTACCGATTACGGCAATTCGTTTATTTACAAAAGCCTGTCGTTCCAAAAGTACATCTTCATAGTCACAAACGATTTGTAGGTCCATTCCCTTCATATTTGGCATGATTGGTTTAGCTCCAGTTGCAAGGAATACGGCATATGGATTTATTGCCTTGATTTTATCAATGGTAGCCTCTGTTCCTAATCGTACATCTACATGCAATCGTTCCATCTCATTGCGATGATAATCAATGATCCAGTTCATTTTTTCCTTGGCCACAGGTGTGGTGACAAGATTTAGTTGACCGCCAAGTTTGTTGTCTTTTTCAAAAATGGTTACCTGGTATCCTTTTAATGATAGGATCCTGGCTGCCTCCATTCCTCCAGGTCCACCGCCAACGATTGCGACATTCCGGTTTTCCTCAATTGGTTTCATTTCCAGAAATTCCAGCTCTCTACCGGCTCTAACATTTACAGAGCATTTCACGTTCATTTCCATCGCCGATCTTATACAACTCAAGCAGCAAATACACTTTCGAATCTCTTGATCTCGACCTTCTAATGCTTTTTTCGACCATTCAGGATCAGCAATTTGTCCACGACCTATTGCAATAAAATCCGCTCGTTGTTCTTCTAGAATATTCTCCGCAAATTTAGGCTCGCGAATGACCCCAACGGTTATCACAGGAATGTTTACTACTTTTTTTATTTCTTCGGCAAGATACACTTTCCAACCTTGTTCAAACATCATGGATTCGATCATCTTGTCCATAGAGTTATAATTACCGCAGCTTGCATGGATACCATCAACACCTATTTTTTCTAGATACATGCTGATTTCTTTACTTAAACTTACATTCTGTCCTCCTTCATCAAATTCATCTACACTAAGACGAACCGTGACAGGATAATCCCAGCCGCACTTTTCCTTTATGCCGACGACAATTTCTTTTAAAAATCTCATGCGGTTTTCAAAACTTCCACCGTATTCATCTGTTCGCAAATTGGTATTGGGACTTATAAATTGATTGATTAAGTAGCCGTGGGCACCGTGCACTTCCACACCATCAATACCCGCAGTTTTACATCTGATTGCAGCTTTAATAAATTTATTTACTAACTCTTTTACTTCGGCATTCGTTAACTCCCTAGGTTCTTCCCCTACTGCTGCACATGTAATCGCACTTGGAGCAACCATTTGTTTCCCTTCTGTCAGTATAGAATTAGATTGCCTTCCAGCGTGATGGAGCTGAACAAAAATCTTTGCATCATATTTATGTACGGCATTGGCTAAGCGATGGAAGCCGGTAACAAATCGATCTTCATCGATTCTTAATTGATTAAGCATTCCCTTTCCTAATTCATAGTCAATGGAAGTAAACTCGACGATGATTAATCCCGTACCACCCATTGCCCTTTCCTCATAGTAGCGAATCTGACGGTCAGTCACTTCACCGTAAGGACCAGCAAGGTTGGTTCCCATAGGTGGCATCACTACTCGATTTTTCAAAACTAAGCTGCCGATTTTTCCTTTTTCGAATAAATGAGGGTATTTCATATGTTTCCTCCTTTATTTTGTGAAAACTTTCACAAATATACTTAAAAAGAAAATATTCCCAAACTCTATTATATACAAAAAAAAGGTTGAAATTGTGATAATAATGCGACACTTTGTTTTCTACCATCTACTAATAAAAAATTTTCTTGAAGTAAATCATATGTTGAAGAAGAATATGCCACTGTTCAAATATATAAAACTGGGGGAATAATATGGATAAAATTGTCCAAGCCATTAGACAATCGGCAATACCACTGACTAAAAATGATGGATATTCTATTCTTTTAGAAAAGGCTGCCCAAGTAAAACATGTGTTATTAGGTGAATCATCACATGGAACTTCTGAATTTTATAAGATTCGTGCTCAGCTATCCAAAAGATTGATTGAGGATTTGGGATATTCATTCATTGCCGTTGAAGGAGATTGGCCAGCATGCCAAAAAGTAAATCGTTATATTAAAGGCTATGACCAAGTACACAAAAACGCCCGAGAGGTGTTGTCGACTTTTCATCGTTGGCCAACTTGGATGTGGGCAAATGAAGAAATGATTGAACTAATCGAATGGATAAAAGAATTGAACCTAAAGCGCCCCAAAAATAACCAGGTTGGATTTTATGGAATTGATGTCTATAGTTTATGGGAGTCCATGGAAGAAATTATTCATTATTTAGAAAAAATAAACTCCCCTGATATTGAAAAAGCCAAAAAGGCATTTGCTTGTTTTGAACCCTTTAATCGAGAAGCACAAATGTATGGTGTTTCAGCTGCTTTTTATTCGGAGGACTGCCACGATGAGGTGATCCAACTTTTGACTGAAATCGTTACAAACAAGGAAAAATACACTAGTTTGGAAGAAAGCCAATTAAATCTCGAGGTAAATGCGTTGATCACAGCCAATGCAGAAAACTATTATCGGACTATGGTTGTAAATGATAACGAATCGTGGAATATTCGTGACCAGCACATGGTTGAAGTATTAAATAAAATCAGTTCTTTTTACGGTCAGGAGTCAAAGGGAATTATCTGGGAGCATAATACCCATGTTGGAGATGCCCGAGCAACCGATATGACAGATGCAGGGATGGTTAATGTGGGACAAATAGTTAGAGAGCAGCTTGGGACTGAAAACGTGTTTATTGTTGGATTCGGAACCCATCGGGGAACGGTCATCGCCGCGGATGCATGGGGTGATGACTTTAAAAAAATCGTGGTTCCTTCTGCTCAAGAAGAGAGTTGGGAAGATTTCTTGCATAAGGCAGGCCCATACGACAAAATGATCATTTTCAGTGAAAATACCAGTGAATTTAACAAGAGAATGGGTCACCGTGCCATCGGAGTGGTGTATGATCCTAGATACGAGCATTTTGGAAACTATGTTCCATCCATCCTTCCTCAACGATATAATGCATTTATTTATGTTGATTCTAGCAATGCCCTTCAACCATTAAAGTTAGAGAAAATATATATTTAAAAAAGCGACAACTAGGCTTTGTCGCTTTTTTTACTGTTATTTTTTCACTTGAAGAAATTCTGTTACAAAGTTGGTAGTTGTATTCCCCACTTTAAAAGCTGGGTGACTTATTACTTCTTTTAACATAGGGATATTCGTTTTTATTCCTTCTATTGAAAAATCATTTAAAGCGTTTAGTAAGGTTTTAATCGTTTCATCACGATCTTCTCCTTTAGCTATCAACTTGGCAACCATCGGATCGTAAAAAGGCGTTACCTTTGATTGATCATGTATAGCTAATTCGTTACGGATATTAGGGCCTTCTGGTACAATTAATTTTGTGATTTGCCCTGGAGAGGGGAAGAATGTTATGGGATCCTCGGCATAAATCCTTACCTCTATTGCATGGCCCTCGAATTTTACTTCCGATTGGGTAAAAGTTAGGTGCTCACCAGCTCCAATGCGAAGCTGCCATTCCACCAAATCAAGCCCAGTAATTTCCTCTGTTACTGGATGCTCTACTTGAAGTCTTGTATTCATCTCTAAAAAGTAAAAATTTTTGTTTTCATCAACTAAAAATTCTATTGTACCGGCATTGGTATAGCCGAGAGACCTTACTGCTTTGACAGCTGCTTCGCCCATTTTTTGCCGTGTTTCTTTATCTAAAAACGGTGATGGCGCCTCTTCCACTACTTTTTGATGGCGGCGTTGAATTGAACATTCCCTCTCCCATAAATATAGAGCATTTCCATGGGAATCTGCTAACACTTGTATTTCAATATGTCTAGGATTGGCTATGAACTTTTCCACATACATGGCCCCATCACCAAAGAAATCAGTGGCGCGTTTTTGATTGCCAGCATATGCTCTTTTTATTTCATCATCATTGTAGGCAATCTGCATACCTATTCCTCCGCCCCCTGCAGAGGCTTTTAGCATGACCGGATATCCAAATTTAGCTGCGATTAAAGCCGCCTCCTCAGCATCTTTTAGAGGATAGGTAATCCCTGGAACAACAGGCAACCCAGCTGATTCCATCATTTTTCTAGATTCAATTTTGCTTCCCATTTTAGCAATGACGTCAGGGCTTGGTCCGATAAATACGATACCAGCATCTTCACAACTTCTAGCGAAGGTGGCATTTTCGGAAAGAAGTCCATACCCAGGATGAATGGCCTCTGCCCTAGTCTGCTTGGCCACATCAATTATTCTATTAATATTTAAATAGCTCTCATTCACTCTTGGCCCACCAACTAGATAGGCTTCATCAGCAAAGCGGACATGAGGAGCGTCTGCATCTGCTTCTGAAAAGATGGCAACTGTTTTAATCCCCAGTTGTTTACAAGTTCTCATAATACGTACAGCAATTTCTCCACGATTGGCAACTAATATCTTTGTAAACATCGTAATCCCTCCTCTTGGAATACCTGATTGAACCTTATAGAGTAGAGTGAGTTTGAATCTCACCCTCAACTAACACTATTAGACATCTTTTCTCGATATTCCTGCTAATTGAGTTGGGTCCTTGGTTTATTGAACAATTTTGCTTTAGAATTCTGTCGCTTGGGCATTGAATCTATTTCTATCAAGACATCTCTTGCTGACTTTTCTGCTTACCGTTCCTTGAGACGATTTTTATAAAAGCAGCTTTTACAGTGATATGCTTTTTCTAGCTTTCCTATAAAGAAGTTAAAACAACTTCGGACACGATTTCTCTTTTTCAGCACTATCTTGTTTGAGGGATGCTCGACTTCGGACATCAACTGATTTTTTTGCATCTTCCTTTTCTGAAGTTGGCTTGGCTTCGGACTCAATCTCGGTCGTTTGGCTTTCCCTTGTCTGAAGCTCGCTCGACTTTGGACTCAATCTCGCTCGTTTGGCTTTCCTTTGTCTAAAGTTTGCTCAGCTTCAGACATCAACTGATTTTTTTGCTTACTCCTTGTCCGAAGTTGGCTTGGCTTCAGACTCTATCTCGCTCCTTTGACTTTCCCTTGTCTGAAGGTTGCTCGACTTTGGACACAATCTCGCTCGTTTGGCTTTCCTTTGTCTAAAGTTTGCTCAGCTTCAGACATCAACTGCTTTTTTTGCTTACTCCTTGTCCGAAGTTGGCTTGGCTTCAGACTCTATCTCGCTCCTTTGACTTTCCCTTGTCTGAAGGTTGCTCGACTTTGGACTCAATCTCACTCGTTTGGCTTTCCTTTGTCTAAAGTTTGCTCAGCTTCAGAGATCAACTGATTTTTTTGCTTCTTCCTTGTCTGAAGTTGGCTTGGCTTCAGTCATCAACTGATTTTTTTGTTTCTCCCTTGTCCGAAGTTGGCTTGGCTTCAGACTCTATCTCGCTCGTTTGACTTTCCTTTGTCTGAAGGTTGCTCGACTTTGGACACAATCTCGCTCGTTTGGCTTTCCTTTGTCTAAAGTTTGCTCAGCTTCAGACATCAAATGTTTTTTTTGCTTACTCCTTGTCCGAAGTTGGCTTGGCTTCAGACTCTATCTCGCTCGTTTGGCTTTCCTTTGTCTGAAGGTTGCTCAGCTTCAGACATCAAATGTTTTTTACATCTTCCTTGTCTAAAGTTGGCTTGGCTTCGGAAACATTCCTCCGTTTTTGCCTTTTATAAAGTAAATAGTCCAATTCATATTGAATTGGACTAAAAATGCAATGAAAGGAAAATTTAAAATCTACTCAAATTTTGCTAGTGCTTTTTGTAAGAAATGTCTTTAGACCGGTACGGCGGCAAAAAACTCGTCATATAAAGCTTTTACTGCTCTTTTTTCATCGACTACTTTTACACCAAACATCATGCTCACTTCTGATGAACCCTGGTTGATCATTTCAATATTAACTTCTGCCTTAGCAAGGGCTTTCGAGGCTTTGGCCATTGTTCCAACATTATGGCGCATTCCTTCGCCTACCACCATGATCAGCGCGAGGCTGTGTTCAAACTTAACTTCATCGGCATTCAGTTCGTTTTTGATCCGGCTAATGATTTTTTGCTCAGTTTGTTCATCAAACTGATTTTCTCGTAAAATCACTGAAACATCGTCTATTCCCGAAGGAGTATGCTCATAAGAAAGGCCGAAATCCTCTAAGATTCCCAATAGTCTGCGCCCAAAGCCAATTTCCCTGTTCATTAAGTATTTGCTGACATAAATACTGCAAAAACCTTGATCACTGGCAATCCCTATCACTGGACCATTGGTATTATCCCGCTCAGCAACAATCTTAGTTCCCGGTGCCCCAGGGTTATTCGTATTTTTTACCTGTACCGGGATCCCTGCACGAAAAGCCGGGACAAGGGCTTCATCGTGTAGGACACTAAAACCGGCGTAGGATAATTCTCTCATTTCCCGATACGTCAATTCCTTAATCTCTTTAGGGGAATTTACAATAAACGGATTTACTGAGTAAACAGCATCAACATCTGTAAAATTCTCATATAAATCGGCCTTTAAGGCGTTGGCAAGAATGGAACCGGTTATATCGGAACCGCTTCTAGAAAACGTATAGACGTCCCCCTCTTTACTGTAGCCAAAAAATCCAGGGAAGATCAAAATTCCAGGCTGATGTCTTAGTTCGAATAAATTTTCATATGCCTCTGGAAGTGCTTGAGCGTTACCCGGTTCATCACTGACGAGCAAACCTGCTTCTTTGGGATTTATGTAAGATGCTTGAACGCCCATTTTACGGAAGTAGGCCGCCACCAATTTTGCATTATTATCCTCCCCGCTCGCCTTCAATAAGTCGATAAAGCGATCTGAATTCCGTTGGTCTCCATTCAATCTATTGAACAAATCTTCTGATATCTCATCAATAACTTCTGAAGATAAAGATAACTCTTCTGCAATATCTTTATATCTGGCAATGACCGCTTTTAAAGGACCGCTCCAGTCGGCACCCTGCAAGCATTGTTCTGCACACTCAATTAATAAATCTGTTACTTTTATGTCATCACTGGACCGCTTTCCCGGTGCTGATACCACTACAACCTTACGCTCAGGGTCCGACATAACAATCTGAAATACTTTTTCTAGCTGTTGACCTGAGGATAAAGAGGATCCCCCAAACTTAACTACCTTCATTCTGACCTCTCCCAATAAAAAAATATAATCTCTATTTTAACTTAATTTTAAAAATTTTCAAGCACTTTATTCCACCTTAGAAAAACAATTGTATTTTCGGAAAAGACAGCACAAAAAAAAACACAGAGAAATTCTGTGTTTTCCTTCAACGAATTAATTCAATAAAATGCGAAAGAATCCTTGCTGTTAGTCCCCAGATGGTTTTATCCTCATATAAATAAAAATATTCCTCCACCCCACGAGTTCGCCAATTATAATTTTCACCACCGACAATGAGGTCAAACGGGAAATTTTCCTCTGGTTCCATTTTTAATTCTATTTGATAAATCTCTGGTTCTTTTTCAAAAAAGAAAGATAATGGGACTGAAAATACTTCACCAACCTCGGCAGGATTCAGTTTAATCTGGGCATGTTCACTAATAAAGCCTGCAAAGGGATACACAATCATGCCAAAGGGCGAAACCATGTAATCGAGAGGATAAACTTCCTGTATTTCATTACTGCTTAGACCTAATTCTTCCATTGTCTCTCTAATTGCTGCAGCTTTCTCGTCCGAGTCATTGACATCAATTCTTCCACCCGGAAAGCAAATTTCCCCTGGCTGCCGCCTTAATTCAAGCGAGCGAACCTCAAACAATACATGAACTCCGTCCTCTTTTAGAATGAGAGGAATCATCACCGCATATTTTGAAAAGTTCTTACTCCCTAAAATCGTCGGTATATGCTGTTTTAATTTTGCTATTATCTTCTCCTGAGCCATCATTTCACCTCACAATAAAGACTCGATATTTTCAGGATAGCATGTTTTTAAAGATAATACCTTTGTAATGGTTTATGTAAAAAATACAACCCTATACCGGATTGTATTTCAAGATAAATTATTTGTTTTCAACCCATGAGTACATATAGTCTGGATCCTCCAGTTCCGCTGCTTGCTTTACTACTTTTAGCGGATGGAAGGTATCAATCATAACTGCGAGTTCTAATGTTTCCTTCTTGCCGATACTGGCCTCCGCTTTTCCAGGATGCGGACCATGTGGAATGCCACTTGGATGGAGTGTAATCGATCCTTCCTGTATCCCTTTTCGACTCATAAAATTACCCTTTACATAATACAGCAGTTCATCGCTATTAACATTACTGTGGTAATATGGAGCCGGGATTGCTTCCGGATGGTAGTCATACAGTCGCGGTACAAAGGAGCAAACTACGAAATTGTTTCCTTCGAACGTCTGATGGACAGGCGGCGGCTGATGGACCCGACCGGTGATTGGTTCAAAATCCTCAATATTAAACGCACAAGGATATAGATAGCCATCCCATCCGATGACATCTAAAGGATGGTGTCCAAGAATATGGCTATGGATGGCTCCCCTTGATTTAGTTAGTACTTCAAATTCTCCTTTTTGGTCGTGAGTGATCAAGTTCTCTGGTCCACGAATATCCCGCTCACAGAAGGGACTATGCTCCAATAGCTGCCCATATTCATTGCGATAACGCCTAGGTGTCGTGATATGACTAAAGGATTCGAGGAACAGAATTTTTGTGGGTTCATCCTGGTCTGGTACCATTCGGTAGATTGTTCCAATAGGGATCATCAGGTAATCTCCTGCACGATAAGAAAGAGTGCCGAACATCGTTTCCAACTTCCCCAAACCATTATGGATAAACAATAGCTCATCACCATCGCCGTTGCGATAATAGTTTTTCATAGGCTCAGTCACATTGGCGGTACCGATTAAAAGATCCTGATTCCCCAAAAGATAATACCTAGCAGAAACAGCATCACCTGATTTACTTACTGTACCAGTAAAAAAGTGTCGATGCTTAAGTGGAAGCTGTTCTTCATATTCGGGTAGGTAACCCCGAAGAAGATCTGTCTTGACCACCTCCGTCGGCATAAAATGGTGATAGAGAATGGACTGTGTTCCTGAAAACCCTCGCGTTCCCATAACCTGTTCTCGATATAAATTCCCATCTTCCTTTTTAAAAATGGTGTGTCGCTTATGAGGGATTTGACCCATTTGCCTGTAAAACAACCTTTTCACCTCTCTTCTGCTACAATCGTATTTTCTAATACACCTAGATGTTCTATTTCCAACTCAATCTGATCCCCAGGCAAGAGCCAGCGATGGACACTAGTCCCCAACTCAAGAATGCAGCCCGTGCCTACTGTTCCCGATCCGATGATTTCCCCAGGATATATAGAGACACCTTTTGATGCTCGCTCAATCATTTCCTCAAAAGAATAATAGATGTCCCCTACATTGCCTTCTGATAGCGGAATTCCATTGACCTTTGCTTTCATTGTGAGATTAAAACCTTTTGCTCTTTTTAATGACTCCAGTTCGTCCTTTGTAACAATCCATGGGCCAATGGATGTGGCAAAATCTTTCCCTTTGGCCGGGCCCAGTCCCACCACCATTTCTTTCCGCTGTAAGTCTCTGGCGCTCCAATCGTTTAAGATGCAGTAACCAAAAATATACTGATCAGCGTCAGCGGCTTTTATATCTTTTCCCTGCTTCCCAATGATGCAGGCTAATTCTAGTTCATAATCGAGACATTTGCACTCTAGCGGCTTCTCTATAGGCTCCCCAGGGCCTTTAATAGCTAGATGATTGGAAAAATAGAAAACAGGGATTTCATACCATTCTGGAATCATATCAAGGCCTCTTTTTTGTCTTGCTGTTTTCACATGCTGCTCAAAGGCATAAAAATCTCGAAAGCTTCGGGGTACAGGTAATGGTGCCATTAGTTTTACAGCTGATATGGGATACACTCCTTTATCGATTTCAGTAAGATTAACTAAGTTTCTTGTTTTTTCCAAATTAATTTCACTGGAATCTAGAAAATCTAAAAAGCTCTCTGGCAGTTCACCATTAGATGCTTCATAAAGATCGATTATATGATCTGAATTCAATAATATTCCGGTCCGAATTGTCCCATCCTTTTTTTCGAAGGTTATAAATTTCATTTTTATAAGTTCCCCCGACGTTCCTGTTCCCGCTCAATTGATTCAAATAAGGCCTTAAAGTTTCCTTCACCAAAGCCCCTAGCCCCTTTGCGTTGAATGATTTCAATAAATAATGTTGGACGGTCTACAATCGGCTTTGAAAAGATTTGCAGGAGATATCCCTCATCGTCGCGATCCACCAAGATATTCAATTCCCTAAGTTTTTCTATTTCTTCATCAATGTTACCAATTCGTTCACCAAGCGATTCATAATAAGTACTAGGTGTTGATAGAAATTCGACCCCATTCTTTTTTAAGGTGGTAACGGTTGAAACAATATCCTCCGTTAATATGGCCAAGTGCTGAACTCCTGGTCCATTATAAAACTCCAGGTATTCTTGAATTTGCGATTTACGTTTTCCCTCCGCCGGTTCATTAATTGGGAACTTGATACGTCCACCATTATGCATGACTTTTGACATGAGAGCGGAATATTCTGTTGTGATATCTTTATCGGTGAAATGCTTCATTTCTCTAAAGCCCATGACTCTTGAGTAATATTCAACCCATTCCTCCATACTTTCGACGTTGCCTACCACATGATCGAATCCGATCAAGCCGGCATCGACAATCGGCAAATTAGATGAGAATGGTTGAAATCCTGGCAAAAACACTCCTTGATAATGCTTTCGCTCAATTAAAGTATGGATCGTATCTCCATAGGTTCCAATAACCGCCTTTTTGACAACTCCCAGTTCATCTGTCAACTCAAAAGGCGCTGTCACCGCAATAGCACCTCTGGTTACGGCCTCAGCATATGCTTTTTCCACATCATCTACTAAAAGGGCTACATCTTTTACTCCATCTCCATGTTTTTGAACAAATTGGGCCACTTGGCTTGATTCTTGATAAGATCCTGTTAGAACTAAGCGGATATTTCTCTGTTCAAGTACAAATGAAACCGCTTCCCGATTACCCGTTTCTAATCCAGAGTAAGCAACAGGTTTAAAACCAAAGGCGGTGCAAAAATAGTGACATGCCTGTTTCGCATTACCTGTGTAAATTTCGATATAATCAACATCTTGAACCGGAAAAAAATCCTCCGCCAATTCTTCTGCCCGAACTCTATTTTCTTTCATCCATAGGCCCCCTTTTTTCAATACTATTATAATATTCAGAATTTATTTTAAGTCGAAGGGTCCCGTCTACTCAAGAATTGGAGCTAAAGCAGTAACGCTTTCGGGCAGTAAAGGGACTTTCTTTTTCAATAACATAAAAAAAAGAAACATACCCATAAACGAGCATGTTTCTACTTTTAAGCCTTTTATTATGTTTTCTACAAAAATATTTTAGATAAAAATGATCTAAAATATTTTTTATGAAAGAATCGCACGGTCACTCGCCATTTGGACCCCACGAATCCGTTTAAATTCTTCAAGTAACCCTTCGATCGTAAGCTTCTCTTTTTCCTGCTCATTAACCTCTAAAATGATTTGACCCTTATCCATCATGATTAATCGATTTCCAAGATCAATCGCCTGCTGCATATTATGAGTGACCATTAAGGTTGTAAGCTTATATTTATCCACAATTTCCTTCGTTAAATTCGTAATTAACTCAGCCCGCGATGGATCTAGTGCAGCAGTATGCTCATCCAACAGCAAAATGGAAGGCTCAGTAAAGGTCGCCATTAATAAGGAAAGAGCTTGCCTTTCACCACCTGATAATAAGCCGACTTTTGCGCTAAGTCTGTTTTCCAAGCCTAAGTGTAATGACTCCAATACTTCGCGGAAATAATCCCGACGCTTTTTTGTTACACCTCTTCTAATGGTTCTGGATTTATTTCGCGAGTAGGCCATGGCCAAATTTTCTTCAATGGTCATGCTCGGAGCTGTCCCAGCCATTGGATCCTGGAACACACGGCCAATCATTTTGGAACGCTTGAACTCCGACATTTGCGTTACATTTTTACCATCGATATAAACTTCACCCACATCCGGTATTAATACACCGGAAATGATGTTCATTAACGTGGATTTTCCAGCACCGTTACTTCCGATTACTGTTACAAAATCCCCTTCCTTTAGGGTGAGGTTAACATGGTCGATGGCAATTTTTTCATCAGGTGTCCCTTCATTAAAGATTTTATGAATCTGATTTAATTGCAGCATGATTTTCACCCTTTACAGAAGCTTTTATAATGTTGATTTTTTCCGCTTTGCGGCGAGCCTTGCGTTTTTTCTCTTTGGACCGGTCAACGATTTTTGGCATGGTTAATGCAAGAATGACGATAATGGCAGTAATCAGCTTCATATCTCCAGGCTCTAAAAATTCAAATCTTAGAGCTATTGAGACCACAATTCGGTAAATAATCGAACCGCCTATAACGGCTAGTGTCGTTCTTGCTATTGTTTTAGTGCCAAACAGAGCTTCACCGATAATAACGGAAGCCAGCCCAATCACAATCATCCCAATCCCCATGCCCACATCAGCAAAGCCACCTTGCTGAGCGATTAAGGCACCGGAAAAGGCCACCAATGCATTAGAAAGACCCAGGCCTAATACTGTCAAAAGATTTGTATTGGCGGAGAAGCTGCGAATCATGCGTTGGTTATCACCCGTCGCCCTGATGGCAAGACCAATTTCGGTTTTTAAGAACCAGTCGGTAATAAATTTGATGAGGAATGTAACAATGAACATAAAAATTAGAATTCCCCAAGTTTCCGGCAGACTGTCTCCTAGTCCAATTAATGTTAATACATGATTTAAAGTGGAATCTATCCCAATCTTTTCAAAAAGATCGCCAATTTTCGTAAAGATGGTCTCCGTATTTAATAAAGGGAGATTGGAGCGACCCATAATTCTGAGATTAATAGAATAAAGAGCAATCATCATTAAAATTCCGGATAGCAAGTTGTTAATTTTTCCAAAAGTATGAAGGATTCCGGTCATGCACCCAGCAAGAAATCCGGCAACTAATGCCAAAAGAGTGGCGATGAACGGGTTGACACCATTTGTAATTAGGATCGCTGCAATGGCGCCTCCAGTGACAAAACTTCCGTCTACCGTTAAATCCGGGAAATCCAAAATACGAAAGGAAAGATAGACGCCAATGGCCATTATTGCATATATTATTCCCGCTTCAAATGATCCAAATATGGCTGTAAACATAAGAATCTTCCTTTCTACTACGCTTTTTTACATATTATGTAAAGAAACCGGAGTCAATCCCAAGAGATTGACTCCAACCTATATTTTACTCGTTATTTTCCATCATAAAATTCGCCAAGCTTGCTCCATTCATCCTTCACTTTTAATCCTTGAGCTTCCGCTGCAGCTTTGTTAATAACTAGCTTCAGGCTCTTTGGCAGTTCAACCGGAATTTCAGATGGTTTTTTCTTCCCAGTTAAAATGTCAGCTGCCATTAGACCAGATTGGTAACCAAGGTCGAAATAACTAAATCCGCTCGCTGCGACAGCCCCTTTTTTCATAGAATCCAATTCTCCTACGAATAATGGGATTTTCTTGCTATTTGAAATGGCAATAACAGAATCAAGTGCTGTAACAACTGTATTATCTGTAGGAATATAAATAGCATCTACACGACCCACTAAGGATTCAGCTGCTTGCTTTACTTCAGATGTATTCGCAACGGAAACCTCTACAAGTTTTGCCCCTTTATCTTCCACTAATTTTTTAACTTCTTTCACTTGAACTACTGAATTTTGTTCACCTGAGTTATAAACTACACCTACGTTTTTCGCTTTTACCTCTTGTGTAATAAAACTGATTGTTTTCTTTGTAGCATCTGGATGGTTATCCGTTGTACCAGTTATATTTTTGCCAGGTTGATCAAAGGATTTCACAAAGCCCGCTCCAATCGGGTCAGTAACGGATGTAAATACGATTGGAATGTCCTTTGTTGCATTTAGAGCGGCAGTAGCACTTGGTGTTGCATTGGCGAAAATCAAGTCAACTTTATCACCGACAAAATTCTTGGCAATCGTCTGTGTATTGTTCATGTCAGCTTGTGCATTTTGCTCATCAAATTTGACATCAATTCCCTTGTCTTTCAAGGCCTTTTTAAAACCCTTTGTTGCCGCATCTAATGATGGGTGTGGCGCAAATTGCGAAATTCCTACCGTATACTTCGCATCCTTACTTCCTTTTTCCGTACTACCAGTTTCCTTGCTACTGCATCCAGCAAATAGCAGCATGCCTGCTAATGCCATTGACAAGGCTTGTACCTTTTTCTTCATGAATAAAAAACCCCCTAAAATAATTTTAATTTACCAATTATCTAAAAATTTATTATATTAAAAATTATTCTAGTATTTTTTTCTAGTAAAATCAATAGAAATCACAAAAATATTTTTTTGCTTTAAAGCGACATAATCTAATTGGAATGCCCCGAATAAAAGAAAAGAGGTCTTCCGCTAAGAAGACCTCCAACTTTTTATGAAATTACTTTTCGACCGAAACAATAATATTCCTTACCATTCCTTTGTATGATCTAATAACCGATCAATTTCTTCCAATGTCATAAAATAATTATTTTTCTCAGCTGTCAGATCGGTCGTTGCTTCTAGTAATTTATCAATGTCAATTTTTGTGGTACCCATATACGAAACCTCCCTGTCATGACTGTCACTACAGTTTTCGTTTTTTATTGGATTTTCATGGGGGTATTTTAAAAAACGATAAATTTTTTATACCAAAAATTTGGAGTAGCCTAGAAATGTTGGAAAATCCTCTGATTCCTTTCTTTATTTGAAAGGCTTTCTTCAAAAAAATCCAGCTATATCTAGTAGCTGGATTTTTCGTTTATGCAGTACTTTTCATATCATTACGTTGGTCTTCTTGTTGAAAGAAGAATTTCATCATTGGTGGTGTTACGATAGTGGTAATTAATACTACAATGACCAAAATAGAGAATAGTTCTTGGCCAATTAGCTTTGATTCCAAACCAATGGTGGCTAGGATTAAGGCGACTTCTCCACGTGAGACCATGGCTGCGCCAATTCCCATTGAACTAGCCCATGAAAAATTAGATAATTTTGCTCCTAATGCCGCACCAATTAACTTTGTTAGGATGGCGATTATGCTGAATAATAAAATCAATCCTATATTTTGAGAAAGTCCATCAAGGCTTGCTTTTACACCTATTGACGTGAAAAAAACAGGAACAAAAATGGAATACCCGATAGTTTCTATCTTTTCAAAGACTTCTTGGCGATAATTTGTTTGACTGATGGCTACCCCCGCTATATATGCACCAATTATGGCTGCAACACCAGCTAATTCTGCTGTATAAGCAAATAGAAAACAAATGATTAGCGCAGCAGAAACCAGTGATTCGGTTACTCTTAATGGAGAGAATTTCTTGAGAAACCAAGGGACGAGTTTCCATGCAGCTAATATGGCTAACCCAAAGAATAATACCTTTTTAAAAAGGACCATTCCCAAATTAACATCTCCACCAGCCATACTCATTAAAAAGGCTAAGGCAATGATGACGACTACATCATCAATGACCGCAGCTCCAAGTAT
Source organism: Neobacillus solisequens (assembly GCF_051233465.1). Taxonomy (NCBI): domain Bacteria; kingdom Bacillati; phylum Bacillota; class Bacilli; order Caryophanales; family Bacillaceae; genus Neobacillus; species Neobacillus solisequens. The sequence continues at coordinate 224,776 of NZ_JBKFGJ010000002.1, read as the reverse complement.
TGTGGCGCCCTCTTTCGATTGCATTTTATTTAATTCCTTTAATGCTTGAACAGATATACTTACACTGGTAGCTGACAATAATAATCCTAAAAACAAGGCCTCAATTGTTGTCATATTCATGATGATTCCAGCAAAGTAACCTACTAGAAATGGAACCATAATACCGCTAAGACCTACGAGTGTTGCTGCTTTGCCTGAGCGCTTAAATTCCTGTAAATCTGTTTCCATTCCGGCGATAAACATTAATAAGATCACGCCAATTTGACTAAGTTCCTCTAAAGTTGTTGTTTCTGAAACCAATCCCAACACAGCAGGACCTAATAAAACCCCGATTAACAGCTTACCTAAAACGGCAGGCTGCCGCAGTTTTACACTAATTTCCCCCGCCAGTTTTGACGCCACTAAAATAATGGCTAACTCAAAAATTAAATCCATCTAATCACCATTCCTTTTATTGAAATAGAAAAAGAGCCCATAAATGGAATACAGGCCCTTTTTTAGGTACAGAAAAAGCCTGTCAACCAAAGGACATACGTATCCTTAGGTGACAGACTCCTCCAAAAAAATATACCGTAATATTAAGTTATTAATATAGTAACAGATTTTAAAGTATTTTTCAAGCTACTCCCATTTCTTTATCCTATTGATAACCTTTTCCTTAAAGAGCATGATGAATGTGGTTTCTCCTTTTTGAACTTTTTGCTTATTCCATTCATTCAAACTGGCAATTAAGATCAGAATGAAACCGGCAATTAATAAATAGATCCACCAAGGCATATTACCCCAATATGGTCTTGTTTGAAGAAATACATTTAATAGCAAAACGCCTGCTCCCGTAAAAAAATATGATTTTATTTGTAAAGTCATCCCAGCAATCATCGATAATAAAGATAGTGAGCCGATAATAATCGCATCATAAATTGTATTGCTCGCAAGACCGTCTTGAATAAGCAATAATGAAACAATTAGCAGAACACTCCACTGTAATCTTTTAGTAAATCCATTATATCGTCCTTTTAACATCTTTCTAATAAAGATGACAACTACAATAAATGGCAGAACAAGAACTTCCCTTTGCCATAAAGGCGGAATATTTAATAATTCAATCAACACGTAATAGGGCTGTAAAAGGTAAATACCACCAAGAATCGGCATGAAAACAGACAATTGTTGTGGTACTCTTTTACTTTGCAATAAAAAGGTAATCGCAATGAATAATCCCGGCAACGTCCGTAACCATAAATAAGGCTGAACAAAAAAGTATAAGGATCCAAAATAAAGAAAGCTAATCAATGTATAGGCATCCAGTTTAAACGTACGTTGCTTTGTTCCAACCTCAAAGATTTGAGCATATAGGAATTGACCTAATGCAACCATGCCCACCCCAATTCCTCCAGATAGGAGGATTTTGGAGAAAGGAGCCAGTTCCTCTAAAAAGGAGAATTCCATGGTTGCCATAAACATGATAAATAGTGGAATAATCCCCCATTGATCCCATTTGATTTTATGCATATAAAAACAGGTCATCAACACATACGTACATAAAACTAAGTATGTCTGCCAATGAAAAGGATACGTCCAAAGCATACATAAGATCCCGAAGATAGAAAATGGAACCAAGTAATAGGTAGTTCGTTTTTTAAATTCATCATTCGTCAGGTATGAAAACCCGAGGAGCAGTACACTTACAATTGGAAATTCATAGTACCCACCATATTCTTCAATGAAAAAGTCAAACCCTGTTAAGATACTAAAAAATAACGTGGTAAAACTGCCATATAAGAAACTTTTTATTTTCCATTCCACCGATGCCAGTTTAGCGCAATATCCGTAAATAAACACTGCTAGGATGAAACTGTAAATCGAATCTGCATGATAAACAAACCAAGTAATAATGAGGGCTAATGGATAAATGCAATGACCTACCCATGCAAATTCATGAGACAAATCATTGTCATTTCTCCTCAATCCAAATGCAATAATTAGCAATAGAATTGCACTACCTGTAACCATTAAAGCTTTTATGGCGACATGAATTGCACAAGTAACAAATAAGGAATGCATAATTGAAAAATAGGCTAAAAGTGTTTCCACACTTACTAGATACGAAATCCATTTAGCCCCCACTTTTCTATAAAAATAATAAAGCATTCCAATTCCCATGGATAGAATAAGCGGCTGAACCCATAATTGATTGATGGGGCCAGTCAGAGCATAGAGTATGCTGATTCCATAAAATGCTACAGATGTATATAAGGAAGTCTCGGCTAGTTTTATTTCACCTGTTTTCTTCCATACAAAGCTGGAACCAAGTAAAAGAAATGCCGCGACGGCAAAATGGACTGCTGAACCATAATATAAAGAATACTCTAGATTATATGCGTTTATTTGCTCTCCAAACGCAGTAAAGGATAGACCAAATGTAATAGGTAATGCCCATATCGCCGCTTGGGTGAATGGTTTCCTTGTTTCAAACTTCCATTCCAGAAAGGATATCAGGGCTAAAGCCAACAGCATAACCCCTAACTCCCACCACATAAAAAGTGCTAACGTATTTAAAATAGCTAAGGCCATTACTGCTAATCCGGTATCTTTTGAACTATTTTGGATCACCAGAGTATATTTTGACCATTTTATGACTCCAAAAACAATAAATAACAAAAAACCACTGAAAAATAAAATCAGAGAAACATGAGCATCTGTTATCATGGTTAATGCCTCGTAGATACCAGTTGCTGCGAATACAGAGCTTAGATACGAAAACAGCAGAATAGAACTATTATGAGTTAAATAAATAAAGTTTATGGCAATAATCCAGTATGCAATCATCAGGATCACTGAATGGTGCTCTGAACGGAGAAGAATGCCTTCCAGAGTTATATAAATAAAGGCAAATCCTGAAATAACCGCACTAGTATACTGAAAGATTTTATCTAATGAAAACCGTTCATCCAACCTCTTTGGAACCAACACCATACCAAAACCTATTAGAGCATAGACGATTTCACCAAAATAATCCAGAAAACTATGTTCAACCAATTGATAGGCTCCATATACAATCATGATGCTAAAGACAAAATGATAATGTCTTGTCCCGCTTACATACATCATCGATAAATAAATAATCGCTGTTAATAGGATGTTCATCCCATAAACGGCTGGGTGATCAAAGAAAAACAGCAGAAATATAGTGCTTAAAACAAGATTTACTTGAATAAAAACAACAAATTCATTAACAAATAATTGGAGTCGGGACCAGTTTTTCCATTTGTGGTATAGGAAAATCAGGGTAGCATTAAATAGTGTCAACCCAAGATAAAAGAAATCAATATTGATTGGTAATCCTGCTAATAGAAAGGCAAATCCTGCTGAAGCAAACACATATGAAAACCAAACAAAAAGTCTAGAATTTAATTTATAAGCAATACATATGTACACGATCGCAGGAATCCAGCTACCCACCACTCCGAGAAGGTATCTTCCCCCTCCATAAATTGACATATAGGGCCCCAATAGACCAAACCATCCAAGTGAAAGGATGAATATGGGTAAAAAAAGACTACCTAATACAAGAAAAGAAAATGCCGTTTTTTTAATTTGTAAAAATTTATACGTTAAAAAGGCGATACCAAAAAAAACTAATGAAACGACAGCGATTGAGGCACTTTTCATGATTGCTGTCATTGTATCCCAATTACTCGTTGCGACGAATAGTCCTCCGATTAGTAGAAAGATCACTCCGATATTTAATGACCATGTTATATTTCTTTCCCGGATTTCCTCAGGAGTTAACGTTTTTTTAACCTTGGACTGTTTTTTGGGTAATCCCAAATTTTCTGATTCTAGTTTCACTTCAGGTAATTGTCTAGCTTCTATTTCTTGAAGATCAATATGATAAAGGTTATCTGCTTCTACGACTGTTTCAACGATTGATTCAGAAAGATATCCCTTTTCCATTAAAGTAAACAATTCTTTTCTAAAGATTTTTCTCCTCTGATCTCTTGTCGTCTGTTCCACTTTATTCTCCCCTTACTATTATGAAGGATTTTCCAATAATTCAATTTTACACCTAGTGTAATATTACACTTTTATATATGATTTTTCAACATTTTTAAGGAAACTTATTTGTGGACTGCCCTTTTTAAGCCACATTAGGCATTTACTCAAACTAAAGGACATGCTCTAACATAATGTAATGTAGTAATTGTAAGGAGGTGGGAAGAATGACTGGAGCAAACAACAGCTTTGCATTAATTGTTGTGCTGTTCATTTTGTTGATTATTATTGGTGCTTCTTTTATGGGAGGATACTATTAATTTAGTATTTTTTAGTAGATTCAGCAGTAAGGACACAAATAATAGCACATTATGAAGATGAAAAAAGCTGTGCATTTGCACAGCTTTTTTTAATGATCAGATGATGTTTTCGTTGCTTTACTATTTTTTGGCCCTAAATACTGATAATCATTTGGATTAATTGAAGTATAACCTTGTGGCTTATAGAAACGTAATAGATCTTTATAGACAATTTCATCTGACATTTGTAATTCGGTACTGATTTTATCGGAAATTTCTTTACATGCATCTGCCTGTTCTGTTAATTCACCAGTCTCGGCAGAATAACATTTATCTTTAATTTGAATTTTGTCAGATGAGGCAAAATCGCCATTTCTAAATAATGCCCAATTACGGTGTTGTGGTGATAATAAATCTGAACCAAATTCCATATAGTCCTTTGTGTCAATTCCCAATAAATGTAGAAGAGTTGGACGAACGTCTACTTCTCCACCCACTTGGGATTGTACCCCGCCTTTAACTCCAGGTACATGAATGAATAAAGGAACTCGTTGTAGTTTTGCATTGATAACTGGCGTAACCTCATCCACACCTAATACTTTCGCCATAGCATCATTGTGGTTTTCGGAGATACCATAATGGTCACCATACATCACGATCACCGTATGATCATATAAACCTGATGCCTTTAAATCATTAAAGAACTGTTCCAAAGCTTGATCCATGTAATGAGCAGATTGGAAGTACTGGTTAACAACCGTATCACCATAATCCCCAGCAGGGAAATCAGTATCTTCTGGATCCATGGCAAATGGGAAATGGTTTGATAATGTAATAAACTTTGTATAGAAAGGTTGTTTCATGCTAGTCAATAATGGCATAGATTCTTTAAAGAATGGCTTATCTTTCATACCGTAGTTCTTTGTATTTTCATCTGACATGCTGTAATATTCTGCATCATAAAACTGATCATAACCCAATGCTTTATACATTACATTTCGGTTCCAGAATGTCTTATAGTTTCCATGGAACACTGCTGAATTATACCCGTAGCCTTTTAAAATTGCAGGGGCTGCTTGGTAAGTATTCTGACCTTTGTTCACAAAAACTGCGCCTTGTGCCATTGGATATAATGAGTTTTCCATTAAAAATTCTGCATCGGAAGTTTTCCCTTGTCCTGTTTGATGGTAAAAGTTATTAAAATAGAATGTATTGCCATCATGTGCTAATGAATTTAGAAATGGAGTAACTTCTTGGCCGTCTGGCATTTTGTAATCAATCATAAATGATTGGAAAGATTCCATTGAGACGTAAATCACATTCATACCTTTTGCTTTACCAAAGTATTCAGGATTCGGAGCAGCATAGTTTGCTTTTCTATAGTTCTCTACATCAGTAATATCACTTGAATCAGCTAATGCACGTTGACTGGATGATTTTATATTTTGAATGACATCATAAATGGTAAAGTTATAGGCACCTAGGTATTTCACAAGGTAGTTTCTATCAAAAGAACGGGTTAAAAGCTGCGGACGATCCTTTTCAGCCAAACCTAAGTTAAAAAGAAATGTTGTAATAGCCATTAAAAGAACAATCTTATATGATTTTCTGTTCGTTACCGTTACTTTCTTAAATACAGTTAATGCAAGTGCAATTAATACAAAAAAGTCCGTAAAGTAAAAAATATCAAGTGGAGACATTAATGAAAGTGCGCTATCTCCCAGCTGCCCCGCATTTGTTTTCGTCTGCATTAATACCGGAACTGTAATGAAATCATTAAAAAACCGATAATAAGCAATATTAGCATACAATAAGAAGGATAAAATAAAGTTGGTAATAATCATTACCAGTTTTGAACGCTTTTTAAAAAGAAGAGCTAATCCAAAAAAGAATAATGCTGAGCTTATTGGATTTATTAATAATAAAAATTTCTGCAGATTGTTATCTATACCTAGATTAAATTCAATTTGATATGCCGCGTACGTTTTGACCCAGAACAGTACTACAGCAATTGCAAAAAACGTCATGTGATTATTGTTTAGTTTTTTAGGAAGTCTAATTTTCTTCATTGCCTATTTCTCCTCTCACTTACCAAATTAAGCTTCGGTAAACGAACCTCAATTACTATATCACACTTTTTATAAAAAGAAAAACATAAATTATCCCATTTTTTGTGTTATAGGACTTTGTCTTTTTTCTGCTTTTTTCGACAAACTTCACCTTGTTCCATTCCCCATTTTTCTCTTAAAACATCTCTTAATTAATATGCCCCGTTCACTTTGGACATGTCTTTTTCAGTCTCAATTATATAAGACGTTTTTGATTTCCATTTAGTTTCATTTTTTTTGCTTCCATGATCTCAAGAAGAAATTACTTTTACCAAGCAAGAAATTGTTTTTTTCATTTCCCACTATCATATACACGAATAATGGGATATTCAATCGGCTTTTAGTCTTATCTTTAGATGAAATATTTTCATAAAATAAGGAACATACTAATAAGGAACAAGTCTACATAACAAATAAGGAGAATTTTCTAATGCCAAGAATTAGGCCGGAATTTACTAAAAGCCCCTATTTTGTGGATGAACCAGGAAACTGGCATCTTAAGCCAGGTGCTCCAAAAGAACTACATGATGAGCTTAATAAGTATTTAGAAAGCTTAGAGAATCTTGATGAATCGGGTACTATTGAGGGCGTTAAAATTGATTACCCGTATGATCGTTAAACTGACTTTCTGCTATTATTATATAGAAGAAAACGATTACAAGTTGTACGCGTATGATTGCAAGAAAGATAACAAAAACTAACATGAAAATTTGATGGAGGTGTTGGTTGTGAATGTAAATCGTGTAAAACAAATTTTATCTTCTTCAGCTGATATTGAGGTTAAATATAATGGTGCCTCTGTGTGGATTGATCAATTAAATGAAGACGGAAGAACAGCAACTGTTCATTTAAGGGGTCCTCTTGAAGAACGAACTACTGTGGAAATAAACGAATTGGTTGAAGAATAAAACAAAATTTAGAAAGGCAGGAATCTCCTGCCTTAAATTACGTCTTTATTTTCCTCTTTGGATTTTACCAGCCTGCGGCTGTTCTTTTGATACGATGCTTCCTAACACTTCTCGATCATAATTCCCGGCATCCTTACCTGCGCCAGGGGAAATATGTGACATCGGCAGTTGTTCTAATTCTTTTCCTCTTGGCAAATTCCTCACTCCTTTCTTTTAAAATAACCAAAAACATAAATATTAATCGACAATTTTTGAAGGTAGATTGCTCCTTTTTTCATAATAAAAAACCAGCCAAAAATTTTTCGACTGGTTGCATTTTACTGATTATTTATACTAATAGTTGCCAAAGATTTTAATGTCATGTCATCCATTGGCGGGTTATGTAAACCAGCTCTCACATCCCTGTAATAGCGTTGCAGGGGATTTTTTAATGAAAGACTTTGGGCTCCCACAATTCTCATTGCCAAATCTACGATCTTTATAGCATTGTTGGTTACCGTTAGTTTTGCAGCACCCAGCGCCGGTCCCAGTTTTAATTTTTCCTGATCGTTTGAAAAATCCCACTGTTTGGCAACCCCGTAAAGAAAATATTCACATTGCATTAATAATAACTCTATTTCCCCCAATCTATTCTGAACATTAGGCAGTTCAATGATTGGCCCAGTAATACTGTTTGGAGAATAGCTACTTGCAAACTCTATTGCATATTTTTTTGCCGATTTCGCAATCCCTAGATAACAGGCAGGTATATGCAACAGCCAGCCATTCGTTTTTTTATCATGATCATTTAGCTTCTCAACTAAATACTGATTAGGTACTTGAACATTTTTTAAAATTAAATCGTGACTACCGGTTCCTCGCATGGCAATGCTATCCCACGTCTCCTCAATCTCTACTCCTTGGGTTGTCCGAGGGATTAGAAAATTAACGACCTCATTTGATTCATGAATAGTCGCACTTACAATAAATAAATCAAGCATGGGTGACATCGTTGTATAAGTTTTACGGCCATTGATGATCCATTCATCACCGATTTTTTTTGCAGTTGTTTCTGGTCTTCCTCCACGGGTAGGGCTACCTGTCTTCGGTTCTGTTTGTGCACTATTCAGTAAGTGACCGGATAGTACTTTTTCGCATAATTCCGCAAAGACTGTTTCGTTCCAAAGCTCTTTTTCACTTAAGTTAAAAACAATTCCCATATGCCATCCAATTGATAACGATGTAGCTCCATCCCCTTCAGCCATTTTTTCTTGAAGTCGAACAAGTTCATAAAGTGAAATGCCCTTACCGCCAAATTTGGTCGGTACGGTTAGAGCTGTATATCTTGTCTTCTTTAAATCCTGAATATTTTCATATGGAAAACTACCATCTAGATCTACCTGATGAGCTCTTTGGGAAAATTGTTTAGACAGTTCTTCCATTAATACAAGTCTTTCTTCAATTGAACTTGTCTCATAAAAATTCACGCTTCTTCTCCCCCTTATATTTTATCTATACTTTAGAATCCAGGTTAGCAAAACTCTCCAAGTTTTTATTATCACCTATCACAACAAGGACATCGCCTATTTCAATTATCTTATCCGGTGAAGGGGAAATATCAATCTCGTGCTTATGTCGAATGGCGATAACACTTAAATTAAATTTTGCTCTTAAATCAAGTTCCCTTAATGTATTATTTGTCATCTGATCGGGTATTCTGACTTCTTCCACACTATAATCCTTGGAAAGTTCAATGAAATTCAACACATTGGGCGATAAAAGCTGGTGAGCGACTCTTATTCCCATATCACGTTCAGGAAATACTACCCAATCAGCACCAACCTTTTTCAAGACTTGTCCATGCAATTTATTTAAAGCTTTGGCTATTACTTTTTTTACACCAAGCTCTTTTAATAATAAAGTACTTAAGATGCTAGCTTGTATGTCATTTCCAATTGCAACGATAACCGTATCAAAATTTCGAATGCCAATTGATTTTAACGCTTCCTGATCTGTTGAATCAGCAATGACAGAATGTGTCACAAACGGATGGGATTCGTCCACTCGTTCTTCATTAATATCTACCCCAAGCACTTCTTGACCTGATTCGAATAATTTATTAGCAATGCTTAATCCAAATCTGCCTAATCCAATTACTGCATATTGATTAGCCAATCCAAAAACCTCCTTAGAAGTCATACTACCCAATCATGATCTTTCCTTTTGGATAACGGAAAGCATCCGGGTTTCTTCGTATGGTGACAGCATAAGCAATGGTTAGCGGGCCTACCCTTCCTGCAAACATGGTAAATATAATTAATGTTTTCCCAAATGGGGACAAATCAGGGGTCAGCCCCATCGATAAACCAACTGTTGCAAATGCGGATGTTGCTTCAAAGATAATCATTAAAAAATCTTTGCCATGCTCCGTTATTGTTAAAATCAGAGATACAAAAATGACAAGAAATAGTCCACTAAAGGTTACAGTTAAGGCCTTATAAATCGTTTCATAAACAATCCTTTGCCGATAAAAAATAACATCTTCTTTCCCACGAATTTGGGACCAAACAGCTCCAATTAAAGTGGTAAATGTCGTTGTTTTAATCCCACCACCTGTGGAACCCGGCGATGCCCCAATGAACATGAGGATTATTAATAATAATAGTGAGGATTGAGTCATGTCGCCAATACTGATAGTATTTGCCCCGGCAGTACGCGCTGTCACAGACTGAAAAAGTGAACCAAGAATTTTTCCTGTCATCGATAAAGGTTTAAGCGTTTTTACATTATTGTAATCTAAAAAGAAAATACCAATTGTCCCAAAGACAACTAAAAATATACTTGTCATAATGACAATCTTTGTATGAAGGGACAAACGTTTTGAGCGTCGATACTCATAAAGTTCGTTCATGACAATGAAGCCGATTCCTCCAAGAGTAATTAACGCACAAATTGTTAAAGTTACGGTCGGATCATCCACATAACCTGTTAAGCTATGAAATTCTCCCATTAAATCGAAGCCAGCATTATTAAAGTTAGAAATAGAATGGAATATTCCATAATAAATTGCCTTTCCGAGCGACATATCAAATGAAAAACGAATCGTTAAAAAAAAGGCTCCGACCATTTCAATGACTGCAGTAAATATCAAAATCCTTTTGGCTAAACGAACAACACCTTCCATTGAAAGATTATTTAACGATTCTTGTAGAAGGATCCGTTCTTTAAGCGAAATCCGTTTACCCAATAGAAAGGCGAAAAGAGTGGCAAAGGTCATAAATCCTAAGCCGCCAATTTGGATTAAAAATAAAATAACCAATTGACCAAACATGGTAAAGGTGGTTCCTGTATCGACCACCACTAGTCCTGTTACACAGGTAGCAGAAGTGGCTGTAAATAACGCATTTAAAAAATGCAAGCCTTGCCCATCCTTTGTTGAAACTGGGAGTGTTAATAATAAAGCCCCGATGAAAATGATTACTGCAAATCCAATCACAAGAATTTTAGGTGGATCAAGTAATGGTTTTTTCCTTTGCATAATTTCCTTCCTATCCCTTTTAAATTTGTTGATATTTTTCTATTTGTACAGACCTGTTTATACTACTTTTCCCCAACAGTTCACAAATATTTTTTTAAATCCTTACTTTATATATTCTTCCTCTTAAGCTAAATTGGAATATATGAACTTCACAGGAAAAATATACTACCAGAAATAAATTCTGTAAATCATTAATAATTGTGCCGTACCTCACTGTGTAATAACAGGGGTTCTTTTATAATACTATAAGGGAAATTTTTCATGCGTTTTCATATCGTATATTTTATACTAATTTAATATAATTTTGGAATAATAAGTAAACGGGAATAAGGGGGATTATCATGAATAGAGGAACAAAACAACTTCTGGTCCAAACAAGCAGCCTAGTAGCTGGTTTTATGGTCTGGGTACTTATTTCATCACTTATGCCATTCATTAAATCAGATATTTCATTAACTTCTACCCAAATCTCTTGGGCCACCGCTGTACCAGTTATCCTTGGGTCACTTTTAAGGGTCCCAATCGGCTATTGGACGAATCGTTTTGGAGCAAGACTTTTATTTTCAATCAGCTTTTTAGTTCTTTTAGCGCCAATCGCGATTATTAGCTATGCAAATTCCTTACTTGTCCTAATTTTAGGAGGATTTTTACTGGGTATTGGAGGTGCCGTATTTTCTATTGGTGTCACCTCTCTACCGAAGTACTATCCAAAATCAAAACACGGTTTTATTAATGGTATTTATGGTGCAGGAAATATCGGAACAGCCATTACTTCTTTTCTTGCCCCTGTTCTTGCTGACCAATTTGGTTGGAGATCAACAGTCAAAATTTATTTAATTATTGTTTTATTTTTTGCTGTCTTAAATTTCCTTTTTGGGGATCGTAAAGAACAAAAAGCACACATTCCATTATCAAAGCAAATTAACGAAGTATATAAAAATCCTAAACTTTGGTGTTTAAGCTTGTTTTATTTTATTACATTTGGTTCTTTTGTGGCATTTACTATTTATTTACCGTCATTCTTGGTTAATCATTTTGAATTAACCAAAGTGGATGCTGGACTAAGAACAGCAGGTTTTATTGCCTTGGCCACCATTTTCAGACCGATTGGCGGTTGGCTGGGGGATAAAGTAAATCCATTTATCATTTTAATGGCAGTCTTTTTTAGTTTGACATTTGCCGGATTTTTACTTTCTTTCACTCCATCATTGCCTATTTATTCCTTTGGCTGTTTGTTAGTAGCTTTCTTTGCCGGAATCGGAAATGGTGCAATCTTTAAACTAGTCCCTTTATTTTTCTCAAAACAGGCAGGAATTGTAAACGGAATTGTTTCAGCTATGGGTGGTTTAGGTGGTTTTTTTCCACCGATTATTCTGACGATCTTATTTAATTGGACTGGGCATTATGCGATTGGATTTATGTCCCTTTCCGAATTTTCCTTAGCGAGTTTGGTTATCGTAGTATGGCTATTTTATCAAGATAAATTGGATATCTCCGCTAAAATTGTCAACCATGCAGTAGATGGTATTTGTCTTACAGACGTGAATGGAATTATCCAAAAAGTAAATCCTGCCTTTACAAGAATCACCGGATATTCTCAAGAAGAAGTCGTCGGGAAAACACCAAGTGTGCTGCAATCTGGAGAACATGGAAATGATTTTTATAGAGATATGTGGGAGCAATTAAAAACAGATGGCTTTTGGGAAGGCTTCATTTGGAATAAGCGGAAAAACGATGAAATCTACAAGGAGTGGTTGACCATAACAGCTATTAAGGATGATTCAGGCGATACCAAAAATTATGTTGGTATGTTTAAAGAAGAAACAGAAAAATAGTAATTCTAACTAGGGACCCTTTTCACGTAATAGGGTCTTTTTTTTGTGAAAAAGGACTTTTTGACAACTTTTTGTCATCCTCCCCGTGTTCACAATTCCTTCACCACTTTTGTGACGTACGTCACAAAATTAAGGTTGGCATGTGATTTATATTAACAATGTAAACATTAACTACTTCAGAAATGAAAAATAAGGATAAAGGATTAGGGGGAATAAATAATGGCCCGAATTACTTATTGGAATCCAGAGGATGAAAAGTTCTGGAATGCCGAAGGAAAAAAACATGCAAGAAGAAACTTATGGATCTCAGTACCATCACTTATGCTAGCATTTATTGTCTGGCAGATCTGGTCAGTTGTTGCTATCAGACTTAATGATGTTGGCTTCCACTTTTCAGAAGAACAATTATTTACTCTATCAGCTATACCAGGTTTAGTCGGTGCAACACTACGATTTGTCTATACTTTTGCTGTCGGCTCATTTGGCGGAAAAAACTGGACTGTCATTTCAACAGCATTACTTGCTATTCCAGCGATAGGCATTGGTTTTGCCGTACAAAATCCTGACACATCTTACACAACGATGCTTTTACTTGCTGCACTTTGTGGATTAGGCGGAGGCAGCTTCTCTTCTTCAAGTGCAAATATCAGCTTCCTATTTCCTAAAAAAGAAAAAGGTACTGCTCTAGGAATCAACGGCGGACTTGGAAACATGGGTGTATCTGTTGTTCAATTCGTAACACCACTAGTTATTACATCTGGAACATTTGCTTTAGTTGGTGACAAACAAGTTCTGGCAAACGGTCAAGCTCTTTGGTTACAAAACGCTGCATTCGTTTGGGTAATTCCAATCATCATTATGACTTTACTTGCTCTATTTAAAATGGATAATGTCCCTGGAGCAAAACAATCAGTTGCAGAGCAATTTGTGATTGTGAAACGTAAACACACTTGGATCATGACGATTCTTTATATCGGAACATTCGGATCTTTCATTGGTTATTCAGCAGCATTCCCGTTATTATTGAAATCTCAATTCCCTGAACATATTTCTCTTGCCTTCCTTGGTGCATTAGTTGCAGCAGCTGCAAGACCTGTCGGTGGATGGATTGCAGATAAATTGGGTGGAGCAAAAGTTACTGCAGTCGTATTTGTAGTCATGACAATTGGAGCACTAGGCGTAATCTTCTTCCTAAATGCTCATCAATTTAATGGTTTCTTAGCAGCATTCTTAGTACTATTCTTAGCAGCTGGTATTGGTTCAGGGTCAACATTCCAAATGATTCCGAACATCTTTATTCCTAAAGAAGCAGCTCCAGTTATTGGGTTCTCTGCAGCATTTGCTGCCTACGGTTCATTCTTAATTCCAAAATTATTTGGTTGGTCCGTAAAAGCTACTGGTACTCCAGTTACAGCATTCTACTTCTTTATTGGATTCTATGTCATCTCATTTGCTTTAAACTATTACTTCTATCAAAGAAAAACTACAGCTGCAAAAACAGCAATCAAACATGCCGGGTAATCCCCGGCATGTTTTTTTATTGAACGACTAGAAATATTATCGTAATATAACCGCCATTCTTGTAAATAAATTAACATCTCCCTGTTCTTTTTCTGAGGAAATACCATGTTATCATGGTTACAGTTAGCAGCAAAAGAAATGGGAGGTATGTACATGATAAAAAAAATATATTCTATGATAACAGTTGCTGTACTCTCAGTATCTCTTGGTGCTAAGGTGCAGGCTGAAGAGATTCCTTTAAAAAGCGTTGTTCAACAAGATCACCATGCCAAACAGAGTTTAAAAAAATGGCAGGATTTATCCCTTACTTTCACAATGGCAGATCCTATAAAAATGTCTTTATATACCCAAAGCAATGCGACAAATCAAACTACATTTTGGGCTATTGCAGATCATATTCATGATTTAGCTGAGCAAGAAAATATCATAAAAGTATCACCGGAATATCCGGTTACGGTTGCCGCTGAGCCTACGCAAGTCACTACTCCGGAAGTAGTTGCACAACGAATTCAGCAAAGAGATGTTGCTAAAGAGGTAGAATCTGTATCTGTACCCCCGGTTACTAGTGTACCAGTTAAAACAGAACCCGCTCCATCGAATGTTGAGCAACCTGTGGAAGTAACTGATGATAAACCCGCAGAGGCACAGACTGAAAAACCAGTTGAGGCAGATAAACCTATATCCACTGAAGAAGCAACAGCTGTACAACAGGCTACACAAGAAATCACCGTAAAGGCTACTGCTTATACTGCTTCTTGCGAAGGGTGCTCAGGAGTCACAGCTACTGGTGTTGATATTAAGGAAAATCCAGAAGCCAAAGTTATTGCCGTAGATCCAAAGGTGATTCCACTTGGTAGTACGGTATATGTAGAAGGATATGGCCAAGCCATTGCTGCTGACACTGGCGGTGCCATTAAAGGAAATCGCATTGATGTTTTTATCCCATCCGAAGAAGATGCAATGGAATGGGGGAAAAAGGAAGTTACTGTTAAAATTATTCATTAAAGCTGCCAGTTTTGGCAGCTTTTTTTTGGTGCCACGTGGCCATCGGTTCTAGGTGTTCATAGGGACCGTTTCGATGAAAATAGATAGGAAGTGAGATTTATAAAAGGTTCATAACAACTGTTTCATTCCATAATCATTCGGCGCTGGCACTATGATGGTCTCATAACGACCGTTTCGTTCCTTATTCCTTCGGCTCGGGCTTTATAATGGTTTCATAACAACCGTTTCGTTCCTTATTCCTTCGGGGCGGGCTTTATAATGGTTTCATAACAACCGTTTCGTTCCTTATTCCTTCGGCGCTGGCACTATGATGGTCTCATAACGACCGTTTCGTTCCTTATTCCTTCGGCGCGGGCTTTATAATGGTTTCATAACGACTGTTTCGTTCCTTATTCCTTCGGCGCGGGCTTTATGAAGTTAGCTCATCTTCGGTCACTGTCTGGCTTTCTCGTCTCCCCTTTAGCCTGAAAGATAATCGAAAAAAATAGTGCAGCCCATACGCTGCACTATCTTAAATAACCATTATATAATTTTAGAAATCGCTACGGCACAGGCTTTGTACTCGGCCGTTCCGGAGATTGGGTCGTATTCGTTTAATGTTAATACATTAGTTGGTGTTTCGCTCCAGTGGAAGCTCATAAAGACGAGTCCTGGCACGACCTGTTCAGTAATCTTTGCTTTTACGTCCAGTTCTCCTCTTCTCGAGCGAACATGTACCACTTCACCGTCAACGATCCCCAACAACGCTGCATCTTCGGGATGGATATCGATTGTCTCTTCTGTTTGCTTGATTTTAACACCGGCTGCATAATGACGAGTTTGGGAATGTGTATTATATGATTCGTAACGTCTTCCCGTCGTCAGCATAAACGGGTACTCATCATCAGGCAGCTCCATTGGCGGCGTGTAATCAACCGGAACAAATGGGGACTTTTTCGATACAGCCTCTGTTTGATGAAATCTTTCATGCAAGATGAATGTTCCCGGATGGGATTCATCAGGGCACGGATAATGTAGACTATACTCATTTTCTAAACGAGAGTAAGAAATTCCACCATACATCTCCCAGGCAAGCCGTCTTACTTCATCCCAAATTTCCTCACTATTATGATAAAGCATCGGATAGCCCATTAATGTTGCCAGCTCTGAAAGAATCACCCAGTCTTCTTTTGTGTTTGGATGGGCTTCAACAGCTTTGCGTACACGTTGGACTCTACGGTCTGTATTGGTAAACGTCCCCTCTGTTTCCCCCCATGAACGGGCAGGCAAGACAACATCTGCCATTCTAGCAGTTTCTGTCATGAAAATGTCTTGAACAACCAATAAATCGAGCTTTTTAAATAGTGTTTTAGTATGGTTCATATGAACATCGGCAAGGAGCGGGTTTTCTCCAATAATATATAGTGCTTTCAATTCACCTAATTCAATTCTGTCAAAAGTCCTAGTTTGAGTGTCGCCTGCCTGAGGATTAAGCATAACTCCCCACTCATTTTCATAACGGGCTCTGTATTCATCATTTGCTAGGCTCATTGCCCCAGGCAATTGGTTTGGCAGACAGCCCATATCTCCTGCACCTTGGACATTATTTTGTCCGCGCAAAGGCATGATGCCTGTACCTGGTTTTCCGATATTTCCAGTTAACAGTGCTAGGTTTGCTATGTCAAATACATTATTTACTCCACAATGATGTTCCGTGATTCCTAAAGTATAAGCAATCATTGAGCAGTTTGAATTCGCATATTCCCTGGCTGTTGCCACAATATCTTCTTCGGTTAAACCAGTTATGGCAGCCACATATTTAGGAGTGTATCGCTCAACCTGTTTTTCAAGCTTCTCAAAATCAATCGTGAATTGTTTTACAAAAGCTGCATTATACAATTTCTCTTTCAGAATAACATGAATAAAGGCATTGATGAGGGCAATATCGGTCCCTACATTAATTTGTAAGTGACGATGTGACACCTTCGTCATATCGATTTTTCTTGGATCTATGACAATAATTTTGAGACCTGATTTAACGGCTTTTTTCATCCTGTTTGCAATAATTGGATGAGCCTCCGTAGTGTTCGAGCCCATTAATAATAATACCTCGGCTTTGTCAAAATCGTCTAAGGTATTCGTTGGTGAACCGCTTCCAAAAATAGTTGCCAGACCGGCAACGCTAGGAGCGTGTCACGTTCGGTTACAACCGTCGATATTATTGCTTCCAATAACGGTTCTCATAAACTTTTGTGTCACATAGTTTGATTCATTTGTACTTCTAGCACATGCAAACATACTGATGGCATTGGGACCGAATGAATCTTTCACATCCGTCAATTTGCTCGCTATAAACTGATAGGCTTCCTCCCATGTTGTCTCAACAAGCTTTCCGGCTTTTCGAATCAGTGGCGACGTTAAGCGGTTAGGAGCATGAACATATTCATAAGCAAAAGCTCCTTTTACACAGGTTTGTCCTTTATTTACGGGAGCTTCCTTGTCACCGCGAATTTTCATGATTTTGTTGTCTTCAACTTCAAGGATTAATCCACAACCAGTACCGCAGTAACCACATATGGTTTTTACTAAACTTGCTGCACCCACTAACATCTCCTCCTAGAAAAACATAAATACCTATATAATCATATTAATCTATTTAAACGTGTTATAGGTTTTATTTTTTTAAATATTTTTCGAAAAAAATGCAAACAAAAAAACGGGGATAAACCCCGTTTAAGCTGTTCTTGCTGGTAGTAAGATATTAAAGGTGGTTCCTTTATTCGGTTCGCTTTCAACAAATACCTTTCCATTATGGCTTTCGATAATTTTAAAGCTTACCATTAAGCCTAAGCCGTTTCCATTCTTCTTCGTTGTAAAGAATGGTTCACCTAGCTTTTTCAATTTTTCCTTTGGTATTCCTACCCCTGTATCTTGGATAGAAATTTGGACATTATTTTCATGAATCATTGTATTTACGTGGAGATCCCCACCATTCGGCATGGCTTCGATACCATTTTTAATAAAGTTTAGAAATACTTGTTTCAAGCGGTTCTCATCGCATTCAATTTGAATGATTTCTTGATTGCAGTTGAAGTGAATACGCACATTTTTCTTTCTAGCCTCAAATTCGAGCAGAGAGACAACATTTTTAATAACCGGAACTACATTTTTCTCTTCCAGTTCAACGGCTTTTGGCTTGGCAAGAACCATGAAATCCTCAACAATGGTATTAACCCGTTCGATTTCATCTAAAATGATATTTAAAAATTCTAGGCGATCCGGATCCTTTTCGTCCAATTGCAAGAATTCAGTATATCCTTTCATTGATGTCAATGGATTTCGTATTTCGTGGGCTACACCAGCAGCAAGTTGCCCAACGGCGGCCAGCTTATCCTGACGGTGCAAAGCTTCCTCCTGCTTTTTCCGTTCAGTAATATCATTTCGGATCGCAAGATATTGATACGGCTTACCATTCTCATTTAAAAAAGGAACAATTGTCGTATCCACCCAATAATAAGTTCCATCCTTTGCTTTATTCCGAATTTCCTCTTGCCATACGTGCCCTTGGCCAATTGTTCGCCACATATCCTTGAAAAACTCTTTTGAATGATAGCCGGAATTAAGAATCCGGTGATCCTTTCCGATTAATTCCTCACGAGAGTATTTTGAGATCTCACAGAATTTATCATTAACTGTGGTGATCCTTCCCTTTTCATCGGTAATAGCTACGATGGAAGATTGATTTAGAGCAAAGGTGATGTCCTTTACCTCTTTCATGGATTGAATTAGATTTTCCTCAGCCGCTTTGCGCTTAGTAATATCCGATCGTATTGCTATATACTGAATCGGCTTGCCCTTTTTATTAAGAAATGGAACAATCGTCGTATCCACCCAGTAAAAAGTCCCGTCCTTTGCTTTGTTACGTATTTCCCCACGCCATATTTCACCAAATTGAATGGTATTCCATAAGTCTTTAAAAAATTCTTTGGTATGATATCCCGAATTTAGGATTCGATGATTTCTTCCAAGGATTTCTTCCTTTTTGTACTTTGATATTTCTTCAAATTTATCATTTACAAAAACAATCGTTCCCAACGGGTCAGTGATGGTTACAATCGTGGATGCATCAAGTGCTGCTTTAATATCCTTTAAATTGGTATCCGATGTAGCCAACTGTTTACTGATTAAGGTGCTTGATACAATGAGTCCTGCCATAATGAGTACGGATACAAATAACACTAAATAAATGAAAAATGAATTTCCAGCTCCGGTACTGTCCAATAATTCATTTGTACTCAAAATAACAGAGGATTTATATAATAGCATGTGTCCTTCGGCGATGGCAGCTGACATAATCAACGCACTAACCGGTTTTAACCAAACTCGATGACCAGTTGTAAAGTTCCTAGTTGAAAAAAGAATCCATAATGAAAACAAGAATGCACCAAATATTAGGGTTCCAGAAAAAATAAATAATGGCAAATTATATTTTATCGTCATGTTGAGTGAATATATGCTAAAAATATGAATACCCAGTATAGCTACTGTTAAAAACAAGCTTCCTGCAAACAAATGAATGAATCTTATTTCTTTTCCGAAGAAGGGAAAAAATGCCATCCCGGTAAAAGCAATACCAATAAAAATTGATAATAACGTAAGGGATATATGATTATTAACTAGCAAGCCCGGGTTATTGGAAATAATTCCAAAAAAGCTAGTAACCCAAATACCTATCCCCATTGAAATGGTCCCACTGATAAATAAAAAACTCTTATTTCGATCGGATGATCTGATTAACGTAAACATATCTAATGCCGTATATGAAGCCATAATTGTTAAACCTATGGCAATAATGAAAATATATGGCTGAAAATCGCCAATAATTGCATCCATTAAAACGCATCCCCTCATTTGCCCTATCTATTTCTACTATGATTGTAATGTAAAGTATATCGATATGGAAGTACAAAAATTAGGTTTAGTTCATTATTTGTTATTTAAACTGGAGGAACATTCTCAATATATCTTAATTGCAGCTAAAAAACATGATAAAAGACTTATTTTTAATAATAACTATATTTTTTTATAAAAAAGTCTACACTTTTTAGAAATTTTTGTTTATACTGTACTATAACAAGACGGATATTAATAATCTGTATTAATAAAGGGGATGTTAATAATGATGATAAGTCCAGTTGAGTTTTTCCGTAGCCTTCCTAAAAAAGTTTGCTGTGAATGTGGTCAGCACATCGAGGAGCAAGCTGAATCTTACTTGTTGGAATGCGACCGTTGTTTATCAAAAAAAGAGGAATAATTTTTTTAATATCGCTGTACTATAACAATATAAACCATTCATATACTGTATTAATAAAGGGAGGAATTTAAAATGTTAATGAGTCCAGTAGAGTTTTTCCGCAATTTACCTAAAAAGGAATGCCCAGAATGTGGTCAACACATGGAGGAACAGGCAGAATCATACTTATTAGAATGTGACCGTTGCTTAGCAAAGAAAGCCGAATAACAAAAAACCTCTCCTACTCGGAGAGGTTTTTTTGTTATATGGAAAAAAAGCCAAGCATAAAGACCTTCAGTTAAGTAAAACCTTTAGATAAGGAGTTGAATTTATATGGCAAAAAGGAAAGATTATTTAACAACCGCACCGAAAGAACCTCAGATGACCATCAATAATGGTGCAGTGTTTCCAAATAAAAAGAATGTTCCGGGTGAATCCGTTGATGAACACGAATATCTTGAAGAGGCCAATTCGATTATTGCCGCGGGTGAGATAGGTCAACAAAATGAAAATTTATAAAAGACTGCCTTTATATAGACAGTCTTTTATAAATACCATTAAATTTTAGGCAACTCTTTAATTTCAAGAGCCATTTCCGTGCCGCACATTGGACATAGTAAATCATCCGCTACAAAATCTTTTCTCATCCAGCCAATACATGCTTCAGCCAAGCAAGAGTATATTTCGGTGTCTACCAGGATTGTTTCCATTTCTTCTTCTTTTGCCCGTTTACCAAAAAAAATAGGAACCGCCTCCTTTTAATGTTAGTATGCCCAAAATAAAAGAAAAAATGTCTAGGAGGAGAAAAAATGAATAATGACCAAAAACGATTTACAATCGTCGGTACAGATATTAACAAGGTAAAGCGGCAAAACAGCCAATCGGGTTTAAGCTATAATGAAGTAAAACGAATGTTGGCTTGGGAATATGCAAAAAAGCAAAAATAAGAGGCTTCTATTCAAAGGAGCCTCTTATTTTGTTAATCCACTTTATCTTTTGGTCTCTCTGTAGACATTGCCACAGTGCGCCTCCCAAAAATTGCCCGGTAAACCACATATTTTCGATTTAAATATTCAAGTGGCAAACTCCAAACATGAACAAGTCTTGTAAAAGGCCATATTCCAAAAAGAAAAAAAGCAGATACTACATGAATTTGAAATCCGACCGGTATACCAACCATTAATTCTGGAACAGGGTTTAATGAAAGGATCCCCCTGAACCATGGGCTAATTGTATCTCTGTATTCAAAAGCAACTCCTCTTCCTGTGTACCAAACTGTATTAACAAATCCAGTGACAATGGTAAGGGTTAACAGGACAAGGACGAGAACATCTCGAAATGTGCTATGAATATAAATCCGCTTCACAGTAATCCTGCGCACCATGAGTAACAAGATCCCTATTATAGTTGCAATACCTGCCAATCCGCCAATCCAAACTGCTCCAAAATGATACATATGATCGGTAATTCCCACTGAATCATAAAATGCTTTAGGAATTAAGATCCCAGCAACATGCCCAAAGAACACAAAGAGTATCCCATAATGAAAAAGGAGACTTCCCCACTTCAACTGCTTTTTTTCTAAAAATTCACTTGATTTTGCAGACCAGCCAAACTGGTCCACATTATAACGATAAATATGTCCAATAACAAACATAGTTAACATAATGTAAGGGAAGGTAACCCAGAATAAAGTTTGGAAATATGTCATGTAAATCCCCCTACGAAGCCTTTTGTTTTGCTATTATATGGTCCATGATCTGCACACAGCCTTGAACAATTAATTGATACGGGCTTTCCTTAACTGATAATTCCTTTAACAATTGATCAATCGATCTTTTGTGAATAGTTATCATTTTTGTCATTATATCAATTGGTACCAAGGAGCAGAATTCAAGAATTAAAGGAAAATAATCTGGAAGTTCATTACTATCCAATGGATAACCTGCTTCCTTGAATTCATTTTTTAACTTAAGCAGTGCCTTTCCTCGATCGGGATTATCTCCAAAGATCGAATAGGTTAAATAAAGGGTCGTTTTTTCATTAAAATCAAATGTTTGTGCATATTCAGCACAAAGATCTACATACGAAGTGCTTTTTAAATAATGATGAAATTGCTTAAAAAGTAATTTTACCAATTGGTGATCAATGGAATTTATCTCATTTAAAAGCAAATCGTCCATCAGCCAGTCCTGCTCAGGATGCTGCAACAGAATAGATGCCATACCGAAAATATGCTGGTGCTTATCCATTCAACTCCCCCCAATAATCATCGCCGACTTTGTAATCCTCCGAAATAATTGGCGAAACAGAACAGCCGGAGCAGCCTTCCATGAAGTCATATCCTACTGTACCCTGTCCTAAATACATATTGGCGGCGTCTTCGCGATGTGACTTTGGAATAACATAGCGATCATCATATTTGGCGATAGCAGCGAGCTGATACATTTCGTGCATAGTTTCTTCTGTCATTCCCACTGCATTCAGAATACTTTTCTCGGGCTGTTTGCCTAAATTAAGTGAACGCATATAGCTTCTCATTGCCACCATTTTCTTTAATACATTTCTTATGACATCAGTGTCTCCGGCACTTAGCATATTTGCCAAGTATTCAATTGGAATACGTAACTGGTCAATTTGCGGGAAAATGACATGCGGATTTACTCCGTCCAATCCTCCATCAAATGCACTCATGACAGGGCTTAATGGAGGAATATACCATACCATTGGCAATGTGCGGTATTCTGGATGTAACGGCAATGCAATTTTTTGTTCAACTGCCAGTTTATACACTGGAGAATTTTGGGCCGCTTCAATCCAATCCTCTTGATAGCCTGCCTTGCGTGCTTCTTTAATGACCTTTGGGTCATGTGGATCTAAAAATACACCTAAATGGGCTTCGTAAAGATCTTTTTCATTTGTAACAGAAGCCGCCTGCGCAACTTTATCTAAATCGTAAAAAACGATACCAATATAGCGCAATCTGCCCACACACGTCTCCGAGCATACCGTTGGAAGACCTGTCTCAATTCGCGGAAAACAAAAGGTGCATTTTTCAGCCTTATGGGTTTTCCAGTTAAAATACACCTTTTTATATGGACAGCCTGTTGTACAAAAACGCCAGCTGCGACAGGCTTCCTGATCTACTAACACAACCCCGTCTTCTTCTCGTTTATAAATGGCTCCTGACGGACAGGAGGCCACACAAGAGGGATTCATACAGTGTTCGCAAATTCTAGGAAGATACATCATAAAGGTTTGCTCGTATTCAAATTTTACTCTCTCTTCAATCCCTAAAATATTTGGGTCCTTTTTTCCTGTTTCATATACACCAGCCAGATCGTCCTCCCAATTTGGCCCCCATTTAATATCCATATACTCCCCGGTAACTTGTGATTTTGGACGAGCAACAGGCTGATGCTCCTGGTCAGGACTATTAGTTAAATTTTCATAATCATAGGTCCATGGTTCGTAGTAATCATCTAGTTCTGCTAAATTCGGGTTATGAAACAGGTTTAACAGCTTGGAAACTCTTCCTCCAGCTTTTAATTCAATTTTTCCATTTTTTAATTTCCAACCACCTTTATATTTCTCCTGGTTTTCCCATTCTTTCGGATAGCCAATCCCTGGCTTTGTTTCAACGTTATTCCACCACATATATTCAGCACCCGGACGATTGGTCCAAGTGTTATTACAAGTAATACTACAGGTATGGCAACCAATGCATTTATCTAGGTTCATGACCATACCGAACTGTGCCTTAATTCTCAAGCCAATCCACCTCGTTCCTGTCAAGCCGGCTTATGATGACTTTTTCATCCCGTTGGCTTCCGCATGGACCATAATAGTTGAATCCAAAGCTAAGTTGAGCATATCCGCCAATCATGTGGGTCGGCTTCATTTGCAATCTAGTTGTACTATTGAAGGTACCACCACGCTCCTTCGTAATGGTTGAACCTGGAACGTTGATATGGCGCTCTTGAACGTGATACATAAAGGCGACGCCTCTTGGCAGTCTGTGAGTTACTACTGCTCTGGCTACGACGACTCCATTCCGATTGTACATTTGCAGCCAATCATTATCAGCAATTCCAACTTCCTCTGCATCTGTTCTGTTCATCCAGACATGCGGTCCTCCCCGAAACATCGTTAACATTGGGAGGGTATCTCCGTATGTACTATGATAAGACCATTTAAAATGCGGAGTTAAATAACGGAGGGTAATTTCTTTACCCATACCGGTCGGCTTTCGCTCATTACTCTGAAAAGCTACCTTCCTAAGTGGAGCCTTAAAAGCTGGAAATTCTTCTCCAAATTCCAACATCGTTTCATGATCGAGATAGAAATGCTGTCTTCCTGTCAACGTCCGCCAAGGTATTAGTCTCTCAACATTCGTTGTAAATGGTGAATACCGCCGTCCGCCTGTCTCCGTTCCGCTAAAAACGGGGGTAGAGATAACTTGGCGTGGCTGCGCTGTAATTTCATTAAATGACATGTGCTCTTCTGCACGTTCCTCTGCAAGATCCTTTAGCTTTTGTCCAGACCTTTTCTCGAGAGCATCCCATGCTTTCATAGCCAATGATCCATTGGTAGAACTAGAAAGAGTTAGTATGGTCTCTGCAGCATCTCTAGCCGTGTAAAGACTCGGACAATCAGGGTAGGCAGTTTTACTTGCCGTTCCGAGAATCTTCTTTAATTTTTCATATTCTTCTTTTGCCTTCCAGCCCAGACCTTTTGCCCCAATTTGTTCTTTAATGACAGGACCAAGGGAAATAAATTTATCAAAAACTTTACTATAATCCCTTTCTACCACATGCAGTCTAGGAAAATTCTGTCCCGGTATCGGTTCAACATTTCCATTCAACCAATCTGGAATTTTTCCAAATGAACAGGCTTCTGATATTTCATCACGAGAATCATGGAGTAATGGCGTTGCAACTAAATCTTGAACGGGTGCCTGAAAATACCGTTCTGACATCGTTGAGAATGTTTTTGCCAAAAGCCTAAACGTATCCCAGTCTGATTTTGATTCCCATGGAGGAGCAATGGCTGGATTAAACGGATGAATAAATGGATGCATATCAGTACTACTAATATCATATTTTTCATACCAGGTTGCAGCCGGTAACACGATATCGGAATAGAGCCCTGTTCCAGCCATTCGGAAATCCATATTGATTAATAAATCCAGTTTTCCTTCTGCAGACGGTGTATTCCATTCAATTTCTTCCGTTTTCAATTGATCATTTTGCTCGCCTAATGTTCCATGGTGAGTTCCCAGCATATATTTCAAAAAATATTCATGTCCTTTAGAAGAACTTCCAATGAGGTTCCCACGCCAAACGAACATGACTTTAGGAAATGACTTAGGATCTTCCGGATTCTGAATCGCAAATTTTGTATTTCCCTGTTTTATATCATTTACAATGGATTGAATGATTTCTTCTTTTTGATCCAGCTTTGTTTGATCAATAAGCTTGATAGAGTTTTTATCAAACTGCGGGTAAGCCGGTGTCCAGCCAAGTCTCGTTGCAAGCGAATAATAATCACCAGAATGCTTATACCGCGGTTTTTCGATCAAAGGTGAAATTTGATCTTCAACCGATTGATCATCGTACTTCCATTGTTCTGTAACGAAATAAAAGAATGGAGTGGCTGCATGTAATCTTGGTGGTCCTCCCCAATCTCTTGCCAGGGCGATTGTTTGCCAGCCCTCAAGCGGACGCACTTTTTCTTGTCCAACATAATGAGCCCAGCCACCACCATTAACACCTTGGGAACCGGTTAGTAAAACCAAATTCAAGATTGTTCGATAGGTTGCATCTGCGTTATACCACTGATTGATCCCTGAACCCATAATCACCATGGAACGACCCTTTGAATCAATCGCATTTTGAGCAAACTCTCTAGCAACCTGTGCAACCAATTTGCGATCTACACCTGTAAGACCCTCCTGCCAAGCTGGTGTATATGGTTTAGGATCATCATAATCCTTCGGAAAATCACCCTTTAAGCCGGTACGGGAAACGCCAAATTTTGAGAGCATTAAATCCAAGACAGTCGTTACATACACAGTTTCCCCGTTGATATCTATTGCCTTTACAGGAACTTCTCTTTTGAACGTGTCCCTTTTTTCCACTTCAAAGTGGGAGAATTCAACCTGCACAACTTTATCTTCATTGCCCAGTAAGGTTAAGACTGGTTGTAATTCATCCAAGCTTTGTTCAGAATCTTTTAAATGAAGATTCCATTGACCTTTGTCCTCCCAGCGATGGCCAATAGTCCCATTAGGAAAGGCTGGTTTATTCGTTTTCCCATCCCAAACAACGGTTTTCCAATCGCCATTTGAAA
Organism: Neobacillus solisequens; assembly: GCF_051233465.1. Lineage (NCBI taxonomy): Bacteria > Bacillati > Bacillota > Bacilli > Caryophanales > Bacillaceae > Neobacillus > Neobacillus solisequens. The sequence continues at coordinate 197,964 of NZ_JBKFGJ010000002.1, read as the reverse complement.
TAGAAGAATTCAGCTCACTGGCACGCAAAAAAGTATCCGAAACATAATGATCGCCATGTGTTTTCAATTTTACGAGGAAGGGCAGGTCGGTAAACTTCTTGGTATAATCAGCAAAGTACTCTGTTTCTTTATCCGCATAGAACTCTTTTAAAATCACATGGGTCATGGCCATTCCCAGTGCTCCGTCCATCCCTGCCTGCACATTCAGCCAGTTATCGGCAAATTTTACATACTCGGCATAATCCGGGCTAACAGCTACAACCTTTGTGCCCCGATAACGTGATTCGACCATAAAATGGGCATCAGGAGTTCGAGTCTGCGGCACATTCGATCCCCACACCAATAGGTAGGAAGAATTAAACCAATCAGAGCTTTCCGGTACATCTGTCTGTTCACCCCAGACTTGTGGAGATGCCGGTGGAAGGTCTGCATACCAATCATAAAAGCTTAATAGTGAACCTCCCAATAGTGATAAAAATCTGCCACCACCTGCATAGCTAACCATTGACATCGCCGGGATTGGTGAAAATCCAAATATTCGGTCCGGACCAAATTCTTGAATCGAATAAATTAATGCTGCGCAAATCAGCTCGGTTACTTCATCCCAAGAAGTTCGGATCAGTCCACCCTTTCCTCTTGACTGTTTATATCTTTTTGTTTTTTCCGGATTGGTGACTATTTCTTTCCATGCGGCCACAGGGTCATTTGCCTTCTTCAATTCTTCTCGCCACATTTTTAATAGACTGCCTCGGACATATGGATAGCGAACTCTAAGCGGGCTATAAATATACCAAGAAAAGCTGGCGCCTCTTGGGCATCCCCTAGGCTCATATTCAGGCATGTTTGGTCCTGTTGAGGGATAGTCCGTTTGTTGGGTTTCCCACGCGATAATGCCATCTTTTACATGGACCATCCAACTGCAGGAGCCGGTACAATTCACTCCGTGAGTCGTGCGGACAATCTTGTCATGCTGCCATCTACGCCGGTAAATTTTTTCTGTCTCCCGATCCATTGGTGACAATACCGCATGCTCTGCCATATCTCTTGATTGACCGAAGAATTTTAATTTCTTCATAAACGGTGCTCGTTTCCGCTCCATTTACTCACCTTCTTATGACATTTTTATCTACTAACTTCTCCACAAATTGTCAATGTATGCAGGAAATAGGTGGATTTTAAAGTTATAAAAAAAGTGATTATGGGTATGAATGGAATAGATTACTTATGAAGGAGTATAAACATGTCTGGACCCTCTTTACGAAAACAGCATTCCCATCATGCAATACATGATGGTATTTATGTAGAAGCCCGTGATTTAACAAAAATATTAAAGCAACTTTTTAAGGAAAATAATCAAGATAAAATAAAAGAGGTCTGTGAAGCGTTGACTGAACATTGGGAGCAACGGACACTTGCCCATGCACAATCAGAGGAGGAAGGTTTTTTTGTTGAAAAGCTCAAAGAACAGCCAGAATTACAGGAAACGATTATCAAATTAAAACGTGATCATCAACTACTGGAATTAATCCTTGAGAAGATCAAAGACCATTTGCAAAAAGAGGAGATTTCGGAGGAGACTATTCGTTACTTTGAAGCTTTGTTGGTTGTTTTTGAAATACATAATCAAGAAGAAGAGACGCATTTATTTGAATAAAATGTTGTAGGCTTTCCAATTTGGAAGGCTTTTTTTATTTCTTGGCTAAAAATTCAAAAACCTTTAACAAAACTGCCATATAATATTTCATTTTTCTACTATGATAGAATTAGGAAATAAAATAGTTGGGTGATAGTTGTGACGAACAATACAGCTGAACATGCATTAACTGATGAATTTATTGGGCTATTAAAAACAACCGGACGAATACTAACGGTCCAAAAGGGTACTTTTCTCTTCCAAGAGGGGCAAGCTGCCAAAGAGATGTATCTAATAATGAATGGGAGAATTCACATTTCAAAAATGAATATGGAAGGACAGGAGTTATGTTTGCGACTATGCTCTGCCAATGAAATTGTCGGTGAATTAACCTTGTTTACTGAAGACCCACGATATATTTTTAATGCGAGGGCCATTGAGGATTGTACAGTAGCTGCTATACATCTAGATTCATTAGAAAAGGCAATCTTTGAAAATAGCCGGTTTTCCTATCTATTTTTAAAATGGATGAATGATCATATGCGTCGGACCATGACAAAGTTCCGTGATTTGGTATTATACGGCAAAAAGGGTGCACTGTATTCTACCTTAATAAGACTTTCAAATAGTTATGGAGTTGTGAAAGCAGATGGGATCCACATCACCGTTCCGCTAACTACCCAGGAATTGGCTAATTTTTCCGGAACTGCAAGGGAAATTATTAGCAGATCATTGGGTCATTTAAAAAAGGAAGGAATCATTTCCATTCACCATAAAATGATTACTATTCACGACCTTGAATACTTAAAAAAAGAAAATGACTGTGAAAATTGTCCCGTTTCTTTTTGTAATGTAGAATAACCCGCTTCAAAAAATGTAGGGAGCGATATATGGAATGATAAAAGATGTAATAATAGCCGCAATTCCCATCGCTCCTCCAGATACCGCCCCTTGCACTTCCCCTTCTCTGATGGCTTCAGCTGTTCCAATTCCATGAGCAATTGTACCAATAGCAACCCCCCTAGCAAATGGATGATCAATTTTGAACACCGATAATATTCGAGGCCCAAACATCGCCCCAATCATTCCCGTCACGATAACAACAGCAGCTGTTAAAGAAACATTACCACCAACAATTTTGCTTATTTCCGCCGCAACTGGTATGGTTACAGATTTAATACTTAATGAAATCAAAAGGATTTTATAAAAATGCAGCATCTTCGCTAGGATGATGGCCATAGAAATGGTCACAACACTGCCCATGATCATTCCAGAAAATGCTGCAGCAAAATATTTTTTTATCAAGCTGCCATTTTTGTAGATAGGAATGGCCAAGGCCACTGTAGCAGGTCCGAGCAAAAAGGTCATGATTCTTTTTGCGGGAATGTATTCATCATAGGTGATATGTGATGCCAAAAGTAAACATATGACAATACCGCTACTTAGAAAAACAGGATTCGTAATCGGAAGAGGATATTTTTTCGATAAAAAGAGAGTAAAAATATAAACGGTAATGGTTACTAAAATACTATAAAGTGTAATCATGGTCTTTTTGTTCCTTTTTTGATATTAAAATAATTCTTTGAGTTGTTTTTCCTGCCGCAATCAGTCCCGCTATTGCACTGATCACAAGAATAATCAATAGATAAACACCCTTTAATCCGAAAAGATTTCCCAGTGTCATTAAGCCTACCGAAATGGGAATGAAAAAAAAGCCGAGATGTTTTAAGAGCAAAGCTGAAGCCAATTCAATTTGCTCCACTTTCAAAAATCCTGTCCACAAAAGTAATAAAAGCAAAAGAATTCCAATTACATTCCCTGGGATTTGTAAATGAAGTAGTTTTGAAATGAATGCGCCCATTTGATATAGGATGATAAGCAGGAAAAGTTGCCATACTATAGTGCAAACTTGCCTGACCATATAAACCACCTGTCTTTCAACCAAAACTCAGAATGTTCCTATTATTCTTATATATCATTATAAAGGAAAAACCTTACTAACACATGATTATTTGTTCACAAAATATCCATATCTTTTTCAAAGAAACTTCTTTAATCTTAATTGTTAGGAGGGAAAACGAATGAAGAGAATTTATCTTATTTGTGGTTTAACCATCTTTTTGGGAATTGCTGCAGGAATTTCATTTTTTCTGATCCGTGATGCGAATGCAACCATTCCTTCTAATGTAACGATGACAACTCAAAACGGTGAGAAATATACCTTTGGTCAAGATAAAACGAAGTTAAAGCTAATTGAATTTATTTACACACACTGTCCAGATGTTTGTCCAACAACAACACAAAAAATGGTTGAGTTGAAAAAGGAATTAACGAAAAGCGGAGTTTTCGGCAAAAATATCGAATTTGTTACCGTAACGATTGATCCGTATCGTGATACTCCAGAAGTATTATCAAAGTATATGAATGGGTTTGGTATCGAAGAAAATAATCATTGGGTATTTCTGACCGGAGAGAAAAAGAATATTAAACATGATCAAAAACAATTAAGAAAACTGACAGATGCCTTGCAATTTCAGTATAAAGATCCAGGAAATGGACAGTTTGTCCATACTACATTCACCTATTTAGTAGATGAAAATAATAAGTTTGTCGCTAAATTCCCAATGGGGAAAGATTTTAATAAAGAAGAAGTAAAGAAAAAAATCTTAGACAAAATAGAATAAACAAAAAAAGCGGTTAATCCATTGGATTAATCGCTTTTCATTACCTATTTCCTTATTTAATTGACGGATGAAGGGTATTTTTTTATTGGTTGCAAAGGTAAAAGGTAATTGGACTTTGGTTTTGTTAAACTCGCTTTAATTCCAGCCTTTTTTAATTTATTTACAAGTTCAGCCAGTTGTTTTTGGGCCACACTTCTCACCTTCTTTTACTTCTTACCCCAATTTTACACCAAATTTATGAATAAAGTGTGAAAACGTAAAAAATTTTTTAATTTTTTTCCTAAAAAAAAATGTGTTTTTTAACCTGATACTAAAGTAAAGATTAGCCCTTCTTCATTTTTTTTGGTATAATTAAAAGCAATATGGTTTTTTGGAGGCTGTTTTAACTATGATTACCGTTAGTAACGTAAGTTTAAGATATGGTGACCGTAAGTTGTTTGAAGATGTAAATATTAAATTTACACCTGGCAATTGTTATGGTCTGATCGGCGCCAATGGTGCAGGAAAATCTACATTTATAAAAATTCTTTCTGGAGAAATTGAGCCGCAATCTGGGATTGTGCAGCTTGGTCCAAATGAACGAATGGCTGTATTAAAGCAGAACCATTTTGAATATGAAGAATTTGAAGTTTTAAAAACCGTCATTATGGGTCATACAAGACTTTACGAAGTTATGCAAGAAAAAGACGCTATTTACATGAAGGAAAATTTCACAGACGAAGATGGAATGAAGGCTGCGGAGCTTGAAGGTGAATTTGCCGAATTAAACGGTTGGGAAGCTGAATCAGAAGCTGCCATCCTTTTAAAAGGATTGGGCATTGGTGAAGACCTCCATTATAAGAAAATGGCCGAATTATCAGGTTCTGAAAAAGTAAAAGTATTACTGGCTCAAGCATTATTTGGCAGACCAGATGTTTTACTTTTGGATGAACCAACCAACCACTTAGATATTAAAGCAATCCAGTGGCTGGAAGAGTTTCTGATCAACTTTGAAAATACGGTCATCGTCGTATCCCACGACCGTCATTTCTTAAATAAGGTTTGTACCCATATCGCTGATTTAGACTTTAGTAAAATCCAAATTTATGTAGGAAACTATGATTTTTGGTATGAATCGAGTCAATTAGCGTTAAAAATGGCGCAAGATGCCAATAAAAAGAAAGAAGAGAAAATTAAAGAGCTGCAGAGCTTTATTGCTCGTTTCAGTGCAAATGCATCTAAATCAAAACAGGCAACTTCCCGAAAAAAATTATTGGACAAAATTTCACTTGATGATATCAAACCTTCTTCCCGTCGTTACCCATATGTTGGATTTACACCTGATCGCGAGATAGGGAATGATTTATTGCGAGTGGAAGGATTAACAAAAACGATTGATGGTGAAAAAGTTCTTGATAATATTAGCTTTATCATGAACAAAGGAGATAAGATTGCCCTTGTTGGTACCAATGAACTTGCAAAAACCACTTTGTTTAAAATTTTAATGGGTGAAATGGAAGCGGACAGCGGCAGCTTTAAATGGGGGATTACTACTTCTCAAGCGTATTTTCCAAAGGACAATTCAGAGTTTTTTGAGGGTAGTGATTTAAATTTGGTTGATTGGCTGCGTCAATTCTCTCCAAAAGATGACAGTGAAAGCTTTTTACGCGGATTTTTAGGTAGAATGTTATTTTCTGGTGAAGAAGTATTAAAGAAAGCCAGTGTCCTTTCAGGAGGAGAAAAAGTTCGCTGTATGCTATCCAAAATGATGCTTAGCGGCGCCAACGTGTTAGTGTTAGATGAACCTACAAACCACTTGGATCTAGAGTCTATTACCGCACTAAATAACGGCTTAATTAACTTTAAAGGTTCACTATTGTTCTCTTCACATGACCACCAATTTATCCAAACCATTGCTAATCGTATTTTCGAATTAACACCAACTGGTTTAGTGGATAAACAAATGTCTTATGATGAATATCTTGAAAACAGCGACTTGCAAAAGCAAATTGCAGAAATGTATAAATAATAGTTAGGGCATCACGATTGTGGTGCCCTTTCTTTATGGTCATTAATAGCGTTTCTGTTTTTTTCTAGATGACGGCATTTCAACAGATCCCGTTTCTGTTGTTGTTGTTCCTTGACCTTCTACCTGCGATGAATTTAACCCAACTTTAGATGGATCTTTTTTGCGTTTACTCAATTGACACACCTCCCATCTTAGCTTTTGAAAGGTGCTTTACTGTTATACGAGAATATTTTAATAAAATGTAGGCAAAATATTGAGGGAGGAGGTGTTTTGTATGGCAAGAATTGGTGTTGAACAATCACTTACGAACATTCAACAAGCACTCAAAGAAAAAGGGTATGATGTAGTTGAACTAAAGCAGGAGTCAGATGCCCAAAATTGTGATTGCTGCGTGGTAACTGGTCTTGATTCTAATGTAATGGGAATGCATGACACCGTTACAAAATCTCCGGTTATCGATGCTGATGGTATGTCAGCTGATGAAGTGTGTCAAGCTGTGGAAAACAGACTTCAGTAATTCCCTCTAAAGACTAAAGACTTCTGCTTTAGTCTTTTTTCCTTTGAATATTAATTCGGGGGCCCTTCTCCTCTGCTGGTTTAGTTTTTTTTCGAACTGGACCCTCTTCTTGATTTTCTTGTTCATCCGGCACCGGGGTGTACTCACTTCCATATGTAGCTCCGATATTCAGTTTCCCTTTTAACTCCTTGATTCCCAATTGACCAAAATTATTATTAAGCTCATATTTATCTAAAACGATTTTTTCAATATTTATTTTCTCTATAATAATCGGAGGTTCCTTTTTACGATCTTTTTCCGGCTGGTTTTGTTCCTTTAGAATTTGCAATGATTTTTCCAGCTCAAATATATTTTTCTCCAAGGAGGTTATTTTCTTCCTTAATTCCTTTTCAGCTTCATGATTGTGAAAAATAGGGAATAAATCTTTAAATGACATGACAAACTCTCCCTTTTTATACCTTCTTTTATTTATATGGGAAATTGCTTGTTACCATGTCCAAAAATGCTGTTTGTTTGAAATTATTTAATCAATTGGGATGATTTCACCTTTTTCAACCCTTCGTTCATAACGGACAATCAAAAGACCATTCCAGAATTTTGCACTAATATCGCCTGGATTAATAGTATCCGGTAAAGTGATCTGCCGCTGGAATTCACCATAAAACCGTTCTGAATAAGTTATTTTTAAATGGGGATGTACGGGCTGAGCATTTCCCTTAACTGTCAATATGTTCCCGTTCAAGCCTAATTCAATATTTTCTTTTATTATGCCTGCTACTTCAATTATAATGATAACCTCCTCTTCCCCTTCAATGATGTCTATGGCAGGAAATGTGGTGGTTTTATTAGGTGTTTCAGAAGCATTTGGACCGTTTCTTGTAAAAGGCGCTTTGAACTGTGGATCATTCATAAATTCTTTGGCAAACTCTTGATCAAAAATATTCCCCCAAAAGTCGCCTCCATGCATATTCTTTGCAAGATCTAACCATTGTTTCAATTTGTCCATGTCCACTTTCAGCCCCCCCTTTTACTTGGCTCATTAGAAACTCTACCCTATATTCCTACTTCCATCATACGAAGCATTATTAGATTTTATCCATAAATTACTAAACTGCCTTCTTAAACAAAAATAGAGTGCATATATTTAATTGCGATTAACAAGGGGGGGAAAAGACATGGCGACACCTGCACCATATGTTAATATCAATATCTTTATGATTAAAATAAATTCTTTTGAAAATGCTTCAGCGGTGAATATAGGCCAAAATCTATTGGCTGAATGGTATAATTCTGATAAAAAAAATCAGGGGTATGGGCAAAATTTTGGTGACCATAGTGACTTTTTTGGTAATCGTAGTATGGTAGATGACAGGGACCAGATTGATTTTCCAAGTTCTTTAGAATCCGTACCAAAAGTTAATAATAGTATTTAGAGCTGCCAGATGGCAGTTTTTATTTTAATCACTTTATTGATTTCTTCGCTTTCGCTATAATGATAAAGAGTGCAAAGGCGTTTGTTGAAAGAAAGAGTGAAAGTTAATGTATACTGAATTTTGGTCCCCCATTCTCTTATCTCTTAGAGTGGCTGCTATTTCAGCGACCATCGTGTTTGTGATAGGGATTTTGATTGGGAGGTTATTAGCTAACCGTGAATTTAAAGGAAAAATGCTTCTGGAAACCATTTTATTAATGCCGATTGTACTGCCTCCCACTGTCATTGGATTTTTACTTATTTTCTTTTTTGGGAGAAATAGTCCAATCGGATTAATAATAGAGGAATTGTTTGCAAGAACCATTATCTTCACACCTTTGGCAGCCGTTATTGCTTCAACCATTGTCGCGTTTCCACTCATGTATCAAACCGTTAAAACAGGATTTCTTGCGGTAGATAAGGATATTGAAGAGGCAGCACGAACGGATGGAGCCAATGAATTAAATGTTTTTCTACTAGTCACAATCCCCTTATCCATTAAATCGATTATAACCGGTTTCATTTTAAGCTTTGCTCGGGCACTGGGGGAATTCGGGGCAACATTAATGTTCGCTGGAAATATTCCCGGAAGGACGCAAACGGCTCCGACAGCGATTTATATGGCAATGGATGCAGGAAATATGAAGATCGCCTGGCTCTTAGTAGCTGCTATGGTCTTGATTTCATTTTTCATGCTGTTTGTTACCAATTGGATTCAAAGAAAGCCATGAAAAGGAGAATTTCTCCTTTCATGGCTTTTTAAAATCTTTTTGTTGCTTTCTTCTTAACGTTAAATAAAACGAGAACTCCTCCAAGCAACATCACACCAAAAATAGCACTAATATATGGCAACTGGTCTTTTTCTTTTGATTTTTCATTTTTGACAAGTTTTATTTTGGGCTTCGGTTCCTTATGTTTTAATTGAACCTGCTGTAAAACTTGTCCATCATTTTTTTCAATGGATAAAATCCCGTTGCTACTTACCTTTTTAATGATGCCATTATTATCCTCTGTTATAGGAGTATCTTTCTCCAGGTAAAATTCTTCGTGATCTACAGTAAATCGTTCTCCATGGTTAAGAGTGGAACGTTTATACTCCTTAAAACCATAGTCAAATAAACGGGCAGTATCCTCATACTTTGCCATTTTTCCATCTGACCTTAGGACAATGGCAGTTAATTTAATATTTCCGTTGTTTGCTGTTGTAGCCAAGGTTTGTTTAGCATCAGTGGTATAGCCTGTTTTCCCACCAGTTATTCCCGGGTAAGGCATTTCACCCTTTAACATGATATGATGCGTAACCAAGGTAGTATTCCATGCTTTTCCTTCCCATGGAAGGAACTTGGTTCCAAAAATTTCAGCAAACACCGGATTTTTCATTGCGTAATTTGTAATCAGTGCCAAATCCCTTGCTGTTGTATAATGATTTGGGTCATGCAATCCATTTGGATTCATAAAATGTGTATTAGTGACGCCAATTTTCGTTTTAAGAAACTCATTAATATTTTCTGAAAACTTTTCTACGTTTCCATCAAGATATTCAGCAATCGCGATAGCAGCATCATTCCCAGAATTAATTAGCATCCCCTGGATCAGTTTTTTCAGAGGAACTTGTTCCCCTTCGACGAGGTAGACTCTTGTTCCATCTTGATTCACCGCATTTGCACTAACCGTTACAATATCGTTCAGCCTGCCTTTTTCAATGGCGTAAATGGCTGTAGCAATTTTTGTAACACTTGCCGGAAACAGTTTTTCATCTGGATTCTTAGCGTAAAGAACGGCATTTGTATCAGTATCCATAAGTACCGCAGCCTCACTTTTTAACCCAAGCGGATCATTTTCCTCCGCAGAAACCTTCTGTTGGAACGAAAACATCATTAAAATTGCTAGAATAATAGGACCAATCTTATACAAATAAAACACCCTAACTATGAAAATTTTGTACCTTATATATTTTACCAAAATTTACATTATATTAAAATTCTTTTTCAGTAGAAAACCGGCTAGCATCACCAACCGGTATTCTAATTATCTACCCTCTCTTCTTAGATATCAACAGGGTAATTTGTGCCATAATAAATGGTAAAGAAGATTTTCTTCGGTAGGCCAAATATTTAGGTTCAAAAGTATCCCGATATTTTTCTTTAAATTTATGCAACTCCTGGAAATGACCGACAAAATGTCCATGGAAAAATATTTGGGCTGCAACTTTTTCGCTTAGAAATGCAAATCTTGAAAGACCAACATTTGCCAATGGAGCCAATCCCATATTAAAACGATGATAACCTTGCTCTTTAGCCCATTGACATAACGAAAGAAACATGTAATCAACCGTTCCTGAGGGACTATCTTGTCTTAAACGCATTAAATCGACCGAAATGGTTTTCTGGGAATCATAATATCCCATAATATTAATAAATCCGAGAATTCGCTTGTTTTGATCCCGAACGAGGCCAATTGGACCCCTGTTAATATAAAGCTTATCAAAATAACCCATTGAAAAGCCTTTTTCTTTTTGCCCCATCAACCATTCATTAGAAACATCCTCAAGTTCATGAATGAAGTTATCAGAATAGGGAGGCACAACCACTTCGAAGGAGAAATGTCCCTTTGTAAATTTATTTTTAATATGACGAAACTCTTTCATTTTTTCCCCGCTAAATGAGAATTTCTCTAAATGGACAAATACTTCCTCCCCCAGCTTAAAAAACGCAAACCCATGATTATGTAAAAGCGCCAGCATTTCATCACCAACTTGATAAAAAACAAGGGTATAACCATATTTGTCAGCAATCTCCTGAAATTCCTCCACTGCATTTGAAAGTTCTGTCTTTTCTCCTATTGGATCTCCTAAGATGATTAATTTGTCTGCGTATTTCTGATAAATAATCATGATATTTCTCTGGCTGTTCCAAAATATGTTCTTATCGTGCAAGAAAATAAGATGTGATAATGACTTACCTCGATATTTATGTAAATGTTGGATAATTTCTTCCTCACACTCGACTGTCGATTCAAATTTCCATTTTTTCGGCAGGCTAATTAAATAACCCAAGCCTAAAATTGAAATGGCTATGATAATACCGATCATTGCACTAGTAAACAAGTCACTTGAATCCTTAATGACAAACGGTGCAAGTTTCGTCGGTATTCCCATTTTTGCAGACGGTAGATTTAAATAGCCGATAATTAGATACATAGAGGTAATGATGAGAATAACTGTTACATCAAAAAAGGTTTTTCCCCATGTTAGTACATAGCTTTCTCGGTAAAACTGGCCTTTCGAAATTCTTAATAGCAAGGCAACAGTGATGAGAAAAATCGCCTCTTCATAATCGATACCTTTAAATATCGAAAATAGCGCCGCAAGAATCAAGGCAAGCATTGTCAGATCATAAGTCCGTTTAACGCTGTATTCGATGCCCCGGGACAATCCCAACAGTAAAAACCCTGCTGCAACCGAAAGCTGATGCGACACATTAATGATTGGAAACGACAAGAGCTCTTGGGCAATTCGGAGTCTAGACATAATTCCCGGAACACTGGCAGAAAGCAATAAAATCAATCCGGATAAAAAAACCAGCATGGTCAACAGTACATGGCTAATCCCTTGCGCAATCGCCTTTGGCAGATCGTTCCATGACTGATTCCATTTTTTCCAGTATAGTTTTATAAAGAAAATAGAGCTGATAAAAAATGGTACAAAATAGTACCCAAGCCGATAAAACAACAACAAAACAAGTGTTTTTTCTTCTGGTATATGTAAATCATGCATTCCCCAGATGAACACTAGATCAAACGAACCTAGACCTCCGGGAATCATGCTTAAAATACCGGCACATGCTGCAACGATATAAAGCGGGAAAAGTTTATCTATCGGTACGTTAATCCCTAAAATTCGACTGATCAAGAAGATTGCCAAAAACACAGCACACCATTCAATAATGGAAACGGCAATCAATTCCAAACCCACTTTTTTCGTTATGAGTGAATGTTCATCTTTTTTAAATTTGATAATATGTATCGTAATAAAAACAGGTAAATATAAACCTATACCCAGGACGGCAAAATAGAGCCATTTAGTATCTAAGAACAAAGGAAATTGTCTAAAACCAATTGTCACAATCCAGGATAGAAAAGAAATTCCTGTTAAATAAAAGAGTGACACAGTGGCTATTATACTTAAAAGTTTCCGCTTATCCATTTCAAATTTATGGAAGAAATACGTTCTTAACATTGCTCCTACAATGCCGCCAAAGCCAATCAAATTCGAAAAGGCATTGGCAATAAATGATTGCTCCAATAGTTCGTTTTTTGGTACCTTGAGCTTAAGAATCCGCACTAAAACTACATCATAAAGCAGCATTGGCAACACTGCAGCCAAGGTAATTGCCAAGATTAATAATAAAACCCAAATATCCAAATGACTTAATTCATTTTTTAACAGCTGGGAATTTAAGTTCTTAGTAAACTTTTGAATTTCAATAATGGCAAAAACTAATAAAAATAATGGAAAAATAAATTTAATTGCTTTAATCATTTTTTCTTTGCTAATCACCAATAAAATTACCACCTATTTTTCGTTCCTTACTTAAATATAAACGTTTAAAGAGTAAAATTAAAGTTGAAGTCTTTAATATTGTTGACATTTTCCTTTTCATTCAACCATATGGAAAATTATCACATTAAATAAAAAGTAGACAAGTTTTCTGACCCCGCCGGCATAAGTATGAAATAGAACAAATTTATCCAAGGGGGTTTTTTGGTGAAATTTCTTGTTTTAAAAAAAGAGACTTTTCTTTTCTTCTTAACAGTCGGTCTGATGTTAGTAGTTATTTCAGCTTGGTTTATGTTAAAGGCAGGGGATGCAACCGTTTTTAACCAACAATCAAAACAATCAATCCGAGAGATTCACATGGTCACCGCTGAATTTAAAACAAAAATGAACAATGGAAAAGAAATGGAGGCCTACAGGTGGGATCCTGGCACCATTTTTTTACAGAAAGACGAGAAGGTAAGATTATACATCAGCGGTATTAATGGGGAAAAACATCCTTTTTATATTGAGGGAACCGACATAAAGGGTACAGTAGAAAAAGGGAAAGAAACCATTGTTCCCCTTCAATTTGAAAAAGAAGGTACTTATCGTTTAATCTGCGAAATCCATTCAAACCGAGAACATAACGGTCCGATGATTGCTTATATTGTAGTTGATTAATACTATTAATAAGTAAAAGGAATCCGTTTATTTGATCGGATTCCTTTTTAGTTGCTGACTATATCATTACTTTTGCAGAACTTACTTTACAATTGGTTTTTTCCAATGTGCCGTTAACATTTGAGAGGCAAACTCGACCTTATCTTCGGTTGGCGGTTCTATGTGATTAAGTTGGTACTCATGACCTAGTGCCTCCCATTTATAAACTCCAAGCTTATGATAAGGAAGGATTTCGATCTTTTGTACATTTTGAAGAGTTCCAATAAATTCACCAAGTTGTTTAAGATCCTCTGGTTCATCGGTAACGGTTGGAACAAGAACATGACGAACCCAAATCGGCACTTGCCGATCAGATAAAAATTTTGCAAACTCCAAGATGTGGTCATTGGCCATACCAGTCAATTGAATATGTTTTTTACGGTTAATGTGCTTTAAATCTAATAAAATGAGATCTGTGTATTTAAGAAGTTCCTCCATCTGTTCAATAAACAAGTGAGCATGAGAAAAACAGCCGCCAGAAGAATCAATTGTAGTATGAATGCCTTTCTTTTTACATGCTTTAAATAACTCGATTAAAAACGGAACTTGCAATAAAGGTTCTCCACCGCTAACGGTTATACCACCGCCGGATGCTTGAATGAAAGGAAGATAAGACTCCAAATCATTCATGATTTCAGAAACAGTCATCTGTTTACCGGTACCTATTTCCCATGTATCTGCGTTATGGCAAAATTGACAGCGCAGCAAGCACCCTTGTGTAAAAATGATATAACGGATTCCGGGACCGTCAACTGTACCTAGTGTTTCTATAGAATGAATATTTCCGTTCATGATGATTTACCCCTTTCGTATAAAGCAGGAGCCCCCTTTAGGATAAAGGGCGGCTCCAATCATTGATTAAAGTGACTGATGGAATGTACGGTTAATAACGTCTAGTTGTTGTTCTTTTGTTAATTTGATGAAGTTAACCGCATAGCCAGAAACACGAATCGTTAATTGTGGATATAATTCTGGATGTTCCATAGCGTCTAAAAGTGTTTCTCTGTTAAAGACGTTGACATTTAAATGGTGACCTGACTTAATTGCGTAACCATCAAGGATGGATACAAGGTTGCTAACTTGACTTTCTTCTTCTTTTCCTAATGCTTTAGGAACAATGGAGAAAGTATTAGAGATACCGTCCATAGCATATGCATATGGAAGTTTTGCAACAGACGATAATGATGCTAATGTACCTTTAGTATCTCTTCCGTGCATTGGGTTTGCACCTGGTGCAAAAGGTTCCCCTGCACGACGTCCGTCAGGTGTATTACCTGTTTTCTTACCGTAAACAACGTTAGAAGTAATCGTTAAAATTGAAAGTGTGTGTACGGAGTTACGATAAGTTACATGCTTACGTAGCTTTTTCATAAAGTTTTCTACGATTTCTACTGCAATGCTGTCAACACGATCATCGTTATTTCCGTATTTAGGGAATTCTCCGGTTGTTTCAAAGTCAACTGCTAAGCCGTTTTCATCACGGATTACTTTCACTTGACCATATTTAATAGCACTTAATGAGTCAGCAGCAACACTTAATCCAGCAATACCAGTTGCCATCGTTCTTAAGATTTGTGTATCATGTAATGCCATTTCAATACGCTCATAGCTATATTTGTCATGCATATAGTGAATAATATTTAGTGCATTAATATAAAGACCTGCAAGCCATTCCATCATATTATCGAATTTTTCCATTACCTCGTCAAAATCAAGAATGTCAGAAGTAATTGCTTGGAATTTAGGGCCAACTTGCATTTTTAATTTTTCATCTACGCCACCATTGATTGCATATAGAAGGGTTTTTGCTAAGTTTGCGCGTGCACCAAAGAATTGCATTTGTTTACCGATTTCCATCGCAGATACACAGCAAGCAATACCATAATCATCGCCGTATTCAGGGCGCATAATATCGTCATTTTCATATTGAATTGCACTAGTTTTAATGGACGTTTTCGCACAGAACTTTTTAAAATTCTCAGGTAGACGGCTAGACCATAAAACGGTTAAGTTTGGCTCTGGTGCTGGTCCTAAGTTTTCAAGTGTATGAAGGAAACGGAATGAGTTCTTTGTTACAAGTGAACGACCATCGTTACCCATACCACCGATTGATTCTGTTACCCATGTTGGGTCACCGCTGAATAGATCATTATAATCAGGTGTACGTGCAAATTTTACAAGACGAAGCTTCATGACAAAATGGTCAACCAATTCTTGAGCTTCTGTTTCTGTTAATGTACCGTTTTCTAAATCTCTTTCAATATAAATATCTAAGAAAGTAGACACACGTCCAAGGCTCATTGCTGCCCCGTTTTGCTCTTTTACAGCTGCTAAGTATCCGAAGTATACAAATTGGAATGCTTCTTGGGCATTTCTAGCTGGTTTGGAAATATCAAAACCATAGCTTGCAGCCAATTCTTTTAATTCTTTAAGTGCACGATATTGCTCAGAAAGCTCTTCACGTAGGCGGATATTATCTTCCGTCATAACAGTGCTTGTATTGTTGAAATCTTTTTGTTTTGACTTCATTAAGAAATCAACACCGTATAAAGCTACGCGGCGATAGTCACCGATAATACGTCCACGGCCATATGCATCAGGTAAACCAGTAATAATACCAGCTTTACGGGCACGAAGTATTTCAGGAGTGTAAGCATCAAAAACACCTTGGTTATGAGTTTTACGAAAATCTGTAAAAAATTTCTCAATTTCAGGATTTAATTGATAACCATAAGCTTCACAAGCTGACTTCGCCATACGAATTCCGCCAAATGGCTGCATGGAACGATTAAATGGCTTATCAGTTTGAACACCAACTACTTTTTCAAGATCTTCATTAAGATATCCAGGACCGTGGGAAGTAATAGTGGAAACCGTTTCGGTATCCATATCAAGTACCCCACCTTTTTCTCTTTCTTCTCTGGTTAACTCCATTACTTGAGCCCAAAGTTTATCAGTTGCTTCTGTTGCACCTGCTAAGAAAGTGTCGTCACCTTTAAATTCAGCGTAGTTCTTTTGAATAAAGTCACGAACATTCACTTCTTTTGCCCATGTACCTTCTGTAAAACCTTTCCATTGTTCCATGATTTTTCACCTCTTAATTTATTGACCAAAATATATAACAGATTAATGTTCCTTTCACAATTAAAGTATAACAGCTAAAGTATGTGAAACAACGTGCAAATGTTAATAATTTGTGAAATGCGTGTTTTATAAAGATAAATTAAGTTATTTTTGAACGAATTATGAACATCTTGCAAAACTGTACTATAAAAAAATGGCGAAATAACAAAACTGTTATATAAGAAAAATGTGAGATTATCAACGTTTTTAACGTGTTAATCGGTGAAACAGCACGAAAAAACAGAAGTAACTACTTCTGTCTTCAGTGTAAAAACTGCTATATAGCAAAACTTTGGGTTTTCATATAGTTTGATTGATTATTTGCCGATTCTCCATTATACTCTTATCATTGGCTCTTTTTTGCGAGGTGAAATATTTGTTTCAATTAATCGTTGATCATTCAGATATCAATACCTTAAACGCACTCTATTTAAGTATATATTTGGGGATTGTTCTGAAAATATTATGGGTTCGTGGCGTTGAATATTCATTTATTGGATCCATATCCAATTCCGCTGATACCAAAATCATTCACCCGCAATTTTTCCATAAAGAGAATAGCAGGTTTGCTAATAACCTGATTATTATTCGCGTTGTCAAATATATACGTAAAAAGGCATGTTCACAGGATGATTCTGAAGACCCTATTTCCTTCCTGTTTACTTCATACTATTAACTACATTTTAGGAGGAAATATGAAAAAGAAATATTCTACTTTACTATTAATTGCAATTTTGTCTATGACAACTCTCATTTTATCAGCTTGTTCAACACAAGCACAAAGCGGTAAGAATGATGGGTTTTTCCACCACTATTTTGTAAATACGTTCTCTACCATTATTAAATCGGTGGCGGACCTATTCAATGGTAATTACGGTTTAGCGATTATAATTGTGACCCTCATTATAAGACTTGCCCTTATGCCGCTGATGCTTAGACAGTATAAAAACCAAATGAATATGAAGGAAAAAATGGATGCATTAAAACCGGATATGGATGCGATCCAAAAGAAAATGAAGGCGGAAAAAGATCCGAAGAAAAAGCAAGAACTTCAAGCCGAAATGATGGGTTTATATCAAAAGCACGGTGTAAATCCATTGAATATGGGATGTCTGCCAATTCTGATTCAAATGCCGATTTTAACTGCTTTCTATTATGCGATTCGTAGTTCTCACGAAATTGCCAAGCATAAATTTTTATGGTTCAGTTTAGGGAAACCTGATATCGTGTTGACAATCGTTGCCGGGTTAATTTACTATTTTCAATTTAAGGTTTCACAAACAACCATGCCAAAACAGCAGCAGGAACAAATGAAATACATGGGGTTAATGTCTCCACTTATGATTGTTATGTTTTCATTCAGTGCTCCTTCTGCCCTACCACTATATTGGGTAGTCGGGGGAATTTTCTTAACAGCACAAACTATGATCAGCCAAAAGCTTTATGCGAAAAAGCCTTCCGTTACACCAGTTAATCAAAAGTAAAAAAATAGATGCCTAAAAAGTTCAGTTCTTAGGTAGAAAAACTAAATTATTATTTTTATTAGTCCAATTCAAAATTGAATTGGACTTTTGCTTTTGTTGTGGTGCTTCTTTTTAAATGCTTTTCCCGACCAGTATTCCACAAAAGCTAATGAGCAGGCCAAATCCATAACTACATAATAAATATCGATTAAATAGTTGAAATTCCCCATCTCTTCTCAGCTGTACTAATTCAAGTTTCAGTGTGGAGAATGTGGTAAAAGCTCCCATAAAGCCTACTCCAAAAAGAGAATACCATTGGCCCTTAACATCCGTCCCGACTAATACGCCTAACAGAAATGCCCCGACTACATTTACCGATAATGTCCCTATTGGAAAACGGGATTTCAACAGAACTTGAACTGTTTTACTCAGGGTAAAACGGGCAATGGCTCCTAAAAATCCCCCGATCGCCACCATCATGATATTATTCATGGGAGATTCCCTCCTTTTTCCTACCTATTAACCCCACTTTTAAGCCTAAATGGACAAAGTAGAGCCCGCCGATCGCACTGAGAATAAAATAAAGGAGAGCATAAAGGTATTGATTAACCTCTATCAAACGGATCGTTTCCACACAGAAGGTCGAAAAGGTCGTATACGATCCAATTACTCCTGTTGTTAATGCAGTAAAAAGCTGCGGTTTTCGCTCTTTTGTTTTTGCCAGCTTATTGGTTAAGAAACCTAATATAAATGCACCAGTTAAATTAATGATCATGGTGCCAATTGGGAAGTTTCTGCCCCACAGGTAGGTACCAAATATGGAAAATAGATACCTAGTCAAACTCCCCAATATACCGCCAAGACCAACATAAAGATAAATCACCAGAAAAACACTCCAATTGACTCAAATCTATCTAGAAGGATAGATCTCATTATAATTTGGAAACCTAATCGAGTAAACCATAAAAAAGGAGAATAAGACTATCATGAAATTTCGTCTAATCATTATCACTGCTCTTTTTTTCACTATTAGCCTTACAGCATGTAACAATAATAACGATAATGCCGCTAGCAGGAACGGGGACAAAACAGAACTTACAAGGGTAAAATATAATATACCCAATCATGGAGGTCCCGCAATTAGCAGCGTGGATGTAAGTGATAAAAAACTTGATCGAAATGCCAATCATATAAACAACGAACTCATCAATAATCCCAATCACACTAATCAATCACGTATGAGAGTTGCGGATCATGCTGCTAAAAAAATCGCAAGCCTTCCAGGAGTTGAACGGGCAAATGTGATTGTGTCTGATGAAAAAGCGTATGTTGCTGCCAAAATGGACCGCAACACCAACAATCAACTTTCCAATCAGGTAAGAAATCAAATCTCAAAAACAGTAAAAAGTGTTGATAAAGATATTAAACACATCTATATCTCGGCCAATCCGGACTTTTATGACCGTCTCGATACATATGCCAATAAGATTCGAAAGGGAAAAGGAAAACCTTCCTCAGGATTCATAAATGAATTTACGAAAACAATGCAAAGAGTTTTTCCTGAATCAAAATAAATCAAAAATGCCTGGCGATTTACGCCAGGCTATTTTTACACATCTTGAAAGTAATCTTTATAAAACCCGCCTACTTTTCCAGAATTATCGATGAGATAATAAAATTCCTCGGTTTCATTTTTCACATCATATACTTTTCCGGCAGTTAACATATTGTTTACAATGTACTTTTCAGCATTGGTATGTACGCATTTCACCTGTTTAATGGTGTCTCGTTCCCGCCAATTTAAATGAATCATGGTGCTCACCGTCCTCTTCAATATTGTCCAACCTCTAGTATAATCAAAACCATCAACATGGTGCAACTGCAGAAAAAAGGTTTTTCTATACTCCAATAAATAGTGACAAAATTATGGATATTCATAATTTATGGTTCTCAAAGTAAGCGTTACCTATTACAATAGTAAAAACTGAATATTCAATCCGTTTTCCAAGGAGGGCATTCTAAAGTTGAAAATTATGAGTAACGAGCAGTTAATCGTATCGTATCGGGATGCATTAAAGTCTGGCAAGGAAAAGGAATGGATCAAAATTTTAAAGGATGAAATTGAACGCAGGGGATTAAAACCAATCATTGTCCGCTAGATGAATAACCTAAGAAACCGCTGAACAAAAGGGAGCTTCAGCGGTTTTCCTATTTAATTATCCATTAATCAATAATTTTTCCGGATCCTCTAGCAATTCTTTCACCATACTGAGGAAACTCACTGCTTCTTTCCCATCGACAATTCGATGATCATACGATAACGCAACATACATCATTGGCCGATTTTCCATCTTCTCTTTATCAATGGCAACTGGACGGAGTTGAATTTTATGCATCCCTAATATACCAACTTGCGGCCCGTTTATAATGGGTGTAGACAGCAGAGAACCGAAAACTCCCCCATTTGTAATGGTAAACGTTCCTCCTTGAAGATCCTTTAATCCTAATTTGTTCGTTTTTGCTTTATCGGCTAGCCCAATAATTTCTCCTTCTATCTCAGCAAAAGATTTTTTGTCCGCTTCTCTAACTACAGGTACAACAAGGCCTTCTTCTGCAGCAACTGCTATTCCAATATCATAAAACTTTTTAACCAAGAGCTGATCCCCTTGAATCTCCGCATTTAAATATGGATATTTTTTTAGAGATGCCACTACCGCTTTTGTAAAAAAGGACATAAACCCAAGTCTTACATTATGTTCCTCAAAAAACTGATCTTTTCTTCGCTTTCTGATATTCATGATAGCAGTCATATCTATTTCATTAAAAGTTGTCAACATCGCAGCAGTTTGTTGAACTTCTACAAGGCGTTTAGCAATGGTTTGCCTTCTTCTTGACATTCTCTCATAAATAATTGGCTTTGCCTCTTCGAACAACTTCGTTTCTGACTGGCTATCCTTTTCGGAAGTTTGAATTGAGATCGGTTTCTGTTTGGGCACAAAAGAGGAAACATCCTGTCTTCTGATTCTTCCAAGCGGATCTGTACTCTGAATATCCTCTAATTTAATCCCTTTCTCTCTTGCTAACCTCCGTGCAGCTGGAGAAGCAATTGGCCGTGGTGACTCTGTATTTTCCTGCTCTTTATTTGGTAATATGGCAGCATTAATCTTTTGCTGGGATTCGATCGCTGGCTCCTCTATTTGAAATTTCGATTGTGTTTCGGCTCTTGTAATTGCCTCGTTTTCACTTAAGATAGCAATCGTTTCCCCTACTCTAACGGTATCTCCCTCAGTAAACTTCTGTTCGGTTAAGGTGCCAGAAAAATCTGAGATCATTTCAATATTTACTTTATCAGTTTCCAGCTCAACCAGATATTCTCCTTTTTCTACATAATCTCCAATATTTTTCAGCCATTTTGCAATTGTACCCTCTGTGATGGATTCTGCTAACTCGGGAACCTTGATTTCGAACATCAGGAATACCCCCTTATTACACTTTCGTCAGTGCGTCAGTGATTATTTTTGATTGAATTAGTTTATGAATATGAGATTCACCCTCTGCAGGACTTGAACGGCGGCGGCGACCAATAAATCTCACTCTTATATCGTTTGGTGTCAGTTCATTAATACGAGGCTCAACGAATGTCCATGCCCCCATATTTTTAGGTTCCTCTTGAAGCCAAATGAATTCTTTTGCATTAGGATATTTCGCTAATATTGTTTTAAGTTCATTTGTAGGGAACGGATATATTTCTTCTAGTCGAAGTAGTTGAAGCCAACTCATGTGAACCTGATCTTTTAGAAATTCTGCAGCATCAATAGCCATTTTTCCTGTACAAAACACAATTCTCTCCACATGGTCATTTACATCATTAGACGGATAGTGCACGATAACAGGTTTGAATTCTCCTTCACTTAACTCATTCCCCTTTGAAGCAACAAGCGGATTTCTTAACAGACTTTTAGGAGACATTACGACAAGTGGCCTAATCTCATCTTTCGTCAAAAGTGCCGCTTGACGCCTCAATATATGAAAATATTGTGCAGCGCTTGTCAAATTGACAACCGTCCAGTTCTTTTCCGCAGCAGATTGGAGGAATCGTTCAAGTCTTGCACTAGAATGTTCTGGTCCTTGGCCCTCATATCCATGCGGAAGCAGCAGGACAAGCCCGGATTTTTGTCCCCATTTTGCCCTACCTGCAGCAATAAACTGATCAAATATCACTTGGGCCGCATTGGCAAAATCACCATATTGCGCCTCCCAGATCACCAAAGTATCTGGCGAAAATACATTATAGCCATATTCAAACCCGACTACAGCCGCTTCCGTTAACGGGCTGTTATAAACTGCAAAGGACGCAGCAGCATCAGGAAGATGGTGCAATGGAATAAATCTCTCGCCTGTCTGATAATCATGTAATACCAAATTTCTTTGGGCAAAGGTTCCGCGCTCAGAGTCCTGACCTGTTAAACGAATCGGAGTTCCATCCTCCAAAATGGAAGCGAATGCCAAGGTTTCTGCCAGCGCCCAATCCACATTGCCATTGTCACGAAATGCTTCTTTTCGTCTTAATAAGATCTTCTCCAATTTATGAAATACCTTAAAGTTTTCTGGCCATTTTAACAGTTCTTCGTTCATTTTCTGTAATCTGGTTAAAGGAACGCCTGTCACAATATTTTCTTTATCTCGAATAAAGACTGGCGGTTCTGGTATTTCCCTCGTGTCATCCGACTTAATTGATGACACCTTTTGATAGGCTATTTTTAACCTTTCATGAATACTCGTTTCAATTTGGTTAATGGTTTCTTTTTTAAGGATGCCTAAATGGATTAAGTACTCACCGTAAATTTGCTTAACAGTGGGATGTTTGCTTACTTTTGTATACATTTGTGGGCTGGTAGTCATTGGTTCATCCATTTCATTATGTCCAAATCGTCGGTATCCAATTAAATCGATTAAAACATCCTTTTTGAACACCGAACGATACTCAGCTGCTAATACGGCTGCTGACAAACATGCCTCGGGGTCGTCAGCATTAACATGCAGGATCGGAATCTCATAACCCTTAGCCAGATCACTGGCATAACGTGTAGAACGGGAATCGCCTGATTCTGTGGTAAACCCAATCATATTATTTGATATGATATGAATGGTTCCTCCTGTTCGATAGCCTATCAAACGACTTAAATTTAACGTTTCAGCTACAATGCCTTCCCCTGGGAAAGCAGCATCACCATGAATAAGGATCGCTAAAGCAGCCTTATTAGACTCATTAGGGTACCCGGGGTTTTCTCTGTCATCTTGGGCAGCACGTGTAAACCCTTCAACAACTGCACCAACGTATTCCAAATGGCTTGGATTATTGGCAAGTGTAATTTTTGCTTTTTGAATATTGTCTGAAAGCTGGCGATTTAAACCTAAATGGTACTTTACATCTCCAGTCCAACCAAAATTGATTCCTATTGAACCTTCAGATGGTACAAGTTCTTTGTTCGGTGCATGTTGAAATTCTGCAAAGATCATTTCATAAGGTTTCCTCAGCACATGTGCCAGAACATTTAATCTGCCTCGGTGAGCCATACCTATATTGATAAACTCAGCTCCATGTTTGATCGCCTCAATCATAATTTCATCAATTAGCGGAACCATTGTATCTAGTCCCTCAATTGAAAATCGTTTCTGCCCAACAAACGTTTTATGAAGAAATTTTTCAAATCCCTCTACTTCTGTTAACCTTTTAAAAATACTAATTCTTTTTTCGGAGGTTATGATTGGTTTATGCTGGATATTTTCGATGCGGTCTATTAGCCAATTTTTTTCTGTCTCATTATGCACATGATGAAATTCAAAGGTAATTGTTTTGGTGTAAACATCTAACAAATGTTGATAGGCTTCAAGAGCAGAAGGAAAATAGACTGAACCATCTTTAATCATGATGTCAGCAGGCAACATTTTTAAATCAGTTTCGGAAAGATTAAATCTTCCGGGGGTTAATTGATTGGCATCTATTCTACTGCTTTTTAGCGGATTTATGTCAGCAACAAGATGCCCGTAATGACGGACATGTTCTGCTAACTTAATTGCGGCAAACATCTTATCATTTGACACTTGCAGTGGAGATTGTTCTGTCACTTGAAGAGTTCCTTCAGTTACTTTACGGAGATCGGCTTCATCGATTCTTTCAAATAATTGCCTCAAATCATTTTCCACATCTTGTGGATTTTTTAGGTATTTCTCAAACTGTTCAATAACATAACCTAAATTAGGACCAAAAAATTGACTTAAATATTGGTTTTCTTCAGGTTTTATCCTCATTTTCCATGTTCCCCTCACTATATATGTATCTTTTTCCAAAGCGTTTATATTAGCATAAATCAATATATTACTATGTAATCGATTCAATATAGTGTGTGTAATGAACCATCAAAAAATTAAAGAATAAAAAAATGGACCATTCCGGTCCATTTAACATAATTAGGTGGGAATGATCAACGTAACTTTTGTTCCTACCCCTTCTTTACTTTCAATTACAATTGATCCATGATATTTATCGATGATTTGTTTTGCGATGGAAAGCCCCAGTCCTGTACCTCCACTTTCGCGTGACCTTGCTTTATCTACCCGATAAAACCTGTTAAAAACATTGGAAATTTGCTCACTAGGAATTCCTATTCCATGATCACGCACTGTAAAACATATATGATTTTCCATATGTTTCACTGTAATTTCAATCGTTTTATTTTCGGGTGAATATTTTATCGCATTATCAATTAAAATGATTAAGATTTGTTCTAAGTGCTGCTCAGAAATTGCTGCATGAGGAATCTGCTTGTCTAAATCCAATACTAGAACATAGTCAGGATGAAGCAGTTCCAAATTTTTAACTAAACGAATTATAATTTCATATACATCTGCTTTAGTTACTGTAGTGACCCATTGATTCTCTACCCTTGTAAGTGTTAGCAAATCATTGATTATTTTTTTTAGGCGATTGATTTCCTGAAGCGAGGCACCCAAAGACTCTTCTAAAATGGCAGGATCCTTTTTACCCCAACGGTTTAGTAGAGAAACGTGTCCTTCAAGGATTGAGACCGGTGTTCTTAACTCATGGGAGGCGTCCTCAACAAATTGTTTCTGCTGTGTGAAGGACTTTTCTAGATTATCCATCATTTCATTAAAAACATTGATCAAATCAGATAATTCGTCCTTTTGAGAGGAAGCTTCCATCCTCTCATGAAATCCATTTTCTTTAATGCGCTTCATAGTATTAGCCAGAGCTCTTACAGGTCTTAAAAGTTGACTTGCTAATACATATCCACTTAATGCACTTAAAAGAATGGCCGCCATTCCAAAAACCGTCATTCCCCAAGCTAAGTTCTTCATCATTTCATGATAACTTTTTAATTGACGAATGACTTCAATGGTACCGGTAAAGTACTTTACATTTAATGGGTATCTTGCAACAAGTAAATCTTTATCTTCAAAATATACTCTCTCTACTCGTTGGCTAAATCCAGGATTGGGTTCTAATACTGAAAAACTAACATTCTTATCAGAAATAATGATAGCTCCGCTTTGATCGTATACCCTGATCATTTGATCTTTGGTATTCATTTTCTTTAAAAAGAGGCCACTGCTTTTAATATCTTTTTCAGTTAAAGTATCCTCATTTTGCTTATAAAAAGTTGCAATATCGGCAAGCGTTTTTTTTACATTGCTTTCCTCCCGATTCATCATCCATTTTGAAACCATATGATATTCCATCAAACTGAACAATAAAAAGGCCAAAAAAATTGCGATTGCCCCGCTTAACATTAATTTGATTTTCCAAGGGAGCTTTTTTATGAAATTTGCTGAATTTTGTTTCATCTCATTACATATCCAATTCCGCGGACTGTTTGTATATAGCTTCCATCTTCTTCTTTGTTATCAATTTTATTTCTTAAATATCTAACATAAACATCGACAACATTTGTTTCAATTCCGGTATGATAACCCCAAACTTTATTCAGTAAGACTTCCCGCGATAACACTATATTAATATTGCTTATAAAAATAACAAGCAAATCATATTCCCGTTTGGTGAGAGTAATGATATCCTCCCCTTTTTTGACCACACAGGATTCCAATTCTACTGTAAGGTCCTTAAAAGTAATTGTCGTTACCTCATGAGATGTGATGGCTTCTATCCTCCGAAGCAGTGACCTTAAGCGCGCCAGTAATTCTTCTATGGCGAATGGCTTAACAATATAATCATCCGCCCCACTGTCAAGACCGGAAACACGGTCAAGTACACTATCCCGTGCTGTAATCATCATGATCGGCACAGTCTTATTACTTTGTCTGATTCTTCGGCAAACCTCCAACCCGTTTAATTCAGGCAGCATTAAATCAAGAAGGATGGCATCCCAGTTTTCTGTTTCTGCCAACTGTAATCCACTCCGCCCATCAGTGGCTATTTTGGTTTCATAGCCTTCATGATTCAGTTCCAGTTCCATGAATCTTGCTAGGTTTTTTTCATCCTCTATTATTAATAATCTTGTCATAGTTATCACGTCCGATTAGAATTTATACCATTATTGTATCTAATTGACCTTTCTAAATAAAATATTATCCTGTTTGAAGGAAATCGAAATGAAAAATAAATGAGAATTTGCTTAAAAATATCAAAAAGCCCACGCAGATACGTGAGCCTAAACATTTTTTAGTGTCATGGTTGGATGGAATGATAATTCTTCAAGTTTTATTGCTATTTTTTCAGCAGCATCTTCAGGATTCTCTGCGTAAATATCATAAAAAGTTCCGCCATATTCTTGTCTGGCATGATCATAACGGGGATCATAATAATGTTCCAGTAGAATTGGGATTATTTCGCGATAATTCCGTTCATTCAAGAACTCAATAAGACTTGTTTTTAGCTCCGTATTTTTAATTCGTTTTAATACCTTTTCTATGCCTTGAGAAATTTTTGTGTGAAACCACTCTTCATTTTGATACGGTAGGATATATTCTGAAACAAGAAGCTTTACTCTTTGTTCAATGGTTGTGTGCAAATAAATATTAATCCCATTAAATTTTACATCCATTAGTTTCTCAGGCTGCACCGCTTTACCAATTCTCTTACTTTCTGCTTCCACAAGAAAGTAATCAGAAGGATTAATGTCCTGTAACCCTTTAAATAATAAAGAATCAAAGGTTTTTTGATTATTGCCTTCACCTAGTCCGATTGTCCCGAATATGGAGCCTCTATGGGCAGCCATGTCCTCAAGATCCAAAACAGGATAGCCTTTTTTAGTTAATATCTTTAATACTTCGGTTTTCCCGACACCTGTCATGCCGTGGAGGACAACCGATTGATTTGGAATCATGCTTGGAATATTTTCAAGTATATAGTGACGATATGCTTTATAACCACCTATTAACTTCCAGGCATAAATGCCCGCAAATTCTAAAAATGTCACGACCGCTTTACTGCGCATTCCGCCCCGCCAACAATGAATAACCAGCTCACCTTTTAATTGATAGGATTTAATCGTATGAAGCAATTCAGGAATTTTCGGGGACACTAACTCCATTGCACGCCATTTAGCCGCTGCCTGTCCATCATTTTTATAAATTGTTCCAATTTCCTGACGCTCTTCATCTGTAAATAACGGGATATTAATAGCCCCGGGAATTGCTCCATCCTTAAACTCAATCGGTGAGCGTATATCAATGATCATTGGATTTTTAATGGTAAACAATTCTTCAACAGAAATTTCTTTCATTTTAGTACGCTCCTTAAAAAAACAAAACAAAACTTCCTAATATGGAAGTTTTCATTCGTGCATTCAATATATAATGATTATAAAGAAGTTTCACACAGCTATCAAGTTGATGTCATTTCCATTTAAAAATGATAGAGTCATCGAAAAGTAATCCCAGTTAATCGTTCTAATGCCAGGCAAAACCTTTCCCAGTTCATTGGAAAATCCTCTCCTCCTTCACACATATATACCTGTCCATCTGTTGTTAACTTAACAGACCAATATTCCCCTTCAAGGATTATTCCAGATTCTTTACGATAGTTTGGCTCCCATTCCCAAATTTTCAACAAAGAAATTTCTTTTTTAAATTCCTCTATACTACCTGGCCTGACCCACTGCAGATTGGAAAACGGCTTAGGATGTTCTCTATTTCTCCATTCTAAAAAGACAAATCTGTTCTTAATAAAATTCACTTGTATATGAAAGGAAACTCCACCAAAGCGATCTAATTTTACTGATATTTCATTGACTCTCATATTCTTCTCATTCCTATATAAACAAGCATCATTAATTAACATTATAATGAATAAGTAGCGTTTTTTGCTGTAACAAATGACACGTTCACGAACCATATTTGTTACGATTTTTCATATAAGAATAAAAGGTCTGTTCCCTTTGAACAGACCTTTCTTTTTAAGCTAAATGGGTTATTTGTTTGTAGCTAGTCATAAAGCTGGCTAATTCATCGAGTTGGTTACTTGTAAATAAATCAACGATTTTACTTCCAACAACAACCCCGTCACAGTATTTCGTCAATTCCTTTACCTGCTCCGCATTGGATATGCCAAAGCCAGCCAAAACAGGAATTGGACTCACTTCTTTTACTCTTTTCAAAAATGAGTAGAGTTCATGATCAAATTCATTTCTTGTTCCGGTAATTCCTTTTACTGTCACCGTATATAAAAATCCTCTTCCATTGCTCGCCAATTGTTTTATTCGTTCAATTGGTGTTGTAAGGGTCGCCAGCCGGATCAATTCTATTCCTACCTTTTCTAAATGCGGGGCTATAAGATCCTCTTCTTCCATTGGGAGGTCAGGGATTATACATCCATCTACTCCTGCTTTTTTGATATCTTCAATGAACGATTCGATTCCATAAGCATAAACCGGATTTAAGTATGTCATTAAAATAATGGGAATGGAGATTTTGTCTCTCCCTTGGCTAATTGCTGCAATAATACCTTTTAAGGTAGTTCCATGCTCTAGTGCCCTAATGCCCGCCAATTGAATCGTAGGACCATCCGCAACAGGGTCGGAAAAAGGAACACCTACTTCAATGGCTGTTGCTCCGCATTCTTCTAAAATACTAAGCCGCTTTACCAGGTTCTCTAATCCGCCATCACCAGCCATGATATAAGGAACAAACGCCTTTCCTTTCGTTTCATTTAAAACTTGAAAAGCTCGTTCAATTCGATTCATTTTCCATATCCTCCTTCCAATCTTTCCTTTACAGCATCTACATCTTTGTCACCTCTACCGGATAAGCAAACCACAATATTTTCCTCTGGTTTCATTTGCTGTGCTAATTTTACGGCAAAGGCAACGGCATGTGCGCTCTCCAGAGCAGGAATGATACCTTCTTGTTTGGATAACAACTGGAAAGCTTCAAGTGCTTCTTGATCAGATATTGATTGATAGGATGCACGGCCGATATCTTTCAAATAGCTATGTTCTGGGCCTACTCCAGGATAATCGAGGCCGGCGGAAACCGAATGTGCTTCTTGAATTTGGCCGTCCTCATTCTGCAATAAATACATGAGAGCCCCATGTAATACTCCTGGCTTTCCTTTTGTTAAGGATGCGGCATGAAAAGGAGTATCAATTCCCTTTCCTGCTGCCTCTACTCCGTATAAACTTACTTCTTTATCTTCAATAAATGGATAGAACATCCCCATAGAATTGCTGCCACCTCCGATACAAGCAACAACCGCTTCCGGAAGATGGTGATTTTCCTCTAAAAATTGTGCTTTTGTTTCCGATCCAATAACACTTTGAAAATCCCTTACCATCATCGGAAAAGGGTGCGGTCCCATGACCGAGCCCAGAAGATAGTGGGTATCATCCACATTTGCTACCCAGTATCTCAGTGCTTCGTTTACCGCATCTTTTAAGGTCGCACTTCCAGAGGAGACACCAACCACTTTTGCTCCCAACAATTCCATACGGAACACATTCAAGGATTGGCGCTTAATATCTTCTTCTCCCATAAAAATAATACATTCCAAGTTTAATAGAGCACAGACAGTAGCGGTTGCAACACCATGTTGCCCAGCTCCTGTTTCAGCGACAATTTTACGCTTCCCCATTCGCACTGCCAGAAGCGCCTGGCCAATTGCATTATTGATTTTATGTGCACCTGTATGGTTCAAATCCTCCCTTTTTAGGTAAATTTTCGCGCCACCGGCATGCTTAGTTAAGTTTTCAGCAAAATATAACGGGGTTTCTCTTCCGACATATTTTTTTAATAAGTATTGATATTCCCTAAGAAATTCCGGATCATTTTTTGCTTCTTCATATGCTGTGCTTAATTCTGTGACTGCCTTCATCAGTGTCTCAGGTACAAATCTTCCACCGTAAATGCCAAAATGTCCTTTTTCATTTGGTAATGTATAAGTATTCATTATTTCCCCTCCACTAGTGTTCCCTTTGCTTTTTCGATAAAGGTTTTTACTTTGCTTAAATCCTTGAAACCATCCGTTTCTACTCCTGAACTCACATCCACCATATAGGGATGAATGATCTTGATTGCTGCATCAATATTATCAGAGTTCAAGCCACCAGCTAAAATAATTTTCTTATCTCGAAGTAGCTCTATATTTACTCCATTCCAATCAAACGGCGTTCCATTGCCTCCACGATATTTCCCCTTTGGACCATCTAGCAACACATATTCAGCAGGAAATAAATTATATTTGGCTAATACTTCATTATCTTGGAAACTAATCGCTTTGATGACTGGTAATGAGATCGACTGACTAAATTCAACTGTTTCATCTCCATGTAATTGAATATGGGTTAGACCTGTAACAGAGGCTATTCTGTTAATCTCTTCACTTTTTTCGTTAACAAATACACCGACCTTACATACATGCTCCGGCAATTGCGAAATAATTTCTCTTGCCTGCTGTTCCGTCACTTTGCGCTTGCTTTCAGCAAACACAAAGCCAATGGCATCTGCTCCAAAGCTGGCAGCAGCAACACCAGTTTTCACATCCATGATTCCACAAATTTTTACTTTCATCGTTTTACTCCTTGCATGAATGGTAATCGAAAGTCTGAAAACATCTGCTTCATATTATCGCTCTTCATGAATGCCTCACCTACTAAAATGCCATTGGCACCTGCTTGAAGGACCCGTTTAACATCTTCTTGCTGATGGATTCCACTTTCACTTATTAGGAAAGCTCCAGCATTTTTCACTTTGGCTGCTAATGATTCCGTTACCTCAAGAGTAACATGGAACGTTTTTAAATCCCGATTATTGACCCCAATCAATTTAGCCCCAATACTAATGGCTGTTTCGAGTTCAGCTTCATTGTGAACTTCTACCAATACGTCTAGTCCCCTATTTGCTGCATACTGATAAAGTTCTTTTAGCTGTTCTTTTTCTAACGCTGCAACGATAAGCAGGATGATATCGGCCCCGAATGAGTCTGCCTGATCAATTTGGATCGGATCAATGATAAAGTCCTTACATAGTACAGGGAGTTGAACAGCTTCCCGAACCTCCTTTAAATCAGAAAACGACCCTTTAAAAAAGGTTTGATCCGTCAGAACCGAAATGGCACCAGCACCGAATTTTTCATATTGCATCGCCTGAATGCAAGGAATCGATTGGTTATTGATGATTCCTTTTGAAGGGGAAGCCCGCTTAAACTCTGCAATGATGGTCAGTTCTTTCGCTGATTGTAATTTATCAATAAATGGCCTTTTTTGATGACGATCATGATCAAAGTGCACTCCAGTTTCCTGAAGATTCTGAATCTCTAATTTCTTCTGCTTGATTATTCGCTCCAAAATAGTTGCCATTTTATATCGCCTCTCTTTGTTTCGACCTAGATTTCTCAATTAGTGTATTTAATTTTTCAATCGCAGCACCTGAATCAATCACTTCACGAGCTAATTCAACTCCTGCCCCAATCGCGCTTGCCTTTCCCGCGGTATAAATGCCAATTCCAGCGTTCAATAATACGGTATCCCTGTGGGCACCGCGCTTACCCTTTAACACATCCAGTAATATTTCTGCATTATCCTTTGGATCTCCACCTTTTATCGCATTGTTATCATAAAATGGCAGTCCTAATTCTTCAGGAGTAAATACATAATTGGAGATCTCTCCTTTATCCAATAATGTATAATGGTTTTCACCTTGAAGGGATGCTTCATCCATAAATCCTGCACCATTGATTACGACTGCTCGTTTTCTTCCCAATTGCTTTAAAACTTCAGCGAATACATTTAACAAATCCCGACGGTAGACGCCCAGTAATTGATAATCAAGTTCAATGGGATTCGTTAAGGGACCAATGAAATTAAAAATCGTAGGAATTTTTAACTCCCTTCGAACCGTCATGACCTTTTTTAATTTAGGGTGAACATGAGGGGCAAATAAGAAGGCCAATCCCACTTCCTCTATAAGTTCTTCCGTACTTTCTACAGACAAATTCAAGTTAATACCCAAATATTCCAATACATCAGCACTGCCGGTTTTACTAGAAACACTACGATTTCCGTGTTTAGCTACAGGGATACCTGCCCCCGCAATGACAAATGCCGAAGTTGTGCTAACATTAAAGCTTGAGGAGCCGTCACCACCCGTGCCGCAATTATCAATCGCGTTGACGAATTTCTTTTTAAATGGGAGGGTATTAGCTTTCATGGCTTTTACGATCCCAACAATTTCATCAACGGTTTCACCTTTAGATTTCAGTCCCATTAGAAATGCAGCGATTTCAGACTCAGATACTTCTTCTCCCAGCAAAAAGTCAACAGCTTCTTGCATTTGGTACTCTGAAAAGGATTTTTGTTCAGCTAGTTGGAGTAGATATTCTTTCATAGCGATCCTTCCTTTCGATTTCATGTAAAAAGTTTTTCAGAATTTGTTTACCAGATGGAGTTCCGATTGATTCTGGATGAAACTGCATTCCGTATACAGGGTACTTATAATGCTTAATGGCCATTACTTCCAGATCGTCCATTGCATGGGCAATGCATTCAAGCTGATGAGGCATGCTTCCCTTTTCAATGGTTAAAGAATGATATCGCATCACCTCTAACGGTGATGACTGATAGTTAAAAATCGTCCCGCCATTATGTTTAATATAAGACGTCTTTCCATGCTTGATTTGAGAAGCTCTCTTGATTTCACAGCCGAATGCTGCTCCAATTGCCTGATGCCCTAAGCAAATTCCTAAAATTGGTATTTCTTGATAAAAGGTTTTGATTAAAGGAATACAAATCCCTGCATCTTCCGGTCTGCCCGGTCCGGGAGATAGGATAATGGCTTTCGGATTTAATTCTTTAATTTCTTCCAGAGTGATTTGGTTATTTCGAAATACCTTAACCTCTTCACCCAATTCACCTAAATATTGATAAAGATTAAAGGTAAACGAATCAAAGTTATCAACAATAAGAATCATCCTGCACCCTCCAAGAATGTTTTTAATTTATTTAGGGTTTCCTCAAACTCATTTTCAGGGTCAGAATCATGCACGATTCCGGCGCCCGCCTGAATATAGGCTGTGTTATCTTTTAAAATCATCGTTCGAATCGCCAGGGCAAAATCGATATTTCCATTTACGGATAAGTATCCTACGGCTCCTGCGTAAAGGCCACGTTTTGATTGCTCAAGGGTGTTGATAATTTCCATTGCCCTGACCTTCGGTGCTCCGGATACTGTTCCGGCAGGCAAGCACGCGGCAAGCGCATCCAGCGGTGAATAATCAAGATGTAGTGTTCCGCTAATTTCAGATACGAGGTGCATCACATGTCGGTATTTCTCCACTGCCATATATTTATCAACCTGAACCGAGCCAAACTCACAGACTTTTCCGAGATCGTTCCTTCCCAAATCCACTAGCATTTTGTGTTCTGCCAACTCTTTTTCATCCTGTAACAGTTCCTTTTCGATTTCCTCGTCTTCCGCTAGATTCGTCCCTCTCCTTTTTGTCCCGGCAATCGGATTAGCTATCACTGTTTTCCCCCTTGTTTTAATTAAGCTTTCAGGTGAAGAGCCAATGACGACGTAATCTTCAAAATCGATATAAAACATATATGGAGTAGGATTATTAGCACGATGCTTTCGATAAAGAGATAAAGGCGCACCTTGATATTGAGACTTCATTCTTCGAGAAAGCACCACTTGGAAAATATCGCCCGCTAGAATATGTTCCTTCGCAATCTCAACATTTTTGATAAAGGTTTCTTTAGACATTTCAGAATGAAAACCTGATAAAGCAAAGGGGAGTTCTTCTTCATAGACATTTGCTTGTTTAAGTTCTTCGATTCTTTTACACATTCTCTCTTCTACTGTTTTTTCTGTACTTGTTTCTAACAATGGGAGACCGAAAATATAAACTTTTTCCTCATGATGATCAAATACAATTACCTCTTCAAAGAACAATAAATGGACATCCGGCATATTTAATTGATTCGAATATTCCTGGCCAATTACCTCAAATTGTCTGACAATGTCATATCCAATATAACCAATTGCTCCGCCAATAAATGGGATTTGCGAATCTTCCATTGCCTTTATCGGGAAAAGTTCTTTTAAGATCTCCAATGGATTTCCATGAAGATTTCTCGTTTCCCCAGTGCGATTGATTAATACATTTTCTTTCCCGATAGAAATGATTTCAAACGCCGGATCAGCACCAATGAATGAATAACGGCCAGAATGATTAAATTTATGAGAACTTTCCAATAAAAATTTTTTCTTGCCACTTATCTTTTGAAGAATTGATATTGGAGTGAGGACATCACCTCTAATTTCCTTCCTTAACACATTCGTTTGTGTTTCCATGTTTTTTTACCCCTTTCTGAATAAAAAAAAATCGTCCTCTATGCGCATAAATAAATATTTATGCGCATAGAGGACGATTCTATAACCGTGGTGCCACCTCAATTTGAAGCAAAAAATTGCTCCCTCATTTTCAGATACGGAATGATTAATTCGATATCCTATCCTTTTAACGGTGGAACTCCGTGTATCCCTACTAGTGTTCAAGATACCTCTCACAAGTCCATTCGACAAATTCTCTCTTATCGGGCTCCCACCAATACCCGACTCTCTGAAAAGAAATAAATAAGTGTACTCCTCTTGTTCAACGAGTTACTGTATTAAATTATTTTGTTTTATCTTATTAGTTTTTTCTTTACCTGTCAAGAAATTTTATTCGAATTTTCAAAACAAATGAAAAGCTCGAGCAATTCTCTCTGCCATTAAAAGGATATATCTTTCTTCATTATTTTTAAAGAAATAAGTCCATATTAACATTACAACTAATGAAGGCGGGATAGTGGACAAATGGAATATATTGAACAACTGTCGAAATCTCCAAGGACCGCAAAAAAGAAGCAGTCTCAAGCTGGTAAAAAAAATTCCGGGGAGATATCAAAACAAAAATGGGCGATCCTTTCCTTATCTTCTATTCCTTTAGTAATGACCTTGGGAAATTCAATGTTAATCCCAATCTTACCTTCAATGGAAAAGGAACTTTCCATTTCCTCATTACAATCTAGTTTGGTCATTACGGTTTATTCAATCGTTGCCATTATATTAATCCCCGTAGCAGGTTATTTATCTGATCATATAGGTCGGAAAAAGGTTATAATCCCGAGTCTTATTTTAGCTGGGATTGGAGGAATTATTTCGGGATGGGCGGCTTGGAAATTTGAAAATGCTTATTGGGTTATCTTAATCGGACGATCCCTTCAGGGAGTAGGAGCTGCTGGAGCCTTTCCAATTGTTTTGCCGTTAGTAGGTGATATGTTTAAAAATGAAGATGATGTTAGTGTTTGTTTGGGGCTTATAGAAACCTCCAACACCTTTGGCAAGGTTCTCAGCCCAATATTTGGGGCCTTTTTGGCCGGAATCCTATGGTATATGCCGTTTTTTGCATTTCCTGTATTCTGTGCCGTCTCCATCATCCTAATGATCTTTCTTGTTAAATCCCCAAAAAAGAAACAAGAAAAGATCCCATTTAAGGATTTCTTTATGGGTGTGAAAAAAACATTTACCAATGAGGGTCGTTGGTTATACGCGATTTTTTTTATTGGTGGAATTTTGATGCTTGTCTTATTTGGAGTGCTATTTTACCTTTCTGAGACTTTTGAAAAAGAATATAATATCAAGGATTTAAAAAAGGGGTTCTTTTTGGCACTGCCATTAGGTGCACTTTGCCTTTCATCGTTTATAAGCGGAAAAATAATTAAAAAAAATAAAATACTTATGAAATGGCTAACATTTGGCGGAATTCTTGCGGCAGCACTTTCCATTGCAGCACTTTGGTTCTCGATTAAATTATGGTATATGATTACGATGTTTTTGATTATGGGAATAGGGATTGGAGCAGGTCTACCTTGCTTAGATAGCCTCATTACCGAAGGAGTAGAAAAGAAAGAACGAGGAACCATTACTTCAATATACAGTTCCATGCGGTTTATTGGTGTGGCTGCCGGTCCACCAATTATTGCTTTGTTAATGAAACAGTCCAACCACTGGATTTTTATCCTGATGTCCAGTTTAAGTCTCATTGCTGCGTTCGTAGCTTTAAAGGCGATTAATCCACAGAAAAATGAAAAATAATTGTAAAAAAGAGCTGAGTAGGTCTCAGCTCTTTGAGTATTTCTCAGCTCTTTTCATGGTCTATTGTTTTACCGGCTTTTTTAATAAACCGATTAACAGTGCAGAAACAATGGAACCAATTAAAATCGCCAATGCGTATTTCAGTGCACCGTGTTCCACTAACGGAACAACGAAGATTCCACCGTGTGGGGCTCTTAAGCCTATTCCAAAGGCCATTGAGAGAGCTCCGGTAACTGCTGATCCGATCATAATAGATGGAATGACACGTAATGGGTCAGCTGCTGCAAATGGAATTGCACCCTCAGTAATGAATGATAATCCCATGATATAGTTCGCTTTTCCTGCATCTTTTTCTTGCTCTGTAAATTTATTTTTAAATACAGAAGTAGCAATCGCAATACCTAAAGGAGGAACCATACCGGCCGCCATAATCGCTGCCATTGGTTCATAAACCCCACTTGCTAAAAGTCCAGTTCCAAATACATAAGCTGCTTTATTTACAGGACCGCCCATATCAAACGCCATCATCAAACCAAGTATGATTCCTAATAAAACAGCATTTCCAGTTCCCAAGCCAGTTAACCAATGAGCAATTTCAGTGTTAATCCAAGCGACAGGTTTATTTATGACAAAATGCATGATAAAGCCAGTAATGGCAATACCTAAAAGTGGATAGATTAAAATACTTTTAATACCTTCCAATGATCTAGGCAAATTAGCAAACACTTTTTTAAGTAGATTTACGATATACCCTGCAAGAAAACCAGCAATTAATCCACCAAGGAACCCTGCACCACCATTGGCAGCCATCATACCCCCTACCATACCAGGAGCAAAACCAGGGCGATCAGCGATACTCATGGCGATAAAACCTGCCAATACTGGCACAATCAATTTGAAGGCATTACCGCCGCCAATTGTCATTAAGGCATCGGAAATCGGATTATAGGATGGGTCTTTAGGATTAAATGAATTATAGCCAAACATAAAACAGATCGCGATTAAGATACCGCCCCCGACAACAAATGGCAACATGTTGGAAACACCATTCATTAGATGCTTATAGAAACCTCCAACGGAAGAGCTTGCATCAGAAGTAGATTTTTCACTACCATTCCCCTTATAGATAGGAGCATCTTGTTTCACAGCACGATTGATCAATTGTTCAGGCTTGCGAATTCCATCCGCTACAGCCGCCTGGATGACATGCTTGCCACTGAATCTTTCCATTTCCACTTTTATATCTGCTGCGATAATGACGGCGGTTGCATTTTCAATTTCTTCTTTTGTTAAAACATTCTTTGCTCCGCCGGAACCATTCGTTTCGACTTTGATGGTAACACCCATATCAGCAGCTTTTGCTTTTAATGAATCCGCTGCCATATAAGTGTGAGCAATTCCGGTTGGACAGCCAGTGACCGCAACAATTGATGCAGCCTTCCCTGAAGTAGATGTTTCTACTTGTTCCTCTTTATCAAAGCGATTGATTGTCTCAATGATTTCCTCAGCTGTAGTGGCCTTTAGAAGCTCATAACGAACCTCAGCTTTCATCAGTAGACCTGAGAGACGGGCAAGTGCTTCTAAATGGGTATTATTCGCTCCATCCGGTGCTGCAATCATGAAAAATAAGTGTGCAGGTTTGCCATCCAAAGAATCATAGTTAACCCCTGTTGCTGATTTACCAAAGGCAATGGCAGCTTCTTTAACAGCTTTTGTTTTTGCATGAGGAATAGCGATCCCGTCACCAATTCCTGTGGTGCTTTGCTCTTCGCGTTTAAGAATAGCCGTCTTAAATTCACTTTTATCAGATATCTTATTCGCTTCGAATAATTTATCAACTAACTGATCAATTGCATCTTGCTTTTGATTGCCTTCAATTTGAAGTAAAATGGTGCTTTTTGTCAGCAACTCTGAAATTCTCATAGCGGTCTCTCCTCTAATGATTTAATATGAACTTGTGGCAATAATTCTTCAACATTTTCTTTCGTGCAAAGCCCCAATGAAAATGCTGTTGAACTTCCTGAAGCAACACTAAATTGGAATGCTTTTTCAACATCAGCTTTTTTTCGATATGCAGCCAAGAATCCTGCCACCATCGAGTCACCTGCCCCAACAGAGTTTTTCACTTTTCCTTTTGGCACCTCTGCCAATAACGATACCTCCTTGTTAATAAAGACAGCTCCTTTATCTGCAAGCGACACAATAACATTTTGTGCACCCATCTCAATAAGCTTCTTTCCATATGGAATAACTTCATCAGGCGTTGAGAGATTAACATTGAATAATTCTCCAAGTTCATGATGATTAGGCTTTATTAAGAATGGCCGAAAAGGGAGTACCTTTTTTAATAGATCCCCTT
Organism: Neobacillus solisequens; assembly: GCF_051233465.1. Lineage (NCBI taxonomy): Bacteria > Bacillati > Bacillota > Bacilli > Caryophanales > Bacillaceae > Neobacillus > Neobacillus solisequens. The sequence goes on along the minus strand of NZ_JBKFGJ010000002.1, from coordinate 158,837 downwards.
CTGCATCTACAACAAATTTTGCTCCCTTTGCCTCACAAATTTTTACTAGCTCCTCATAGGTTGTTGGAGGTAAGGTTGACGGGATGCTTCCCGCTAATACCAATAAGTCATCTTGATCCAAATAATGAACTTTTTCCTTCAGCAATTGAAAATCCTCTTCTGTGATCATAGGTCCCCGAGCATTAATCTCAGATTCTATACCCGTTTTTAGCTTAATATTTATCCTTGTATCTTCTTTCACTTCCACAAAATCTGTAGCGATACTTTCATTTGAAAGATACTGTTTAATATAAGCACCTGTAAAGCCGCCCACAAATCCAAGAGCCATACTTTTTATGCCAAATTGTTTTAAGACTCGGGAAACATTAATCCCTTTGCCTCCAGGATATTTTGCTTCACTAATCGTTCGATTTAACTGTCCTAATTCAAATTGTTCCAACTGTACAATGTAATCGACAGAAGGATTCAAAGTTAACGTATAAATCATGTTGTCACAACCTTTATTGTCGTTCTATTTATATATTGATTTTCCGTTTCAGCTTCCAATTCATTGGTGATAATGGACGCCTCATGGATTTCAGCAATTTTCGCGAATGAAATTTCAGCAAATTTTGTATTATCTGCGAGCACATATGATTCTCTTGAAAGTGAAATGGCTTTTTGCTTCACCATTGCTTCTTCCTGATCCGGCGTTGTAAAACCAAATTGCGGATGTATACCATTTACCCCCATAAAGCATTTATCAAAACGGTACAAGTCAAGACTTTCCAATGCACCTCGTCCGATAAAAGCATTTGTAATTGGTTTAACAAATCCTCCAATTAAATAGGTCGGTATCCCCTTAATTAACAACGGGGCTACATGCATTAATCCATTTGTCACTACAACGATATTTTTTGATGGAAGGAATTCTACCATTTCAAATATGGTCGAACCTGCATCTAGATAAATACAATCTCCTTCTTCCACCAAGGAAGCAGCATATTGCGCTATTAATCGCTTTTCATGAAGGTTTTTGGATGATTTTTCAATCATGCTCGGTTCTTGAAGTTTTCCCTGCAATCTTGAAGCTCCCCCATGAATCCGCTTTAAAAATTTTTGATCCTCGAGTTGGGATAAATCTCTTCGAATGGTTGATTCAGAAGAATTTGTCAGCTCCATAATATCCTGTATTTTCACCGTATTTCTATCTTTAAGTAATTGAAGAATAATCTGATGACGTTCAGGAGTTAACAAGTTATCACCACCTAACTTCTTTTTCTACCTTTATAATACTGAAACCGATTGCAAAAATCAATCATTTTCTTTCAAAAACTTTCATTATTTGAACGTTTTTGATTACTTTTTGACAATTACTTTAAAAAACTATCATTTAGTTGGCAATTTTAATTATTTTCTACCATCACATTTAATATTATGTTATAATAGTTTTCACTATTATCAGATATGCGGGTGTGGTTTAATGGTAGAATTTCAGCTTCCCAAGCTGACGGCGGGGGTTCGATTCCCCTCACCCGCTTCATACTTATGGAGGAGTACCCAAGTGGTTATAAGGGGGCGCACTCGAAATGCGTTAGGGCGGGTAACCGTCGCGTGAGTTCGAATCTCACCTTCTCCGTTAAAATCAAAAAAACGCCAACTAAACTGGCGTTTTTTTTGATTTGCTTAACCATACGGGCTTAACCATTCAGGATCTCTATTTAAGCAGATAGGGCATTCTTTTGCTCTTGAATGAAAGGTTTTGAACGTTTTACCGCATGACTGGCAGATATTTATTAAAAATTCTTCAGTTACCTCAACGTACTCACTGCATTCAAAATAGATCTCCAATGCATTTTCAGGGCAAATATCTGTACAATCCGTACAATTCACACATCGGTTGCTCATTATGCAGAGAATATTCTCTTTTATTTGGAACACATTTTGACTGCATAAAGTAAAACATGCCTGACAAAGAGTACACTTTTCCTTATTAAGCTGGACAGTGTAAAACTGGTTTCCGGGATAATATTTAGTTAAAACCCATTCCCCATCCTTTATTTTCCATGCAGCAGGAGCAGCAATTTTAGCTATTTTTCTGCCTTCACTTTTTAATGATTGTAGCAATTCTCTTCTTGTAGTTTTGGAATCTCTTTTTACAACCACTTCAAATGGGGTCTGACCCAATTGTTTTAAAAGGATGTTCGCTTCTTTTATTACATCATGCCACTTGTTTTGATGAGTAGTCTCCAAAGAAATGGACTGAATGCCTCTTTTTTTATAAATAAGTAATTCCTTTACAGAAGGTGTAAAGCTATCATTATAGATTATACTTCTATCAGAAAATTGACGTTCTGAAGCGATACCTGTGATTGCAGATAATGGGCAGGAAATCATGCATTCACCGCAAAATGTACAAAGATCCTTATTTAGTGTCATTTTTTTATCTTGTATTACTAATGCATGTAATTGGCAGGCATTCATGCAATAACTACAAGTGGAATGATTGTTTCGCACCTTTGAACATCGATCTGTCAGTTCAAAATCAATATGCATACTTTCCAGCCAATCCAGTATTAATGACACAATATCACCCCCAAATACCGGTTATTAAGTATTGGATAATTTTGCATCTTTATGTGGTAAAATAACAAGATTTGGATTTGTGATTTTACTGCTTGGCATACCTTTAATTTGGCTGACCCGACCATACTTTTTCCGAAGCTCGTCTATTGGCCCAAATTCAATTGCTCCCATTGGGCAGGTAGAAACACAAACAGGATCCTCCCCCTTTTCTTGTAGATCAAGGCAGAAATCACATTTATTTGATCTAAATACTTTTTTATTATATTGAGGAGCTCCGTACGGGCAAGCTTTCACACAAAGCTGTGTTCCCTGACAAACATCTTGGTCAATGGTGACAACCCCATTGTCTTTATTCTTACTAATAGCTCCAACTGGGCAAGTCGGTACACATCTTGGATTGGTACAATGATTACAAGCGATAGAAAAATAATAGGCCTTTACATTTTGAACGATTCCACTCGTTGGCTTTTGAAGGAAACTGCCCTCTTCATACGCGTAAACCCTTCTGAAATTGATTCCGACATTTAAATTATTTTTATCCTTACAGGCTACGGTACAAGCTTTACATCCGGAGCAAAGACTTTGATTAATATAAAACCCCAATTGCGCCAATTCACTCACTCCTTATGCTTTTTTTACTTCGACTAAATTCGTTTGCTGCGGATTGGCTTTAGCTAACGGGGTTGGCTTTTGCGAGGTTAATACATTGATCGACCCCCGTTGGTCCATACCAGTTTGATCTGGTGAGTACCAAGCACCTTGTGGAATTCCTACCACTCCGGGAACAATTCTTGGTGTTACCTTAACTGGAATTTGTATCATTCCACGGCCATTAAAGACTTGGACAAAATCTCCATTTTGAATACCCCTACCTTCTGCATCCTTGGGATTCATCCACATTTCTTGTTTTGCCGCTTCCTCAAGCCATTCTTGATTGTCATAAGTTGAGTGACATCTACGTTTATAGTGCCAGCTAATGAGTTGGAGTGGATATGTTTTAATTAATGGATCACTTGGACCTTCCCATGATGGAATGTACTTTGCAATAGCCGGAATTTCCTCATGTTTGTTCATAGCCCATAAATCTTTTGAAAATAACTCTATTTTACCTGAAGGTGTTTCAAAAGGATGTTTTTCTGGGCTTTCTATTTGGTCCTTAAACGCAATTAACGGTTCTTTATGTTTAAAATGGTAAACCCCCATTTTTCGAAATTCCTCAAAGGTAGGAAAATCCGGGTCTAGTTCCTTTTTCGTTCTTTTCACACTTTCCTTGACTAAATCTAGGGTCGTTTTTCCTTCGGTGAATTTCTCCTTCAGTCCCAGCTTACCGGCAATCTCCGCAAATACATCATATTCATCGCGGCATTCATATAGAGGTTCAATTGTTTTCTCCCCTAATACAACATAATCACCAAAACACCATGGAACTCCTATGTCCCACCGTTCAAAAAAAGTTGTGCCTGGCAGTAATATATCAGCATACTTCGCACTTGGTGTCATAAACAGATCACTTACTACGATAAATTCAACTTTACTTTCATCTTCAAGCAATTGCTTTGTCTTATTAATGTCAGAATGTTGATTAATTAACATATTGCCAGCCATATTAAAAATACATTTAATATTACTTTTTAATTTGTCGGTACCCAATAATCCATCGTCCACTGTCATTTCAGTGCCTTTTTCAACAGCTGCTGTCCATAGGAAGCAAGGAATTGATGCCTTAACCGGATTTTCATAGGTAAATGGATAAACAATGTCCGAACGGCTCCAATAACCCGTTCCAGCGGCCCATCCGCCCAATTTCCCTACATTACCAGTCAAACAGGCTAATTGTGCACCGCCACGCATGAATTGTTCCCCATATGCCTGTCTTTGGGCTCCCCATCCTTGTATAAGGACTGCAGGCTTTTGTGTAGCATACTCCCTAGCAATCTCACGGATCTTATCTGCCGGCACATGACATATTTTTTCTGCCCACTCCGGTGTTTTACGGATGCCATCCTTTTCACCGAGCAGATAGCTTTTTAAGGACTCCGTACCTGCAATTCCCTCCGGCATATGCTCCCCGTCAAACCCGATGCAGTACTTATCCAAAAATTTCTGATCATGCAAATTCTCGGTAATCATCACATAGGCCATCGCATCCATCAAAGCATTATCAGTGGTAGGGAGGATGGGAATCCATTCATCAGCAAATGCGATTGCTGTATCTGTATATCTTGGATCAATGACAACTATTTTGGTTCCATTTTTCTTTGCTTGAATCAAATACTCCCTATATGGAGTCGAAAAAATCATCTCGGCAGGATTTTGTCCCCATAAAATAATGTATTTGGAATGAAGTAGATTATCAAAACTACTTCCAGAGTTATTCGTACCATATGTATAAGGGGTGGCGATATTTCCTGCGCCTGAGCTGTAGTCATTTCGATAATTTAGAAAACCACCAGTCAGTGCCAGTAATTTCCTGGCAGCATTTTTACCGCCGTGCAGTCCCCAACTTTGCCCTGATGCATAGTTAACATATCGTGATTCTGGTCCATATGTATCACCTATTCGTTTTACTTCAGAGGCAATGGTTTCAATCGCTTCTTCCCAAGAAATTCGTTTGAATTTTCCCTCCCCTCGTTTTCCAATCCGTTTCATTGGATATTTAAGCCGGTCAGGATGATAGAGCATTTTTCGATAATTTCGACCTCTAACACATGCCCTTAAAGGAGGTGTGGATGGATCGCCGCTTTCATGTGAATCCGTACTAACCCTGACAACTGCTCCATCTTTAACATGAGCTTTAATGACACATCTTCCACCACAGTTATTAATACTACAGGTAGAAATAACTTGTTCCTTGTCAATTTCCTTTGCGCTTGTTATTTTTTCTTTTTTATTGCTGTCTACCAGCATTTTTGTTCCTATTCCGCCAGCAATAACAGGAATTCCAATGGCACCTGACCATTTCAAAAAAGTGCGCCGTTGCATTTTATTTGAAAACAGATTGGTAAGCCCTTGTTTTTTAGACATCGGCCAGTACCTCCTTTATCTCTTTTAAAGATGTCAAATCATCGCTTATAAAGTCTTCTAGCAACATCGATACCCCAAGGTACAAAGTACTTGTAGTATTTCCGATGATCCTTTTGCAAAAATCAGGAACCCAAAACAAAAGATGCTGTTCCAGAAAGTCAATTTGACACTGGATGATGTCCGTTATTTGATTCAGGTTTATTTCTGATTGACATAAACTCGAAAGGTAGATCATAAATTCTAATTCCAAAAGAAGATGGTCATCCGGTTCATTATTTTCTTTTACATATTGTAGACCAAACGTTCGATATTTCTCCCTTACCTGGAAGGTCCATTCTTCAAAAACCAAATGTTCTTTACTTCTGTAATAGGATTCCCATGGAGGTGCCACTAGAGGGCCTGGGCCAATAAAAAGTCGTTGGTACTCTTCACGCTCAAACATTAATTGTTCCAATGTTAAGGTTTTAAAAAATTGATCAAGAATTTTCCCACCTTCGTGAAACTCACCCAACATTCCAAAATTCCCATATATAGAAAGCTGAAAAAATATTTCTTCCTTATCTGGTTCAGAGAAAAGGATATGGAGTATTTGATAAAAATTTTTCCTAGATAACATGTATGATTGAAGTTGACCATAAACAGATTCAGTGAAAATGTTCATTTCTCCCCTCCTTTTTGTGAATGTATTCACAAATATATATAAAATTTTCTTGTTTTTTTACAATTTTATATTACCGCATAATTCCATTAAAGGGTTTACAATGTGCATTATTTCACATTTATTTCATAAGTATTATATTTACTGATGCAATTATTTTTTTGTTATGGAAAAGATGTGTATAATAAAATCGACTAATTAAATGCAAAGGATGATTTTTTTGAACATAACAGGCCATACAGTAGAAAAGCTGGAAGATCCATTCGGATTAATCTCAGGTGAGCGCTATGAATTCTTTTTAGAACTTGAGGTGGATGAAGAGGATGAACTTTTTTCTGAAAAAGGAATTGGACTAAGGGTCCTTTTAGGTATAGATGATGGCAATGCAAGAATGATTAACTATCATTTTTATGAACAAGGCAAAGAAGAAGTGCTTGATTTTGCCCTTGAGGACGATGAAGAGGAATTAATACTTAATTATTGTAAAAACAATATAGAAGACTAAAAGCAGGGAGTAACCCCTGCTTTTCTACATAAAATTCTGGCTATGGTTATGAATGACCTGTAGCATCTTCGTACTTTCACTCATTGGATTTTTGCAAACTGGACAAAGGGGCACATCACTGCTTTTAAAATTATCGCGAATCCAGCACTTACAATTCTCGGAAGTACAAACCCAAATCTTTGTTTCCTCCAATTTGATTTCCTCTTCATTTCTTCTGCCAAATGCCATTATTCCCCACCCCTTGTTTTTCATAATGAATATATAGTAAAAAAGGTAATGCTTTTCTTGTTAAGCATTACCTTTTTTTAATAAAAATGATTAAACTGCTTGAACGTTTGCAGCTTGAGGTCCGCGAGCACCTTCAACGATTTCAAAAGATACTGATTGACCTTCTTCTAATGTTTTGAAACCTTCAGATTGGATTGCTGAAAAGTGTACGAATACATCTTGGCCGCCTTCAGCTTCAATAAATCCAAATCCTTTTTCTGCATTAAACCATTTAACTTTACCGTTTTTCATTTAAAATTACCCCCAATATTTTGTTCACTTTAAAGTTAATTTCACATTAATATAAAAAGTCGCACTACACTGATGGGCATAGAAGACATCACCCACATTTCGTGCAGTTACGACTACTAAATCAACACATATATAACGAACTTAAAAGCGTAATTTTATTATCCCTCATTTTAAAGCTTTTGTCAACAAATTATTAGGCTTCCTTTTTGACTTTGGCTGTTGCTTTCTTTCTTGGAGCTGCTGCTTTTTTCGGTTTGGTACGATCGATTGATGCCTGTAAAGCAGCCATTAAATCAGTAACATTTGTAGCCATTTCTTTAGGTGCCGCAGAAACAGTTTCTTTTCCCTGGCGTTTCGATTCAATCAGTTCGAGAAGGGCTGTTCGATATTCATCAGTATATTTTTCAGGTTCAAAAGTGGAGGTTAATTGATCTATTAATAAAATGGCGGTATCCAGCTCTTTCTTTGTCACCTTATCTTCAGATGGAACATTAGGTACATCAGTGGCATTTCGTACTTCATCTGGATAATGAATGGTTTCCATAACTAAGATATTCTCATAAACACGGATGACCGCCAGCTGCTCTTTGGAACGAATCACAATTTTAGCCAAACCAACTTTTTCGGATTCTTGGAGTGCTTTCCGCAATAAGGAATAGGCCTTTCCACCACCCTCGTTTGGTGACATATAATAACTGCGGTCAAAATATATAGGATCGATTTCTTCCATTTTGACAAAATCAATGATTTCTACAGCTTTTTCTTCATTTTCTTTTCGAAGTTTTTCAAGCTCCTCGTTGTCGAGGACCACAAATTTGCCTTTTGTATATTCATAAGCCTTAACTATATCCTCAGGCTTTACTTCCTCTTCACAAACTGAACAAATTTTTTCATATTTGATGGGGGCATGACATTTATTATGAAGGGTACGAAGCTTGATATCTTTATCTTCTGTTGCAGCATGGAGCTTAATTGGAATATTAACCAGTCCAAAGCTAATACTGCCCTTCCACATTGTATGCATAAAAATTCTCCATTTCTTTTTGTTTCTAGTGTGTGTGTTAGGAACAAGCTGAATTCCTTAAAACAACTGGAAAAAGGATATTTGTCTCCCTTTTACACAAAATAAAGGAAAAAAGGGGTAAAGTGATGAAACCAATGCTTCCTAGTCTGACTTTTGAGACCCCAATCGAAAAAGACTGGTTTTATGAAGTAAAATATGACGGTTTTCGTGCTATTTTAGATTGGAACACCGCCAATCCTGTATTAACAAGCCGCAACGGGAAAGCGTTATTGCCGCAATTCCCTGAAATAAGCAGATTTTTATTAGATCTAAAGGATCAAATTGCTCCCTTTTTACCCCTACAGCTAGATGGTGAGCTTGTGGATCTTGAAAACCCCTATAAAGCTAATTTTTCTGCGATTCAAGTACGCGGACGTATGAAAGCAGCAAAAAAAATAAATGAGCAGGCAGCTTTGTCACCTTGCAGACTGATGGTTTTTGATGTACTGATGTTAAGTGGAAAACCATTGAATACTTTGCCTTTTCCCAAAAGGAAGGAAAAATTGAAGCAATTTTTTAAAGCACTCGAATTAGACGAAACACCGGATCCATATAATGAACAGCTGCTCCAATTTGTTGAGCCCTACTCTGATTTCAATGAAGTTTGGGAAAAAGTTGTGTTATATGATGGAGAAGGAATTGTTGCCAAACATGCGAATAGCCAGTGGGAAGAAGGAAAACGATCTTTACAATGGTTAAAATATAAAAATTGGAAATATGTAAGTTGTTTTGTCACAGCATATGAGAAATCAAATGGGTACTTTTATGTTGGCGTTTATCGAAATCAAACTGTAACGACTATTGGTCAAGTACTCTTTGGGTTTAAGCCAGATGAAAAACAAGCACTTCAACAAATAATCAAGCAAAATATGAAAAGGGAAGATTCTCAATTTATCCATGTCGAACCAGCAATTTGCCTGGAAATTAAATATTTGGAACTCTATGAAGACCACTTGCGAGAGCCACATTTTCATCAATTTCGCTTTGATTTAGAGCCTGCTCAATGTACATATGAAAACTTTATTTTCCAACAAAAAAACTTACCAGAAGAATTGAAAATTACTCATCCTGATAAACCATTGTGGGAAACTCAACAAATTCAAAAGGCAGATTATATACTATATTTAAGGGAAGCCTCCCCCTATATGCTGCCTTTTTTAAAAAACCGGCTATTGACCGTTATACGTTTTCCACATGGGATGTTTGGCGAAGCCTTTTATCAAAAAAACTGTCCAGATTACGCTCCCTCTTTCGTGAAAACTCATATGTCTATGGATATCCAATATATTCTCTGCAATAATCTTAAAACGCTTATTTGGTTAGGAAATCAACTGGCCATTGAATTTCATATACCGTTTCAAACAGTTAACAGTCATGGTCCAAGTGAAATTGTCTTTGATTTGGATCCTCCGTCACAAAAGGAATTTTCGCTTGCTGTCAAAGCAGCATTGCTTATAAAGGAAGTAACGGATCAATTAAATTTAGTTAGTTTTATAAAGACATCTGGCAATAAGGGTCTTCAGATTTATGTACCTTTGCCAGAGAATAAATTTAGTTATGATGATACAAGGCTGTTTACTAGTTTTATTGCAGACTATTTAATCTCACGGGATCCTGATTCATTCACGATTGAGAGGATGAAGAAAAATCGCGGGAACCGGCTCTATGTCGACTACGTCCAACATGGTGAAGGGAAAACCATTATCGCTCCCTATTCAATGCGCGGAAATGAGCTTGGTGGAGTAGCTACCCCTCTTTATTGGGAGGAGGTAAACGATAAGTTGGATCCGAAGGCCTTTACCATGCAAAATGCCATTACTCGACTTAAGAAGTTAGGCGATCCCTTTAGAAATTATTTTCAAACAAAAGCGATTCAACCATTTGCCCCTGTATTAGAGGTTTTAAAAAAAGGCAAAGGATAAGGCAGAAATGCCTTATCCTACATGTTTTCCTTGAGATATTGCTGGACTTTCTGCTGCAGCTTTTCATAATCAGGCTGTTCGAGAAAATCTTTTTTAGATATCACAGTATATAGGCTGTCGTGAAGGTTCACTTCAACTTCAGCTTTGTATTGATAGGTTGCATTACCTATAAGATCGATGGTGAAGGTTCCGTCATGCTCGTGAACCACACATTGAACCATTCCGCCGTTATTGTATACATTGATGACTTCCTCAAATCGATTCATTTTTTGCAGACACGTCACCAGAGATGAAGCTGACATGGCTGTACCACAAGCATTTGTAAAGCCTACACCCCGTTCATAGGTCCGAACATAAATAGCATTTTCCTGTATTGATTTAACAAAGCTCACATTAACGCCGTCAGGAAATAACTCGTTAGGACCATTAACATATTCACTTAACTGCCGTTGAACCTCATTTTGCAAGTCCTCTGTTTCCACTAGTGTGATTAAATGAGGATTCGGTACTGCCAAAGCTGTAAAAGTAAAGCGATCCGAAAGCTGCATTATTTTTTCATTCACCAATGTAGACTGATTTAACCTTAATGGAAGTGACTCAAGATCAAATAACACTGGAGATATCTCAACTTGATAGGTATGAATTTCCGGAAAGAGCTCCTCTTGCCTCCCTACCTTAAGGTCAGCTTTCATCGTTTCAATTACACCATTCTTTTTCCCAAGAAGCTCACAAACATAGCGGGCAACTAGGCGAAGTCCATTACCGCACATCGAAGCCTCCGAGCCGTCGGCATTAAAAACCCGCATTCTGGCATCGGCATGGTCACTTTTCATTGTAAAAAGAATTCCATCCGCTCCCATTCCAGTCTTGCGGTCACATAAAAGCCTCGCCATGTCAGCCCTTTCCTGTTCGGAAAAAGCGTATTGATTTGTGATTTCATCTATTATGAAAAAATCATTTCCTGAGCCATGTCCTTTTATGAATTCAATTCTCACGTCAAAACCCCCAACAACACGTAATAAAATATTGCTACTATCATATCAAATATCGATTATAAGGGAAACTAATTCAAATTTAGCGTTCGAGGAAGAATTCGTTGATTAATAAAGACATTCTAATCAGTCTGTCCCCTTGGGATAAATCCACCTTAAAAGACAGTACTGGGGTATTCGGATTAGGAAACAATGCACTCCATTGTAAAGGCATCCACCCTCTCCTTAATCTGCCTTCTTGTTTTTCATGGAGATTCCACATTTTTTCATCCATAAATCCAGGCGACCCTTCAATCATACCAATCAATTCTCCTGTCTCATTAAACAGTTCCTTTTTATCCTTTTTGAATGGCTCATTTTTTTTTACCATGCATCCCATATATTTCTTGTTCTGATCATAGACTTCAATTTTAATACCGTTCTGCTTTTTAACAACAAAAAAAGCTAAAGGAAATTGTTCCGAACTTCTGAGAACATATATTTTGTATGGTTGACGCCATTCTTTTCCCCTTTTGGGGACCTTTTCAAAACTTCCAGCTAAAAAGCCATTTGAAAAATAGAGCTGAAGCGAGGAGGAGGTAGTATTCATATGGAGGACTAATAACTGTTGAGCATCTAATAATAATCCGTTGCCATTTCTACTAATCAATTGTTTACTAATAGAATTGGATTGATTTCTCTTATAAAGATAAAATTGAAAGCTAATAAAACTATAAACAAAAAACGGTATTGCCAGTAACATGATCTCTTGATTTTTTAAAAATGACAGATTTCCCACGATAATAAAACATGCAGGAATAAGCGAAGCAATACTACCGTTTAAGCTAATTAAAGCCTCATTTCTATAAAAATCATGAATCCTCATTTTGAAATCTCCTTATCTGTTGCTCTTATATCATTCTATTATTTATAAGAGAAAAAAATGATAGGAGATAAAAAAAAGAAGAGACACTCTCTTCTTTTTCATCCAATATATTCCACAATCGATTCTTTCAATGCCTTGGCATCTTGATAACCCTGTTGATAAAGTTCCATTAAACGCTGTGGATTTCGCTCGATTCTTCCTACTTTTAATGGGACAGATGGCCGGATTAAAAATACATTTCCTTTTTTCTCTTCCTCAATAAGATAGGAAATCGTATTATTGTAGATTTCGTATCTGTCTCTTAACGATTTCTGCAGGCCTGTATATTCGGGATATTTCCGCTCCACCATAAAATGAAACTTGGAAGGCTTTTTCGCATAGCCCTCATTACGAGTTAAAACGACAATATTTTTTGTAAAACCATCCTTCTGTGCTTGTCTAATTGGAATCGGATCACTAATCCCACCATCCAGCAATAACTTATCTTTAAATGAAACTTCAGGAGCAATAAATGGCAATGAACTGGAAGCTCGTAAAACAGTCAATAAATCTTTTTGGTAATCCTGCCTTTTGTAATACACAGGCTCCCCAGTGACACAATCGGTTGTCCCTACAACAAATTCCGAAGTGCTGTTATAAAATGCATCGTAATCATAGGGAACATACTTATTCGGAATTTCATCAAAGATAAAGTCCATCCCGAAAATTTGTCTATTTCTAAAATAGTTTTTCCAAGAGATATATCTTGGGTCATTAGCATACTCAATCGTTACGGTTTTATTTCTCCCTTTTTGCTTTGATAAATAGGATGCTGCATTACAGGCACCTGCTGAAACTCCAATGACATAAGGAAAAAACAAATCCTGTTCAAGAAAGCATTCCAGGATTCCCGCCGTATAAACACCACGCATCCCGCCACCTTCTAACACTAAACCAGTTTGACCGATCACATTTGCTTCTCCCTTCTATAAAAAAAGAATTAATAAAAATTATAGTCCACCTTGATTTAAATGAAAACTATCTTGCTTTAAAACCATTATGTAAAAAACCCGACATAAATAAAATGCCAGGCTAATAATCCCATTACTTAATTATTCTAAAGATTAATGGGAATCGATATTCACTGCCTTCGTAGGCTTTCACCGCTGCAACAATCGTAAATACAAATAACATGACGCTGAAAATAGCTAATCCGACAAACCCAATAAGGATAATGGTTAAGATTCCACTAATCGTTAAATAGACTGTATAAGATATAAGAAAATTAAAATATTCCTTTCCATGGTAATCGATAAATGAGGATTGATCCCTTTTTAGAAGCCAAATAATCAAAGGTCCCACTACAGGTGCAAAGAAACTAACCACATAAAGGACAGCGGCCAACATTTTTTCATCATTACTAACCATTTCAGACCCTCCTAGCATTTCCTTCTTCTCATTATTTACGTATGATCCTTTCAAAGGTTCCATCATTTCCTTAAAATTTACTTATATAAAATTAGGCTCTGTGAAACTTGTATGTTGATTTCCGCTCCAATCACGAGCGGTTCGTAGGCGTTTCGGAGAGCCTCCTCGGCGCTTGCGCCTGCGTGGTCTCTCAAGAACCGTACTCCCACAGGACATTGATTTTCTTCCTAGAATTCGCCCACGCACAAAGGAAATGCATTAGCATTTTCGAGGAGTCTTCATGCCTTCGCTCCAATCAACAGGGTTTAAAATTAACAGTATTCTTTAACATAGCCTAAAATTAAAACAAAAACTTTTTTTCCAATAACGATCCCTTGTTATAATGGATAAAATAGAATTAACACGTTTAGAAAGGTAGTATTATGAAAAAGTTACTGTTAAAAAATGCAACGATTTATCCGATTACAACTCCACAAATTAAAAATGGTGATGTATTCATTGAGGACGGAATCATTACACAGGTGGCACCAAACATTATTCCAAAATCAACTGAAATACAGATTATGGATTGCAAAGGGGATTACCTTTTTCCGGGATTTATTGATGTTCATACCCATTTGGGCTTATATGATGAAGGGACTGGTTGGGCAGGAAACGATGCCAATGAAACGGCGGAGGCAATGACACCGCATATTCGGGCTATTGATGGAGTTTATCCGTTGGACCCCGCATTTACAGATGCCCTCAAAAGCGGGGTCACGACGGCACATGTGATGCCTGGGAGTGCTAATATCATCGGTGGAACCACTTCGGTAATCAAGACGGCAGGGAAAAATATTAATAAAATGATTTTCCAGGATATATCCGGTTTGAAGATTGCTTTAGGCGAAAATCCAAAACGAGTGCATAGTCATGGCAAAAGTGATTCTATTACACGAATGGGAATTATGGGGATGTTAAGAGAGGCCTTCTATTCAGCCATCCATGCCGAAAATACCGATGATCTCAGAATCAAGCCGCTTGTCATGGCTCTTAAAAGGGAGATTCCGGTAAGAATCCATGCCCATCGAGCAGACGATATCATAACAGCACTTAGGCTTGCTGAAGAATTTAACTTGGATTTACGGATTGAGCATTGCACCGAAGGACATTTAATTGCTAATGAGTTGCCTAATACTGGTTTAAAAGTATCTGTAGGACCAACCTTAACAAGAAGATCTAAGGTTGAATTGAAAAATAAAACGTGGAAGACCTATCAGGAATTAACGAATCAAGGGATAGAGGTTTCGATTACCACTGATCATCCCTATACACCGATTCAATATTTGAATATTTGTGCCAGCCTCGCCATGAGGGAAGGACTCTCAGAACAAAAAGCACTTGAAGGTATCACCATTCTCCCTGCCAGAAATTTAAAAATTGATGCCTCGGTTGGGAGCATTGAACCCGGAAAACATGCAGATTTGGTTTTATGGGACCATCATCCGTTCCATTATTTAGCCAAACCAAAATGGACCATGATCGCTGGAGAAATAGTGTATTCAGATATGTAGAATATTGTTGAAATGAGAGGAAAATTTTTAACAAAAATGAAGCAAAAAAACTATTTCTTTTTTGAAATTTTTCTTGTATTATACTCTAGGTAAAACTATTTTTTTATACTAATCTGCGGGGGTTTTACAAAGCATTATTAGTAAGTACAACAAAAATGATATAGGGAAGGCAAATGGTGCGCCACCAGTTTATACTGGTTCTAGTGGGTTCGATTCCCACCCCGAAATTTTTTTTCAACTTAAAAAAATTTCGAGGGTGGGCCGCTTCTTTAGACATGGAATCGGTATGCCCTAACTGGAGGGATATTCATGCTTAAGAAACGAGATCTTCAAGATAGCCATGAACTATTTGAATTAATTACGCACCCAGATGTCTTCCCTTTTGTGCGCCAAAAAGCCACTTCTTATGAAGAATTTTTGTTTATTACAAAACAAACCATTGAAGCAGAAGAACGTGGTGAATTAATCTCACGGACCGTTCTGGATGAATGGGGAACACCGATTGGCACTATCAGCTTATTTGATCTTGAATCACAAGCTGGCTTTTTAGGGACTTGGCTCGGAAAACCCTATCACGGAAAAGGCTATAATGCGATTGCAAAAGATGCTTTTTTTCAAGAGCTTTTTTTCGAGTTGGGAATTGAAAAAGTTTTTATGAGGATTCGCAAAGTTAACATCCGCTCGATTAAAGCAGCGGAGAAACTGCCTTATGTTGTAAAAGCGAATGAAACGAGAAAAAACTTATATGAACAAATAAATGCCAATGGAGATATTTTTGATTTATACGAAATACCTAAAGATTTATATACATTATATCTATGGCGGAATGGTGCTGCGCAGGCTGATTCTGCTCGTCTTGAAGCGTAAAAGCAATCGGATGTCCGATTGCTTTTACTTATTTTATTATTCAATGAGATTCTGTTCTAATGCTTCATTTACATCACTAAGACCCATTTGGAGCAAAAATTCTTCAAGTTCCTCATTGGTCATCGTTTCTAAACGTCCATCATGAAAAAATACTTGGGTTTGATTAGGGTTGATTCTATTGAGGTTAAAACTCATAGTCTTTGCTCCTCTCTTTAATGTTACTTTATATTATCCACAAAAGGAGCAACTTTCATACTATAGCTACTTTTTAAATACTTTCCCTAACACATCTATTCCACCGGTTACCGGAATAATACTTCCTGTTATAAAATCAGATTTTTCGTCAATTAAAAATGCGATGGTTCTGGCGATATCCTCTCCCGTTCCTTCTCTTGAGGGCAACCGACTTTCGGAAATGGCATCTTGTATGGATTTTTCTTTCCATTCATTCACGATATCTCCGGGACTAACCATATTGGCTGTGATTCCATTCTCTGCCTCTTCCATTGAAATCGTTCGCGTTAAAGAAGCTAACCCTGTTTTGGCTGCAGCAAAGGCTGAACGGTACATCCAACCTGGAGAAGTTTCCACTCGATCAAAACCAAGGGTAATGATCCTCCCCCATTGCTGTCTTCTCATTGATGGAATAATGAGCTTGGTTAAATAAAAAACAGAATGCAAATTGCCTTGCATGATATAATTCCATTCTTCGAAAGAATAATCGGTCAGTTTTTTTCGCTCATGTATGTACGGTCCGGCATTATGGATTAAAATATCTATACTTTCAAAATGGGCTAATGCTTCATCGACCACTCTCCTGCAATCCTGTTGATCCGCCACATCCCCCCGAATTGCCATATTTTTTGTCCCATAACAATCGGTTAATTGATTTGCTAGTGCAATCGCTTCCGTTTCACTCTTTCTATAGTTAATAACCAGCTGGATACCTAATTCTGCAAGTGTCATGGCCGTTCTTTTGCCAATGCCGGACGCTCCCCCTGTAATTAATGCCGTTTTGTTTTTCACAGACATTACCTCTCTACTTAAAAATTTCTCCCTAACCCCATGTTAAAAAGATTTATTCTGATATGCAAATATTTATTTTATATTTTTATGTACAACCATAGCTTGGATATCCCAATTATTAATAACCCATGGGCATTCATTTGCATATGATGGGGTATCAAAGAAAAGGATGTGACAGCATGCAGACTGTAATCAATATTTTCAGCCTGAAAATTAACAGTGTTTCTAACAATGGGTCTGTCAACATCGGTGACGCACTTCATAATGCTCACACAGCTAACAGTAAATCTCAAGGGCAAAATTCCTCATATGGAGATTTTGCACCTCCAACAGCAGCTATGGAAAATGTATTTATTGATCCGGATATCAATGATATGGGAGATATCGCCAACCCATCAAATGTCTTCTCTAATCCCATATAAAGGACTGAAACATAATCATGCCTTTTCAAATAAATATATTTAATATTAAAACAAATGCCATTAACAATAATGGCAGTATTGATCTAGGACCAATTGTTCACAACTCACATACTTCTAACCAAAAACTAATTGGGACGAATATGGCTTTCGGTGATTTATCCCCATCAACCTCAGGTCATTTAAACGGATATACCGATATTGACATTACTGATCAGGACCAAATTGCAAACCCGTCGGCACCAATTCTAAATCAAATTTAAAGAGAAAAGGAGTGTCACCATGTTCCCTTGGAATATGTTCCCATTTAATAAAGAAATTAGGGATTCATTACAAAAAATGAATCCCGGGGAAATAGATAAATACGTCCAAGATATTATAGGTAAAGTTATGCCCAATAATATGGGTGGAATGATGAATCCGCAGGATATGTTCAGCAACTTTACCTCATCCACCGCTCAACGAAGCTCTCAAACTGAAACATTAAATTCCTCTGCCTTTGAGACTCATGATTATGTTTTTGTTAGAATTCCCTTAAAAGATGAAGAATGGGTGAAGAAACTTCGTCTCTACCACACATCCAATCAGTTAATTATTGAGCGAGTACCAGAGGATGATGATAAACACACCATAACTCTTCCGGCAATCGTTAAAAAGAAAGGCGCGATCGCAAATTATAAAGACGGAATACTTGAAATAAAAATACCTAAAAATGTGGATATGCAGTTTTCCCAAATCGACGTGACTGAAATTTTATAAACCGTCTTTTTTTTTGCATGTTTTTATGAACGATTAATAATATGAATTAATAAGTCTACGCCTAAGGGGTGAAAAAATGGAAATCGATAAATTTAAACACTGGATGGATGTGGCCCAGAAGTTTCAAACCGAAACATTTTGGAATAAAATATTCGATACCCAACAGAAAAATCCTTCCCCCATTTCACCTACATCATCCATCAACGATTTCTTTCCAAAATGTGATTTATTTGAAATAGATAAGAAACTGGTGGTTGAAGCAGAAATTCCTGGCATTTCCCGAGAAAATCTTCGTATTTCTATTCAGCAACAGGTGCTCACGATCACCGGGGAATTTAAATCGTTACAGACAAATTGCAAATATTATGTCAAAGAACGCATGAATCGAAATTTTAAAAAGGAACTAACGTTGCCTTATCCAATTTTAATTCAAAAGGTAAAAACTGAGATTCAACAAGGTATTTTATATATTATGATGCCAATCAATGAGGAAGAAGTAGAAGATATCCCGATTTCCGTTAACCCAACGTCTAATGAATAGAGGGATCTGATGCGTTTCTTCATTCGATTTTTCACCACGAACAAAACATACTCCCAAAAATTCACGGTATTAGAGCAGAAAATAGCTGAGTTGGAATCAAGCCTAAAAGAAGTCAAGTCCAAAAGGGACCCGCCTTTAAACCCAAAGAAAGAAACAGAGTCGATCCCGGTCATTCATGTAACTCATCTAACTGTGGAGAACATCAATATCGAAAAGCTAGATTATGCCAATAATTTTGGCCAACTGGGGATAAAGGAATTAACAGGAAAATTAAACATTGGTACATCCTACGAAGGAGAATTTTCAAAGGAAATAAGTGATAAGGTTAATCAATATGTGGATGAAAAACTAGGAAAAAAAACAAAAGTGAACATGAGAGCAAAAAAAGATAAGTAAAAGAGGGGGCTAATATTTGATGCTCCCTCTTTGAGTTTCATTTTACTAGTCTGATTTTGCTACAATCAACTAGTGTTAAATTAGTTTGCATTTGTATTCCTTTTGTTTGTAGTCCTTAATGCCCTTCATCTTGATCCATTTCCATGTTATCCATAGTCCCTTGTGTGGATGGTGCTTCCGGTTCACTCGGGGTTCCAACGGTAAATTCTGTTTTAGGCATGTTATGCATATTTCTGGCGGTAACATGGGAAACGAAATAGTATGTCCCTTCTTGGGTAAATGATTTTTCCAGCCGATAAATGCCGTTTTCAGCATGTTTAACTTTAATCTTCTCATGGTTTTCATCCTTTGACCGCCAAATCTCAAAGACCACTTCATCCGCATCCGTTACCGCTTCACTCCCTTGGGTCACTTTTGCTTCGAACGTGACTTGTTGATTCGGTTCAGCCTTATCTGGATTTACAGATAAATGAACCTCTACCATCTCTGGCATCTTACCACTATCTTCCTTTTTAGTAGTATTTCCGCAGGCAGCTGCCGAAATAATAAATAGAACTGAAATAAGTCCAATAATAAGTTTTTTGACCATTCAATCTCCCTCCATTTGCATTGTTACATATTTACCTACGCAATTGCAAAAAATAGATTCAAAATACACTTGGAAAGGAGCACTATATGGATACCCCATATCGCTGTCCAAATTGTAAAACAAATCGTAGCCGTTTCAATATTATTGAACAAGTATCCCATTCTGTAAAACTTGACCCTGCTACAGGTTCTGTTATAAAAGAATATGAAAAAGGAGAACTTGAACCGTTTCATCGGGCCTACAACGGGCCAGATTATCGGATTCAATGCGGAGTTTGTGGATTAGTAGAGGATGAACTTACATTTGCAAAATTTGGTGAACAGCCAATGTAAAGCATACAAAAAACACCTTTCATAGGTGTTTTTTGTATGCTTTATAGGTGATGTTCCTGTAAAAAATGTTTCGAATCAACTTTCCAGGGATCTGTCAGAGAATAACGGACCAAATGGATCTTTCCTCTAAAAACCTTTCTGCCTTCATTTTTAATAAACCAATCCACAGTAATAGGGATGTCGATATATAATTCCTCCGTTAAATCCTCTGGCGGTAACAGCTCCATCGTTGATATTCCCACATTCTCCACTTTTTTTAAGATAGGCGGCCATTTCACCTTTTGTAGAGATGCCTGTGAAACAATTTTAACATCTTGCTGTTTAATGCCGGCAATATAAGCATTGGTTACCTCATAAGGATTTGCTTTCCCAAGGTATTCATCCAATTGTCCCGATGCTTTCAACACCATTAGCATGTGGGATAAATCCATGGAATTAGACCGATGTGTCGTGCTTCCATAAAAATGAATACAAAAATGGCCGGGAAAATCATTTTTCAATGCTCCGGCTCCATGTGGCATTCCATGCATGGATGCAGCGAACCAATGATCCTTTTGAATAACAATGATGGCCCGCCGCTTCCAACTCCATTTCCCTCCATAAATCGATTTCATGATTTTCGTATCTTTAACAGACAGCGGTTGAACATCTGCGTGATGACTTCCTGCACGCCTTTGAACACGAAACCGCTTACCCGTCTCTACATCCATCACTGTAAACTTGGAATACCGGGGCAGAATCCGGTCAACTTCCTTCCAATTTGGCATTTCCACCTTATAACTAATTTCAGACGTAGCATCGACCCGTGGTCCATTTAGGAGGATCTGAAAAAATATAAGGATGATGACAAACCTTTTCACGTAACTCCCCCTTCAGCAGACAAAAATACTACATTTTAAGAGTTACCTGAAGTTCTCCATCTCATTCATTTTTTTCATGAATAAAAAATCCCGACTCTCATCGAATCGGGATTTTTCCTCTATTTCATTCTTCCTTTTAATACCTCTACCGCTTTTTGCAGCTGAGTATCATTAGCTTGAATTTTTTCTCGTAACAGTTCCATCAGTTTCATGCTGGAATCACCTTTTAAAACACCATCTGCAGGTAATTGATTGGCTGTTTGGAATGCGATTACGGCAGCCTTTGTTTTTTCATCGAAAAATCCATCTTCACGCCCAGGGTCATACCCAATTGCTTTTAACATTTTCTGCGCATTTTGGACCTCTGTGGAGGAGGATGATAGGGCTAATTCTTTATCAGGGTTAATAATTGACAAAGTTGCATATTCAGGAAGTGCGACCTCGTAATCAGGTTTAATCCCTTTTTTGTGAATCCAGTTGCCATTTGGCGTTAACCATTTCGCTATCGTGTATTTCAAATTTGAACCGTCTTTAAAGTTTGATGCCGTTTGTACTGTTCCTTTACCAAATGATTTCTCTCCAACAAGCGGTACTCCAGCTGACTCTTTTACTGCTGCTGAAAGGATTTCCGACGCACTTGCACTTCCCTTATCGATTAAGACAACAAGCGGAAGATTAGGATTACCTTCATTCTGGGAAGGAATTTCCTTGATTTTCCCGTTTCGATCTTCTTCTTTCACAATAAGCTTTCCTTTAGGAACAAACATACTTGATATGGAAATAGCTTGGTCCAATAATCCTCCTGGATTTTGTCTCAAGTCTAAAACCAATCCTTGCATCCCTTTTTTCTGCAAATCATTTAAGGTTGTAACCAGTTCCTTTGAAGTATTGCTGGAGAAACTTGTAATTTGAACTTTAGCGATTTTATCATCTACCATTTCACCATAAACGGTTTCAATTGGTATCTCATCCCGGACAATCGGAACACTGATCGGTGCTTCTGAGCCCGGACGTTGAATGGAAAGCTCCACTTTTGTTCCCTTTTTACCTCTAATTAAAGTGACAGCTTGACTTGAAGTCATTCCTTGAAGGGATTTCCCATTAACCGATAGGATCATATCATTTGGTTTTAAACCGGCTTTTTCTGCAGGAGACCCTTTAATTGGTGATACAATTAAAATGTGTCCGTCCTTCTCTTGAATCTCAGCACCAATTCCTTCAAACGAAGAGGAGATGCTGTTATGAAAACTTGTCGCTTCTGACTTGCTCATATAATCAGAATAGGGATCATCCAATGATTCCACAAGACCATTAATTGCCCCGTTAATTAACTTTTGATCATCAAGTTTTTTATAATATTCTTTTTTTAATGTATCATATGCTTCGTACAGCTTGCTGAATTCAGTTCTTTCATTATTAACGGTAACCACCTTCTCATCACCAAACGAAAGGGCTACGGTCGTTATTCCAGCTGATAAAAACACAATTAAAAACAACAGCATAATAAAGTGGAACTTTTTCAGGCGAATATACCCCGACTTGTTTTCAGTTGCTTGCTCTTGAGTTTCTTTTTGTTGTTCATTTTTCTCTTCTTCCAAAGCCTTCACCACTTTCAATAACCATAAAAATAAATAACATAATGGGCTAAAACCTATTTCTACAACCTTAAGCTTACTTCCAAATGATTAAAACAATTGTAACATAATAAAAATAAAACCCTTAGTGTTTAGAATAACATCTTTTAATTAAAATTAACAAAGAATTAATCATGAAAATGTAATTTTTAATAATCTGTTCATACTTTTTATCCCTCTGTCATGAAATTTTAAAAATGAGGCATTCTATTAATAGCTCCAAAGAAAGCACTATGTATTTTTCCACAAATATAAAATGAGGAGAGATCCATTATGGGAAAAAAGCATCGCAGCCGCATTAATTCACCGAAAAAAAATAATCATATTCCTGCCGAAGCGATTGTAGCCGAGCATGAGGCCCATGCCAAAGAAAACCAAGCAAGCGGCGGACGTAAACGCTAACCACTAAAAAAATACCTAAGGGAGCTACCCTTAGGTTTTTATATGTTAAAGCAAGAGGATTCGATTAATAGGAAACCAGCCACCTGGTTTTAATTGATAGTAATGCTGTCCACCACGTCCTTCATCAATTAGGACGATATCCCCGGTAGTCAAGAATCTGCCCTTATAGTTTAGGGGAATTCGATCGGTTACATTAAATCGACTAAAGGTTTCCTTCAAACAATTTTCTCGGCTATTGGCCTCAATAGTTGTTCTATAAACTTGTTTATGCCCTTTTTTTTCCCGCTGCCTTGGAGTTTGAAAGATCGTCACATCATAATGAGTACCACTTTTATTTGTTAATAGTTTGATCATTTGATCTCCTCCAACCAAAAGAGTTATTTGACTATTCTAATAATTGGAGATAACCATTAAAAATTCCTTCATCAAATTTCCACTAATTTTGTCGAATCCAATTTTTTTGATTTTCTAAGAATATCTTTCAATTACGCTTTGAATTTTCTGTTGTAGATATGGCATGTCCTGGTTGGTTATGGATAACCTGACGTTGGTTTCATCCGTTCCTATTGCTTCAGAGAATAAGCCGGCTAAACCTCTCGCTCTTCGGTCAACTTGGAACATAATATCTAATTCACCGTTACCTGATGGGAGGAAGACTACTTCAAGTTCATCCAGTTTTCCTCTAAAGGGACCTGATGTTGGGACAAACTCAAATTCTTGAACAAAAGGCAAACGTCCACGCAGCCTTCTTGGTGCTTCTTCACAATCTGCTTCACGTATTCTGAAACCGAGTTGATCAACAGCATTAAACACAGCCGTCATTAACGGATTAGGGACCACTTTTAAATAATCCTTGTCACTTGGATCCACTCCACCTTTTATATCTAGACCGGTGCTCACCCATATCTTAGACCTACCAATGGATAATGGTGTATCATATGGCAATTGGAATGAGAATGGAACTTCTTTTCTTTCATTCACTCTAATGGTGAAAGGGGCTGTCACACGAAAACGGTCAATCGTTGCGGTCACAGAATATTTACGATCATCTGATTCCCGTAAATAAGTGGTGTTCACAGAAAGATAGATATCATCTACTTGTTGATCAATCTTTCCACCTTTTATCTCCACTACCCCATTAATCGTCTCTCCAGGCATATACGTTTCCTTTTCAAGCTTTGTATCCACAGTTGCTGATCCAATCCCCACACTTGCAAAAACTTTGTTAAAGAATGACATGTTTCATACCTCCTAATTGTTTCGTTAATAGATGTATATCCGCTCTTACTTGATCACAATTCTCGTATACAGGATTTATTTGGAGTAGCCGTTTTATAATTTGCTGGCCTTGTGGCGATATATTTAACTCCTCTTCCCACGATTTTTCTTGCTGATTCTTTTCAAAGGAAAAATTCGAATAGAGCAAAAACAGTAGAAAATGACCGAGCCCGTAAAAATCTGCCTGAAAGTTTAGCTCCTTTCTTA
Organism: Neobacillus solisequens; assembly: GCF_051233465.1. Taxonomy (NCBI): domain Bacteria; kingdom Bacillati; phylum Bacillota; class Bacilli; order Caryophanales; family Bacillaceae; genus Neobacillus; species Neobacillus solisequens. Next base: position 134,454 of record NZ_JBKFGJ010000002.1, on the reverse strand, counting down.
GATCTTGGCTGGGACCCTTCTTCTTTTTTGAACCATCTAACGGTCTAGCCAATCCTAAATCGATTAGTCGAATCGAAGTCCCGTCTAATAGGACATTAGGAATTCGAATATCTCGATGAATGACTCCCATTCGGTGCAAATAGTCAATTTGCTCCAGTAATTTGGAGGCAATTGTAAAAGATTCTAATTCAGTTATTTTCCAGCCCTCATAAAAAATGAGCTGCTCAAAATTCTTTCCATTAATATATTCCATCGTAAAAAATGGGATGGTATTATGCATTCCATCCTCATAATATTTTGGAAATCCAGGATGTTCAAGTGAGCCTAATAGTTTCTTCTCAACCTCAAATCCATTTCTTCCCTCTTTAGTAAGCCTTTTATGAAGGCGAAGTGCTTTTAATACCTTTTTTGTACCAGTCTTTTCATCAAACACTAGATAACTGTGCCCATAACCGCCAGCCCCTAAATGCTTAATCACTTCGTATCGTCCAGCAATTACATCAGCTGAATGAAAAGGTCTCTCTAAAATATGGGAAAGCAATAACATCACTTTTTTGATCATCGTTTAACTGCTAAAAAAACTAGACAAGAAACTGCCGCTTTTATGCTTCTTTTTATAATGATGATGCCCCATATGATTGTGCTTATAATATTTTTGTTTTTTCCAAGCATCACTGGACGAACCGTAATGATGGTGTTTATGATGAGAACCCAACTTACTTTGGATAATCGATTTAATGATCTTTTTGAACATCCTATTCCCTCCTCCGTCTTCGTAATCATTTATACGAAGCCACTAATAAAAGGTTTCGTGATTTCATAATTTTTCCCTTTTATCTTTGAGGAACACAAACAAAAAGCGGGCAATAAGATGCACGCCTTTCGGTTGATTTATCATAAAGGAATAACTAAATCCCCTAATTTTAAAATAGATATTACCTACTCGTCCTCTACTTCCTCATCAATAATACTTTTTTCAATTAAATATTCGAAGGTAATATCTGCGATTTCCTCCAACTCCTCTTCACTGGGAACGTATCCCCTTTTTACCAGCTCATGAAAGAAAAATTCTGCAATCTCTTCTGTATCAATAAAAACCTCAATTTCTTTCAAGCTATCGCCCCCTTTTTACAGAATGTATGAACCATAAAGCTTTTTCATGCTAGTTACTTAAAAAAGCTTCTGATATAATTTCGTGCTTTTGTGTACAACGTTAAAAAGGAAGTCTTTTTAAGAATGGACAAGCATAAGATAAGTAAAAACAACCATTAGAGGTGTGAGAATATGTCAGAATTAAAATGGAAGTTAGAAGCTTTAAGAAATGATCTGAATCAAGAAGAAAGTCATATCATTAAATGGTTTGAAAGAATAACAGATACCATGTTTTCTATGATTAAATGGGCGGGAATTCCATTCGTCATCTACCTATTAGTTGAAATCATCAGATGGTAGCTATACATGGCTTTTTCCGTCTTCCTTTGAGATGGCTTTCAATTTTTTCAAGATAACCCGCATGACCTGATAATATTCCTGGTCATGAAATAAATTATATAAAATTCGATAATCATTATAGAGATCTAATAGATCATCTATCAATCTCTTCTTTTCTTTTTTTCGGGTGATTTCTTCAAGCTCTGATTGGCGAACTTGATTCTTTATTTGCGACTTAGAATTGTTTTTTTCCTGCTTATTCACTAAGTATAAGAGACCTAGTTTTTGAATAAAGGTGTCCGCACTTTCCGCATCGGCGATTAAAGTAAGTTCGTCCTCCCCGACTTCAAGCCACTCCCCATCATGAACCCTGGAGAGCTCATAAATAACATCTTCCCACGCATCATCTTTAGAACGCCAAATTTCTGTCCGGAAACCAACTACTTTGAAAAGGTCTGCCTCATATCCCTTTACTTGAACAACATCCCCAATGAAAAACTTATATTCAATATCAATATGCTCCTGTTCCAACACCTTGCCATCGTAATCTGACAACGGCTTTAAAGCAGATTCAACAAATAAGCCATGGCTTTTATTTACTTCATATACATACGAACCATCCAGCCATTTTACATCTGTTACATTTCTAAATTTACTGGATCCTTTAAACTTTTGGTTTAAGGTTTTTCCATCCATAATATAAAACAATAAAAAAAACCGCATACCATATTGGTACACAAGTTTACTTTGCTTTAATCTCCGCTCTATCAGGTGGTTTATTTTCTTGACTATTTTGCTTGTAGGTTTTATTAAACAATTCAATTAGTCCCCTAGCCGCTTTATCCGGATCAAAAGTACCTCTTTCTGCATACTTAACTTTCATGGTGAAATCACCTCGTTGTATAATATGCAAGTCGTTTTTGAATGGAATCTTGTCTATTATGTATGTGTTATAATTTTAGAAAAAACGGAAAAATGAACTTATTGAACCGTTGACCCAAAACCTTTCAAAAAAAATAAGAGCTGCTGCAGCAACTCGATTATTACTTTCAAGACCAAATGCTTTACACATTCTCTAACATTAGCTGTTTTCTAGTTTATTGTGTACTGCCTGTAAGATGCGCGTCAAACATATCAATGATTTCAAGAAACCTATCAGCTTCCCGGAAAACATGGTCTGCTAATAAAGGATGAATAATGCTCTTTATTCTACATTGCTCAATTAAATCACGAGCTGTTCTCTTAAAGTCCCTTAGAGAAGCGACCGACACCCGATTTTGATCAAGGAATTGATCTAAAAGAGGAACTGTTTGAGATTGTGGCTTCATAGAATCTAAATCTCTTGCTTGATACAGCAATTGATCAAAATCATTGCTGAAATTGCGTGCTAAATCAACTAGTTTCCTTTCTGATGGATCAAGGAGATGGCCAATAAATTTGGCGTGATCTGCCATAATCCTTAAAAAGAAGACATTTTCTTTAATAATGGCATCTGGAAGCGGTTGTAATTTTCCTTCATTTAATTCCATTAATCTTTTTCTAAAATAATTGGCTTCCCTACTTGTATGGTCAACTAATAGTGGGAAATTATTTTGCCCAGGTAATTTGCATGTGAGAATTAATCCTAATACTTTTCTTTTAAATACGAAAATATTCGTTGCAGCTTGTTGTACCTCGGAATTAAACCTTCTTATTTGTTCGGGGTCTGTTTGGTTATTGAAGGAATAGGCAGTTTGTTCGATTTGTTCAAATAAACGATAAAATTGATTAGCCTCTTGAATGAGTTGTGTATCCTCTGCTCTAAAACCTAATCGAAGAAATAAAGAATGCTCTTTCATGATCCTAGCCCAAAAACGAATTTCATTTAATGAACGCTCAACGAATAGCCCAGATGTAACCCCTGTATCAGCATGTAATTCGCGTTCTTGTCCGTTCATGCTAAGGCCCCCTTAAATACTGCAATTATTCTATTGTTATTGAATAGGTCATTTAAATATTCCTAAAACAGTTCCGCCACATAAATTATTGTTGGGATTATAATTTAACTCAAAGTAAAACGAGACCTAATAAAGATCTCGTTAATGCTTTAAATCTCTTATAAATTAATAGTGTGCTTTGTTCTAAGCTTTTCCCTTGTTTGTTTTGCTGCTTCAACCATCACCTTAAGTGCATCCACCGTTTCATTAATACCGCGTGTCTTTAAACCGCAATCAGGATTAATCCAGAACAGCTTCGGATCAAGTACTTGAAGAGCACGATCAACGTTTCTTACCAGCTCTTCAAGCTTTGGTACACGTGGGCTATGAATGTCATATACACCAAGACCGATACCTTTGTCATACGTATTTTCTTCAAAGGCATGAATTAATTCACCATGACTTCTTGAGGTTTCAATTGAAATAACATCAGCATCGAGTGCTTTAATGGCATCGATAATCTCTTCGAAGTCTGAATAGCACATATGAGTATGAATTTGTGTATCATTTCGCACTGAGGTGGTAGCAAGTTTAAATGCATAAACGGCAGCGTTCAGATAGCTTTCCCAGTTTTCACGTTTTAATGGTAGTCCTTCGCGAATTGCCGGCTCATCGACTTGAATCATATGGATTCCATGAGCCTCAAGTGTTTCCACTTCTTTTCGAAGCGCAAGCGCAATTTGATTGGCAACATCATAGCGTGAAATATCATCCCGTACAAACGACCAATTTAATATTGTTATTGGACCTGTTAACATCCCTTTTACCGGCTTGGTTGTTAACGATTGTGCATATACAGTTTCTTTAACTGTCATTGGTGCTTGATAAGACACGTCCCCATAAATAAGAGGTGGCTTTACACAACGGGAACCATATGACTGAACCCAGCCAAATTTTGTGAATTGAAAACCGGCTAATTTTTCTCCAAAATATTCAACCATATCTGTACGTTCAAATTCTCCATGTACAAACACATCTAAGCCAAGCTCTTCTTGAATATCAATCCATTTTCTTATTTCTGCATTAATATATTCTTCATATTCCGCATCCGTTAACTCGCCTTTACGCCAATTTAAACGCTGTTTTCTTACCTCTTGGGTTTGTGGGAAGCTTCCAATTGTTGTGGTTGGTAGAAGTGGCAATTGAAAAGCCTCTTCTTGAATCTTTTGACGAACATGAAATGGTACTTCACGTTCTACTTTATAGTTAGGCAATTTTTGAATGGCTTCACGAACTTGTTTGTTATATCGAAAAGATGATTCATTTAAAGTTTGAATCACTTTTGTACTTGCCGCCATTTCTTCTTGTATCGCATCTCTTCCAATTTGTATACCTTTTGTAAGGACAGCGACTTCATATAATTTTTCATCAGCAAATGATAATGCTTCCTTTAATACCTCATCGAGTGATTCTTCACTTTTAACGGTCACAGGTATATGCAATAAACTTGATGAAGGTTGTACAATAAGGTGATCTTTTGAAACGACTTTTGTAATCTCTGCTAGGGTGGATAATTTATCATCTAGATTCGCACGCCATATATTACGTCCGTCAATTATTCCAGCAGCAAGCACCTTATCTTTTGGGAAACCATGTTTTTTCAAAGCAATAAGATTCTCACCATGATCATGTACAAAATCAAGACCAATCCCTTGAACAGGAAGTGAAATGACATCTTCGAAATGTTCAATACTATCAAAATATGTTTGTAAAATCACCTTTACGTTTGGTGCCGCCTCATGCAACGTTCTATAAACGCCTTTACATAATGCTACCTCTTCTTTTGAGATTGTTGTAGAGAGAATTGGTTCATCGATTTGTACCCACTCTACACCTTCTTTTTGCAATTCACGTAAAATCTCAGCATAAAGCGGTACAAATTGATCTACAACTGCATGGAACTCACTTTCTTTATACCCTTTTGACAACTTTACGAATGTTACAGGTCCTAAGATAACAGGCTTTCCGTCAATACCAAGTTTTTGCTTTGCCTCTTTATAAAATTGAAGTGGGCGATTTTCGACAAGGGAAGGTATTGCTCTGTCCAGTTCTGGAACAATATAATGATAGTTTGTGTTAAACCATTTTGTCATTTCAGATGCAACCGAACCGTTAGTGCCTCGTGCTATATCAAAATACGTTTCAAGTGATACTTTACCTCCATCGTATTTAAAGCGCTTCGGTACTAGACCGAACATAACAGCAGTATCAAGAATATGGTCATACAAGCTAAAGTCTCCGACTGGGATCAGGTCAATTCCTTTATCCTTTTGTTTTTGAAGATGCTGCAAACGAATCTCCTCGACCTGTTTTAAGAACGCCTCTTTTTCTAGTTTACCACCCCAAAACTGTTCGAGAGCCTTTTTCCATTCACGATTTTCACCAATTCTCGGATAACCCAAATTCGAGCTTTTCACTTTATTCATCGCATTTTTATCTCCTTCTATGTTTGTATTTTCGTCTTCAACTAAAAAATCTCTCTTTTCAATTAGAAAAGAGAGATTTATACGCATAGCTAACTAGAGTTGAGACCATCTGGTTTTCTCAACACGTATTCATCACTCCTCCCTATACATCCGTAGAGTACAAGAGCATACAACAGGCAGGTCTCCTGACTTTGGTTCATCGCTTCTTATCCCTTCCCATTTCAAACTATGAAACAGTGGTTCATGATAAGTCGCTCCCCATTACAGTGGCGGGACCGTGCCGGAATTTCACCGGTCTTCCCTTTTAAGCTGTGTAGATCATACTCACAGCACCTATGCATCTGATATTTAATTTTAAATTAGAAAAAGACATAAGACCCCTCTATTTGAAAATAGAGAGGTCTTCATCACTTATGGAATCCTCTCTTATTTGTCAAAGCAAAATGCTTTGCAGGAATTAGCACCTTTTCAACAAAATTGTTGAATGGTTGCCGGGCTTCACAGGGCCAGTCCCTCCACCTCTCTTCATAAGAGTTTTAATAGTTTATAATGTTCTGAATTTAATAGTCATAATAGCATTAGAAACACGAGCTGTCAAAGTAATTTTCAAAAAACATAAATATTTTGCCTATTTCAATAAAGTTTTTAATCCTCAATCAACCTATTAAGAAGGAGTTATTTTGCCACCCACTTTAAACAAAAAAGGAATAAGTGCCAATAAAATAATTCCTACTACAAATGTTGATATGATTAACTCTTTCCATATAATTATATTCTTTGAAAACATTTGATAGATAACTAATGAATTTATTGGAAGGTTAAGTAATAAACCAGTGAGAAGTCCTGGTGCATACTTTTTCATCAATATGGTCGCAATAAGGTGCGGAAAAATAGCATTTAAAATCATTGAACCTAAAAATCCAATAAACATCCATTTCGCAAAATCTAATTCTGGCATATACAAAAAACTAAATGCAGATAAATAAGCCAAAATAGTTATAAAAATAACAGCAAAAAGGAATTCACTTGAAGAAACTGGCTTTTGAAACCTTGAAGATTGCTGTGACCATTTAGGCAACCATATTGCTTCTTCGATATTATGAAGTGTAATAGCAAAACAAAAAAATATAACAAGATAATAGTCCATATATCTTCCCCCTCTTCAAGTAACTTACATCGTTAATTGAATAAGAATTACGCAATAAATTTTGATAGTCTCAGACTTTCATATGTGTCTGTCATTTCAAATACAAATGAGTTTTATTTATAGCCATTCAATTTCAATCGTGACTTCAGAAGATACTTTTTTTGTATTATGATTTGCTATTTCGTTCGTCGAAAACCAGATTTTCTTTATAAATGTTTTTAGGAAAGTATTACAATCTTCTGGTTCGAGTGTCTCAATCCTAGTTAACATTTCAATTATTTGTTCTAAACGTTGTTGTTCTTTATCAGATTGATTCAAGTTTTCTAATTGAAGATCGATGAATTCAATCTGTTGAACCACTTGTTTGATTTGTCTCTCGTTTTCATCGCTCAATTCCAGAAACTCACTCTTGCTTATTTCTCCATCCGCCCTCATGATGGTTAAATTTCTTTGCCTCTTTTCAAACCTTTCAAACTGCTTTACCATTGATTTTTTTTGGTATGTCAACTTCTTTTCTTCATCCATTGTATCAAGGGTTTTTAATTTTTCTAATGAATTTTTAAAGTCTTCTTTTTTTTCTTTTATCTTTTTTATTACGTAATCTTCTACCGGGAGATACTTGTGCCCTTTATCTCTACAAGTATTATTACTTATTTTATAAAAACAAGATTTTATAAAATCATTCGCTGCCCCATCCACTTGAATGTATCGTTTTCTTCCACAACAGTTACAATGAATAAGGTTTTGCAGTCTTCGTGTTGCTTTCTTTTTATTAAAAAAATTACCCATTGTATTTTCATCCAGTATTTTCTGAACTTCTAACCATTGTGGCTTTGGAATAATTGGTTCGTGAGCATTTTCAACAAATACTTCATCAATTACTCTTCCATTAACTCTTCTACAAGCTTTGACCACCCCATAATAAACAACATTTCTTCTTGCTGCTGAAATATGTGATGTTGTTAAAACTTTGCCACTCCTGCTTCTCCACCCCAGTGTATCTAATTGTTTGGCGATTTCATTCGCGCTAACCCGTTCTAACGTTTTTTCAAATATGTGCCTGATTATTTTTGCTTCCTCTTCAACAATGACTAGACGTTGATTTTCGTCTTTCTCATAACCCAATGGTTCCTTATTACTCATTGTCCACCTACCTTGCTCAGCGGCGGCCAAACGCCCTCTACCCAAACGCTTACGAATTTGTTTATATTCAAAGTTTGCTAACATTGCTTGGAATGAATATAGCATTTCATTACTTTCTTGAGTAAGATCAATAGCCCCTTGAGGTGTCAATATTTTAATATCGTGAGCGATCAACATCGTTTTGACCTGTTCAGCATATGCATTGTCACGGGAGATCCGGTCTATATCCATTACTAAAAGATAATCGTATTCATCTAACTTTTTAAGTAAATTATTCATTTCCGGTCGTTGAGTATTAACACCACTCGATATTTCTTGATATATGTCAAAAGTTAATTTATGTTGGTTGGCCAGTTTAACTAGAGCATTTCGATGACTTGTTAAAATTTCTTCAATATTCAATTGCTCCTCATTTCTTGATAAACGCAAGTATATTGCAGCCAATGCCATTTTTTCGTTCCACTCCATATGTTATATATATTCAAATTTTTCATTTTTTTATAACGAATAAAATTAGAAACATAACATCTGTAATTTTACCAACTGTTCCATATATGGTAATCACGACTGTATCGCCAATCACATATTTTGGTTTTTTTCTCCTCGCCATTTCCTCCCATCCTCTCAATTGTACTTCTTGAAGTTTGTTTACAATAGTATATGCGGGATCTTTTTCAAAAGCGAATGGCTTTTAGAAAATGAAAAAATCGCCCCAATCTAGGCGATTTTCATTTATATTGTTTCTTTTTTTCTGCATTCTGGTATTGCTGCCATGCGTCATCAAAAATAGCCATGGATTCCAAATAATGACCATTCAGTTCAAGATAGGAGCTTAGTTCATCATATTCATATGAATGCTTCGGAAACCCATGATCCATGTAAGCGTGATTAGCAAAACGACTAATAGAGTCCTTTGGATTTGGATGACGATATTTCATTAAAAAATGATAGAATGATTTGATCATCAATTGTTACCTACTTTCCGTCATATTACCGAATACTATAAAGGATTCTCCATTATTCGTCTAGTTTTCCTCATAAAACAAATGGCAGCCTGTTTTCATTAAACCTACAAGTTTCGTTGTTCATCACCCCGATGAAGGACTGTTCCTTTTTGGCTTGACCTCATTTTGTCTTTCATCACCCCGATGAAGGACTGTTCCTTTTTGGATCGATCCCATTTTGTCTTTCATCACACCAATGAAAGACAGTTCCTTTTTGGTTCGACCCCATTTTGTCTTTCATCACACCGATGATAGACAGTTCCTTTTTGGCTCGACCCCATTTTGTCTTTCATCACACCGATGAAGGACAGTTCTATTTATGCTCGACCTCATTTTGTCTTTCATCATACCGATGATAGACAGTTCCTTTTTGGCTCGACCTCATTTTGTCTTTCATCATACCGGTGAAAGACAGTTCCTTTTTGGCTCGACCAAGTTCTGTCTTTCATCACACCAATGAAAGACAGTTCCCATAACACCATACCAAGTTTTGTCTTTCAAAACAAAAGCAGCCCAAAGGCTGCTTTATTTATCAGGAAAAATCAAAATAGTTTCGTTTTAATAAACGAGGTATGGTCATTAATTCTTCAAAGGTAATCGTTTTGCCTACCTTTTTACAATCTATTAAAAATAATTGATCCTCGATTTCTTTCACAATCGTTTCTTTTTGATACACCATTTGACAATCGGGACAGGTGATCGTGGGAGCATCGGTTATTTCAATTGCTCTTGTTCCATCTGGCAATTCCCAATAAACTGAACCGGAGATCATTTCGGCATTTGGTGCCTGGCACCATTCACAAATTTCTTTCAACAAAATCCCTCCTACTCGTTTACGGAGTTGGCTTCAGATTTTTCTGTAGATGGACTATCTTTTTGCACCATGGCCTGGTATTTCTTTTCCTTCATTTCATCGCGTTTGCCACGTTTATCTTTAAGTGTAGAATGAGATGGATCCTGATTATATTGATTTCTTCGATTTAATCGTGACAACCCTTCAGGAATCAAATTGAAATGCTCATCGTTCATGATGCCGGCGATACCTATTAGCGATTTTTTCTCATCCATATCCGGATATACTTCCTTAAAATAACCCTCAGCTCTTCCCGGAACGTAATTTTCCGGCTCTGGATAGGAGGTAATAACCCCTTCAAAATTGCGTAGTACAACCTTTTCAGCACTTTGAGAGATTAAATAATTGGGCTGCAGGGCAATTTTTCCGCCACCGCCAGGAGCATCGACGACAAAGGTTGGCACAGCATAGCCGCTAGTGTGCCCGCGAAGTCCCTCAATGATTTCCAACCCTTTTGAGACAGGAGCACGGAAATGACCAATCCCTTCTGATAAATCACATTGATAAATGTAGTAAGGGCGGACACGAATTTTTACGAGGTCGTGCATTAAGCGCTTCATAATCGGCACACTGTCATTAATTCCGGCAAGAATGACCGATTGGTTCCCGACAGGTACCCCGGCATTTGCGAGCATTTCACAAGCTTTTTTAGAATCCTCGGTGATTTCAATGGAAGTGTTGAAATGGGTATTCAGCCAAACGGGGTGATATTTTTTCAGGATATTGCAAAGATTTTCGGTAATCCTTTGCGGAAATACTACTGGAGCTCTTGTACCGATCCGAATTATTTCCACATGATCAATTTCACGTAAGTTTTTCAAGATATATTCCAAAATATTATCGTTGATTAACAGGCCGTCACCACCGGATATTAACACATCTCTTACTTGTGGTGTTTGGCGAATATAGGAGATGGCAGCATCGAGTTGTTTCTTCGGGACTCCCATTCCGATTTGTCCGGAAAAGCGTCGTCTAGTACAATAGCGGCAATACATCGAGCACTGATTGGTTACCAAAAACAGCACACGATCGGGATAGCGGTGCGTCAACCCTGAGACTGGTGAATCTTCATCCTCATGAAGCGGATCTTCTAAATCATATTTCGTTTTATAAATTTCCTTGGAGATTGGAACAGACTGCATGCGAATCGGACAGCGCGGATCATCTGGATTCATGAGTGAAGCATAATAAGGAGTAATATTTAGCGGGATGGTTTTGGTTGAAATGCGAACGCCCTCCTCTTCATCAGGCGTCAAATGAATGACCTTTTTCAAATCATCTAATGTGCGAATGGTATTCGTTAGTTGCCATAGCCAATCATTCCATTGCTCTTCCGTCACGTCTTTCCATAGTTCAATATCTTTCCAATACCTCGCTGGCTTATATAAAAATTGTTTCATGCACCATTCCTCCTACATATGCTTTACTAAATAATATGCAAGGAACGTGCCAACGCTAAAAGGAGTAACAGCCCTTTTGTTAAGGCATTCATTATTTATGAGAATAAAAAACGTGCCGATTACTCGGCACATTCAATGGCTACCTTTTTCAATTTGTATTGCAGAGTTTGTCTGGGAATTTCCAACAGCTTGGCCGCATGTTTGACATTCCCATTACATTGATTCATCGCATCGATAATTAACCGTTTTTCTAAATCGTCGATATTTTTTCTTAATGACATGCATTCCTTATTTTCAACTTTCTTTATGACTGGCCTTTGCTGCTGCAGCATGAATGGCAAATCTGTGCAAGTTAAACTGGATCCTTCACACACATTCATCATATACTCCAACGTATGCTTTAATTCTCGGACATTTCCAGGCCAAGGATATTCTTCGAGAAACAGCTTCAACTCTGGATCTAATTGATGAATGTTTTTGTGCAATTTTTTATTAAATTCTTTTAGAAAATATTCCGTTAAAAACAGGATATCCTCCTTCCTCTCTCTTAATGGAAGAAGGGAAAAAGTAAATACGTTTAAACGGTAATAAAGATCGGAGCGCAAGTTCTGATTTTGAAGAGCTTTGCTTGGATGGACATTCATCGCGGCAATCACTCTGACGTTCACCAAAATATTTTCCGAGCTCCCCACCCTTCTCACCATGCCATCTTCCAAAACTCTAAGCAATTTGGCCTGAAGCTCAATGGGCATCGTATGTAATTCATCCAAAAAAAGGGTACCGCCGTCGGCCAGCTCAAATAAACCTTTGCGATCAACTGCACCTGTATAACTTCCCTTTGAAGTACCAAACAGGATACTCTCCAGCAATGTTTCCGGGATTGCCGCACAATTCTGCGCAATAAACGGGCCATTTGCTCGTAACGATTCATGATGAATTCCTTGGACAAATAGCTCTTTACCGGTACCGCTCTCACCATATACGAGAATCGGAGAATCTGATTTTGCCAGCTTCCTTGCTTCGTCCTTTAATTTTAAAAAAAGAGGATGGATGGTCTTAAGATCGTTTAATGTATAGTTTACTTGTCTGGTTGTCTTTTTTCTGCCCGTTTTATTTAATCCCCTTTGCAAATCAAGCAGTCGTTCCGAAAGAATTTTCATTCGTGAATAATCCTTGGCAATCTCCACAGCCCCAATGATTTCTTCCCCTACAAAAATGGGCAAGGTCGTGTTGATGGTATCAATCCTCGAGCCATGTAGATTAACGTACTCCTGGGTTTGGTTAAAAATCGGCTTCCCCGACTTAATCACCTTCAATAAAGTGCTGGATTCTTTTGTAAGGGAAGGAAAGGCTTCAAATAGGTGCTTTCCTAATACCTCATTCACTTCCATCCCATCATGTCTTGCAGCCACTTCATTATAAAAAATGGTTTTTCCATCTATATTCACAACATGAATACCTTCATCGATACTTTTTAAAATTGCCGTTAATACTTCTTGCGTTAACGCAGTTAATTGGACCATGTCTGCCCCCCATTCCCATCAACATGAATCAGTGCCTAATTTTCAGCACGCAAAGCCAAATACCTAGCAGCTTGCCAAATCTTTCACCCACATATTCATGTTTTCAAGCTTGTCATAAATATAGACATTATTCATTAACCTGCCCCGATAAGCAAAGCCCAATTGGAATAACACGGCATTCATCCCAAACGATAATGCACGGGCAATCGAATAGGCACAATAGATCCCCTTTTGTTTTAATTCCTTTTCCAGTTCCATTAGGATCAATTTCATCAACCCGTATTTCCGATGTTCCGTTAGCGTTGCACAATCGGTTAACTCGGCATTTTTATAAAATAAATTCAACTCCGCAGATGCAGCACTAACGATTTTTCCCTTATAATAATAACCGTAATAAATCGTTCCTTCCTTCATGGTCTTTTTTATATATGCCGGGTCATGTAACGGGGTTGGATAAATTTGAAAAACGTGTTTATACAAAGTAGAAAGATCGTCTGCGCAGCTTTCATTTACTTTCCGTAACTCATATTCCTTTGGTGGCAATGATTTTTGAGAATTAACATTTAACTGATAAATACTGTGAATCATACCATCTTCGGTAACCCAATGATCGTTTTTCTTTCGTTCAGTTGTATAATATTTTGTGAGTAAATAGGCATCAGATCCGTGAAAATAACGATCAATCACTCCTTCAGGCTGAAGACCAAACTCGAAAAAAGGAATGGTGTCCTCCTTGCGCCCTTTTATTATTAATTTTTCTGCTTGATGCTCATGGACCAATTCCTCGACCTTACTCAGCAATTGTTTTAGATTTCCACGGTAGTCATCCACTCTAATCCGTTTGTTAAATGGGTCCAGACAAACCTCAAGATAATAGCTGCTCTCGTCTATATAAACAGTAGTTGCCAATTGATTCATCGAGGTCACTCCCTTTTATTCGAAAAAATGCCTGGCCCGGGGAAAGCCAGACATTTTTACTAAAATAACTATTCTTAATAAAATATTACTTGAATTTTCACTATTTTTCTAGATTTACTTTTTGTACGATTTTACAGAAGCCTAGATTTCTTCCTGTACCCCACACCAATTTAATATAGTTAAGGCAATAATTTCACTTGCTAAAAACATATCTTCTAGATGGATATGTTCATTGGCGTCGTGGGCAACCTCTGTAATACCCGGTCCAAAAATAACCGCAGGGGTATGGCCAAAGTTCGATAGAATTCCTCCATCCGTTCCCCAAGGACTAGCTTCTATAACTGGATGCTGCCCTTTAATCTCTTTATAACTAGCGGAGAGTTCGGTAACCAAAGGATGTTCCTCATTCAAACTGCCTGGCTGCCATCTGCCGCCAAACCACTCAATGGATAATGGATGGTCCTGAAACCAAGGATCGTGCTGATTAAGCTCTGCCAGACAATTTTCCATTTCTAATTGGGCTGCTGAGATTGTTTCCTCCGGTGCAACCCCCATTCTCCCTTCAATAATCGCTGTGTCAGGGACAGAGGATGGCCACTCGCCGCTGTTCATTTTTCCGATATTAATAGGAATGGGAATTGGAATATTATCGTAAAAAGGGTCTGTTATACGTTCATTCCGGTCTTTTTCTAATTTTTGCAGCCGTTGGATAACAGCTAGTGATTTTTCAATCGCGTTAACCCCTTCATATCGTGTACCACCATGGGCAGCTTTTCCTTTTACGGAAATTCGGAACCACATTGAGCCTTGCTGCTTCGGAAAGACCTTCATGTTTGTTGGTTCCGGAATGATGGCACCGTCTGCTTTGTATCCTCTTAATACTGCAGCCAAAGTACCTGCTCCACCGCTTTCTTCTTCTATTACACTCTGAAAAATAACATCACCCTTAAGCTTAGTTTCGGTTGCAATAATTGACTCCATTGCCATAAGTAAGGCAACGGTGCCCCCCTTCATGTCGGTTGCACCACGGCCATATAATTTGCCGCACTCTATATGACCGCTAAAAGGATCCTCTTTCCAGCTTTTTTCGTCACCAACTGGAACTACATCAATATGACCGTTTAAAATCAAAGATTTTCCGCTACCTGTACCTTTTAAGATGGCAACCAAATTTGGATTCCCATCGAAACTGGTGCGATCACAGCAATAGGCCTCATGTTTTTTTAACTCTTCCCCGCCAATTTCCCAAATATCCATTGTTAATCCCAGCTGACGGCATTTTTCAATTAAAACGGCTTGGGCACCGCTTTCATTGCCTCTTGTGCTATTCTCGCGCACCAAAATTTGCAATAATCTTGCTCCTCTAGCTCGATTCCCCTTCAGCCAAGTTTTGATTCGTTCTTTTTGATTGATCAAATACCACCACTCCCTTTAAATATTCAGAACAGATTAATACGAGACTCTTCTAATATTTTCACTAATGGTAAACTCACACTCAGTCTTTTTGATTACCTCGTTCAGGTCATAGGGCGAGAATAATTCTGTTAATTGTAAACCTTTGTCAATAACTTTAAAAACCGCCAACTCGGTTATGATGAGATCTACGCATGAGGAGGAAGTAAGAGGAAGGGTACATCTCTTAACGATTTTTGGCATTCCATTTTTATCACAATGATTCATTAAAACAATTACTTTCTTTGCCTTTTGGGCCAATTCCATGGCACCGCCCATGCCAGGCACCCTTTTACCGGGGACAATCCAATTGGCCAAATCCCCTTTTTCACTGACCTGCAGGGAACCTAATATCGTGATGTTTACTCTTCCTTTACGAATCATCGCAAATGCAGTGGCACTATCACAATAAGAACCTCCAGGATTTAAAGTGACCGGAAAACCTCCAGCATTACAAAGGTTTTCATCCTCCTCACCTTTTCTCGGTGTGGGGCCCATTCCGGTAATCCCATTCTCAGCATGAAACATGACACGGATATCTTTATTAAGATGATTAGGTACAAGAGAAGGGATGCCAATACCTAAGTTGACCACCATTCCATTTTGGATTTCCTCTGCTGCGCGTCTCGCTAACATATTTCGAATATCTACTCCCATGCCCATTTCCAATTTACTCCTTTCGAGGGAACGATATAATCTACAAATACCCCGGGAGTTATAATTTCTTCAGGGTCAAGACTGCCAAGGGGGACGATATCCTCCACTTCGGCTATGGTTATATCCCCAGCCATCGCAACTAGTGGATTCGTGTTACGAGCACTTTTGTCAAAAATCAAATTTCCATACTCATCTGATGCTTTTGCAAAAACGATTGAAACCTCAGCCGTTAGGGCTGTCTCCACTAAGAATTCTTTCCCATTTAATTGAAAGCGAGGTTTGTTAATAGCAACAATTTCATTATCTAAACCAATATCTGATAGAATAGCAGGGAGTCCTACTCCTCCTGCACGTATTCGCTCCGCCAATATACCCTGTGGTGAAAACTCTACATCCAGCCTCCCTTCATGCATAAACTTTCCGGCAAACGGATTCGAGCCAATATGAGAAGCAATCACCTTTCCTGCTCTTCCGCGGCTTACTAATTTACCAATGCCAATTTCGGGGAATCCTGTATCATTTCCAATCAGCGTCAGATTGTTCACTCCTTTTTCAAGAATGGCATCGATAATCGTTGGTGGAGTTCCAACGCCTCCAAAACCCCCAAACATTAAAGTCATTCCATTATGGAAAAATTTCATAACTTCCTCTATTGTTGTGATTTTTCCAAATGAATTTTCCATTAACTGTCACCTGCATTTTCCGAAATTTCATTTAAAAAGGCTGTAAAGGTTTGTTTTAGTAAACTTACCAATTCAACCATTTCATTTGTTGTAATGGTTAATGGAGGAGATACAATAATCGCGTCCCCATGCACCCCGTCTATGCCGGCTCCTGCCGGATAAAGAAGCAGTCCCTTTTCTTTGGCGATGGTAATCATTTTACTGGTCACCCCCAAATTCCTTGGGAATGGTGCTTTTGTTTTCTGATTTTCCACAAATTCAATTCCCAATATCAATCCTTTACCCCGGACATCTCCAATAAAGGAAAATTGGTTCTTCAATTTTTTCAATTCGTTTTTCAAATAAACTCCTTTTGATTCTACGTCTTTTAAAATCTGGTTTTTTTTCAGATACTCGAGAACTGCCAAGGAAACGGCACATGATTGTGGGTTGGCGCTTAATGTATGTCCGCTCATAACGGATTGTGACCCTGCTAATATAGGGGCCATTACTTTTTCACTTGCCACGGCTGCGGCAATTGGCGCATATCCTGCGCCCATTCCTTTTCCTAATGCAACAATATCCGGAACGACCCCCCACTGCTCACAGGCTAGCATCGTCCCAGTCCTTCCAAAACCAGTCATCACTTCATCAGCAATGAACAGAATATGATAGCTATCACAAATCTGTTTAATTGTTTTTAAATAGTCTTTTGGCGGTGCAATAGCACCTCCTGCAGCCCCAATTACCGGTTCTGCGATAAAGGCAGCGATTTGATTCGCACCAATTCGATTGATCGCTGTCTCTAATTCTCTCGCACATAAATATTGACATGAAGGTGCCTCAAGATTGTAGGGACAGCGATAACAATAGGGGGGATGAACGACCGGAAACTCCTCTAAAAGCGGGACAAAACGTGCCCTTCTACCGGAATGTCCTGACATAGAGAGTGCCCCTAAAGTGATGCCATGATAACTGACCCACCTGGATAATACCTTTGTTTTTGTAAAAATCCCTTGTTCCTGCCAATATTGAATCGCCATTTTCATCGCTGTTTCTGTTGCTTCGGAACCACTGTTTACAAAAAAACTCCAGTTTAAGTCACCGGGAGTCCATTGAGCAATTTCCGCTGCTAATTCCTCTGCTGCTTTGCTTGTAAACTGGGACCTGTAAATAAACGAAATCTTGTTAGCCTGTTCATTCATAGCTTCAATAATTTCTTTTACCCCATGTCCAATATTTGCGGTTACAGCACCGGAAGCAGCATCCAAATATTTTTTACCATTTATATCGTATAAATAGACCCCTTTGCCATAATCAATCATCGGGTATTCTTCGCCTAGCATTGGTTTGATTAAATACGATTGCTCCAACCTTTACCACTTCCCTTACGTAATGAAGTCAGTCCTATTAAAAGTGTATGATTCGATATTTTGTTTCTTTCATTGAAATAATGTTTAAAGCAAAGAAAAAAACAGACACCATTCATGTCTGTTTTTTTAATAATAATAGTAATCGTTCTGTTACTTTACTTTCTCTGTATGGTAGGGTAAGTACATTAAACTTGAACTGATTCTCTTCCTACTTTTGCTGCTTGCTTCTCAATAATATCCCGGGCAATCCAGACTCCGCAGGCACTTGCCTGTGCAAGTCCTCGTGTGATCCCTGCCCCATCACCACCGACATAGAGACCATTAATTTCAGTTTCAAAACGTTCATTTAGCTTTGGTCTTGCGGAATAAAATTTTGCTTCTACCCCATAAAAAAGGGTATGTTCAGAAGCAAGTCCAGGTGTTACTTGATTAAGTGCCTCAGTCATTTCAATCAAACTCTTTAAAGTGTTATAGGGAAGAACTAATCCCAAGTCGCCTGGTACAGCTTCCTTTAAAGTTGGCTCGATAAACCCTTCACGAATTCTTTTTTCAGTAGAACGGCGGCCCTTAAGAATGTCACCGTATTTTTGTACAATCAATCCACCGTTTGATAACACATTGGCCAATCGGGAAATCTCATGAGCGTATTCATTCGGCTTATCAAACGGCTCTGAAAACTTATGTGAAACCAGCAAGGCAAAGTTTGTATTCGGGCTTCCCAGCTTCGGATCTTTATAAGCGTGTCCGTTTGCAAGCATGATCCCGGAGTGGTTCTCCACCACAACGTGGCCGGAAGGGTTGCTGCAGAATGTTCGAACCCTTGTACCAACTGAGGTATTAAACACAAACTTCCCTTCATATAAATGTTCGTTGATTTCCTGCATAACGATATTCGAAGTTTCCACACGGACCCCAATATCCACTTGATTACTAGACATTTTTAAGCGGCGTGATTTCATAATATCTGTCAACCATTTTGAACCATCACGACCGGGTGTAATGACGACCCTATCCGCATAAACATGTTGGTCACCCTTAATATTAATCCCTTTGACGACATATCCGTCAGCTGATTTTTCTGTTATTAAATCCTCTACTTCTAATTTAAATCTCATATCAATTTTATCTTTTAAATACTCAAAGATACTCATCAAGATTTGCAGATTTTGCTCCGTTCCGAGGTGGCGGACCTGGGCGCGCAGGAGCTTCAATCCGGCAGCATAGCCACGGCGTTCAATATCCTTAACAGCATCTGTTAACGGATCGGTAATGCTCTCGGTTGCTCCGTGCTGCAAATTAATTTCATCTACATAGCGTATTAATTCAACTACTTGAGAATCCGGAAG
Organism: Neobacillus solisequens; assembly: GCF_051233465.1. Taxonomy (NCBI): domain Bacteria; kingdom Bacillati; phylum Bacillota; class Bacilli; order Caryophanales; family Bacillaceae; genus Neobacillus; species Neobacillus solisequens. The sequence goes on along the minus strand of NZ_JBKFGJ010000002.1, from coordinate 115,143 downwards.
GTAATCAGTCATCCAGCCGCCGAATTCACTTGTAATATTAAACTTTCCATCCGAATAAGCACCAGCTCCACCAAATCCATTGGTAATCGAACAAGCTGGCAAACAGCCTGCAAATTCTTTTCTTCCGGACGCCGGTGGGCATTTTTCAATCTTCTTTTGTAAAATGGGGCAATTTCTCCGATAAATATCATGTCCTTTATCCACTAATAATACCTTTGCGTTAGGCAATTTTAGCGTTAGTTCATAGCAGGTAAAAATGCCTGCAGGGCCAGCACCCACTACAATCACATCATATCTCGTATCCATTGTCAAAAACCCCCATGTCTTGAATTTCTTTAACCATTGGTAAATATATCAGACATCACCCCACTCGTCAACATTAAATACGAACTATTTATAAAATAATTTACTCATTGTTCGTGTTTTTGTTTATGTTTGAAAATACAAAAAATGGCTGATTCTCTTAGAATCAGCCGTCCTAACGCCATATTATTAATATGCCCAGCTAGCGCCAATAATGATTAATAGAATGAACAATACGACGATCAATGCAAATCCGCCAAAACCAAAGCCAAAACCGCAGCCTCCGTAACCATAACCGCCTACAGGGTAGCCGCCGCAGCAGCCATCCATACCATATCCATGACCATAATACATTCGCATTCACTCCTCTAAGAATGTTTCTTTCCCTGTTACTTTATGAAGTAGATGCTTGACCCGTATGTGCAATCGCCTATATTATTTTAAGGACAGGATGAAATGTAGGTGAGAAAAAATTGAAAGCAATCTTGAAAAACTTTATAAATGGGATCTTGACGATCGTTCCAATTATCCTTGTAGTTTATGTAATCTACAAAACGTTTATTTTTCTAGACAGTCTTTTAGGAAATACTCTTAAAATTTATTTTAAGGATGATTACATACCGGGGATTGGATTATTAACTACAATTGTGTTAATAACTTTGTTAGGATGGATGTCTACAAAATTTGTGACAGGTAAATTAATAAAAATCATTGATCGAATTTTAGATAAAATTCCGATCGTAAAAACCATTTATTCCGTCATAAAGGACACGATACAATCATTTTTAGGCGAAAAGAAATCTTTTTCAAAAGTGGCGTTAGTAGTGATACCTGGTACGGAAATGCGAAGTATCGGCTTTATTACTTCCGAACAATTGGAGGATTTCTATAGTCCTCTAAAGGATCATGTGGCAGTCTACATTCCGCAAACCTTTCAGGTGGCGGGATTTACCTTCTTAATCCCAAAAGAACAGGTCGAATTGATGGATGTAAAACCTGAAGATGCAATGAAATTTGTATTATCCGGAGGAATGACTTCAACAGCAAAGCTAAAAAGCCGCTAATGCGGCTTTTTACTTTTCTTCAAATAGTTTTATGAATTCTGCATAGCCTGCCTCTTCAAGCTGATCCTTTGGGATAAATCGTAACGCTGCAGAATTAATGCAATATCGGAGGCCAGTTGGCGCAGGACCATCATTGAAAACATGTCCCAAATGTGAATCAGCCGTTTTGCTTCTTACTTCTGTCCGAATCATAAAATGGCTGTAGTCGGATTTTTCCAGCACTTCTTCTTCCTCGATTGGCTTGGTGAAACTTGGCCATCCACAGCCTGCATCAAATTTATCCAGAGAACTGAACAGCGGCTTACCTGACACAAAATCCACGTAAATGCCTTCTCTCGTTTCATTCCAAAATTCATTACGAAACGGGGGTTCTGTCCCGTTATTTTGCGTCACTTCAAATTGGATTGGCGACAGAGTCTTTTTTAATTTCTCTAGATCCTTCATTTTTTCTGATCCCCCCAATGTTCTTTTATAAACCCAGCCCGGCCGGAACCGATATGATATCTCTCATAATGAACTGGATTTTTTTTATAATACTGCTGATGATACTCTTCGGCAGGATAAAAGGTTTTTGCCGCTAAAATAGGAGTTACGATTGGCTTACTAAATCGGCCGCTCTCTTTCAACGCCATCTTAGAATCTTCTGCTAGCTGTTTCTGCTGCTCATTATGATAAAAAATCGCGGTTTCATAAGATTGTCCACGGTCATAAAATTGACCCCCGGGATCCGTTGGGTCAATTTGTTGCCAGAATAATTCAAGCAGCTTTTCGTATGGAAAAACTTCCGGATCGTATGTTATTTGCACGGCTTCGTAATGACCTGTTGAATCGGAACAAACCTGCTGATAGGTCGGATTTTCAACGGTACCCCCTGTATACCCTGAAATGACGTTGATGATGCCTGGTTGCTGGTCAAAAGGCTTCACCATACACCAAAAGCATCCCCCGGCAAACGTTGCCACCTGATAGGACTGATCCATGTTACCCACCCCTTTTTGTGTTTAATATGAGTATACAGAAAGTCTCCATCAGATTGCAAAAAGCCGAACCAATGAGAATGGTTCGGCAACTTCTTTATCGAATTTTTCGTTGTTTCATTTGCTTATGGATATTCTTCCACTTTTTCTTTTCTTCAGCCTGAGCCCGCTTATCTGTTTTCCGCTCAATAAAAGCTAACTCGCGCTGCAGTTTATTGTAACTTGATAGTCGGTTGACATCAATTTTGCCTTCTTCTATGGCTTTCAAGACGGCACAGCCAGGTTCATCATTGTGCTCGCAATCCCTAAATCTGCATTCTTTGGAAATTTGTTCAATTTCAGAGAATGTTTCTGATAATCCATCTGCACTTTCCCATAACTGCAGTTCTCTCATTCCTGGGGTATCAATTAAAATACTGCCATTTGGAAGCAAAATCATTTCCCGATGTGTGGTGGTATGTCGACCTTTATCATCATCAAGCCGAATTTCTTTTACTAATTGCTTATCAACACCTAATAGACGGTTCGTTAAGGTGGATTTACCAACTCCTGATGAACCCAGTAATGCAATAGTCTTCCCCGGAAGTAAATAGGCATTCAAATGTTGAAAACCTTCCTGAGTTTCTGCACTAATTGGTATGACTGGAACACCGTAAGCAATGGCTTCTACTTCAGCCACCTTCTCCGCCACATTCCCACACAAATCAGCTTTACTTAGAATAATGACCGGGCTTGCACCGCTTTCCCAGGTTAATAATAGATAGCGTTCCATTCTTCTGAGGTTTAAGTCTTCGTTTAAAGAATTCACCAAAAAGACTGTATCCACGTTAGTGGCAACGATTTGTTCTTCTGTTGTCAAACCAGCTGTTTTTCTAGAAAATTTACTTTTCCTAGGGAGTATACCAGTTATGGTTCCTTTGCCATCATCTATTCTTGGCTTAATGATTACCCAGTCGCCAACAGCGGGGTAATCCTCTCGGCTAAAGGCTTGATAGTTGAATTTACCAGATACTTCGCATAATAGTTCACCATGTTCTGTCCAAACACGGTACATTTGTTTATGTTCGAGAGCGATCCTGCCTAGAATCGCATTATCTTCTGTTTTTAATTGTTCAAAATCGGTATGGATCTTCTCCGTTAATCCAATTGTTAATAAGTTCAATGTTAATTCCTCCAGCGAAAATAATTTGAGTTGGCTTTCATGCCATAACAGATAAAAAACCATGGGCAGACACAGCCCATGGTTTTATTCGCAGGAAGGAATAAACGTCAAATATCTCTATAAAGAGACACTATGGGCTGTGCAGATACTAAAATTTTTCTTCACAATTCTATTCGACTGAATAAACATTGCACATCACCCACTTTCCAACTTATTTGTTTTTAGTATATGTTTATAATATCCATTTGTAAACAAAAAATGAAAAAATTATATCTTTTGGAATAAAACTTTGACACTCCCCCATTTCTGTTTGAATAAAGTAGTATGTAAAAGATTAGAGGAGATGGTTGGATGCCTGATAAACGAACCTCTACAGAATATCTGCAAAGAGCTGCACTATACGATACTCTTGCTCAGTATTATAAATACACAAATCCGCAATATCACATCCATTACTACCTTAAACACCTTCACAACATAAATAAAGCAATGGAAGTTATGCTTAATACCGCCCGAACACAGAGTGATGCAACTGTCAGAATTCTGCATTCATCATATAATTCCCCTAATATTGACGTTTATGTCAATGGTCAACAACTCATTAAAGATCTGCCGTTTAAAAAGGTCAGCACTGATCTTACATTAAAGCCCGGCAAATATCATATTGATTTATATCCTGCCGGAAATATGGTTGACAGTGTGTTAAATAAAAAAATCACTGTCGAATCAGGGGGTTCCTATACTTTAGCTACAATTGACCAAGTTACCAAAATGCGACTGCTCATTTTTGAAAATCATCCATCTGTTCCAATGAATGAAGCTAAGGTCCGGTTTATTCATTTATCACCTGATACCCCCTCCATTGATATAGCCGTTAAGGACAGAGATGTTGTATATCCAAATGTGTCCTATAAACAAGCAACTGAATATCTTGCCCTTACCCCTATGACCATTGATCTTGAGATCAGAAACGCAGGAACCAAACACGTAATCCTCCCAATGCCTAAACTGCTTTTTAAAGCCAATGAAAGCTACACCATTCTGTTAGTGGGATTATCAGAAGAGGCACCTGAGCTTCAAATCGTAAGGATCATCGATTGAAAAAGGCGCCCTGCTTTGAAGGCGCCTATTTTACGGGTACTAAAATTGTAAAAGAGATCTTGTTTTTCTTTAAATCAAATTGCTCTGCTTCTATTTTCATATCACTTTTCAATTTCAACTCTTGCATATGAACATATATAAGTTTGTCAGACGGTCTTATTTCCACACCACGAGGCAGTTTATAATTTTCTTTTATAAACGAAAGGACGTAGGAAATGGGTACGCGCAAACTACCAATTGACATTGATTTTTGCTTTAAGACTAAATCCCCGTTTTTTATAGCTTCTGGCTCAAATGTCAGTTTCATATTAATTTTATCGCTAAAAACTGGGAGAATGCCGTACAATTCCACTTCATCATTCAATACTACACGATAATCAATGGGGGAATCTTCCACTTCTTGTTCCAAATAATGATTAATTAATCGGTTTAAATCGTATTTATTTGATTTGACGTGAAAAGATACATAATCTCGATTTGAACCTTTTTTGGCTGGAATATCAGGACTGGAAGCTGGAGACACAATTAAGGAAAATAAAATAATTGCTGTCAAAAGGTTGATACCCATTAAAATCAAGAACGACATTTTCCATTTATTTTTCATATCCGTCTAATTCTCCTCATTACTAACCACGTACGGCTTCTTTTCAAGATCAGGCAGAACCTTCTCCTCCAAGGTATCATTCAGCCTCTCAGCAATCAGCTCATAGCCTCTGTCATTAGGATGAAAGTTATCGGTATATAACAAATTTTCATTAGCGTGCAAAAATACATCCTCAATAGAGACGAAATAGGCATTTCCATAATTGGTCATGATTGCTTGAGCTGTTTGATTCCAATCAGAGACGATCTGATCCATCTCTTTAATATCGGAAAACCACTTGGAAAAAGGATTATATAAGCCCACAAGCACAATCGAGGCATTAGGATTTTCTTCAGAAATTTCTTCCATAATCTCGATTAAGTTTCTCCGATAGATTTCTTTTCCCTCGGTAAAATCCGAAAGCTGGAGATCTGAGAAATGATCCTTCACCACTTTCATTAAATCATTGCCGCCAATAGTCAGGATGACCAAGTCTGCCTTTTGTAATACAGGTTTCATTTCTGGAGATTTCAATCTCTTTAACAGCTGAGTAGTACGATTCCCTTTTACACCGTAGTTATAAAAATCCACTTCTTTGATTCCTTTTTCTTTTTCAAGCATGGTTTTTAAATAGGGCAGATAACCGCCCTGCCCGGTGCTGTCACCTACACCTTGTGTCAGGGAATCCCCTGCTGATAATACAGTTAATTTACGTGGATAAAAATCCGCAGGAACGGGCTCATAAACTTCTATAGCTGTTTGCTTAACCTGATGGAGGGCCATTTTGTCTTCACTGCAGGAACCCAATAATAGGATTAAGAGAACTAGAAGGGGGACAAACTTTTTCAATTTCATTCACCTGCCTTCTATATCATTCTTATTATATCATGACTTAAACAATACAAGATAAATGTGTAATTTATCTTATGCATATTGAAAAAAATAGACCAATTCAATGGTCTATTGCAGTGCTTTAATATCATGAATCATTTCATCATACTGAACATTTTTGTACCCGTCATAGGATTTTTTTATATGTCCATCCGGACCGACTAAATAGATATACGTTTGATGAATAACCTGGTTTCCTGTATCAGGTTTTTTCACAAAAGTCTTGAAGTTTGTTTTAGCAAAGTCTTCTATAAATCCCTGTGAATACCCTGTTAAAAATGTCCAATTCTTAAAATCTACTCTGAATTGCTGAGCATATGTTGTTAATTTGTCCGGAGTATCAACCGTTGGATCAACACTAAAGGAAACAAATTCTACATTTTTTAGTTTTTCCTCTTTTACCATCTTTTGCAATTTGAGCATATTGGATGTCATAGGAGGACAAACGTCAACACAACTGGTAAAAATAAAATCAGCAATCCAAATCTTACCTTTTAAATTCTTCAATTCAACTGGTTTATTCTCTTGGGAAGTTGCCGAAAAATTTGTAACCGGCCAATCTACTTTATTCTGAATCTCTTCTTTTCCACATCCAGATAATAATAAAGCGATCAACATAAAAATGATCCATCCAAACCGAATCTTCATTAGCTTCACACAACCTTTTATTCAATATCCGTCAATAGTGTAACAAAATTTCAAAAAAGAAGAAAGAAAAGTTCTGCTGTAAAAATTTTTTGAACTATTTTTAAGATGTGATATAATGAATGAACATTCACTCATTCTATTAAAAAATGAATGTTAAAGGCGAGGTGAACAGGATGGAACAAATTGGTCCATTGATGATTTTAGAGGGTCCCAACCGGAGCAAAGTCCCTTATTCTAGAAGTTTGTATTTGGATTGCTCTGAAAAAGTATTAATTGACACAGGTGCTGATCCAAAAGTGTTATTGGATGTTGATCATGAAAAGGGAATTGAATTAATCATAAACACTCATTACCATCCCGATCACACCCTTCATAACCATCTCTTTAAAGATGCCACCAAATTAATCAATCCGATTGAATTTGATACCTCCCGTACGGTAGAAGAAGTCGCAAAGGCAAATGGAGTCTATCAGGAATGGGGCGCAGAGGGTGTCGAGAAATGGAAAAGGACACTTCCAAAAGAATGGACTAAAAATCTAGGCGAAATTTCGGGTACCTACGAATATGAATCCCAATATATCTTTGACGGGGTGAAGGTAATCTTCTTACATACCCCAGGACATACCCAAGGTTTTTCATGCCCGTATTTTCCTGACTTAGGGGTTGCGTTTGTTGGAGATTATGATATGACTTCATTTGGACCATGGTATAACGGAACAGATGGAAATATTGATGAATTCATTGCCTCAGGAAATCGGCTGCTAACCCTTGATGTACATACCTATATTACCGGACATCAAAAAGGTATTTTTTCGAAGGAAGAATTCCAGGATTCCATGAAGATCTACCTAGATATTATCAATCGTCGAGACCAACTAATTGAACAGCATGTCCATCAAGGATTAAGCTTTGATGAACTGGTTAAGGTCGGAATTTTTTATCCTAAAAAAGCATTGGAAAATCCAATTTTAAACACGTGGGAACGAAGTGGAATCCGTAAACATTTACAACGGTTGGGGTATGCGATAACAGAAACAAAAGAATTAGTAAAAGACAAATAGGATGGGCAGCTTCGCCCATCCTATTTTTTAATCTGTATAATACATTAAGGCAAAAGCACCTGGTCCCGTATGAGTACTTACCGTTGGACCTGTATAATCGATTTCGACATCCTGAAAACCGGTTACCTCATAAATGCCTTCTTTAATTTTTGCGGCAATTTCATATGCTTCCGCATGGGCAATGCCGACACGTTGAATCGTTTTTCCCTTAACATCTTCTGCAAACTGCTTGACCATAAATTTGACAACCTGGGAATAACTGCGCACTTTTGTAACAGGTGTATATTCCGCTCCTTCAAGAGAGGCAATTGGTTTGATATTCAATAGAGAACCGATAAATGCCTTACCTTTGCCAATGCGACCACCTTTAACAAGGTTCTCCAACGTATCTACCATTATATATAATTTGGTATGGTCACGAATCGTATCTAGGCGTTCAAGAATTTCCTGCATATTCTTGCCTTGTTCAGCCATTTCCGCAGCCTCACGAACCTGAAATGACAACGCTTTAGAAATAAATTTAGAATCAATAACGGTCACTTTCGATTCAGTCATTTGAGCGGCACTTTCAGCAGATCTGACGGTTCCACTCATTTTCCCGGTCATATGAATAGAAAGGACTTCGTAGCCTTCTTTTCCAAGGCGGTCATATACCTCAAGAAAAGCGCCAGTGGAAGGCTGAGAGCTTTTTGGAAGCTCTTTGGAATGACCCATTTCTTCAATAAACCTAACAGGATCTAATTCCACTCGATCTAAATACGTTTCTCCATTTATCGTAATTGCCAATGGAACCACTTCAACACCCAGTTCCTTTGCTACTTCAATTGGCAAGTCCAAAGTTGAATCGGTTACAATTTTAATTTTGCTCATGTGTTCACATCCCTAACGTGTTCCTTCTTTGTATTATACAGGTTTCAAAGCTTGAAAGAAATAAATTCTTCATAATTCCTTAAAATTGACCAAGAAAAAACAGGTCAATTTTACATGACCTGTTCACTAATCAAAGGATTTAAAAATATAAGGACTAATTTTTGGTTGAGTATTCGGTTCATGTTGGAGATCAGATTCCTTTACAATAAATAGATGAGGACCGTCTTGCTTTTTTGCTTTTGGTACAGTGGCTTTTACAGATGTTAGATCCTGATTGCAGGTTGGACAAATCCAATTTCCATCAGCATAGCTACTATAAGAAACTTTGTCACATTTTGGGCAGAGTTTTTTGTACATGATTACGACAACTCCTGCTAATAATTATTATTTTTTTATAATATATGATATAAATTGAATAATAGACCTTCATATAGTAGAGTGTTGTTCTCATTAAAGAACCGTTTAATATGATTATACTATAAAAACCCCTGAAAATAAAGTTTATTTATTCTTTATTAAGAACAAAATGGATATTAAAAAAAATGCCCCCATTCTATGTTGAATGGAGGCATTTTATTAACAAATCCGCGGAAACATTGTTCCTGATAATCTTGTCAGTAATCTTTTTGAACCAAGTGGTGTTTCCAGCAATAGCTGACCTTTTTGTTTTCCAATGATCGACCCAATTACTTTTGCATCTTTTCCTTCAGGAAATTCCTTTAATATATCAAGTATTTTGTCCTTTTCGTTTGCTGCCACAATAATAATTGCTTTTCCTTCATTAGCGAGATAAAGCGGATCATAACCCAAAAGATCACAGGCCCCGTGCACTTCTGATTTTACAGGTAAAGCAAGCTCATCCAATTTCATGGTTAAGTGGAAGTCTTCTGCTATCTCCACAAGAGTTGTAGCTAATCCACCTCTTGTTGGGTCTCTCATGATTTTTACTCCATCTGTTTGTTCAAGAACTTCCCAAAGCATTTTATTTAATGACGCACAATCACTGTTAATCGGTACCGTAATACCTAATTCTCCACGTGCAGCAAGGACAGCAATCCCATGATCACCAATTGTGCCTGTTACTAGGATGGCGTCCCCTTCTTCAAATTCCAAACTGCAACCCTTACCCGTTTCATAGATGCCGATTCCAGTAGTGTTAATGTAAACTCCATCTGCACTTCCCCGTTCAACTACTTTTGTATCGCCAGCTACAATTTTTACACCGGTTTTACTGGCTTCATCTGCCATATCCCTTACAATTTTTTTAAGTTCTGCAATTGGGAACCCTTCTTCAATTACAAATCCACATGTTAAGTAGGCAGGTTTAGCTCCACTAACAGCAAGGTCATTTACTGTTCCTGCCACCGCTAACTTACCAATAGAACCACCTGGGAAAAATATTGGATTAATCACGAATGAGTCAGTCGTAACGGCAATTTTGCTGTTTTGAATAGTAATTTCTGCCGCATCAAATAAGGCTGCTTTACCATCGCCAAAAGACTCCACAAAAATTTCCCTAATGAGTCGGTGGCTCAATTCACCACCATCTCCATGTGCCAGACTAATATATTTCTCCATTAAAAGCTCTCCCTCATGTATTGATAATAGGCTGCACAACTTCCTTCTGCTGATACCATGCATGGGCCAATAGGGTTCATTGGATGACAGGCTTTTCCGAAGAGCGAACACTCCGTTGGTGCAATCAGTCCTCGAATAACTTCACCGCAACGGCATTTTGTTTTTCTAGGCTCTCCTACATTCACTGAGAAGCGCTTTTTGGCATTATACTTATCATACTTTGGCTTTAAATCCAGTCCACTGTTGGGGATGATTCCGATGCCCCTCCATGCCTCGTCGCATTCTGTAAGATATTGGTCCATATGGTTTTGAATCACCTGGTTCCCTGTTTTTCTGACAACAGCTCGATGATTATTTAATATCTCCGTTTTCCCCGACATTTTTAGATCCATTAATTTGTATATACCTGAAAGAAGTTCTGCTGTCTCAAAACCGGTTATGACTCCTGAAATCTGATATTCATCTGTTAAATAGTAATAGGAATCTTCCCCCAGAACAATTGAAACATGTCCAGGCAGTAAAAAACCGTCTAAATGAACTTCACCTGCATCAAGCAAATATCTTAATACAGGCTCGACTAATTTTGTTGTCATCCAGATCGAGAAGTTCTCGATCTTTCGTTTTTCAGCCTCAGCAACCATGAGAGTTAAAATGGGAATCGTCGTTTCAAAACCAATTCCGAGAAAGATTACTTCTTTTTCTGGATGTTCCTCTGCTACTTTAACAGCATCAATCGGTGAATATAATACGCGAATATCCTTACCGGCAATTTTTGATTCCAGCAATGTTCCTTTGGAACCTGGCACTCTCATCATGTCGCCGAATGTACAGATGATTCGGTTCTCTCCCTCGGAAAGGGCAATCATAGCATCTATCGATCGCTGGTCTGTTACACATACGGGACAACCCGGTCCGGAAATAAGGTTTACATAATCCTTTATGTATGGTTTTACCCCTGTTCGGGCAAGCGACATAGTATGGGAGCCGCACACTTCCATGAAAGCCGGTTTACGGCCAAATTTCCCTTGGAATTCCTTTGCTTTTTCAATTACAGCTTCAGCCAGTGGCTTACAGATTTCTGGATTGCTAGACTGTTTCAGAACTTCGTGCATTGACAAGTTTCATCCACTCCTCCACACTTTGTTTAGCATATTCCTCATCGACAATACTCATTGCCTGGCCTGCATGGACAATGACATAATCCCCCAACTCCACCTCAGGCACGAAGATGATCCCCACTGTTGTTTGTGAACCAAGGACATCAACCTCTGCACTAAATTCATCCTTTTTTATTACCTTTGCTGGTACACCTACACACATAATTTTGCCTCCTTCTTGGCTGCAGCCGCAGCTAATTGTCCAAAGGACAGTCCCCCATCATTGCAAGGAATTTGTTCCGGGACAAATACGTGGAATTCATTCTTTCGCAATTCCGCGGAAATTCTTTTTCTAAGGTACCTGTTATGAAAGCTGCCACCTGAAAGTACTACCTTTTTTTCTTCACAAGGAATATCCCTAGTTATGTTGCTCAAAGAAGCGAGAATAGCTTGGACAACCGTTTCATGAAAGCTTCCACTAATCTCGGAGACCTTTTTTTCTTCCAAAACGTCAGAAGCAATTTCCATTAGCATTTCTGAAAAATCAATAGTTAAAATCTCTTGGTCTAGCAATTTATAAGTATACGGTTGATACACTTTATTCTCATCAACCAGCTCAGAAAGCAAAATGGCAGCTTCGCCGTCATAGCTTGAGACCGTTGTCACGCCACATAAGGCACTTACAGCATCAAATAACCGACCGCAGGTTCCGGCATAAACGGTATTGATATTTTTATCAATCATCCTTTTTAATACATCAATATTGGCAGTATGTTCAGGGAAAATTTGTTTCACTAATCGCTCCCCTTCCTTGCCGTTTAGAGATATGAGCATTGCTGCTGCATTTCTCCATGGTTCTTTGATACACTTTTCACCACTGGGAAGAGGAGTATAGTGTAAATGTGCCAGGCGATTAAACGAAGCAGCGTCTCCATGAAGAATTTCAAATCCCCAAACGTTTCCATCTACCCCATAACCAGTCCCGTCCAAAATAACCCCAAATGCCTTTCCAGAAATACGATGCTCCTCTAAACAGGCTGCCATATGGGCATGATGGTGCTGAATTGGATAGACTTCCGAAAAATCAAATTCATTTACTAGATTCTGAACTTGATAGCCGGGATGCATATCAATTACTGCTGTATTCATTGGTGGGTCCATCCATTTAAGAAGATGGGCCAACTCCTGCTGATAATGATTAATGGTTTCTAGGTTTTCTAAATCACCAATATGTGGTCCAATAAAGATTTGTTCATTTCTACCGATTGTAAACGTCGTTTTTTGTTGTCCCCCAAAGGCTACAATCCCAGATACATTCAGTATAGAGGTTAAAGGGTCAGGAACATACCCTCGCGAACGTCGAAAAAAATCAAGTTTACCATCATTGATCTGTACAACAGAATCATCTACAGGATGAAGAATTTCTCGATTATGTACCAAATAATAATCTGCAATTCCGTCTAAATAGTGAAAAGCCTCTTCATCTTTATATAAAATTGGCTGACCGGATGGATTTGCACTTGTCATAACTAGGCAGGAAAGATCTTGGTCTGCAAATAATAAATAATGAAGCGGTGTATAAGGCATCATGACTCCGATCGTACCCATACCGGGTGCCACACTATGAGCCAAGTCGTAATTGGATTGTTTTTTTAAGATGACGATTGGTGATTCAGGACTTTTTAATAGATTTCTTTCGGTCAGATCCATCCTCGTAAACTCTGCAGCAGAGTCTAGTGAGGACGCCATGACGGCAAGAGGACGATTAGGTCGTTTTTTTCTGATACGGAGCATAGATACAGCTTGCTCATTTCTCGCATCACAACTGAGGTGATATCCACCAATCCCCTTAATTGCCACAATGCCGCCTTGTTTTAGTAGATTGATCGTGTGTTGAATTGGATCCTCACAATCCACCTCATTACCTTCCCCGTCAAGTAAGCGGACTGTAGGACCGCACTTAGGACAAGCAATTGGTTGAGCATGGTGTCTTCTATTTGTCGGATCCTCATATTCCTTCCGGCAGTCTTCACACATTGGAAAGCTTTCCATAGAAGTGTAAGGCCGGTCATAGGGCAGTTCTTTAATTATCGTGTAACGTGGACCACATTGAGTGCAGTTAATAAATGGGTATTGATAACGAAAATCTGTCGGATTATTCATTTCTTGTAAACAATCCTCACAAACAGCCGAATCAATAGGAATAACTAGCATCGATGTTCCGCTCCGCTCACTTTCAATAATCGTAAAATCGCTTACATGTTGAAATTCAGCTTCTTCAACTATAATTTCAGTCATTTTTGAAAGTCTTGGAGCTTTATTTTTTAAATCTGCTAGGAAGGCATCCAGAACGTGGTTGTCTCCTTCAAGATAAATTTTGACACCATCCATATTATTTTGTACAGTGCCGCACAGCTGATATCGCTTAGCAAGCTGAAACACGAATGGCCTGAAGCCTACCCCCTGTACCCTTCCTCTTACAGCAACCCTTATTGCTTTAAGCATTTGCCATATGCTCCTTCAATCCATGATATCCATTCATGAAGTCCTTCCTGAGTACGTGCGGAAATAGGCAATAAGAGGGATTCAGGATTAATCTCAGTCAAATCCTTTTTGGCTTCTTCAACGCTAAAATCAAGATATGGCAATAAATCTATTTTATTTAAAAGTACCAGTTCAGTCCGCATGAACATTTGCGGATATTTTGGGATCTTGTCATTACCTTCAGGAACACTGAGGACAGCTACCTTATGGTTTTGCCCAAGATCGTAGCCTGAAGGACAAACCAGATTACCAACGTTTTCGATAAATAAGAGATCAATCTCCTCCAGATCAAACTCAGCCAGTGCAGCAGCTACCATTCTCGCATCAAGATGACATCCTCCATGAGTATTGATTTGAACTGCTTTAGCACCCATTGCTCTAATCCGATCAGCATCTCTTTCTGTAGCCAAATCCCCTTCAATAACGGCTATCCGATATTTTCCTGAAAGAGCTCTTACTGTTTCTTCTAACAGCGTGGTCTTACCCGCACCAGGTGAGCTCATCAGGTTAATCACTAAGGTATTAGTGCTTTGAAAAAGCTCTCGATTGAACTCTGCAGCTTTGTTGTTATTTGTTAATACATCTGTTCTTAATGTTACCTTCATAATAGATTACTCCCCCTCATATGATAGTACCTGAAAAGTTTCCCCTGACAGCATCCTGCCGGAAGGAATGTTGCATTGAGGACAAAGGGCAATCTTTTGCTCGGGACGGTAAACATGCCCGCATAGTACGCATTCGGCCTTTGCCTCCTCAAGGTGTATAACCAGTTCAGCAGTTTCGGAAAATAGCTGGGGATTTTGCTCACGAATTATAGCAAAGGCCATTCTAAGAGCGTCCGGCATAGCGTTTGCTATTTCTCCGACAAGCAACTCAATTTTTTCCAGCCTTTTTATTCCTTTTGCCTCAGCGTCCTCTTGAACAAGCTGGATGATATCCCCCATTAGTGACATCTCATGCATAACTACCACCCTGTCTCTTATACGTCTGTATCCCTATGTAATACTGGTGATCCTTTAATTTCAACGGTAACGAATCAAGTCTTAGTTCACCTGTCATGGACTTAAAATTAAAGTCTTTTTCGCAATTCAAACATTTCCCTGTTGAATATTGCGAAGCCAGGAAAATAATATTTGAACATTCAGGGCAAATCCCATCCACTGCATGCAGGTTCTCACCATGCTTTGAAACAATAATGGGTTTACCATTAAGAAATTTCATTTCCACTTCAGCGTAAAGCTCACTTTCGTTCATTAAAGGAATCCAGCTAATCCCCAAAGCTTTATCGGCAGCCTCCTCCATTTTTTCCAAGTCATCACTCAAAAATGGCTCGTAAACAGATTTAACTGTATGGAACAAACTTCCAGCCATCTCTTTTAAAAAATCTCCCCGTTTCATCTTGAATGACTCCAATTTTGGACCTGCTTAATTACAGCACTTGCTAGTTCATCAAGATTGGCTTGATTGGTTTCAGTCAAGCCAATTCCAAGTTGAAGTGAAGTTGGCTGCATTCCCAACATGGCTATTCGCTTCGGATATCTTTCCCGCATTTTGGCGGCCATTAAGACCTCTTGGAAACCCAACTGATGAATAGACATTTTAATTCCGAAGTATGCTGGAATCTCGTCACCTTCCAGTTTAATTATCGTCCCTCCAGGTTTACCTGCATTAATGGCATCAATGATTATTAAGTTCTCTGCGTCTTCCACTGGACCAAGCAACTTGATCCCATCTGTCAACCCTTCAATTATTTCAATATTTTCATTGTTCTTGAATGCTTCCTCTAATAATGGTAAAACATAAATTCCTACACCCTCATCCGAGAAAAGAGTATTACCAATTCCTAAAATGGTTATTTTATTTTCGCTCATGGCTATTCTCCGATCTGTTTCATTTCATTCAAAAAACAACCAACCGTTATGGTTTACAATTCCCCTCCGTAATTCCTAATAAGTTCTTCTATTCATAATGCTATCACTTTGACATGGTAATAACTGTGAATATTTTTTAAATCTTTTTTGGCCGATAGGAAAGTATAAACTTACCATCAGGTATAAGTGCAACTACGCCTCTGTCTTCGGCTAAAGGTTCGCCAATCGTCGAGTTTTCTTATTAAAAAACTTGACTGTTGATTTCCGCTCCAGGCACTTCGCTTTCCAAGGGCGTTTCGGAGAGCCTCCTCGGCGCTTGCGCCTGCGGGGTCTCTCCAGAACCGTACTCCAACAGGACATTGATTTTCTTCCTAGAATTCGCCCACGCACGAAGGAAATGCGTTAGCATTTTCGAGGAGTCTTCGTGCCTTCCTCTCCAATCAACAGGGTACAAAAAATCAACAATGTCGTTTAACGTAGCCATTAAAAAAAAATGGAGTAAGCAACTTCAACAACCCGACTAGGACTATTAAAGTGCATACTCCAATTCAATTTAACCCCTATTTTTCATCCTCTTTTACTGCTTTTTTCGGTTCGGTTTTATAGCCAGTAAACATAGATGAGATTGAACCGCAACGTTCTAGGTAATCATCTCGGAAGGCTAAATATACATGGAGCACGATAAAGAGCATAAAAGCCCACGCTGTCAGATGATGCCATGAACGACTTAAATAGCTATCCCCAAAAATATATGGAACCCAAGCAAACAACTTTGCCCAAATAGTTTCCTTTTGAGGCTCAAAATACATATAAAAACCTGTCACAATGACAATGAAGGATCCAAGATAGTTAAAGATCCAATAGCTTAAAAATGCCAGTGGATTATGACCTACGAAGTGTGGTTTTTTATTTGGCAAGAACAAATAAAATTTGATGGTTTCCCATGTATCCTTCCAGAATACCCAACGAAACGGATTAAATTTGGCAAACTTGTTCCCAACAAAACACCAGAACATCCGATAGATAAAGGCTGCTGTAAACACAAATGCAGTAAAAAAGTGAATGTATCTAACCCAGCCCATCAGATTGGAATAGTAAGCCTCTTCAGGAATGCCTGCTCCTGCAAAGGGTTTCCCTATATAAATTCCTGTTACCATCAAAATGACTATACAGATCGCATTGACCCAATGGTAAAGTCGTACCGGCAAATCCCACACATATGCCTTTACATCATTTTCCATCGTTGTATACTTGATTGGCTCTTCCGGGTGGAATGAATTCTCGCTGTTTTTAATAACTGGTTTTTTAAGGAAGGTTCCCGGCGGCTGGGTCGGTAATTTAGGCGCACCCATTTGTTTCCCTCCTAACCTAAACGAATTTCAGTCGTCTTATTTGTTTCCAAATCGGTTAAGTGAACAGCACATGCAAGACACGGGTCAAACGAATGGATTATTCGTAATAATTCCAATGGCTGTTCTTTGTTTAACAGTGGTGTTCCTTTTAGTGCTGCTTCATATGCACCAATATTATTTTTATGATCTCGAGGCGATGCATTCCAGGTTGTCGGAACAACTGCTTGATAATTTTTGGTCTTTCCATTTTCGATGTCAATCCAATGTCCCAGAGCTCCTCGAGGGGCTTCTAACCAGCCAACCCCTTTAGCACGTTCAGGCCATGTATCTGGATCCCATTTAGTCCTGTCAAAGGTGACCTGGTTGCCGCTCTTGACGTTTTTCAGTAACTCATCCATATCATTTCGCATCCAGTCAGCAATCAAAACTGATTCAAGCCCCCGTGCAACGGTTCGTCCTAGTGCAGATTGCAATGCTGTGATGGGTAGCCCCAATTTTTTCAAGGTATCATCGACAATGCTTACAAACTCATCTTTACCAGATGCATAACCGACCATCATCCTTGCTAATGGACCAGTCTCCATTGGGTGTTCTTTCCACCTAGGAGCCTTCAACCAGCTATATTTCTTATCAGTATCCAATGTTTTGTACGGTGCTTTAGGTCCTGTATAGTTAAATTCAGTTTCACCAACAAATGGGTGCTTTCCTTCTCCACCATCTTTACCGTCATAGGTGTACCAAGAATGATCAATAAATTCTTGGACATGTTTAGGGTCTTTAAGATCTACATCAAGTACTTCGTTCAAATTTCCGTTTAAAATTATACCTCTAGGCATTCTGTAAAGCTTGGTATCGTAAATATCACCAGTCGAGAAATCTCCGTAGCAAAGATAATTATTCAATCCTCCCCCATACGTCCAATCCTTATAGTAAGAGCCGATTGCAAGCAAATCTGGTATGTATACTTGGTTGACAAAATCCCGTGCTTGGTCAATTATTTGGGAAACATGCATCAATCTTTCAGCGTGGACACCATTATCGCTATTAATATCTAGTGGAGTCGCCATACCACCTACCACATAATGTGGGTGAGGGTTCTTTCCACCAAAAATAGTTTGAATTTTTACGACCTCTTTTTGCCAATCTAAAGCTTCCAGATAATGCGCAACAGCCATCAGGTTCACTTCTGGCGGCAGCTTATAGGCTTTATGGCCCCAATAGCCATTAGCAAATATACCCAATTGCCCACTTTGTATTAGTTTCTTTATTTTATTTTGAACATCTGTAAAATAACCGGGAGATGATTTTGGCCAACTTGAGATAGATTGGGCAATTCTTGAAGTTTCAGCAGGATTGGCCTGGGTAGCACTTACAACATCAACCCAATCTAATGCATGTAAATGATAGAAATGCACCACATGGTCATGCAAAAAAACTGTTTGGTTCATAATGTCGCGAATTAAATGAGCATTTCTTGGTATTTTGATGTTTAATGCATCTTCTACTGAACGGATCGCTGCTAGTGCATGAACCGATGTACAAACACCACAAATTCTTTGAATATATGCCCAAACATCCCGTGGATCGCGATCCCTAACTATTAATTCAAGACCGCGAACAGCAGTTCCTGAACTGAAGGCGTCTTTAATTACACCTTTTTCATCAATATCAACTTCAACCCGAAGATGACCTTCGATTCTTGTTATCGGGTCTACAACAATTCGTTCACTCATTCTTCTGCACCCCGCTTGTCGTCTATCTTTTTCTTGATCACTGTTCCTGCAGCATGCACAGTTACACCAGCCGCCGCCAAACCAACAACGGCTGCTCCTACGCTATCCGGATTAATTGTTGTCTGTGTACCTGGAATTTTCGCTCTTCTTGTATATAGCGGGCCATTATCCCAGAAATCTTTCTCCGAACAGCCAATGCAAGGATTACCGGATTGAATGGGATAACTTACTCCCCCACTCCAGCGCATCTCAGCACAAGAGTTGTAAGTCGTGGGTCCTTTACAGCCTACCTTATATAAGCAATAGCCTTGTTTAGCACCTTCATCATCAAAGGATTCAACAAACAGACCGGCATCAAAGTACGCACGTCGGTTACATTTATCGTGGATGCGGTGACGGTAAAATGCTTTTGGTCGACCGAATTGATCTAATTCAGGCAACTTACCAAATGTAATAATATGGGCTATCACACCTGTCATTACTTCGGCAATAGGAGGGCATCCCGGTACAAGGATAGTTGGAGTATTTTTCACATAGCTGGTGACAGATTTGGCACCTGTAGGATTTGGATGTGCCGCGGGTATACCCCCCCAGGAAGAACAGGATCCATAAGCAATAATCGCCATGGCACCTTCTGCCATTTTCAGAAATGTGTCTTTAGCAGATTTACCTGCTACCATTAAAAAAGAGTCATCTTCAGGAATGCTTCCTTCAACAGCTAGTACGTATTTTCCTTTATAATCTTTTAATACTTGTTCCATTGAAGCTTCCACTTGATGACCTGATGCTGCTGAAAGTACCTCAGAATATTCAAGTGAAATCATTTCTAATAAAACGCTTTCTGTTTTCGGCTGTGATGAACGAATAAATGATTCAGAACAGCCTGTGCAATCTTGGAATTGGAGCCAAACTACTGGTACTCTTGTTTTTGTTTCCATCGCTTTTACAACTTGATCGGATTGTGTAAATTCAAGTCCTAGCGTAGCAGCAAGAGCTGTACACATTTTCAAAAAGTCACGACGGCTAAAACCGTGTTCTATCGCGGCCTCATATACAGTCTTCTGTCTTTTCATCCGCTTTCCCCCCACTTATATGGAAATATAGTCCAAAACTAGATTTCAAGGCAATTGTAGTATAATTTTGGTTCTTTCGTCTTGAATTTTCAAAAAAAGACACAAAGTATCCTTATCTTTGTTTCAATGTTATAAATAGTGTTTAAGTTGATAATGTTGATTGACTGAAGATATGATGCCACTATAGTAGTGTTTTGAGCATTAAAAAAGACCTTAAGAGATGATAATCCCCTAAGATCTTCTAACTTACGCTTCTATTAATTCTTCTTCCTCATTCTGCTGTTTTTTTAAACGTTTTCGATATACAAACTTCGATAGATTAATACTAATTTCGTATAAAAGCAATAATGGTACGGTAACAACAAAGTCAGACATAAAATCCGGTGGTGTAATCACAATTGCAATAATCACAAGGACGAAATAAGCATATTTACGTACCTTCGATAATATAAACGGATTGATGATTCCTAAAGAAGTTAAAAACATAACCACCACTGGCAATTCGAATAATACTCCAAACGGAATGGTCATATTCATAATAAAGCTAAAGTACCGTTCTGCGGTAAAGTTTGTAACGAACATGTCCTGACCGATTTTTACCAAAAAATCCAGAACCATCGGAAATATTACAAAATACCCAAAGGCAAGACCAATGATAAATAGAAAAAATAATGCTGGTACATACGATAAAGTAATTTTTCTTTCCACCGGTTTCAAGGCCGGCCTGACAAACAGCCAAATTTGGAAAGCTAAAACAGGAATTGTTCCAGCAATGGCCACCACGGTAGCCAGCATAAAATAAATCCACATGATATCACTGGGACCAAGCACCATTAATTTGGTACTACCCACAAACCATCGATAAATATCATCTACATAAATAAAGCCAACTATAAAAAACAAAACAAAAGCAACAGCGGAAATGATGATTCGTTTCCGGAGTTCTTCTAAATGATCAACCAATTGTAATTCTTTATCTTCCATTTATTTCCCCTGCCAATTTCAATGGTAAGAAAGTAGTCTATCCTTAAACATATTTTTAAGAAGAAAAAGGTGCAAGACACGGAATCTTACACCCTTATTTTGTCAACTTTTTCTTTTCATCATCTATTTCACTCATAACGTCATCTGTAAGTTCGCGTGTAGACTTTTTGAATTCCTTTAAAGTTTGTCCAAAAGCTTTACCGATTTCCGGAAGTTTTTTGGGTCCAAAGATAATCAATGCAAGTGTTAAGATTAAAATTAATCCAGGTACGCCAATATTTGAAAACATTGAAATACATCCCCTTCAATTTAGAAGTAACTTCTACTAAGATTATAGTATTGAAAAAACTTTTTGCATAATTTATTTGAGATAATTCATAGTAATTTCACAATATTAAATAAAAATAACGTATTTGTGATATTTTTCATTTCGTTTTACTGCCTGCCAATCTCTATAACAATTTAACAGCAACCCCATTATTAGTCAACCTAAAAATTACGATTGAATATTTAATATATTTTGACTACATATGCATTCATACATATAATCAGACCGCCATACGCATAATATATAGAAAATTCTGAATTTGAATGATTGGATGTGAATTGGATGGAATTTTCACTCTTCAGCTTTGATGGGGCCCTACCTGTTGAAGTAACCATTGATGATGACAATGGAAGATATACCATTCGCAAGAGCGACCGAAGTGGAGAATACTTCAACAGTTCTAAGGAACTGATCACATGGGTAAAGACCCATTTCCGCGAGGAGGAATTTCGCCATCGCCATGAATTCCATAGCATGATCGCTGCATTAACAGAATACGAAACGAACGGAAAGTTTTAATGAAAAAGCATCAGACGTGTCTGATGCTTTTTTATGATACCATACCATGGTCATCAAGATTTCTAATCACGATTTGGCGAACATTTTCCGCTAATTCTTTCAAATCCAAATTTGCATATACTTGTGGATTGATAGGTTGACCAATCGTTATCGTAATAGTCGCAGGACGAATGAATCTGTTATTTTTTTCAAATACGTCTGATGTTCCTTTTATTGAAATCGGTACAATTGGAACTCCTGCATCCTTGGCTAAGTGAAAACTGCCAGTTTTAAATGGAGATATAGGTCCACCTTTACTTCTCGTTCCTTCCGGGAAGATTAAAATCGAATGGCCCCTTTTTAACATAGCTGCTCCTTCTCGAATCGAATTAACAGCTTGTCTACGATTCCTTCGATCCAGAAAAATGCAATTCATAACTTCCATCCAAGAAGAAAGGATTGGAACCTTCATGACTTCCATCTTTGAAACAAATCCAAATGGTTTATTAATATACCCAAGGAGCGAAGGTACATCAAAATCGCCCTCATGATTGGCAACAAATACTACTGGTCCATCCGGAATAAATTCCTGTCCTTCCACACTAACCCTTGATCCTGTAATTTTCATAATGGTTCGTGACCACATTTTCGGTACTTTATGTATTAGTAAATCTCTTTCAGAAACTGGTATATTCTTGGACAGTCTTTTCATCTTCCTTAAAGTTGGAATGCTATAAATCAAATAACCGCTCATATATAAAAAGCACGTGATTAATCTAACCATGAAGTCTACCTCTCCTAATTTTACTTCCGGTCATAGATACTAAATTCATACTTGTAGGGATTTTTTTCGTCTGTTTTCCCTTTTTCAGAAGAGATGAGTTTCCAATCCTCCCAATTAAATTCCGGAAAAAATGTATCCCCATCAAATTTCTCATGAATCTTGGTAATGTACAGACGGTCAGCATAAGGAAATAATTCTTTAAAAATTTCCGCACCGCCAATCACAAAGATCTCGTCTTCTCGACCCTTACTAGCCGTCAAAAACTCCTCAATAGAATGAAAAACCGTGCATCCCTCACACTCAAGTTCTGCCTGTCTAGTGATCACCATATTTTCTCTGCCAGGAAGAATCCTGCCTATCGATTCATGCGTCTTTCTCCCCATTGCAATAGGGTGCCCCATGGTAACACGTTTAAAAAATTTCAAATCCTCCGGTAAATGCCAGGGCAATTGGTTTTCCTTTCCAATCACCCTGTTTTCATCCATCGCTACTATATAGGAAATCATACACTCACGACTCCTTTAATGTGCGGATGTGGATCATAATTTTCCAGCGTAAAATCTTCAAACTTATAGGAAAAAATATCTTTTACCGCAGGATTTATTTTTAAAATTGGTAATGCACGTGGTTCTCTGCCTAATTGAAGCTTAACTTGCTCTAAATGGTTTTGGTAAATATGGACATCACCAAATGTATGAATAAATTCACCAGGCTCTAAATCGCAAACTTGGGCAATCATCATCGTCAGTAGAGCATAGGATGCTATATTAAATGGAACGCCAAGAAACACGTCCGCAGAGCGTTGATATAATTGACAGGAAAGCTTTCCTTCAGACACATAAAATTGAAACATGCAATGACATGGCGGTAATGCCATGTTATCAATTTCGGCCACATTCCAGGCATTGACAATCAGACGTCTAGAATTAGGATTTGTTTTAATTTGATTGATTAACTCGGATATTTGATCAACAGTTTTTCCATTGGCACCTGTCCATGAGCGCCATTGATGTCCATAAACCGGTCCAAGCTCACCGTTTTCATCAGCCCATTCATTCCAGATTCTGACACCATGGTCTTGCAGATACTTCACATTAGTATCACCATTTAAAAACCATAGTAATTCATGGATGATGGATTTTAAATGAAGTTTTTTTGTTGTTAATAAAGGAAATCCTTCCTCCAAGTTAAATCGCATTTGATATCCAAAAGTGCTAATCGTTCCAGTTCCTGTCCGATCGCCTTTGACGGTGCCATGTTCAAGAACATGCTTGCATAAATCTAGGTATTGCTTCAATTTAGTCACACTCCTTGCTGTGTTTCATATCTTAACATTTTACCATAACTTTTAGAGTATGTTTTCGAAAAATTTATATGTGTTTGGTGCCTTTATTTTAAGTTCATTTTTTGAATCTTTATTTAAATAATACATCGCAAATGTCTCAGCAAAATATTCCTCTTGGTAATTGAAATAGCTGTTTCCGGGGAACAACTGGTCGTGCTCTTTTTCCCAAATATCATGAAACTCCTGTTTTTGACTAGTATCATCATAGACATAATGGTCAATAGAATGGGCCAGTTCATGAAGTTCCAAATTGATGGAACCATGTCCTTTACCTTGTTCACTGCAGCCTATTTTGACAAGAACTACCTCAGACCCACCAACACCGGGGACATCATCCCAGGTTGTTTTTGTTTGATAGCCTCTAGGAATTTGTCCGCTTAAAGCACTTGCAGTTGGATTATCCGTTAGTTTTCCTGTGAACAATTTTAATGTGATTCCTTTGTTATCTATATCCTGTAACAAAGAAGGTGGCAATTCATTGATCCGATTAATGATATTTGCTGCTTCCCTCTGATTGAAATGTTGCCTAGGAAGCACAATGATGTCATTCAAAGATCTAGAGTAATTTGGTGTGATAGACTGATAGAGTACAGAGTTCCTTGAAAAATCCCCCAGCAAAATCCCGTCATATGATGCTTGGGATGTTGATATAAAAAAAAGGAACGAGCAAGTGATGATAAATAATCCAAACCATTTACGCATGCTAATTCCTCCACATATACAGTTTTATATAGTATTATAGCATGTTAAGAAGCCAGTTTAAGATGATTTTAATAGGCAAAGCTGGAAATAAAAGTAGAGAAAACAAAATATAAGCTGTCCATTGAAGACAGCTTACAAATCTACCATTATCCATATATTCTAACTACCTCACTTAGATTGGCAGCCCTTATCCCCTCTCCAATCGCTGAAAATTCCCATGAAGTTTCATCTCGATATAATTCACCGACAAGGAGGCTTGTTTTTTCAGCAAAATCCTCGGTAATATTAAAATGAAGTAATTCCTGCTGATTTGTCGCATTAACAATCTTTATAAATGCATTTTTTATCATTCCAAAATGCTGCTGCCTTTTGATTGGTTCATAAATAGTAACGACAAACACTAATTTTTGAATAGTAGATGGAACTTTGTTTAGGTCAATTTTAATACACTCATCTTCTCCTTCTTCCGAACCAGTTAGACTATCGCCCGAATGTTGTACACTTCCATCATGGCTGCTTAGATTTCCAAAATAAATGACATCTTTGTTTTGCAAAAGCCGATCGTTCTTTCCAAGCATGATGACAGATGCGTCACAGTCGATATTAGGCATATCTCCAATCCCAAATAAAGCTCCAAATAATCCTCCATTATTTAGGACCGGATTCCAACCTAAACTGACAATAATCTCAGATAAACCAGGGTTTCTTTGGGTTAAATTTACTCGTTGACTTCTTTGTAAATTAATAGCCATTTTTATCACCCCAATAGTTTTTTCCTATTCCTTTCAAACAATAGACATGAAAATGTTACGTCTGCTGCTTTTATCACATTCTGACTTGTACCCGCATATATTTGAGTACAACTATGCTAAGTAGGTGCTTCTATGAGATTTTTATATAAACGACCGAAAATGGAGGCAGTTCAGGAAGAACTGAATACAGTATTAGAGGTATTGGGTTCTGAAGTGTTTGTATTTCTTGATTTTATTCTCTTCAGTATTATTTTAACATTACTTTTAGTGCCTGTATTGAAATCGCTTGCAGTTTCAATTATATTTTTTATTATTTGTTACAGCTTTTTGTCTACCCTATATATTTTTGTCGTCAGCCGTTTAGGTAAGAAGAGATAAAAAAGGCAAATCTCATTTTCTCTATGAAATTTGCCTTTTTTTTAATAATTCTTTTTTACATTCTTTTTCCGGTTCAAAAAGTGCACAATAAAGGTAGCTCCAAAAGTGACGATTAAAATGAGAAAGAAGGTTATGTGATGTATTTCAATATGAAAAACGGTTAAGAACATCTTTATAGAAATGATCATGATTAAGACATAAGCTGCTGTTTCAAGTTCCGGAATCTTGTCAATCAAGGATAAAAATATCCCGGCTACCCCACGCATCATTAAAACCCCAAGCATTCCGCCAATGAGCAATACCCAAATTTCATCGCTGATTCCAAAAGCAGCCAGCACGCTGTCCACTGAAAAGGCTACATCCATCAATTCAACAGATGCAACTGTTCCCCAAAACGTTCCAAAAAGGCGAATAAGCAGACCGCTCTGATCCAATCCCTCGGCCTCAGGTTCTTTATCAGTTCCAGTCTTTCGTTTATCCAAAAAGTATTTAATTGATAGCCAGGACAAGTAGGCTGCTCCCAGCACCTTGATCCACCAGAATTTTATTAAGTATACCCCGATGCCAATCGCGATAAAGCGAAAAGCGTATGCCCCCAACAAACCATAGAAAAGCGCCTTTTTTCGTTTCTCGGGTTGCAAATGTTTGACCATGACAGCCAGTACGAGAGCATTATCAGCTGAAAGGAGTCCCTCCAATATCACCAATGTACCTATCAGCCCCCAAGCAACCGGATCCGTTAATACTTCCTTCCACATATGTAAATCAAAAAAGCCTGCGTATGTTTCAATGATTCCTTGAAAGACTGACATAAAGATGCGCCTCCATCAATACGATTACATCCCGTAAAAAGACCCAGCTCGTCACTGGGTCTCTAGTAGGTAGATTAATAGTATATTTACGAGTATATCTTAAAAAAGTTTCATTTATAAACGATAAAATTTTAGCTCATCCATTTTGGAGGTATATTTTTATCCCAATAAATTGAGCCAAGCTCATGATGGACTTGAAAATGATCAAAACAAGTATGATAATGAAAGTTAAACCAATACCCAGCATGTGGTGGGTGATCCCGTCTCACATGAAATCGAAGAATATCTTTACCTGTAACACGATTTTTCACGTTAAAAATTTTTTCCGACATTCCCGCACCAGGTTGTTCCGTAATCGTCAAATTTTTCAAATCCTCTTGGGGAAATTGAGCAGCAGTTTCAGCAATTGCTAAGTCAATTTTAGGCAAAATAATATCACGAAATTCATTTTCAATAACAGGCTTAATTTTACTGCCAAATTTTTGATAGGATTGTTCTTCCGCCTGTTTCACTAGCTCGTCAACAAACTCTTCTCTATCAAAATCGGAATCTTCTTCAATATAACTTTCCAGATGAACATAATTCGTTTCAGAAGTAGGTACTTCTAAAACGTCCTGATCAACTGGAGTCTCCGCATTAACTGAATTCATTAGTTGTGTTGGTGTAACCAAACCAAAAGTAAGAATCGATATGATGACAAAAAGCGATTTACGGAGCCACTTGTTCATTGCTTTCACCTATTTTTTCAAAATTTACTTTCATAATTGATTATACTGTTTTTTTCTTAAGAAAAGATTAATTTATTAAAAATGAAATTATTTTTTAATAATTCCATAATGGAATTTTGCCGATTTTCTTTGAATCACTTCGAAGCCGTATTGATGGAATCGTTCACTCCTATAATGGTCCTTTAAAATAACCCTTTTTTTTGCCACTCTTTTGGCATGTAAAATCACTTCTGGGCTAAGGTCATCATGAAGGGCCAAGCGTGCAAGTGGCTGTAATCCTACTGACCCCTCAATGCTTTCTTCAAACATTGGATCAAAATAAACACAGTCAAATGATTTATCTGGAAGACCAGTTAAGTAATCTATAGCTTTAGTATGGATGACCTTTATTCTTCTCATGGCAGCATTGATCGCTTCAACCCCTGAGTCCCATGATTGAAGTCCTTCGCTGACAAGGTACGCGAGATATTTATTTCCCTCTGCCCCCACTACTTGACCGTCATCGCCAACTAGGTAGCTGGCAACTGCGGCATCGGATGCTAACCCCAATGTACAATCGAGTAATGTCATTCCCTTAGAAAGATCAGCAGCTTCTGCAAAAGGATCATGTTCTCCGTTTATAAGACGTTTAATACGGAACATGGCGGAATTGGGATGAAAGAAAAAGGGTTCTGTGCTCCCCGTTTCATGTAACTCTAGTCGGTCCTTCCCCACCACGATACAATGGCTGTCCTTCTCATTTTGAAGCAGACTGATAGACTTCTTTCTACGGGGAACATAAGGTATTTCAAGTGTTTCTGCCACACCAATAGCAGTTTCGATCAAGTGTTGATTTGTCCTCCCTGATGTTGTCACAAACATGTAAGATCCATCCTTTTTAAAAAGAAAGAGACGAAAAAATCGTCCCGTTTCTTTAGCAATTGGCTTCAAGAGCGCCTTTTAAATTTTCCATTACAACTTCCATTGGCATACCTTCAATATTATGCCGCGGAATAAAATGTACGACTTCCTTACCTTTAAGTAAAGCCATAGAAGGAGAAGATGGTTCAATTCCTTCAAAATATTCTCGCATTTTTGCAGTAGCTTCCTTATCTTGACCCGCAAAAACAGTTACGAGATGATCCGGTTTTTTCTCACTGTTTAATATTGCTTGAGTAGCAGCAGGTCGAGCTAATCCAGCTGCACAGCCGCACACAGAGTTCACGACAACCAGTGTGGTCCCTGTTACATTTTCCATAAAGTTTTCTACTTCATCAGCAGTTGTCAGTTCTGCAAATCCCGCTTTTGTCAATTCTTCACGCATCGGTGTAATAATTTGTTTCATGTACTCTTCGTATGCATTTGACATATTCATTCACTCCATTTCTGTTATATAGAATACTATAAGCTAGTATTTTTGCAAAATTACTCTTCCCTTTGTCTGGCTTCGGTCATTTGCTTCCAGACCGACCCTTTGGCTTCTTCTCCACCCGCAATTCGCTCAATTGCCATTTTCACTTGCAAACTAACCTCAAATTCAGGATCATTTTCTGCTGCTTTTAAAGCAGGAAGGGCTCGTTCATCACCGACCTCATATAAAAACATCGCAGCACGCCATCGAACCAACTTACTGGAGTCTTTGAGAGCTTTAGACATTTCAGGTATTGCTTCAGGAAATCCTAAATCGGACAAGCAATCCCCTGCTGTTCGACGGACTGTAACAGATTTGTCTCTTAATGCCTTATATAGAAGAGGCAAAACATCTTGATCCTCAATCATGCCTAAGTACACGGTGGCAAGGCGCCGAATGGACGGTTTTTCATCCGCTAAGGCCTTTTCTAAAATTGGCAGATCAGTCAATTCCGGATCGTCCATTTGCTCAAGTAGACGATAACGGCTTTGCCATTCAGGATTGCTTAAATCTTCTGCTGAAATTTTGATGCGTTTCTTCATTGGTTTTATTTGGTTAAACGATTCCGTTGTTTGGGCTTTCTGTACTAACTCTTCTAGTCTTTCAAGCGGATAGGCTGCAATCAATTCCTCTACAATTTCAATTCCGATTTGGTCCATTTCACCATATCTGACTCCTTGATTTTTCCACTTTCGAAGTAAGATATAGTTGTCCTCTGGAAGCTGCGCCCTTTCCCTAGCCTTTAAAAATTCTTCTGGCATTCCAAAGCGTTTTTCCGATGTTCCATCAGTCAATTTCACTTGAAGAGGAATGTCTTTAAATATTTGGACCTCGACTTTTATCTCACCGTAATGTTCATTAACTTTATTATGATCGGGTGCCTCTTGTGCTTTTTCTCCAAATGCCTGTCGGACCTTTGGTAGAATCTCTTTCCAATCATATTTGGCGTTCCGCTCAACGGCCAGGAAATCTGCGACATGATACACTCCTTTAATACCTTCAATCTGAAGAATAGATTGAATGACCGGAGGGGCATCTGCTGATGTTTCTTTCTTATAATTATGACTCTTCCCCATCGGAAGCTCCTGATCCAGATTGATTTTCATCGTATTTGGACTTGGGGTAGGTTCGATCGATTTCATTTTCATGTTATCACCTATTTATGTGCTTTCTCATTTACAAGTTTAACATATTGGCGATGGTTCATTCATGTGAAAAGCCTCGTTTTATGATACTCGTATTACCTGTTTGTTCAAATGCTATATTATATAAGTTGAAATACCAATAAAAGAGTGCGCCATCCGGCACACTCTCTTTATTCATTCTCAGCCAACTCGGCCAAATAAGACCACCGTTCAATTAAATATTCCAGTTTTTCGTTTAATTCCCTCTCTTGCTTCATCAATTCCTGCAATTTTGTAAAATCACTGCCTGCTGTAGCCATTTCCGCTGTAACTTCTTCCAATTTCGCTTCGGTATTGGCGATGACTTCATCCATTTCGCTCCATTCTTTCTTCTCCTTATAGCTCATTCTTTTCTTCTTTTCTTTTTCAGGAGCTTTTGGTACTGAAACTGATACTGTCACGTTTTTTGGGGCTTCCTTCAGTGACTCTTTTTCTAGAAACTCACTATAATTTCCATAAAACGAATCTATTTTTCCTTCGCCTTGCAACACTAATAATTGCTCAACCACTTTATCTAAGAAGTACCGATCGTGGGAAACGGTAATGACAACTCCTGGGAATTCGTCTAAATAATCTTCGAGAACCGTTAGTGTCTGTGTATCAAGATCATTGGTCGGTTCGTCCAATAATAGCACATTGGGTGCTGTCATCAGGATTTTCAACAGGTACAAACGGCGCTTTTCACCGCCAGAAAGCTTGCGAATTGGCGTTCCGTGAGTAAAGGACGGAAAAAGAAACCGTTCAAGCATTTGGGCAGCTGAAATTGATTTACCATCTGATGTTTCCACAATTTGCGCTGTTTCCTTAATATACTCAATCATCCGCTTGTTTTCATCCATATCCTCGCCTTCTTGCGTGTAATAAGCGATTTTAACCGTTTGTCCCATGTTAAATTCGCCCTCATCAAGCGGCATTCGTTTAGCGAGAATGTTTAACAATGTAGATTTTCCTGTACCATTTTTCCCGATTATTCCGATTCTGTCACCAGGCTTTACGAGCAAGTCAAAATGACTGAGGATGATTTTCGCATCATATCTCTTGGAAGCATCTTTTAATTCAAAGACCTGCTTGCCTAGACGGCTTCCCGATAATGAGATATCCATTTTTTCAGTAGTAGAACGGCCTCCGGATACTTTTTCATCCAACTCCTCAAAGCGTTGAATTCTTGCCTTTTGTTTCGTTGTCCGCGCTTTGGCGCCGCGTCTTATCCATTCCAGTTCACGCCTAAAAAGATTTTTTCGTTTTTCATAGGTAGCCGCTTCGTTTTCCTCACGAATAGCTTTGGCCTCCAGAAAGGCCGCATAGTTTCCCTGATAGCTGAAGAGATTGCCGCCATCCAATTCAAAAATCCGGTTTGTCACCCGATCCAAAAAATAACGGTCATGTGTTACTAATAGAATGGAACCTTTATACCGGGTCAAATATTCCTCCAGCCACTTCACGGCTTCGAAATCAAGATGGTTTGTCGGTTCATCCAAAATTAATAAATCCGGTTCGGCTATTAATACCTGTGCTAATGCTACACGTTTCTTTTGACCGCCGGAGAGCTGACCAACCTTTTGCGTAAAATCCTCAATCCCGAGTTTCGTTAAAATGGACTTAGCATTGGTGCTGACATCCCAGGCATCCAGAGCATCCATTTGTTTTTGCATACGGAATAAATCCTCTTGAACTTTGCTATCGTTCGGAGCAGAATTCAACTTTATTAAAGTATTTTCATATTCGCGCATCAACTTTAAGATCGGTGCATCACCATGAAACACCTGTTCAAGGATTGTTCTGTCTGTATCAAAATCCGGTTGTTGATTTAAGTAGGTAATAGAGTAATCTTTTCCGGCAATAATTTGACCATCATCAGACTGGTCTAAACCGGCGACAATTTTCAATAATGAAGATTTACCTGTTCCATTAACCCCAATCAAGCCGACCCGCTCTTTTTCGCCAATTGTAAATCCAATATGATCAAACAATTGTTTCTCTCCATATGTTTTCGATACATTTTCGACTGTGAGCATTTTCATGACTACTTACCATTCCATTCTTGAAAAAATTGGTTTAAAAAGAGTTGCATCATTTGCTGTTTGCTTCGTGCCATTTTTTTAGCACTATCCGTGTTTAAAAGATCCTTTAATTTTAACAGTTTTTCATAAAAATGATGAATGCTCGTCGATTTCCCTTTTCGATATTCTTCTAGAGTCATTCCCTCTCTTACTTTTATTTCGGGGTTATAAATAGGCTGTCCCTTTTTACCTCCATACGCAAATGCACGGGCTATTCCAATAGCGCCAATTGCATCCAACCGATCGGCATCCTGGACGATTTCTGCTTCAATGGATTCTAATTTTGCGAAATTACCTCCTTTGAATGAAATCGTTGAGATGATTTGCTTAATTTGACTTTTTTCACCAGCAGTTAGTGATATTGATTGTAAAAAGTTCTCAAGTTTTTGCTCGCCTTTTTCAATACTTTCATTGATTTTTTCATCTGGGATATCATGAAGGAGGGCCGCCATTTCCACGATAAACGGGTCTCCAGCTTGTTCCTCTTTGCATATATGTAAAGCATTTCGTCTGACTCTGTCAACATGGTACCAATCATGTCCAGTCGAATCTTCACTCAATTCATGACGGACAAATTCTTCTGTTTGTTTAATGATGTGATCTTTCACTTCATAGCACCTGCCTTTATCCTAGCTATTTTATCATGAAGTCAAAAAAAAGCCCACGGGATAAACCGTGGACACCTCTTAAATTAAGTCAAATTATTAAACCAACTAATACCCAATGTGTTTTCTCCGGCATGCACTCCGATCACAGCTCCTAATGGTGATGTTGAAACCTGTAACTCCGGATATTCAGCCTGCAGTTCCTGTTGCCATTCTTTTGCCTGTTCCTGATGCAATCCATATAAAATATAAACCTCTTTAAAATGATGTTTTCCATAGGATTGCTTAAAGTAATCAAGAATTTTTTCCTTCGCCTTTTTCTCACTGCGGACTTTTTCCTTTACAAATAGGGCACCTTGATCAAAAGCTATAATCGGTTTCACATTCAACATACTGCCAAGAAAAAATTGCAAGCCAGTTAATCTTCCGCCGCGATGAAGTTGCTCGAGACTTCCCACAAGGACGTAAGTCTCGTTGGTGTCTCGATACGCAGTTAATGTTTCGATCACGGAGTTAAGGCTGTTACCGGCTTCTAGTAATTCCATTCCCTTTTTTAATAATGCAGCCATTGGCATGGTTAAGATATTCGAGTCAAAAGTGACAACCGGAATCTCAACTAATTTTGCAGCCTGCTCACTGGATGAGACAGTTCCGCTTAATTTCCCTGAGAGCAGCACAGCAACGATTTGATCGTAGTCTTTTGATAATTGTTCGTATAATGCTTGGAATGCACCTACAGAAGGCTGGGACGTCTTTGGCGGTGATTTTACCTGTTTTAGTCGTTCAAAAAGCTGCTCCGGTGTCAACTCAATCCCATCAGCGTAGGATTCACCATCAAGGATGACAGAAAGAGGAACTGAGTAAAGGTCTGGATGATTTTTCAATTCTTCATCCAAAAATGCCGTACTGTCAGTTACCCAAGCCGTTTTTGCCAATTACATCCTCCCCTTAATTTTTATCGTAAAAACAACCATCTCCACCGCCGATATTCTACAGTAAGGCTTCAATATCTTTAGTCAGTTCACTTGGCTTAGTATTTGGAGAGTATCTCTTTACAACATTTCCTTTAGAATCCACAAGAAACTTAGTAAAATTCCATTTCACCATACTCATGCCAAGCAATCCAGGTGTTTGTTTCTTGAGATAGTCAAATAACGGATGAGTATAGACGCCATTTACATCTACTTTTGCAAACATGGGAAATGTCACCCCGTAGTTTGTTTCACAGAATGATTTAATTTCCGCTTCCTCTCCGGGTTCTTGGCTCATGAATTGGTTGCATGGAAATCCCAAGACAGTCAAGCCCTTATCTTTGTATGTTTCATAAAGTCCTTGCAGATCTTTATATTGAGGTGTGAATCCGCATTTACTTGCTGTGTTTACAATTAATAAAACTTTACCTTCAAATTCCTTCAATGATACTTCGTTTCCATCAATTGTTTTTGCTCGAAACTGATAAATTGACATCTTGGTCCTCCTAATCATTGACCGTCCAGGAAATTTTGCAACTGTTGAAGAGTGATGACCATGAATTCGGTCATTTCCACCAAGTCTTCCATTTGTTCTTCCTTGATCAGTCTATCAAAATCGATCATTATCCTATTTTTTACTATTGGCTGCTTGCCTAAGGGATTATATTCTACAGTTTGTTTCATAATCCTTGTTTCTCCCCAGACTTTTTTTAAAATTACCTCAACCGTTTGGAAATTTTCGATATTATCTTCGAGTTCCATGGTGAATTGCAGGCGAACAAAACAGCCAGCATTCTTTTCCGCTACTGTATCAGGCAGAAGTTCTGCAGCTAAATTTAAGATACCAGTTTCTAGCTCCATCTTCGCTTCCATTTTGCTATTAGGCAGAGAAAAGCTGACGGAAAACAAACGCGCCATTTTCGCTAAATTGTGCCAATCATTTCGATCAGTAATAACGATGGTTCCCTGCATATCAAAATCATAAAGGGCTCCTTCAATGACGACTTTCATATTATCAAAAGCAGTTGGATCAAACATAAAGCACCTCCAAATAAAAGAAATCGGCGAAATAGCCGATTTCTGCTAACTAGAATAGTCCTACCGCATTTCCATTTTCATCAACATCCATATTTAAGGCAGCCGGCCTCTTAGGTAGTCCTGGCATGGTCATAACCTCACCTGTTAAGGCAACAATAAATCCGGCACCAATAGAAGGCTTAAATTCTCTAATTGTGATGGTAAAGTCAGATGGTCTGCCAAGTTTTGAAGGATCATCTGATAAAGAGTACTGGGTTTTTGCCATACAAATGGCCAAATGGGACCAGTCAAATTTTTCAAAATCAAGTAACTGTTTCTTGGCTTTAGGTGAAAACTCCACATCTTTTCCACCATAGACTTTTTGAACAATCGTCCTCACTTTATCTTCCAACGAATCTGATAATTCATAAAGTGGTTGAAATTTATTTTCGCCTTTTTCAATGATTTCTAATAGCTTATTAGCCAATTCTATTCCGCCTTCGCCGCCTTTTTCCCAAACTTCTGTCAAAGCAACGGAAACATTTTCTCGCTGGCACCATTCTAATAAGGTCTTTACCTCAAGATCGGTATCCGTTATAAATTTATTAATGGCAACGACGACAGGAAGACCAAAACTTTTAATCGTTTCAATATGCCTTTGAAGATTAGCAAATCCAAGGGTCAATGCTTGGATGTTCTCCTTAGCCAGTTCAGTTTTAGGAACACCGCCATGCATTTTCAACGCCCGGATGGTAGCCACAACGACAACAGCCTCCGGTTTTATACCAGCACTCCGGGACTTAATATGTAAAAATTTCTCAGCCCCCAAATCTGCACCAAACCCCGCTTCAGTAATCACATAGTCAGCCAATTTTGAAGCAGCAAGGGTGGCTATCACACTATTACAGCCGTGTGCAATATTGGCAAACGGTCCGCCGTGAATCAGGGCAGGAGTATGTTCAATCGTTTGAACGAGATTTGGCTTAATCGCATCTTTTAATAGTAACGTTAATGCCCCTTCAACCCCTAAATCACCTACTGTTACAGGCTCCTTATTATAGTTATAGGCAACAACGATACGGGACAAACGCAGTTTTAAATCTTTGATATCCGTTGCTAAACATAAAACTGCCATTATCTCAGAGGCTACGGTAATATCAAAACCATCTTCTCTTGGAACGCCTTGTAATGGTCCCCCGAGGCCGATGATTACCTTTCTTAGCGCACGATCATTTAAATCAACAGCTCGTTTCCATACAATCCTGCGTTGATCGATATTAAGTTCATTTCCTTGCTGAAGATGGTTATCGAGTAAAGCTGCAAGTGCATTATTTGCCGCAGTAATGGCATGGAGATCACCTGTGAAATGGAGATTAATATCTTCCATTGGCAATACTTGTGAATAGCCGCCTCCCGTTGCACCACCCTTTATCCCCATCGTTGGTCCTAAAGAAGGCTCACGCATGGCAATCATGGCTTTTTTTCCAATTCGGTTGAAGGCATCTCCCAGTCCGACTGTAACGGTTGACTTCCCCTCACCTGCAGGAGTAGGGCTGATTGCTGTTACTAAAATAATTTTTCCGCTTTTATTTGTTTTTATTTTTGCCAGTGCTTCGTTCGATAGCTTCGCTTTATATTTCCCAAAAGATTCAATATCGTCCTCATCCAAACCAATGTTTTTGGCGATTTCAACGATAGGTTTCATTTTTGATGCTTGAGCAATTTCAATATCTGACTTAACTGATGTCTTCATTAGCAAAATATTCCCCCGCATTCTGAAATAATAACTCTCTAACTTTAATTGTAACAAAGGAGGCGTACCATTCCGAGTTAAAAATATAAAAAAATTATTATCTTTTCTGAACTTGTAATAATGTTTATAATATTATTATTGAATTTTTAAAATATTGTTGACTTTTCGTGTTATGACGTTGTATTAATGAATTTAGCATTCAAAAATTGAAAGGGGATGATCGCTTGCCTATTAATATTCCAAAACTTCTGCCTGCACGGGAAGTATTAGAACAGGAAAACGTTTTTATCATGGACGATGATCGAGCAACCAGCCAGGACATCAGGCCATTAAATATTTTGATCTTGAATTTAATGCCTGAGAAGGAAAAAGCCGAAACGCAATTATTAAGATTGTTAGGAAACAGCCCGTTACAGGTTAATGTAAGGTTCCTTAAAACCATTTCGTATGAGTCAACACATACTAGTAAACAACATCTTGAGCAATTTTATACGACCTTTGATCAAGTGAAGAATCACAAATTTGACGGGATGATTATTACCGGTGCTCCAGTGGAATTATTGGAATTCGAGCAGGTAAAATATTGGTCTGAATTAAAGGAGATTATGGATTGGACCAATACTAATGTAACCTCGACATTACATATTTGCTGGGGGGCACAGGCTGCACTTTTCTATCATTTTGGAATCGGAAAGTTCGAATTATCTCGAAAATGTTCTGGTATCTATCCACATCGTGTATTTGAACAAAACGATATTTTGTTGCGTGGATTTGATGATCAGTTTTATGCACCACATTCCCGTTATACAGATGTTTCTATTGAGGCCATTAAAAGTCATCCACACTTGAAATTGTTAGCCGCATCTGAAGAAGCTGGTGCTTTATTAATATCTTCCAGAGATCGTAAGCATGTGATGATAACTGGTCATTTAGAATATGAAGCAGATAGTTTGGCACAGGAATATGAGAGGGATTTAAATAAAGGCTTGGAGATTCATATGCCGGAAAACTATTTTCCTAATAATGATCCTACTCAACCGCCAATCAATCGCTGGCGTTCCCATGGACATTTATTCTTTTCCAACTGGCTTAACTATTATGTATACCAAGAAACCCCATTTATTTGGGGATAGCAGCTCGCCTAAATGGCGAGTTTTTTCATCTCGATGGTTTATTATTTGGTTAATCCTGACAAAATATAAGGAATACTTATCATAATGGAGGAAACAATTTTGGAAACGATTGTAGCTTTACATCGAAATCATTTCGGTGAAATTATTAACTTTGTCACATCCGGGGGACGGGTCATTTCCTATCAAAAAGCACTTATAGAGACTGAAAATGGGGAGCTGCAAGGGGTTCAATCCATTGAAGGAATCGATGGAGCCCCAACCTTAATGCCGTTAAACGATTCATCATTTGAACACTACCCCAATTTATTTTAAATTAGAGCTTTCAAAAAAAAGAACTCCGCGGTTACGCTATTGCACGTTCCGTGGAGTCTCTAAAGTAAACGAGTTTATTCATGTTCATTTTGTTTTTGGATTTCTTTTAATGCTTCAATACGTGAGGTATCATCTTCAAAGAACTGAACAAGGTCTACGATTCGATCGATGGCATCCCAGCTTAAATGATGCTCGATCCCTTCAACGTCTGTGTAGATATTTTCATCCTTCACACCAATTATCTTTAAGAATTGTTCCAGCAAATCATGCCGAAACACTAACCTTTTACCGATTTTTTTCCCTTTTGATGTTAACACAAGACCTCGATACTTTTCATAGACTAAATACTCATCTTTATCGAGTTTTTGAACCATTTTTGTCACTGAGGAGGGATGAACAGATAGCGCTTCCGCAATATCAGAAACCCGGGCGTATCCTTTTTCTTCAATTAATATATATATTTGTTCGATATAATCTTCCATACTCGGTGTTGGCATCCCATACCCTCCAAAAAAATAAAATCAATAAAAGTTTACTATAGAAAAAATAAGGTGACAAGGCACTTTGTCACTTTAGAAAAATTCAGCTAATAGATAGATGATCATTCTTGTTATTTTTAACAGAAACAAGTTACCACCTATTGTGTTTTCGATTATTTGATTTGTTAATTTTCATTAACTTAGTGGCAGGTTGTTTTCGTATCCATTTTATAAAACTCTGCAGTTGTTGATCTTCTCTTAGTTCTTTTACTGTTGTCAAGCGCGCAGAAATTTCTTCATTAGTATATAGTGCGTGAATTTGTTTATGACATGGAATACACAGTTCAGCAATTGCACCAAATGTTCCTCCCATTTCTTTTGGAAGGAGGTGATGAATTGTTATTTCAACCTCACTTCGTCTGCATAACTCACATGTACTCATTACTTTTACCTACTTTCATTTAACCCTACAGCTTATTCGAAATACATTCACCGTTAAAAAT
The DNA here is from genome assembly GCF_051233465.1 of Neobacillus solisequens. Taxonomy (NCBI): domain Bacteria; kingdom Bacillati; phylum Bacillota; class Bacilli; order Caryophanales; family Bacillaceae; genus Neobacillus; species Neobacillus solisequens. The sequence goes on along the minus strand of NZ_JBKFGJ010000002.1, from coordinate 76,517 downwards.
TAGATCTTATTTTTGAGGCAAAATAGACACTCAGGATGGAGTGCCTTATCCATTTACATTTATTATTGTTGTACCTTTTAAAGAAAATATTTAAATAATGTTTACTAATTTCCAGATGGATCCTTTATTAAAGGGCTTGTATCCCCTGATAACCAAAGTATATTCCAAAAGCAATTAAGGACGCTCCAGACACAATCGATATCGTAATTAGGGTTTTTAGATTTAATAGCTTCCTAAAACCTGTAGTGAGAGCTGCAACAAAAATATCCCAAAAAGTTAGACCAAGGAATATCATACTGCTATAAATCAAAAGGGACTCTGTTCCATTCGTTTGGGCGGTTTTTGCTAAAACAGATCCATAAATCCCTAGCCAAAAGAGAATAGATAAAGGACTGGAAATCGATAAAATAAAACCTGTAAAAAAACATTTAAGTAATGAATCCTTCGCTCGTGTATAGGTTAAGGAAATCTTATTTGCATTTTTAATACTTTCAATACCCGAGTAAATTAGGATAAAACCTCCGGATAACCATAAAAAAATTTGTACAATTGGAACACCTAAAAATTGAACCATTCCTAGATATACCATCAACATAAATATCCCATCAGCTATCATCGAGCCTACTCCAACAATCCAAGCATGCAAGAACCCATTCTTGATCCCTTTATCCAACCGTGCAGAATTTACAGGACCAATGGGTGCTGCTAATGTAAATCCCAATAATATGTAACTCATTAATATGGTAATACTCAAATACATCACCTTCATAAATTTAGGTCAACTTGTACATTTTATGAAAATAGCGCTTGCTACATGTCCATAAACATATTTCCATATTTACAAAAAAAGAGATTGTCTTATCTAAAGACAGCCTCTTTGTAAATTTCAAGTTATTCAGTTAACAGTCACCCTTTTTATTGAGGTGTAACGGTGGCGGTATGAGCCAGCCCTTCTCTTTATTTAAACGAAGTACTTTTGCCCCTAATGCGGCTTTTTGATTATGGATTTGAACAAACATCATAGCTATATCTTCTCGAATTGATTTTCCGATTATTTGGCTGCTAAGAACCAATCCTGCAGCAAGATCTGCTGAGAGTGTAGCAGCAATGGCTGGATCCGGTACTCTAGCACCAACTGGGATATCTTCTAAACAAGCTTCTGGGGGTTCAGGAGAAGCAGGAGGTAAGCCAATACCATTTTCCTTTAATAATACTTCTACCTGTTTTTTTTCCTGCTGACAAGTTTCAATAGCCTCCATTAATAATTTCTTTAGATCCTCGTCACCAGCATGGTTCATCATGGTTTGATAACCTGCTATCATTCCATTACCTGCTAGCACTGAAGACCAAAGATCAAAAACCTCACCGTAATGTAATGGTTCTTCTTTTGGATTACCACTTAATATTCCCATTGTTGCCCTCCTTAACATATATGAAAAGTTATTCATTTACCGTGCCACCCTTCTCTAAGCACATCTATAGTATTTCCAACACCGTAACAAATTAAAAATTACTTTTCCGAATCTAACAACATAAAGAATTAAATAAGTGCCCTAAATAGGACTCCATTAAGCATTTAAATCAGATAACCCGGGACTATGTTCATTTGGCATTTCTGGAAGTTGTGGGACTGGGAACCCCTCAGGTGGAGGAGAGACTCTTAATTCCCCACTGTTTCTACTTGGGGATTCACCATTAAATATTTCACCTATAAGAGTATTATCTAATCTAAAATTAAATTGCGCGTTATGAAATCCCATTTCAACATATTTACGACATTCAGGATACTTATTGATATCATAATTGGGTATAGGGAAAATTTTGGCCCAATCCACTCCAAGTGTTTCTAAAGCTTTAGCAAAAGCATTTTGATGTGCATTGTCTCGAACAATTAAGAAAGCAAGGGTTTCCCTAAATGTCTTATTCGAACTCATTTCATAGATTCGGGTTTTTTGGAGAACTCCAGTGGATTCTAAAACCACATTATCTAACAAATCACTAATTAAGTTACCATGACTATAAACATAGTTCCCGTTCCAAGGGTTTCCGGCGGCATCTACAGGGAGTGAACTTTGTGCTCCCATGATAAAATGGTGTGGATTTGCGTGCTTAATGGCTTCTTCAAGTGAAGCACCTGTTTCGCCTGCGGCACCAACTGCATCTTCTCCGGATCCGTTTAATAGCTGATTAATAGTTGTTTGTACTAATTCAACATGACTAATTTCTTCAAGGAAAACTCCCCTTATTAAATCACGGTATTTCTTCTGATTCCCCCGGAAATCCGAACTTTGAAAGAAAAACTGCATCATAGTTCTCATTTCACCAAATCGACCACCTAGAGTTTCTTGAAGCACTTTTGCTGCTGAAGGGTCTGGTTTATCAGGTACAATAACGTTGATTAAATCTTCTTTGTAGAAATACATATAAGTCCCACTCTCATTCATTTTTTCATTTGAGTTTTTTTGATTTTATGCTTAGACATAAAAGGCCCCTATTTAATAGAGGCTTTAATTTTTATTGTTGAGATAGATTCATCGCTGTTTGTGAGGCAGTAATATCCACATTCAATTGCTCAGCTAGGTTGTTTGGGTGATAATATCCTTTATCGACCATATACTTAAATATTTGTTCATGAGTATCAACCGCATCCATTAAATATTGTTTTAATGTCTGCCTCACTTCTGGCGTTGATGTTTCTGTAATAGCCATTGCTATATTTTTCACACCTGTTTTGGATGCAATTAAGAAGTCAGTTGCAATAACTTGATCTGACATAGCACCCATACCAGCCATATTTTGCATAAATCCTGCCATTATTGAGCACCCCGATTTGTCATAAATTCTTGTATACGTTGAACTTGCTCTTTAGTTTTTGTTACGTCTTGTTCTAAAATGCTTTTTAATTGTGGATCTTGAACTAATCCACTCATAGTGGCAGACTTCGTTAGACAAATATTTTTGAAAGTTAACAATTCATGAAGTTCATATGTTTCATGTGGTGCCAAGTATTGAGTATTCATATTTATTCCTCTTTTTGTTTTGTTTCCGCAGTTCATAATTTAACCAATTCCCCAAAAAATATTTTAGGGGCGTTGGATTTTTTACTCAAATCCTAAATTAAAATTTGTATATCATCCTTTGTAACATTTACGACATCAAAGCAGCTAATCTAATTTTAATATTGATTAGAGCAAAATAAAAAGAGTTGCAATGCAACCCTTCAATGATTGTTTTAAATTAAAATTTCAGATTCAATTAGAACTAAAGCTTCTTGGATCTTTTCTTTAAGAATAGGATCTTCTTGCATTAATTCAATTATAGATACCTTACCTGTTCTTAACTTTCTTGTTATGACATTTATATATGATTCTTTAAATCCATTTAGTTTACCTTCTAAAAACATACATTGTAATTGGTCTGCCATCATTTTTTCTTTTTTCATTGATTAACCTCCAGCAAGAGACCATTTTTTACTTATCACTAAGGTTTGCATCATATTATGGAATTTTTTTAAAAATGAACCATGTCTTGCTGATTTTTTGCCCAATAATTCAAAATAATTTCAGGTGATGATCCATTTTCTTATAGTAAAACAAAATAATCAGGAAGAATATCTCCTGATTATGATCCTAGTTCTTAATATCCTATTTTAGAGTGTCGAAGGAATAGGCTCTCCGAAAAACCCCCTCCAAAAAACAAGAAGAAGGCTTTCTGCCGTTTCCTGTATGGATTGGAAAATGGGCATACCATAAGAATTTTTGTAATTTCCAACCTTAATTAAAGCTATATATGCGTGTGCAGCGAACTTTGTATTTATGTTTGGAATTTCTCCAGTGTCTATTGCCTTTTTAAATCCCTGTTCAATACTCGCAAACATCTTTTCCTCTGCTAATTTCATTTCAAGCACCTGTTCTTCTGTAAGTGAAGTCTTAGTTTCTCTCATGAATCCTTCCAAATCAACAGAGGTAGTTGCTTTCAAATGTGCGATTGTGATATCCATCAACCTTTCATATAAAGACTTATTTTCTTCCATTTTTTTTAATATGATTTGTTGAACTCTTCCCATTAGCGCTACCATCGCCTCTTTATAAAGTTCTGCTTTAGAATTGTAATAATAATATACGGTAGCCTTCGTCATCCCAGCTTCTTTAGCAACTTCATCAATTGAGACCTTTTGATACCCAAACTCTAGGAAAAGTTTCGTAGCAACTTGCAGGATTAAATCACTTGTTGGAACCTCGGTTTCATTCGCTTTTGGCCTCCCAATTGGTCTACTATAATTTTGCTCCATAAAAAACATGCTCCTTATTAAAAAGTAATGGTTTATTTAATATCCAATGTACCACTTCAATTGTTATTTATTATTTTACCATATATAGTAATAAATAGATTGATAATTAACTGACCAGTATATATAATTAATTTACATCGTAGTAATTTGTATGAAGGGGGAGATGGAGAAAGTGTTGAAAAATTCTTTGTCTTTATTGATAAGAGCCATTATAAGTAGAAGGGGAAGATGGGTAACAGTTGGAATTTGGATTGTACTTGTAGGTATTCTTTCTTCCACATTCCCAAGTGTCAATAAATTAGCTGATAATAGTGCAGCAAATTTACCAAAAAGTGCTATGTCTATGCGTGCTGCAAAAATAGTTGCAGAACAATTTCCAAATAATAATGGTACTCCATTGCTACTAGTTTGGTACAGAGCTGAAGGATTAACTGACCAGGATTATCAGGTAGTTTCAAAATTATATCAACATCTGCAAAGAACCCCTTTAACTGAACAAAGTAACATACCTCCACTATCAAATATGCCATTGGTTGCACTTAAAGGGCTGTCATCAGAAGATCATACAACGATCATTACACCCATTTTTATGAAAAAAAATGCGAGTACTGATGACCTAAGTTCAGATCTAAAAATATTAAAAGCTAAGTTGGTAACATTTCAATCAAAATCAATTTTTGATGAAGATTTGCATCATAAAGGGTTGCATGTTCGCTTTTCGGGTCCTGTAGGCATTGCCACAGATGCTACCAAACTATTTAGTAAAGCGGATGTTACTCTGTTGATTTCAACTGTAGCTTTGGTGCTTATTTTGTTAATTTTGTTATACCGTTCACCTGTATTAGCAATTGTCCCATTAATTGGGGTAGGATTTGCTTATGGAGCTATAAGTCCAATATTAGGTTTCCTGGCAAAAAATGATATTATCATTATTGACTCACAAGCTATTTCAATCATGACTGTGTTACTTTTTGGAGCAGGAACCGATTATTGTTTATTCTTAATTTCTAAATACCGAGAAGTCCTGCTTGAAGAAACAGATAAATATAAAGCCCTTCAACGTGCGATACACCACACTGGCGGAGCGATCTTCATAAGTGCCATAACAGTAGTTCTCAGCCTTTTTGCACTTTATTTTGCAGATTTTGGTTCCTATCAAAGATTTGCAACACCTTTTAGTTTAGCCATCCTTATAATGGGAATTGTTGCCTTAACCCTTCTCCCTGCTCTGCTGGCTATTATTGGAAGGGTTTCTTTCTACCCATTTATTCCAAGAACAGAAAAAATGATTCTTGAATTGGAAGAAAGAAAAGGGAGGAAACTGAAAAGAAGAGAAGTGCATGGTCGTTTTGGGAAAGTTCTGGGAAGATGGGTCACCGTAAGGCCTTGGACTGTTATCATCTCAAGTGTTGTGATTTTAGGAATATTAGCTTCCTTTACACCGCGTATTCAGTATACTCAAAACTTAATCGAGTCATTTCCTGCTAATATGCCATCCAGAGAAGGCTTTGAAATTATGGCAAAACATTTCTCACCTGGTGAATTGGCTCCCGTTCGGATTATAGTCAAGACAGACGGAAAAAATATAGATTTTAAACAAAAACTAAGCAATTTATCATATGTCTCACAGGTTTCCGAGTCAACTAAGGGAACTAAGAATCAAGAATACCTATCCTTTGAGATATTTCTAAAATATGATCCCTACGAAACAAAATCGGTTAACCTGATTCCTAAAATCTCAAAACAAGTCTCTGCAACTTTAAAGGAAGCGGGAATAAATCCTAAGGATCACTACTGGATTGGTGGGGAAACATCTACCCTATTTGATACAAAAAAAGTAACAACCAACGATTATAAAGTGATAGTACCAATTGTAATAGCGATTATCTCTTTGCTACTTCTACTATATTTACGATCGATAGTTGCAATGGTTTATTTAATTCTAACCGTACTACTTTCTTATGTTTCTGCCCTTGGAGCTGGATGGCTGCTTATTCATTACGGTTTGAATATCCCTGCTATACAAGGATTGATTCCACTGTATTCATTCGTTTTCCTTGTGGCTCTAGGAGAAGATTATAATATTTTTATGATATCAAGTATTTGGAAATACAAAGAAACCCATCCTCATAAACAGGCCATTTCACTTGGGGTAAATGAAACTAGCAGTGTGATTACATCTGCAGGGCTAATTCTTGCTGGGACATTTGCAGTCTTAGCTACTTTACCAATTCAAGTGCTACTGCAGTTTGGTATTGTAACGGCTATTGGTGTCATCCTAGATACATTTGTCGTTAGGCCATTACTAGTACCTGCCATCACAACTGTCCTAGGCCGATATGCATTTTGGCCGGGGAAATTATGGAGAGTGGATGAAGGGTATACAAAAATGAATGATCAGGAAGAGTAAAATCTTCCTGATCATTGGCTATTTTTCTTTTTTATACTCCGATAAATCTGTCTCTTCACTAAATTCAGTCGCATAATTAGCATTTCTATTTCCTTGTCTATTCACTTGGTCAGCCTTTTCCTGCCCAAAAGGTGTAACTAAAATACTTGTACAAATTAAACCACTAATCCCCACAAGACTATAGATTATTCTTGCTAAGAAGGAGCCCTGCCCTCCAAAGATGGCAGCTACTAAATCAAACTTAAAAAAGCCAATTAATCCCCAGTTTATAGCACCAATTATAACTAAAGCTAAAGCGATCTTTTGCAGAATACGCATGAATATCACCTCCTTCTATGAATATCATTTGAAAAGAGGATTTTTTTCATGCATATTGGAAAACCTTTTATTCAGTATTTCTTTATTTTGTTTTTTTGGAAGGAGTGTTCCCTATTGTTGAATTTAATCCCAATAAATTAAAAATAAAGACTATGCCATATACTTCTAATTTAATACCTATTCAAGGCCGCAAATATACATTGACACATTCAGATCGTACCGGTGAGTTGTATTTGAGTATTGGTTTTCAGTACGATATGTCTACCATTAATAAAAATATACGTGATGAGTTTTTAGCAGAAATTATTTTACAAAACAATCAATATTTCTTACAAGGAAAAGTTTATGTAAGTGGCGGGGAATTTAATGAACAAACGGCTAAAAAACGGTATATAATCTTTCAACGTGAACTAAGGCTTGCTATCACCGCTATCATATATGGTGACTGGGGTTTCTTCTTTCAAAATCCACATTTACTTGATGCCAATATTATGATTCATTTTGAATCGGATTATCCTTCATTTAATCAAATACTGTGCTATGGGACACCTCGTCATTATATTAGTACATTTCATTTTCAAACAAGTTAATTTCAATCTTATGATTAGAATAAATGAGTCCTTATCCCATATGGAACTTTTAATTTGAAGCATATTTATCCCAATAAGGTGAAAAATAGGGATGGTGATCACACCACTAACTGCGATGTAGGGGGATATGGCGATGAATAATATTCGTGAAGGTTTAATACCAACTGCTTTAGGGACAGCTGTTACTGCAACCGGCTTCGCATTAAAACAAAAACGCGGTTCGAATAAGATGATTGCAAATACCGTTTTTGGGTTTGGTTTAGCACACGTAGTATTAGGCGTAATAGACCTTGTTGAACATCGTCGTTAGTTTTAAGGGAGATGAGCTTATGATTTAGCTCACCTCCTTTTATTAATCGTTCTAAAAATAGCAAGGGACCATTTTTCAAGGAAATGATGAGGTGAAAAAGATGACAGGAAAGCAAGTAGGGATGAATAATCAATCTCAAATCGGTAAGTATAAACAAGGTTCGGGATCGAAATATCACGAGGAACACGCAAGCCACGTTCCAGATTACGGTGCAAATACTGTTGATCCCAATGCGAAAATGGCTAATACTACTGATGAAAACAATTTAGGTTAGAAAAAAACCCTCTCTTGAGGGTTTTTATTTTAAAAACTAGTAAGCATCGTATCGCTCAATCATGTAAATGACCTTGATGTTATTGGGATGATCACTTCAATAATTGTGCCCATCTCGTCACTCCAGAAATGAACACTTCCGTTATGGGTTTCGATAATTTGTTTGGAGATCATGATTCCTAGTCCAGTCCCGTTCTCTTTAGTAGTAAAAAAGGGCTCCCCCATACGGTTTAAAATATCGTGCGGAATGACTGACCTAGTATCCTTAAAAAATATTTTTTTCTACCTTACTTGCCTTTAGATAATTCTGTATTTTCTTACAAAAATGAATCAATGCTTTTACATAAAAGTTTTCATTTAGAAAATATTATATGAGAGGTGAAAAAATGAACAAAAAAAGACTTCCTTATCTTTCCTTATTAATCATAACGGCTACTGGATTAGCTTTATTACCCTTCGCAATCGTTAAACGATCTTTTAAGGATTGGATTATCGTTTACCTTGTAAGTGCCATTGGTAATTACTTTGCAGATTTTTATTTAGTTTCAAAGGGATACCTAAAATATCCAGAAAAGCTATTCCAACGATATAAAATTCACCTTCCCTTTGATTTTATCCTCTATCCCCTAATGGTTCTATATTATAATCAGTGGACACTTAACAGTGGACCATTTGGCATATGTTTAAAAATCTTCCCTTTTGCCTTACCGCAGGTTCTAGTAGAAACATTTGCAGCTAGATATACAAAATTAATTACTTGGAAAAAGGGTTGGACTTGGTATCACTCTTTTATTAGCATTGTATTAAAAATGGTTATATGCAGAGTAATGATTGGATTTATTAGAATAATAAACAAAGGGAAAATTTCTGCTAATTAATAGGCTGTGTTAAATGACACTGTTGATTGGAGAGGAAGGCACGAAGACTCCTGTGGGAGTACGGTTCTGGGGAGACCCCGCAGGCGCAGAGCCGAGGAGGCTCGCCGAAACGCCCACGGAAAGCGAAGTGCCTGGAGCGGAAATCAACACACAAGTTTAATAGAGCTAATTAATAAAAAAACATCTACAAATGAATGTAGATGAATTCGCAAAGTTTCCTACCTTTTTTCTATGATTTATCGACTACTTTATTCAAACAGGAATTTTACAGTATGATCTTCTGCGTCAATGGTCAGTCTTGCATTGAAGCTTTTATCCTTTTTGGTAAAACCTTCGATCAGTTCTGTTTTTCCATCAGATAGGAGCAATTTTATATTTTTCTGCGTGATGTTTTTACCAAGAATTTGTTTTGATATAGTAAAGTCGCATTTATTCTTCTGATAGTTGTTGCAGCCATAAAAGCTGCCCTTATCGACAATCGATCCATCACATTTTTTACAGGGTCCGAGCTTGGTCAATGTTTTTTGTTTCGTTTTTCGTTTACCAGGAGTAAAATTACTACTGACTTCTTCAGAAAAAGTCCAACTTGTCACTTGTTCCTTACTAGAAGAAATCAGATGAAACACCATTTTTTTAGTTTGTTCCATAAAGTTTTTTGGGGAAGCAGTACCTTCAGAAATTTCCTTCAGCTTCTCCTCCCATTTTGCCGTCATTTCCGGCGAAGCGAGGATTTCCTTCCCAATTGCTTCGATTAAGATTCTGGCTTTAGCGGTTGCATAAACTAAGTTCTTTTTCACGTCAATATAGGAGCGATCCTTTAACATAGTAATGATACCCGCTCTGGTTGCCTCTGTACCTAACCCTTCTGTTTTGGACAATATCTTCTCCATTTCTTTATCATTCAAATGCTTTCCAGCGGTTTTCATAAGCGTAATTAATTGACCTTCTGTATATCGCTTTGGTGGTTGCGTTTGACTTTCAATGACTTCAACTTTTATCGTCTTCCCTTGCTCTCCTTTTGTTAAAGCAGGAAGGTTCTGCTCTTCATCCTGATCTTTGGAGTGTATTACCTTTCTCCAACCCTCATCAATCTGAACTTTTCCTTTAGAAATAAACGTAGCTCTTCCATCAACAAGTGTGGTAATCGTTGTGTACTCGGCAATAGACTTATTGTAATGAGCCGCAATTAAACTTTTTACAATCAAATCATAAAGTTTCCGTTCATCCAGGCTTAACTTTTCTACATTCGGAATTTGTTCAGTAGGAATGATGGCATAGTGGTCTGTAACCTTCTTTTCATTTACATATCTTTTGTTGTCAGCGATCGAAGCATACGGCAAAGGAAAATAGGGTTCATAGTCTTTGATATGACTTATTTTATTTAGAATATCGGGGAAATTATTGGCTTCTTCTTTTGTTACATAACGAGAATCAGAACGAGGATAGGAGACATTTCCTTTTTGATAGAGTCCTTGCAAGACGTCCAAGGTTTTTTTCGGTGAAAATTTATAACGTTTGTTTGCCTCTGCTTGAAGTGCTGATAAATTATAGAGAAGTGGCGGAAGAAATTCTTTGCGTTCACAATTTACCTCACTAACCTCCGCTGGTTTCTCCCGACAGAAAGTTGCTATCTTATCAGCCATTTCCTTTGTCTTTACTCGGGTTTCACCATCATTTTGCCACTTTCCATTATATTTCTTTCCATTGATGTTAAAATGAGCTTTGACCTCCCAAAATGGTTCCGCTTTAAAGTTTTCAATTTCGAGCTCGCGTTTGACGATCAGAGCTAATGTCGGTGTTTGCACCCGACCTACTGAAAAAACGTCGGAAAACCCCCGTTGCTTGAGAAGCAAGCTATACAATCTAGAAGCATTCATTCCCACCACCCAATCGGCACACGCCCTTGTGTAGGCTTCAAAATAAAGGCTCCTAGTCTCGTCTTCATTTAGCAGCCTTTGAAAACCTTCGCGAATCGCGTTTGGTGTCAAAGAGGAAATCCATAATCTTTTCATCGGCTTACGGCAATTCGTTAGCCGCAAAATATTTCGAATGATCAGCTCCCCCTCGCGTCCGGCATCTCCTGCATGGATAATTTCCGTAACCTGTGGGTGTGATACTAATTTTTTGATGACTGAAAATTGTTTCGCCTTATCTCTTGTCACTTCGTACTCAAAATGCGAAGGAATGATTGGCAAGTTATCCAAGGACCAACGTTTCCACTCCGGTTGATATTTTTCCGGCTGAACCAATTGGCATATATGACCGATTGCCCAAGTCACATAAGCCCCCTTTGAAAATACCTCATTTGGGAAAATTTCAATAAAGCCGTTTTGTTTCCTATGTTTAAAGATGGATGCAAGGGTTGAGCCTTGATCCGGTTTTTCAGCAATGATTAATTTCATAGAATAATAGCTCCTTAAAAAAGGTTCACATTCTATTTTACTCTCATTTTAAAAAATCAGCAAAGGAATTTCGTAACCCTTACCTAAAAGGGTTATCCAATTGATAAAGGTTACGGTATCTTTGTTCCTTATTAAGAAGCTGTTCGTGACTGCCAACCATGGTGATGGCACCTTTTTCTAGAAAAAGAACCCGGTCCATTTGTTCAACTCCAATTAAATGGTGGGTTACCCAGATAATGGTTTTATCTTTCAATGTTGAAAAAATGGTTGTTAATAATTGATTTTCTGTGATTGGATCAAGACCAACAGTTGGTTCGTCCAATAACACAATTGGCGTATTTTGCAAGAGAATTCTCGCTAAGGCAATTCTTTGTCGTTCTCCTCCTGAAAAGCGTTGGCCAGTCTCTTGCATATTGGTTTCATATCCATTCGGTAAATTGCGAATCATGTCATCCAATTGAACCAGCTTGCAAACGCGAAAAACCTCTTCGTCTGAGGAATTGGGATTCCCCAAGCGAATATTATTCATGACAGAGGTATGAAAAAGGTAAGCCTTCTGGTTTAGGACGCTAATAATGCTAGACATATCATTTGCTAAGGTGAAAGCATCTCGTTCATTTAATAGGACTTGACCACTTGTCGGTGCAAGAGCTCCTTGAATAAGATGAAGCAGCGTGGATTTCCCTGATCCGCTTCTCCCAAGAATCGCCAACTTCTCTCCTGGCTGAATGGTTAGACTAACCTCTTTTAATAAATGGTCTTCCTGTAAATATCCAAAACTGACTTTGTTAAGTTGAACCGTTACAGGCATGGTCATTTTCTCTACTGTTGTGTTGATTATGGGAGAATCGGTCGGTTCAATCTCGGTTAGCCGCCTTAATGATTCTTGATAACTTGTAGTCTCACTAACTACTCCAGAAATTGGTAAAAATGATTCTAGCAAAGAAAATATAGCTAAGCAAAAGGCGGCGATAAAAGTGGCCGGTGCTTCTCCTCTAACAGTTAACCCATTTGCCCAGGCCATCACCAGAACCACTACAATTCCTAAAACCAGTTGATTTAAACAATCCCGCCAATTGACAAATATCTGCTTTTTTACTTCTATTTTATAGAGCTGTTGTTCTTTATTTTCATAATCAGAGATGAAGTTTTGATAATTCCTGCTAAAGATCCAATCACTAATTCCAAATACGGCATCTGTAAACTTATAATAAAGCTCATGCCTCCCCCTTTTTAACCGTTCATTTCTTGCTTTGGTGACCAATAAAGAAATAGCAGGTCCAACAAAAAGTAGCAAGCCGACTAAGACTGCTAATAGAATCGCAAATGGTACAGAGAAAATACCGATACTAATCATCATCATGACATAGATCACCAAAGAAACGACTGATGGAAAAATGGTTTTAAGATAGAAGTCCTGTAGATGTTCGATATCATTTGCCAGCAAACCGAGAATGTCCCCGGTACGAAATCTTTGATGTATAAGAAGTGCCTGCGGCTCAATCATTTTATAAAGCTTTACCCTCATGTTTGATAGAATTTTCAAGATAAGAGAATGGCCAGAAAGTCTTTCAACATAACTTAGAACAGCCCTTCCAATCCCAAAAGTACGTACACCTACAATTGGGACATACACCATTAAAATGGATTCAGGTTGGGTTGCAGCTTTTGATATGAGGTACCCTGATGTAAACATCAGCGCCCCACCGCATGCAATGGTTAGCGCCCCAAGGAGAATGGAAACAATAAAAAAATGGCGGTATTGACGAATATAAGGCAGAATCCAATTTTCATTTCCCACTTTTTATTCTCCTTCCTGACCTAAAACAAATTTATAATAGATTGATTGTAATGACATGAGTTGTTCATGGGAACCTTTTTCAACTATTTCTCCTTGATTCAAAACAAAGATTTCATCCATATCCGTCATCCAATGCAAACGGTGGGTAGCTAAAAACACCAATTTTCCCTGAAATAATTCCAACATGGCTGCCTTTATTTCCGCTTCCGTTTCAATATCTAAATGGGCCGTTGGTTCATCGAGCATAACAATGGGTCTTTTACTTAAATAAGCACGTGCAATGGCAATACGCTGTTCCTGTCCTCCACTTAGAGCCCGCCCGCCCTCACCAATGACCGTATGAAATCGTTCCGGTAAACCCTCAATCACATCTAGCAATCCCGCTTTTTGAGTGGCTATTTCTACTTCAACATCAGTAGCACTAGGCTGATAAAAACGAATATTATTCATGATAGTATCATTGAAAATATAAGGATGTTGTGGAATATAAGTAATTTGATTTTGCCAACTTTCATCAGTGAGCGTGGCTATACTTTGTCCATTTAGCTGAAAATTGCCCAACGAATGTGGAAGAAATCCGCTAAGCAAATCAATAAAGGTTGATTTCCCTGCACCACTCGCTCCGATAATTCCAATTTTTTTTGCTCCAGAAATGGTAAAATTAAGATCTTTTAAGCCAGTCCCCGGATGATCAGGAAATTGATAACAAATACCAGTGGCAGAAAAAGCACTATTGGGCTGCCATGATATTTCGGCTGACTCTTTTGGCGATAATGATGGGTAGCTTAAAATCTCCTTAATCTTAGATTCTGCATTTTTTCCATCAAGGGTTGCATGATAATCAGCCCCCAATTCTCTTACAGGCAGAAAATATTCAGGGGCCAAAATCAAAATAGTCAAAGCCGATTGCAACCCAATCGAACCATCTATTAGTCCGATCCCCAGAAATACTGCCACGGTAGCAATTGAGAGCATCGTAAAGAAATCTAGAGCAAATGAGGATAAGAATGCAACCTTCAATACAGCCATTGTTGCGCTGCGATACCGTTCGCTTACCAAGGCAATTCGATCAATATGGGCTTTACTTAAACCTAAATATTTTAATGTCTCCACCCCTCTTAAGGAGTCGACGAAATAATTGGATAAAGCTTGATAAGAATCAAATTGTTTATCAGCTTTAGATTTAGCTGCCAACCCAAGAAGAATCATAAAAATAATGAGTATGGGCATTGCCAAAATTAAGACGATAGCTGAACGAAGATTTTCAAATAAGATAAACAGGACTATCGCCATAGGAATAAGCAGCATGTTGATGGACTTGATATAGATGATTTCCAGATAGCGTCGAAACTTCACAATACCTTCCATTACCAAAGTTACAGTTTGGCCAGAACCCTCATTTTTTACAAACCGGGGTCCCAACTGAAATATTTTTTGTAGTAAAGACTTCCGCAAAATTTCTCCCGTACTGGCAGCAAAATGAAAAGCCATTCTCTTTTTCCAGATGGTAATTAGTTGGCGAAGCATGAGTGCCAATAGGAATGCTGCTAAAAATTTAATCACATCATGAAATAAATCTCCTCTGAAAAGAGAGGAGATTGCAGCTGACAAGCAATATGCCTGGATTATGATAAATCCACTTTGGAAGGTAGTGAACAAGACCAATTTTGTCATATAGGTTTTTGCGCCTTTGTAAGTGAACATATCTTTATTCATTAGTAAGTTAGATGCTCCTTATCCGTAACGCGTTTACGGAAAATGTAGTAGCTCCAAATCGTGTATCCCAATACAAATGGCAGAATGGTTAACGCTACAATTGTCATGATCTTTAGCGAATAACCTCCGCTGGATGCATTGTACACCGTTAAATCGAAGGCTTTATTAATGGAACTGATCATTACCCGTGGGAATAGACCTGCAAAGATCACACAAACTGTAAACGCTAAGCCCAATCCGGACATCGTAAAGGCCAACGCCTCGCGTTTTTGGGTAATAAACAAATAGGCAAATACATAAGACAAAACAATAAGAACAACAAGTACTATCTCCGGGATGAGATGCTCATCAAAAATATCCGTCATAAACCATGATAATACCGCGAAAACAGCTAAAGCTCCTAATACAGCCAGTGTCACTTTCTTTGCCAAATGGTTGGCTCTTTGCCTGATTTCTCCATCCGTTTTAAGTGTAAGGAAAAACAGTCCATGCAGAAAGCATAACAGCGTGACAGTCACTCCACCCCAAATGGAGTACAAATTAATAAAATCTGTGAATCCAGCATTCATATTCATATCTTTATGAATTGGCATACCTTTTAGCATACTGGTAAATAATACTCCAAGTAAGAATGGCGGAAGCAGACTGCTAACAAAAATCACCCAATCCCAGGTATTTGTCCACTTCGTATTTTTCACTTTTCTACGGAACTCAAATGATACTCCACGACCAATAAGGCAAAGCAATACGGCTAACAAAGGGAGATAATAACCACTGAACATCGTTGCATACCAATTTGGAAATGCCGCAAAGATGGCACCCCCTCCAGTCAGCAACCACACTTCATTGGCATCCCAAAATGGTCCAATCGTATTGACCATGACTGTTCGTTCACCTTGACTTCGTGCCAATAAGCGTGTGGACATTCCAACTCCAAAATCAAAACCCTCAAGGAAGAAAAAACCAATAAAGACTACTGCAATCAAAACAAACCATAATTCACTTAATTCCATGTTAAGCACCTACCTTAAATGGGTCAGTTGAAGGTTTAGCGTCTACTGCTTGAAGTACTTCAGGGCCCTTTTTAATTTCACGGATCATTAGATATACCATGACCACCAAAAGAATGGTAAATACTAACAAATACATAATAGTAGAGAATAATATCATTCCTGCTGGGACATTCGGCGAAATCGCATCAGCGGTGGTCATCAATCCAAACACTGTCCATGGCTGTCTGCCCATTTCCGTCATCATCCAGCCGGCAGTATTAGCCAAGAACGGAAAAGCGATGGCCGGCAATAAAAACTTTAAGAACAAAGGACTGTTTTCAAGGCGTCCTTTTCTCCAGAGATACATTCCTATAATCGGTAATAGAATCATAGCCACCCCGAAACCAATCATGAACCTAAAGCTCCAATAGGTGGTTTTAACCGGTGGAATATAGTTCGTTCCTTTACCAACCACAGAATCATATTTCGCTGTATATTCTTTTTGCAGGGTTTCCATTCCTTTTAAGCTACCTTCAAATTTGGAATAGGATAAAAAGCTTAAGGCATATGGGATATTAATTTCAAATGAATTTTCTTTATTTTTTGTATCGATAATAGCTAATGCTGACCATGGCGCGGGATCTGCAGTGTCTTTCCAGATTCCTTCTGCAGCAGCCATTTTCATCGGTTGCGTTTTCACAAGATATTGCGCTTGGGTATGTCCGGAAAGTGCTACCCCAATACTGCCGATTAAACCGATGATTAAGGCGATATTCATAGATTTCTTATAAAATAAAATATTTCTTTTCTTTAATAGGTTAAAAGCACTGACTCCAGCTACAAAGAATGCTCCTGTACATAGGGCTCCTGTAATAACATGAGGGAATTCTACCAATAACTGTCCATTAGTAATTAGTGCTAGAAAATCATTCATTTCTGCCCGACCATTATTCATTTTAAATCCAACAGGAACTTGCATAAATGAGTTAGCTGTTAAAATCCAAATAGCAGAAAGAGTGGTTCCCAATGAAACAAGCCAAATACAAGCAAGGTGGAGTTTTTTCGAAAAGCGTTCCCAGCCAAAAATCCAAAGACCGATAAAGGTTGATTCCATGAAGAAAGCTAATAGTGCCTCTATCGCAAGCGGCGCACCAAAGACATCCCCTACAAATCTTGAATAATCCGACCAGTTCATTCCAAATTGGAATTCCTGAATAATTCCTGTGACAACCCCGACAGCAAAGTTAATTAAAAACAAGTGCCCCCAAAACTTTGCCATTTTTTTGTACATTTCGTCTTTTTTGACGACGTACATGGTTTCCATTAATGCGACGATGAGGACAAGCCCAATTGATAGTGGAACAAAGAAGAAATGAAATATGGTTGTCGCTGCAAATTGGAGTCTTGCCAATATAACCGGATCCATCGTTTAACACTCCCTTTTTTTAATATTAACATAGTGCAAATAGTATTATGCTCATCATTTCACAATGATGATTAATATTACATATGTGTGAACGAAAACACACATATAATGTGATTTAAATCAATTTAATTATATCAATATTTACCAGTGTAACCATTGTAACTTGTGTCAAATTTGTTACAAATATCACAAAGTAAATAGGACAGCAATCACATTGCTGCCCTTCTTTTTAAAGTAGGCTGTGTTAAAGAACAGTGTTGATTTTTTACACTTTGTTGATTGGAGCGGAAGGTGCGAAGACTCCTCGAAAATGCTAACGCATTTCCTTCGTGCGTGGGCGAATTCTAGGAAGAAAATCAACGTCCTGTGGGAGTACGGTTCTGGAGAGACCCCGCAGGCGCAAGCGCCGAGGAGGCTCGCCGAAACGCCCACGAACCGCTTGCACCTGGAGCGCAAATCAACAGCCAAGTTTAACTGAGCCTTAAAGTAAAATAGGACTATTATCGCGGTTTAACAGATGATTCTTGAGTATACCAATTTTCTTTGGAAACAATATTGGAAACAGTTAAGATAAGTGAAGGTATTCTTTCGACATCAAATACAATGGCACCAATTTTCTTTGAAAACATAATAAAAGCATCTCCATGAGGAAAACCTGTCAGATCTTCTCCAATATGCAGCAATGACATTACTATTTCTTCTCTTTCGTCAGTGTCGATGAGAATCTGTGGTGAGAATCTTAATATCCATTCCTCTCCTTCTATTGAAAATCGATACACTTATCCTCACCTCGGGTAAGAAGTATTTGGTAAATTATAC
Organism: Neobacillus solisequens; assembly: GCF_051233465.1. Taxonomy (NCBI): domain Bacteria; kingdom Bacillati; phylum Bacillota; class Bacilli; order Caryophanales; family Bacillaceae; genus Neobacillus; species Neobacillus solisequens. Next base: position 58,291 of record NZ_JBKFGJ010000002.1, on the reverse strand, counting down.
ATATGAACAAACTAACTTTTTATGTTAAATAAAATGAAAATAATCCTTTATTAATCGGCTTTTCCTACTGCCTTTTCTTGACTGTTTTTTGGCATTATTGTATATTTAAAGCATCATGTAATCGAATACAATTAGCATCCTGATCGACTTCCAGTTACATGGTAAATATTTTTATCTTTGGACTTACATAAGGTGTCCTGAAAGGCTTAGGAGGAAGAAGTACATGCAAAACGGCAAAGTTAAATGGTTCAACAATGAAAAAGGCTTTGGATTTATCGAAGTTGAAGGCGGAGACGATGTATTCGTACACTTCAGCGCTATCCAAGGAGATGGCTATAAGTCATTAGAAGAAGGCCAAGAAGTTTCTTTTGAAATCGTTGAAGGAAACCGTGGACCTCAAGCATCTAACGTAGTTAAACTTTAATTTTTCAACCTTATAATGAAAATGCAAAGGCTGACAATACTGTCAGCCTTTTTAATTTTCCCGGACCTGTTACATAAGTTTGTCACCATATTCCCTTAGTTTTTCTCCAACAGTGCATTGAGAAATGCAGAATCGATGCGCTGTTCTTCGTCCATTTTCATTTTTTAGTGTTTTATGAACGAAACAGCCCTCGCAATATTGTGTCATTAACTTTTCAACCTGGCTAAAAAGCTCCATTCTGCTTGTTTGTTTCAATGATCATTGGCACCCCACTTCCTATAAAATTTGTGTCTTTGCAAAGATTTCTTTTCCTTCTAAGGCCTGTGTTGCCAATTTATCCGCCTCTTTATTTTCATTCCTTGATATTGGAGTATACTTTGGTTTAATTTTCATTGATTTTATTTTTTCTTCAATCCGATCTAGCCAGCGGTTAAGCGTTTCTTCATAGCAGGGCCAATCTCCTTCAAGCTGCTTTAACACCACCTGAGAGTCACCTTTGAACTCACATGAAAGATGGTGAACACCGAGATCTTCTAAAATTCTTAAGCCATAATAAAAAGCAGCGTATTCCGCTTCGTTATTCGAATCCATCTCATCGAACCGTTCATTGGCGCGAATTCGATATTTCTTTTTCCCTTGCTTAAAGAAAATAACCACTCCAAGACCTGCCTGATTCGTTTGCTTTTGGAACCCCCCATCAAAATATACGGTAATATCCTGAGGTTCCTCTTCTATTTCCGTTAACAGCTTTTTCATTTCTTTTAAAATCCATGATGTACCATTCTCATCATAAAAATACAAATCGGATATTTTACCTGTCTGCTCAAGTTCATCTCCCATTTGAACTGCGACATCACCGGAGATCCATTCAGAAGTGCATTGAACTTTATCATTACTTTTAAGTTTATACATCCATTCAAGCCTATATTTCATTTTTTTCAGCCTTTCGAAAAATTTTATTTTTAACACTTTTTGAAATTATACTTGCAATTACAATGTAAATTTATCACACGATAATAATATTATATGATAAAATTTTAGTTATATTTGGAAATGGAATCGGGGGCTATTTCATCATGAAAAAACCTATTTTCGCAGACATCAGTTTATTGTTAGTAACACTCGTATGGGGCATGACCTTTGTGGTTGTCCAAAATGCCATTAGTTATTTGGATCCACTTGCATTTAACGGAATCCGATTCATTATTGCCTCTGTTTTATTAATTATCATACTACTTCTATTTGATCGGAACCAATTAAAACAGCTGAACTGGAAAATGATGGCATCTGGTGTATTCATCGGTTTCTGGCTTTTTCTGGGGTACATTACCCAAACAATTGGATTACTTTATACTACCACTTCAAAAGCGGGCTTTATTACCGGACTTAGTGTGGTTCTAGTACCTGTATTTTCCATGTTGTTATTTAAACAGATACCAAGAAAAAACGGTATACTTGGCGTTTTAACGGCAACTATTGGATTATTTTTACTTACTATGACAGATATCTCTGCATTAAATATTGGCGATGGTCTTGTATTAATTTGTGCAATCAGTTTTGCTTTGCAAATTATTTTTACTGGCAAATACTCAAGTCAATATCCTTCGCTTTTATTAACCGCCATTCAACTGACAACGGTTGCTGTGCTCTCTACCATTTCTTCCTTTTTATTTGAGGATTGGAAGAAGTCATTTAATTTGGATGTATTGTTATCAGAAGATATTATTTTTGGACTAATAATTACTAGTATATTTGCTACAGCTATTGCCTTTCTTGTACAGACAAACTTTCAAAAATACACCTCCGCCACGAGAGTTGCGTTAATCTTTGCGATGGAGCCGGTATTTGCTGCCATTACCGGATACTACTGGGCTGATGAACGTTTAACTCAAAGTGCCTTATTTGGCTGTATGTTAATTTTTCTAGGGATGATTTTCTCTGAACTGCCTTCGGATAAAATCCCTCTCTTAAGAAAACGCAACAGTATGGAAAGTTAAGAAACTCCCTCAAATTTGGGAGTTTCTTTTTATATTGCCGCTATTTCATTTTCCTTCATAAATTTTAAGACATCTTTTCTCGTTTTTAATTGTTTAGAAATAAATGTCTCGAGCAATAAAACATAGAAACTCCCATCAAAACTTTTTTGTGCCTTTAAAGTCATTTCAATCGCTGCATTTATTAACTCATCGGAAGCATTCGTATAATGTTTTCCGAAGTATATAAACCCGACAGCGTCCTCTTGAAATTGAAAACCCTTTCCTTTCAAGTAATGCAAATAATCTTCCACAGTTTGCACTTAACACAACACGCTCCAAACTTTATAAAATATTCCTTAAAATCTTACCTTAATTTTAGGCCATTTTCTATCCTTTTTTGTTGCTAAATGACCAGCGATCCCCACCAATACTCCTAACAGGGCACCACCAATCACTTCTTCAGGCTTATGACCTAAAACTTCTTTTAACTTTGGAGCATCTTGTTTGAATTCTACACTTTCATTTTTTTGAATTTTTTCAATCAACTCATTCATTGAATTAACTTTTAAGGTAAGTTCGCCTGCTTGCCGCCTAACCCCCTGTGCATCGTACATGACAATTAATCCATATATAAGGGAAAGAGCGAAATCCATCGTTGGCACGCCCCGTTTAAGGGCTATATAAGTAGTTAGAGTAGATACACCTGCGGAATGGGAGCTGGGCATACCACCTGTTCCAAAAAATAAATCAGGTCTCCATTCTTTCTTTTTAAAAAAGTGTAAGGGAATTTTTAAGCCTTGGGCTAGTCCAATACTAAACAGGGCTAAATATACAGCTTTGTTCATCTGATCACCTCTTCCTTATTGTGTGGTGTTTGAATGACTTTTATTAATATAACTGGTCATACTAAAAAAGTGGAGGTGACGTTCGATGAGTAAAAAAGGAAATACAAGCCGTGGCGTAAAAGCACCTGGTGTTAATCCACAAGGCTATGGACAGGATGCGGAATTTACGGAGGAACCAAAAAGCAAGTTAGAAAATGCAGCTAAAAAAGCTAACACTAAATAATAATGAAGAAACTGGCTGTCTTTAACGAGCGACAGCCAGATCTTTCACTTAGGGATTTGTTGATTCAACAGGAATTTGCCAAACCCAATTGGAGTTTTATAAGTCTCTTTCCAAACTTCCAATAAATTTGCATTTCGGAAACTATATCTTAAATCTCTGGCATTACATTCAATAAACATGGGAAAACCTTTTTCTGTAATCCCGATGTCCAAACCTAAATCAACCAGGAACGGTAACCGATTGCTTAACTGATCTGCTATGGCGAGACTCAAATACTTGATCTCGTCATAAACTTGTTTATATTGTAATTGTGGATGGTCTTCAAGGATTTGATTAAGCGAATAACAAGTACCTCCTCTGGCAACATTTGTTACAAAGTTGCCTACCCCCGCAACTTTTGCTACCATACCGGTAACCTGCCATTCTCCCCATTCATTCCTTTGCACGGATACACGTATGTCAAACGGATTTTGTTGAAACGTTGCCAAATTTATTCTTTCTTGGATTAAGTAATAATTCCGTTTTGTCTTTACAAGTTTTGACACTAAGTCTTGAATGGTCATGATTTCTTCTTTATAAGAATCACCACAGAGAGAGGTCAAAATCCAATGACGATTATTTAATTTAGTGAGTTTCTTATTCCTTTTTCCTAAAGTTCCCTTATTTGGTTTTACAATAAGTTCTTGATATTTATTTATCATGTCATATAAGTGTTCTTCATTTACAATTTGAGTTTCTGGAAGATGAGGAATAAGTTGTTGATTTTCCATAAGTATTTGATGAATGTAAAGTTTACCGTAACAATTCCACTCATTAAAGATCATCATGCCTTCTTCTCTCAACCGCTTAAGTCTTTTTTGGGCTGATTTTGAATTTTGATACCCTCTATTATGAATGACCAACGGTTTTTCTATATATGCTAGTTGATAATCTCCGTTTGTATTTTGTATATATGCTTTGATTTGTGGTTGGTTGGGGATGATATCTTTAAAACTAATGAAACATGGATTAAGGTTATAGTTTTTACATGCTTCCTCATACAATGTCAATATCTTAGTTTTTCTTCCCGCTTGAAGTTTCCGATATAATTTAGAGCCAATTAAAATTCCAATGTTTTGTTTTCCCATGCTCTTCCCTCCAATCATGGAGCCATTAATCCAGTTTATTTAATTTATTCTTAGTCAAGTATATGGTGACGATACCTTTTCATATTGTTTATTTGAAAGAGAGGTGCTTTAGCATATGACAATAAAGCCAAAAGTGGCCATTATCACTCCAGGATCATTTCCGATTCCCTCTAAGCGATCTAGTTCAGTAGAAACAGTTATAGAAAAGCTGACGCATGTGCTTCAGGATAAAATAGATTTTACGATTTTCGGAAAATCCTCCAAAAAGCTGCCTAACAGAGAAAGTCGTGGCAATATTAACTATATTCGTATCTCCAGGAGGAGTTGGTCAAGTTATGCACATAAGATTGCCCGAGAACTTCAATTGCGTAAACATGATGTCATCCAGGTAGAGAATCGGCCCAAGTTCGTACCCATAATCCGTCAATATGTAAAAGATACGAAAATTATCCTATCCCTTCATTCCATTACGTATATTTCCACCTCCCACATTCCAAAAACAGATTTAAATAACTGTCTTGAAAAAGCAGATTTCATATTAGTCAATAGCCATTTCCTTAAAGACTTTCTTATCCATCATACAACCTTCCCGTCAGAGAAAATATTAGTTAACCACTTAGGGGTTGATACCAATCGATTTTGCAGCAAATGGATCAATCAGGAGTCAAAAATGGTCATATCATTAAAAAAACAACACAAACTCGAAGGTAAAAACATTCTATTATATGTGGGGAGGCTAAGAAAAATAAAAGGGGTTCATAAAATCCTTCGGTTATTTCCAAAGATTAGGGATTTGGTGCCAGGTACCGTATTAATTATTGCCGGAAGTGCTTATATTGGTTCTGAGAAGAAAACAGGTTATGTGGAATCTTTGCATCAGTTGGCATCTGATTTAGGGGACGATGTCAGATTCATGTCGTTTATTCCTCATGACCAAATTCATTCATGGTTCGCGGCGGCAGATGTTGTTCTAGTACCTTCTATTGGAAAGGAAGCATTCGGATTGGTGAATGTGGAGGCAATGGCCTGTGGGGTACCTGTCATTGCAACGAACATTGGCGGGATTCCGGAGATTATTGAACATGGCAAGACTGGGTATTTAGTAAGTACAGAAACGATGGAAACAGAAATCATTCATTATGTAAATAAACTCCTTTCGAATCCAGAATGGCTAAAGGAGATGGGGGAAAATTGTGTTCAACATGTCAAAAACAGGTTTACTTGGGAAAAATCAGGTGAGCATATTTTTACCATTTATACAAGAGATATTTTGTGAATTTTCATTTTTAAGCGTTTACAATATTGACAGTATGTTTTTATTTTTTTCAAAGTTTGTTCACTTTTTCACATATTTTTGTCATAGATTCCATGCTAAGATTTAAACATAAAGAAACAAGGAGTGATCAAACATGATGATTTGCGAATGGAAAGAATTTGCTACTGACGCAGAAGTTTATACGCAAGAAGTCTTCGAAGAAATCATCGGCGACGAATTTGAAGCCATGATGTTTAAAGAAGACGATCAAATTCCTTCCTATATTTGGACAGTGAATTTTGTCATCATTGTAAAAAGAAGCTCAAAGGTAATGACCGATATTTCTTTTGAAAAAATCCCAAGAAATCCGGTCTGTGAATAAATATTATTCTAGCTTTACCTAATTATACTAATTAGAAATGTACTATGGAGGGATTATCAATGGCAGTAGAAGAAAAAGTTCTTACAGTTAATGAAATGGTAGACAAATTAGTAGACAATGGCCTAAAAGCACTAGAACAATTTCGTCGCTTAGATCAAGAAAAAGTAGATGAGATTGTGAAGGCAATGGCTTTAGCCGGTCTAGATCAGCACATGCAGCTTGCAAAACTTGCTCATGAAGAAACAGGACGCGGTGTTTATGAAGACAAAATCATCAAAAACATGTTTGCTACCGAATATGTTTACCACAACATTAAATATAATAAAACAGCTGGTATTGTTAGTGAAAATGAGCACGAAGGCATTATTGAAATTGCTGAGCCAGTTGGAGTTGTTGCCGGTGTAACACCTGTTACTAACCCAACTTCAACAACCATGTTTAAATCATTAATTTCTATTAAAACTAGAAATCCAATTGTGTTTGCTTTCCATCCATCTGCCCAAAAATCTAGCAGTGAAGCTGCAAGAATCTTAAGAGATGCTGCGATTAAAGTTGGTGCACCTGAAAATTGTATTCAATGGATCGAATTGCCTTCCCTTCAGGCAACACAAGCATTAATGAACCATCCAAAAATTTCACTTATTCTTGCAACTGGTGGATCAGGCATGGTGAAATCTGCCTACAGTTCTGGAAAACCAGCATTAGGCGTTGGACCAGGAAATGTACCTTGCTATATCGAAAAATCAGCTAACCTTAAACAAGCCGTAAATGATCTAATTCTTTCTAAAACATTTGATAACGGTATGATTTGTGCCTCTGAACAAGCAGTAATCATCGATAAAGAGGTTTATGCTGAAGTTAAAGCTGAAATGATTGCAAATAGCTGCTACTTCTTAAACAAAGAAGAAAAGAAAAAGGTTGAAAAACTAGTAATCAACGAAAATACGTGTGCCGTTAACGCTGACATCGTTGGTATGCCTGCTTTTAAAATTGCTAAAATGGCTGGTGTGACTGTACCAGAAGGAACTAAAATTTTAGTAGCCGAATTGCAAGGTGTTGGACCTGACCATCCACTATCAAGAGAAAAATTAAGCCCTGTATTAGCCTGCTACAAGGTAAACAGTCTTGAAGAAGGGTTAACAAGAGCAGAGGAAATGCTTGAATTTGGTGGACTTGGTCACTCAGCTGTTATTCATACAACTAATGATGATGCAATAAGAGCATTTGGTCTTCGGATGAAGGCTGGCCGTATTATTGTCAATGCTCCATCTTCTCAAGGTGCGATCGGAGATATTTATAATGCCTACATTCCATCTTTAACATTAGGCTGCGGTACTTATGGCGGCAACTCCGTATCAACGAACGTAGGAGCCATTCACCTAGTAAACATTAAAAAGGTGGCTAGAAGAAACGTGAATATGCAATGGTTTAAAGTTCCATCAAAAATTTACTTTGAAAAGAATTCAACTCAGTATTTAGCTAAAATGCCTAATATTTCAAAAGCATTTATTGTCACTGACCCTGGCATGGTTAAATTGGGCTATGTAGATAAAGTACTTTACTATTTGAGAAAACGCCCTGATTATGTTCACTGCGAAATTTTCTCTGAAGTAGAACCAGATCCATCAATCGAAACAGTCATGAAAGGTGCCGAAATGATGGCGAAATTCCAGCCAGACGTAATCATCGCTCTTGGCGGCGGCTCCGCAATGGATGCGGCTAAAGGAATGTGGTTGTTCTATGAGCATCCAGATGCAGACTTCTTCGGTCTAAAACAAAAATTCCTGGACATCCGTAAACGGATTGTTAAGTATCCACATTTAGGATCACATGCACAATTTGTAGCGATTCCAACAACATCAGGAACTGGATCTGAGGTTACTTCTTTCTCTGTTATTACTGACAAAGAAGCGAATGTAAAATATCCACTTGCTGATTATGAATTAACTCCAGACGTAGCGATTATCGATCCACAATTCGTTATGACTGTACCAAAACATATTACTGCAGATACTGGATTGGATGTTTTAACTCACGCAATTGAAGCTTATGTCTCTTGTATGGCAAATGACTATACTGACGGTTTAGCAATGAGATCTATTCAATTAGTATTTGAATATCTGCCAAGAGCTTATAGAAATGGCAGTGACGAAGAAGCACGTGAAAAAATGCATAATGCATCTACCATTGCTGGTATGGCGTTCGCAAATGCCTTCCTAGGCATTAACCACAGCCTTGCGCATAAACTTGGAGCAGAATTCCATATTGCTCACGGCCGTGCAAATGCAGTTCTTTTACCGCATGTTATTCGCTATAATGCTACTAAACCGAAGAAATTTACTGCATTCCCTAAATATAAGCATTTTATCGCTGACCAACGTTATGCTGAAATTGCAAGAACTCTTGGCCTACCTGCAAGAACAACTGAAGAAGGTGTCGAAAGCCTCGTTAAGGCTATTGTTGAATTAGCGAAAGAGCTTAATGTTCCTATGAGCCTTGAAGCTAATAATATCGATAAAGCTGAATTCGAAAGCAAAGTTGATTACTTGGCAGACCGTGCATTTGAGGATCAATGTACAACAGCTAACCCTAAATTGCCGCTTGTAACAGAACTTGCTGAAATTTACCGCTTGGCATATAAAGGAATTTAATAAGTTAAACCAAAAACAGGGTCCCTCACGAGGAACCCTGTTTTTTTCATAAACTTAACCGTTTGTCTAACCTCAATAAACCCCCTGGAATTGTTTATTCTTGGTATATTTCACTGTGTCAAAAATTTGGAAACCTTGGATTTCAACTGCATAAAAGATGGGCTGGTAACGAATTTTTAAATACTTTTGATAATCTAATATTTTAAACCCTTTAAAGCTGGGGTAAATGTTGGCTTCAAGAATCCAAGGATAACCTTCCTCATCCAAAGCAATATCAATGCCAAATTCCGCGTAATGATGATCTGATTCATCCATCAATTCACAAAACTTGTAGCATAGATTTAAAATGCTTCTATAGACATTTAGATAAGATAGGCGAGAATTGGTTCGTTTGATAACTTCTTGTAATTCCATTGCTTCTCCGCCTCTTGCGATATTCGTAAGCTCCTCGTCTTCACCCGCAACCCTGCACTCAATACCAGAGCACATCCATTCATTCTTGTTAAATTTTTGCATGACTACCCTTACATCCAACGCCCTATTGTTAACCTTTAATAAAGGAATGTAAGTTTGATATAAATACTCCTTTGATAACACCCCTAGTTTATTTAATAACTCCTTTAATTCTAGGAGATTTCTTGTTCTATACTGTACCTTTGGGGTGAAAGAGTAGTCGGATAAAACAAATTCAGTGCCATCTTGATTTTTATTTTCTACTATATAGATTCCTCTTCCGCGTGATAAACTGATAGGTTTAATAATGACTTTTCTTTGTTCACGAACAAATTCGAATAGTGCCTCAGGATTTTTCAATAGAAAAGTCTCAGGTAAATGTTGTTTTAATTCAGGATGATGTTTTAAAAAATAAAGATCCGATTTTTTAAAGTGATATGAATTAAAAACTTGGTTATTTGTTAACTTTATTAATGCTTGAATGCTCCCCTGATCTTGGTGGAAATTTCTCCGGTAAATGGTTGCCGGTATAGCTGTAGAGCCATATTTCCACTTCTTTTCATTGGGATCATAAATAAATCCGTGGGCAATGTTCTCATCCCAATTCACAGACCTTGTGGAAAAAGCAATGATTGTTCCACCAAAACGGTCATATTCCCCTAATCGATCCAGAAATTTCTCCATATAGTTTAAGTTATACATATGATTTTTTTCTCCAAGGAGAAAACCAATTGTTGGTCCCAATATTGCTTTGCCATTATTGAAATGCAATTGAAAAATGTGTCCTTCAGGAATGTGTAATTGATCCGACAAGGTAGTGGAAATAAAAATTTCTGCGGGTGTGTGGAAAGAGTTTCTTTTAAGTGAAAATGGATCCTCGTAATATTCAAAAAAGCATACTTCGTCCTTCACACCAAACTTTAGTGACTTTGGTTGGTCTCGTAACATCTCACCCATTTGATTTGGAATTTTAATGATATTCATTTCTTCGTGGAACACTGACAGCTTAACCCAATAGTTTAACCTCTTTTGCTTCTCCGTTTTCCCTTCCACTTTTGCTGAAGTTATTAATGGAAGATCATGTAAGATTTGTTTTCTTTGCAGCAGATGACGTGCCAGTTCAATGGGCCTATGAATCAGCTGTTGTCGTAATGACTCTTCCCACTTAGAAAGATCTTTAAGCATCTTATCAATGGAGCAGGTCGCCAATATTCGAAATTCCCCATCCATATTTAATGTGAATTGAAGACCTATTTCATGGATACCTGGATAATAATAATGGATTAGTTCGAAGATTGGTTGGCTAATACGCAGCAAATCAGTTTCAACCTCTTGCGGGTTGGTATTATATGAATCCAGAACCTCTTTGATAGCCTTCAATGGGACTACTTTATCGCCCACTTTAGCATATAGGATTGGAAAATCCCATTCCGATTCAGTAGATAACGATTTTTGACCAAGAATCGTGAAAGTAATCGGTGCTACTTGAATATGTTTCGATTGAACAAAATCCATAAACTCTGGCTTTGCTGCAAGCAGCTCCTGTAGGTGTTTTTTCTTGATAATAGGACGCTCATTAATCACTGTTACACCTTGGTGGGCGGCAAGATGCTGTATACTGCGTTGCTCTTTTAGTTGTCGATAATTGGAGGGATTATAAAAAATCGATGGTATCGCCATTGATGGATATTCAATAAGTTGATTCTTACTTATTTCAAAGGCATGACCAGTTTGATTTTCGAAGTTTAGATGGGCAACATTAAAAAATAAAAGTTGAAGGTCTAGATCATCCCCCCGCTTTACATATTGGTTAATCCTGTATTCATCGATTCTATTCATTTTTCGTTGAAAGGTTTTTTTCCATGCTGTCTCAGATAATAAAATTCCGATTGTCTGTCTGTTCATCGCCTGTCACCTTCAGTTATTTTCAGGTCTTTACATCAATATATTCAGACTAAAAAAAAGAGTTATGGAGGATTAGCTATTTCTGATGCGAAGTTTTTTCCATTGTTCATAAAACTGAGGTTCAATCGGTTTCACCTTTTCTAAAAATTCTTCTAAAAGGCCGATTTGCTTTAAATCCTTTAATAATCGGGTAGGAACGGTGCGCTTTACTCTAAATGAATTCACATGGTCAATCAGTTTCAACCTCCCCTTATCATCATAGATTGCGTGTCTCAAGGCAAAATCTATTCGAGGAAATTGGCAGCGTATTTGTTCGTGAAGCAACTCAATCATTTGTTGACAAATTGGCTCACTTATTTCTCGTTGTTCTTCAAGTATTTCTAGTAAGGAGGGCCCTGATAAGTATTCCATAATAATATACTTATCGCCGATCTCGTATATTTTAGGAACAATCGATGACTGTTTGCCGATTTCTTTTAAAACTTGGCCATCTCGTTTGCAGTATCGCTTCCTTGAATAGATTTTTACACATCGATCCTCAGACAATTTAAACACTGCCCCCTGTAATCCCTTACCTATTAACGGGTAATTTGTTGGATTCTTCTGGAGCAAGACTGGATTCCCTGGAACAATTTCGATTAGTTTAAAATCGTCCAACCTATTCTTCTCCTTTTAGATTGTTATGAGTGCTAGTTAAATACCAAACGGTGCAAGAGCATCGAAAAGTTCTTGCGCTGTTTGAAAACGTCTTTTTTTGTCCTTATCAACTGCTTTTCTCAGGACCTTTTGCAGGTCTGGATTGATTACTTTTAAACAAGCTTGGCTTTTCCGGAAGGGTGCTACCCCTGTAAGTAAATATAAACAAATACAAGCCGCACTGTATAAATCGGAGCTGTAATTTAAGTCTGCAGTAAACCTGTTTCCCTGCTTTCTGAGCTCAGGAGGTCGATACCATTTGGTTGCCCCCTTATGGCTACCCTTATATACTCCAGATAGATTGGCACTAACCGAAGATCCAAAGTCAATAATTTTGACTGTTTGAGGATCATCCCTGTCAATGAGAACATTATGTGGAGTAAGATCACAATGTAAAATCCCAGATTCATGCGCCACTTTTAGCCCTTTTAAAATATTTAAAGTAATCTGAACAGCCAACGTTTGTGAACGCGGCTTTCCTTTTTTAAAATGTCCTAGAATCTTCCCAGGGTGATATTCAAAAACCAGATTACCAATAGGGCCTTCAGGAAAAAATTCAATAAATGAAACAATGTGTTCAGATAACGGCAGGCGTTTATGAAGGTCAGCCTCAGCTTCAGCCTCAGCCAAATTTTTCACCTTTTTGATTACGACCTTCTCCCCCTTGTGATTCTGTGCCAAATAGACTGTACTAGTTGCCCCTTTGCCAATTACGTCATTTTCTAAAGAGTACTTTCCCATGAGCCCCTTCCCCTTAAAAGTGTGTAGACTCCTTTTTTATTCTATTAAGATTTCACACAGTTGTGCATACAGAAAAGACATAAATAAAAAGGCTGCCTGATTGGCAGCCCAGTTGTTAGGAAATAAATGCTTCTTCGAGCGGCAATAAACGATTCAAGCCGCGCAATTCCAGTTCTTGTAATTTTTTTAGTGCTTTTTCTTTTTCAATTCTCAGACCAGCTTCCTCAAGGCTGCAGGATACAGGTACATCACATTTAATTTCTGCCAGTTTCCTAGATAAATGCAGCATGTCCAAATCCTGTTCAATCTTGGTCTTATGTGATTTGGATAGCTGTTCCAAATTGGAGACAATACCATTAACATGCTCAAAATCCTTCAGCAATTTTAATGCTGTTTTTTCGCCTATTCCTTTTACTCCTGGATAGTTGTCGCTTGGATCACCCATCAAGGCCTTCAAATCAATCATTTGTCGTGGTGTTATTCCCTTTTCTTCAAAAAAGGTTTGTGGTGTATGAACGAGATAATTTCCAAAACCCTTTTTTAACAAAATCACTGAAATGCGCTCGTCAAGAAGCTGCAGGATATCCTGATCTCCCGTTAAAATAGATACTTGAGCATGGTTCTTGGATTGATTGGCAATCGTACCGATACAATCGTCTGCTTCGTATCCAACCATGCCGATATTAGGGATATCAAAAGAAGCAACTACCTCTTTCACTAAATCAAATTGTGGTATTAATTCAACCGGTGCTTCTCCACGGTTGCCTTTGTAGTCTGGAAAGAGCTCCGTTCTGAACGTTTTGCTGCCCATATCCCAGCATACAGCTACATGGGTAGGTTTAAAGGTAGATACGGCTGTAAATAAGTGCTTGATAAAGCCATGGATTCCATTGGTAGGAACCCCTTTAGAATTAATCATAAAATGCCCGGAAACGGCTGTTGCATAAAATGCCCTAAATAACAAAGCCATACCGTCGACAAGCAATAGTGAAGGCTGTTTATTGTTCATGTCGGAACCTCCTATATTAAAAACACAAGCCTCATTATAACACACGATTGTTTGGAAGCTTAGTCTATTTTATTTCCATCATAGGAGATCCAGTCGCTAAAGCTGCCAACGTAAAGCTTTACATTTTTGAATCCAGCTTCTTTTAAAGCAAGGTAGTTTGGTGTGGCTGTTACCCCCGAACCACAATAAACGATGATTTGTTGGTCTGAACTGAGTTCAGCAAAGCGTTCTTGCTGTTCTCCTGCCGGCTTATAATAGCCATCCTCCAGTCCTTCCATCCATGGTTTATTGATTGCACTTGGAATATGTCCCGCTTTTTTATCTATCGGCTCTTCTAAGCCTAGATACCGTTTTTCTTCCCGTGAATCAATTAACACAACGTCTGATTTTGCTCCTGAAACAACATCCTGTACTTCGGAATACTGGGCTAAAATCCCAGGCTTTACCTGATACTTAAAATGGGCAGGTTCATGTAAAGGGATGTCAGTTGTTACCGGCAAGTCAGCCAGAACCCATTGTTTAAAACCACCGTTTAAAACGTATACTTTTTCATGACCTAAATATTGTAGCATCCACCAGAACCTCCCTGCGAATGCCCCCTCTCCATTGTCATAAACAACCACAGTTGAATCCTCGTTGATCCCTGATTGTTCGAGCTTTTTTACGAGCTGATCTAGGTTTGGCAATGGATGTCTTCCTCCGTGAAGACCAACAGGGCTTGATAAATCCTTTTCTAAATCAAAATAGCTGGCACCCGGGAGATGACCGGTGAGGTAATCCTGTCTCCCTTTTTCCGGATCTGTCAATGTAAAACGACAGTCCACAATCCTTACTTGGCGATCATGTAAATGGTCTAATAGCCATTCTCTATCCAAGATATATTTCAAGAAACTCACCTCTATTTGAAAAATTAATTTAAGCCAATTGTTGCTGAATATTTTTTAATACCTCTACCGGAACCCCGCCTTCCATGGCTGCATGTAAGCTTAAATAATAATCATTTGCCTGCTCATTCATTTGTTCCAACAAACGGGTAAATTCTTGTTTCAACTCCTGCAAATACATGCTGTTCATTCGTTCAGCCTCTTGAAGTAAATACTCATCCGCTTTAGGATTGAGCTGGTTATGGAGTTCATCACTTAAATTTTTCTTCTCATTTTTTTCAAAAAAGGCCTTCGGATTTTTAAAATAACTGAATGCTTTCGTAAATAGTTGTTCGTTAAAAGACTGAAATGCAATCGGGAAATCGATTTCAGTGAATTTCCCTTTTTCAAAGTCAGAAAAGGAAAGGTCTTTATTGATATCATGTATCTTCCTTGTCAGAGTGGCTTGCGCATCACTCAGCAAGCCCTCAGCAAATCGTTCAAGCCTAACTGTTGTTGCCCTCATTTCTTGGGCAAAATCATAACCAACACTCTCGATAAATTCATCCAAGGCCAACTGAAAGGCTTTCTTTATATTTCTTCTGTCCTCCTTAAGCGTCGCCGGATTAAACGCCTCTTTAAAGAAGTCACTAAAACGTAAAAATACTCTTTGTTTTATATAAAAAGTTAGTTCCCTGGATTCTTGAGAAAAGCGACTTTGAATTCCTTCACTCGTTTGGTTTCCAAGCAATTGCAAAATAGCGGTTTTTTGATTGGTTATTTCCTTGAATTTTTGCTCTTTAACTGTCTTTTCTTCGCTTGAGCTCAAAATTAGTTTATCTACTAATTCACGCACACGTACTAATTCTTTTTCAGCACTGGAAATGACCATCCCCGTTAAATCTGTTGAGATAAATTGATAGAATGACTGCTCGAAAAGGTTCATACCGGAATGTAGTTTTTCATTTGTATTTTGCTTTTCCTTAAGAGCCAACAGACTTGATAAAGGATAAAGATGAGGATTTCTAATACCATATTTAATGAGTTGACTCTGAACATATTCTGCTACATCATTCTTTTCTTCCTCATTTTCTGCAAGATCGATTGCGTTAATAATGAAAAACATCTTGTCTAAATGGAACGATTCCTTAACCCGTCCTAATTGAATTAAAAATTCCCTGTCTGCTTTTGAAAAGGCATGATTGTAATAGGTTACAAATAATATGGCATCCGAGTTTTTAATATAATCAAAGGCTACTCCTGTATGGCGCGCATTGATAGAATCTGCACCGGGGGTATCAACTAAAGTAATGCCCTTCCGTGTTAATTCACAGTCATAATAAAGTTCTATCCATTCCACATAACAGGATCTTTCTTCTTTTGCCACAAAATCTTGGAATTCATTTACATCGGTTTGTTTAATGGAACCCAGCAAATCAACGTAAGATTGATAACCTTTATTAAAAGCCATTAAAAAAGCATAGTGAGTCTTTTCGAAAATGCCTTCTTGGCTTTTCTCCTTCATCATTTTGTCAATCAGATTTGATGCTTGCGCAAAATCATGGGCATGGAGTTCAAACACCTTAAGGGAACGATTCACATCCTCAAGCATCTTCTCAGGTTCTTTAAACTTCACCAATACCGTTCCATGTTGAAATTCTTCCGTTACCGGCTTAATTTTATTAATAGCTGCCGTCGTTGGATTTGGCGATACCGGTAATACCTTTTCACCCATTAACGCATTGGCAAAAGACGACTTTCCAGCACTGAATGCACCAAATAATGCAACGGTAAATCCTTTGTTATTTAGCCTTTCTGCTTTTTCGATTAATTCTAGGGACAACTTCTCCATTCCTGGTAAATTCTTTATCAAAGATGATGCATGTAACAATCTATCAACTGTTGCTTGTAATTGGTTTTCCTGATCCAAGTTAGGTTGCATCACTGCATTTTCAGCTGGTTGTGGCAACTCTACCTGATCTGATTGTTGGTCTTCTATCTTATTTCGAATTTCCTCTGTCGTTTTAACCACTTCAACATCTTCTTCTTCGGCATCAAATAAATGATATTTATCTTCTTCCAAGCCTTGTGATTGCTGAAGAAGGGTTTCAACCTGCTTTTCTTTTTCAGTCCATTTTCTCTCTTGTTTTTCGATCACAGTCAATGCCTGAACATATCGTTCAATGTCTCCATGTTCTTGTTCAAATTGCTTTTTCTGTTTTTCATCCAGTTCGGCTATTGCATGTAAGTACTGTTCTTTAAATTTTTCTAGCTGTGTTCTAGCAAGTTTTTTAACCCCATTCGCCACATCGTCTGTGTATTGCAGAACATATTGACCAGATAGACGGGCTCCCGGTTTCACTGCGTTCATTAATAATTCTTTTTGGACATGGATTGAAAAGGACTGCGCAAGGTGTAACAATTCTCCATCATCCAGTTTCTTTGCCTTCAGGGTTCTTAACAGGAATTCCCTAATATGCCACTCCAGTTGAGAATTAGCTTTTTCAGCTATATCTTGATAGAAAGTTTCCAATCTTGCATTCTTTTCTTCTTGTGTCTTTTGTTTGGAAAAAAGGAAGCCAACCTTAAACTCTGGCTGACAGGATTCTAAATAACTTTCGGCCAATTCTCTTGTTTGAAACGGCATTAAATAGGCATTTTTCATCAGCTGAGCTATTTCTTTTTCAAAGTCCTGTTCACTTTGGTCCTTACTTAAAGTCTCTAGGTCTGAATGGATTTGTTCGAAAGAATCAAGCAAGGTCAATCGCTCTTTCTCTGTTAATTCATTCATGATTTCCATATAAGGAGTAATATTTTCATTTGTTTCCTCGCGCAGTTGGTGTAGATGATCTGCTGCGATTTTTTTCAAGGAATGAAAAATGGATGGAAGAAATAATTGATCTTTAACAGCGAGTTTTTCCTTTATAAAAGTTTGTAATTCGTTAAATTGATTATAAGGGTGGTTTGGCTGCTTTAAGGATGTATAAAATATTCTTGCTGGTTTCACTCCCCATGAAGCGAATGATTCTATTACACTTGTTTGAAACTCTTGAAAACTTAATTCTTCAGCCCTATGCTTATCTACTTGATTGATCACTAGGTATACATCTTTTCCTGCCTCGGTTAATTCCTTAGTAAATTGAAAATTTAATTCTGCCTGAACATGGTTATAGTCCATTACATAAAAAATTAAATCAGCCAGATGAATGGCAGATTCTGTAGCAATTCGATGTGCATCATCAGCAGAATCTATTCCCGGAGTATCCATAATGACTGTATTGGCAGGAAGGTTTGTATCACTATGGCTCATTTCAATTTCTTGAATCTGATCTCCATCCTTACAGTAATTTTTCACTAGATTATAATCATAAGGTGCTAAATAAAGCCTTGGCTTTTCTGATTTAAAAAATACCTTGGCATAGTCCTCTCCAGCTTTAATCCTTACTAAATTGGCACTGGTTGGAATCGGACTTGAAGGTAAGAGGTTTTCACCAACAACCCGATTAATCATGGTTGATTTACCGGCCGAAAAATGCCCACAAAACGCAATAGCAAACTCGCGATTTTCCATTTTTCGTGCCAGCTGTTTTACCTTTTCGGCTTGCTCAACATCTTGTTGATTCAACAAGTATTCATAAATCGATTCAATTTTTCCTTTTAACGTAGAAATTGTTTCATTTGGATTGGCTATTTTCACCATTTTCTTTTATCCCCTTGGCAACTTGATAATATATTTATTTTATACGATAATTCGAACTTTTCCTATTATGTTACTTAAAAATAAAAAAAAAGCCGGGATTGCCCCGACCTAATCCATCTATTATTGAGTTACATTTTTTAAGACATGCTTCATGACAAACCCATACGTAAGGATGGTTCCAGCAACAAAAATATAAGCCATATGTAACACCTTCCTTGTTAGATTGATAACTGGCTTGAGAATGATTTTCATTAATGATTAGATTTTATCATGAGTGAGAACTATTTTCAATATTTCCAATCTATTTGTCAAAATTATTTAACAATCTTATGGAAAAATCGTTCACAATTGTTAAAGACTTGGTCATATTCTGTCAGCGT
Source organism: Neobacillus solisequens (assembly GCF_051233465.1). Classification (NCBI taxonomy): domain Bacteria; kingdom Bacillati; phylum Bacillota; class Bacilli; order Caryophanales; family Bacillaceae; genus Neobacillus; species Neobacillus solisequens. Next base: position 39,661 of record NZ_JBKFGJ010000002.1, on the reverse strand, counting down.
TATTAATGCTCTTTCCTCTTCAGGAATACGAATTCTTAGGACAATCATATTCAGAATAGTGAACAGACATGTTGTGATGTAGGCATTAAATAACAATGGAATCATCATTAATTCAAGCGTAACAACAACATAATTAGGATGTTTAATCCAACGATATGGTCCTTTTCTGACAATCTTAGCATTAGGTAGGACAATGATTTTTGTATTCCAATACCGGCCTAATGAAGCAATTGCCCAAATGCGTAAAACCTGTGTTAAAAAGAAAATCCCAATAATTTCTGGCCAGATCGTTGATAATCCATGATTGAACCAAACCTTTTCACTTAGAAAACTGCAAAAAAACAGTAGATGAATAAGAACTATCATTCGGTAATGACTTCCACCAAATTCAAGTGCGCCTTGCATTTTCATCCATTTTTCATTTCGTTTTGCAACCATTAACTCGCCTATCCGTTGAATAACAATAAATGCGAAAAAAAGGGTAAAAGGATAGACATCTTTCATTCTTCCCACCTCAGTAATAGCAATTCTGAACTGAAGCCTGGGCCTAGGGCCGTACAAAGTCCAAACTCCCCCGATTTCGTTTCCTGTCCCATAAATCGTCTGAGTACATATAAAATGGTGGATGAGGACATGTTCCCGAACTTTTGAAGCACTTCCTGAGAGATTCCAGTCATGGATTGAGGGATTTCAAGTGATTTTACGTAGGCATCCAAAACCTTTTTTCCACCAGGATGGGCAATAAAATAATTGATTTGGTCAAGGGATAGATTATTTTCTTCTAAGAAACCAGAGACATTCGGTTTTAACCATTGTTCAATGATGGTTGGGATATCCCGTGAAAAAATAACATAAAGTCCGTCGTTTTTAATATCCCATCCCATTACATCCAATGAGTCTGGCATTAGGGTAGATTGCGTATCAATAATAGCCGGGGATACTGTCCGTGAGCAATATTCTGCCATATTAGATTCATCCCCACAAATCAATGCACAGGAGATTCCATCAGCAAACAAGGAAGTACCAATCAAATTACTTTTTGATTGGTCATTCTGCTGAAAGGTTAGGCTGCAGAGTTCTACTGCCAGTACGATGACTTTCGCTTCAGGAAAAGCAAGACAATATTCATATGCTCTCGATAAACCCGAAGCACCACCGGCACAGCCCAGTCCCCATATGGGAATTCGCTTTGTATGGGCATGAAAAGGAAGGAGATTCATAATTCGCGCCTCTATGCTGGGAGTGGCTAATCCAGTTGTCGAAATAAAGAAAATGGCCTCAATCTCATGAATAGGAATGTCTTTCTTCAAGAACTCATTTTTGCTTAAACATTTAATAATAGCCTCTTTTCCAAACATAACGGCTGCCTCTATATATGCATCGTTTTTATCAGCAAATGAGTGTTTTTCGTAAAACCATTCCATCTTTTTAACAAAATGTCTTTTTTCAATCTGCCCATTTTGAAATGCTTTTAAAAGTCTTCCAATATCCTTAAAGGAATGTGCAAATAGCTCGCCTGCGAATGCTGAGGCTTGATCCTGTTTTATTTCATATGGAGGGACAACCTCCGCAATGGATATGATTTTCGGCATCTAAATCACCTTTTGTTTAATTTAAAGATATCATTTCCATATTATGTAATTATATTCAAATAGAATAAACGTTCCCCTTTATCTAATAAAAAAGCTTCCCCATGTGGAGAAGCAAACGTTTTGAAGGTTGTTGTTGTGCTCCTTCATTATATAGTAGTATGGCCTTTTGAGCATTAGATAAACTTTTCCAATTGATCGTTCACACAAAAAAGCGCCTGAACCAGGTAACTGTAGGACCTACTTCTCAGGCTGCTTCTGCACTTCAATGATAATTTTATTATTTACTATGAATCCGCAAATCTTGCAATTCTCCTTTTTATCATATAACAGTCTGCATTTTTCACAATAATACTTTTCCATCCTAACCACCACTTCCAAAGAAAATCATCTTCCCTTTTTTTTATTCTATTAGTACCTATACTGTTTTGTGACAGAACTGTGACAAATACAGTTTGTGAAATGATTATCAATTACTTTTATCACAGAGGTCCTGTGATAATTCACATTTCATTCACATTTCACCTCTGATATATGTGATATAAATCACTGTTGCATCAAGTTTTTATCATTAACATAGTAGATACATAAGGAATGAACAATTTGTGAACTTTGGATTTTCATATTTTTCTTCCACAATTGTTTTGTATTATGAAAGAGAACTTATTTAATTTATTTCCAAAGATCTGAAAGGAGTGTAAGGGGATGGCAAAAGCGGAGTTAAAAACAAAACAAAAAACAGAAGTAGAAGACAGTTCTTCATTAAAAGGGACCATGGCATCCGTTTTCTTTTTGGGACTTTTCATAATTGTTACTTGGTTAAGTGTCTACTTCCTATTTGTAGAACGTTTTTAATGATCGAAGGAGGAAATCATTATGCATATGCATAAGCTAGAAAAAATTTGGCTGACTTTCGGAATCAGCTGCCTAGTTATTTTCTTAACAGTAGTAGGGGTAAGTGCCTTCTATCTAGGTAATAAACCACCAAGTTGTTTAACAACGATAAATCCTGAAAAAGTTGATCAGACCAAACCATTTGATAAGCCCGGACTTCATAAGGTTGAGGGAAAAGAATGGGATTATGAATTAGTGTATGTTGCTCAAGCATTCTCTTATAATCCAGCACAAGTTAAGATCCCGCTCGGAGCTAAAGTAAAAGTGATCGCTACAACAAAGGACGTTATTCACGGTTTTGAAGTGGCTGGCACCAATATTAACATGATGCTGGAACCTGGCTATGTCAGTGAATATACAACAACATTTGACAAGGCAGGAGAATATTTAATCGTTTGTAACGAATACTGTGGTTCCGGCCACCATTTAATGTTCTCGAAGATTGAGGTGGTTAAATAATGCTAAAGACTACAACAAACGTAAAAGTTGACCCACGCGATGCGAAGCTTTCAATGGCACACTTCTTTGTTGCTTTCACAGCACTTGCACTCGGTGGTCTAATGGGCCTCCTGCAGACTCTTGTCCGCTCAGGCAAATATGAACTACCCGGCGGTATCGGCTATTATCAAATTTTAACCGTTCACGGGGTGATGATGGGCCTTGTCTTAACAACATTCTTTATTATGGGTTTCCAATATGCTGCTGTCAGCAGAACAGCCGGCACACATTCTCCTGCTGCCCGCCGCACAGGCTGGATCGGTTTCTGGTTAATGACCATCGGAACGGCTATGGCTGCAACAATGGTCCTGCTTAATAAAGCTTCTGTCCTTTATACGTTTTATGCACCACTGCAGGCTCACTGGATATTCTATCTAGGTATGACACTTGTTGTAGTTGGAAGCTGGGTTGACGGTGTTGCTCAAATCATGACCTATGCCAGATGGCGTAAGAACAATCCTGGTAAGCCAAGTCCGTTATTAAGCTTTATGGCGGTGATTAATACTGTACTTTGGATTGTAGCGACGCTTGGTGTTGCTGCGACGGTATTATTCCAATTACTCCCATGGTCACTCGGATTAGTAGACAGAGTGGATGTTTTAGTTAGCCGTACATTATTCTGGTATTTCGGTCACCCACTTGTATATTTCTGGTTGTTACCTGCTTACATGTGCTGGTATGCAATCATTCCAAAAATAATCGGTGGAAAAATTTTCTCAGATTCATTAGCACGTCTATCATTTATTTTATTCTTGCTTTTTTCTATACCGGTTGGTTTCCATCACCAATTAACAGAGCCGGGAATTGATCCTTCATGGAAGTTTTTCCAAGTTATCTTAACGTTTATGGTTGTAATTCCATCATTAATGACTGCCTTCTCTCTGTTCGCAACGTTTGAGAGATATGGTCGCTCTAAAGGGGCAACTGGGTTACTTGGCTGGTTCAAAGTTTTACCTTGGAATGATGCTCGTTTCACAGTTCCGTTTATCGGCATGGCATCGTTCATCCCAGCGGGAGCTGGCGGTATTATTAATGCATCAAACCAAATGGACCAAGTTGTTCATAACACTATCTGGATTACCGGACACTTCCATTTAACAGCAGCAACATCAGTTGTTTTAACATTCTTCGGAATCTCTTATTGGCTGGTTCCACATTTAACAGGACGCAAATTAACAAAAGCAATGAACAAATTAGGGATTATTCAAGCATGGGTTTGGTTTATCGGAATGTGTTTCATGTCCGGTGCTATGCATATTCAAGGTTTGCTTGGCGGCCCAAGACGGTCATCATTCTCAACTTACGGTGGCTCAAAGCAGGCGGCTGAATGGATTCCTTATCAAATCGCTCAAGCAGTTGGTGGAACAATCCTTTTCCTTGGGATTATCTTAATTCTAATTATTTTTATAAACCTCGCCTTCTTTGCTCCAAAAGGAGAAGAAGAATTTCCGGTTGGCGAAGCAGAATCTACTGAAACGTCTGCACCAATGGTATTTGAAAACTGGAAATTGTGGCTTGGTATTGCGGCTGCCCTAATCCTGTTTGCCTATACCATACCATTTATTGATATCATTCAAAATGCACCAGTGGGCTCAAAAGGCTTCAAGACTTGGTGATGAATAAAGGCATCAATCTCATTGGATTGATGCCTTTTGCTTTTTCGGCAGGTTAATGATAACAACAGAACCCAAGATTATACATGAACCGATTGCCTGAATAACCCCAAAGCTTTCCTTATATAAAAAGACACTTAATAAAGTGGCCACAACTGGCTCCATAGTGGCAATAATCGCCGCTTTACTACTCTCAATCTTTTCAAGACCCTTTGTATACAATAAAAAGGCAATAACAGTCGGAAAAAGTCCAAGTCCAAGCCCATAACCCAGTACTTCCACATTCCCTAATAATTCTGCTTTTCTCCATAATCCCGTTACAGGTATTAAGGAAAGTGCTGCAACCAAAAAGGTATAAAACGTCACCGTAAAAGAATGATATTTTACTAAGGCAAACTTACCAAAGATACTATAAAGGGCATAGCCAAAACCAGCTCCCAGCCCAATCAGGATTCCTGTTGTATGAATGGAACCAGCATCCCTTTGACTGACCCCTGCTATTAAAAAACAGCCTAGAATTGTACCCATCACTGAAATTATTTTAAGCAAATCCATTTTCTCTCCTAAAAAAACAAATGAGAAAACAGCTACAAATGCTGGTGCCGTATATAAAAGTATGACCGCCAGTGAAAGATTCATTTCATTAACAGAAAAAAAGAAACACCAATTAAATAAGACAATACTTAAAATGCCAGTTCCTATAAACAGCTTTATATCCTTGATATGAATCCTCATTTGCGGCCGATATTTTACTAAGCCAAAAAGGCCTAGTATTAACGCTGCAATCACCACTCTGATTGTTACGATTTCCATTGAGGAAAAACCGATGCTGTTTAATTTTCTTACAAAAATAGCAATTCCCCCCCATAGGGATGCACTGATTAAAATCATAAAAATGGGTATAATCCGTTTCAATTTTTTTCGTACCCTCCTTTTGCTTTCCCATTTTATCATATTTATATAAAATGTTCTGAAAAAAGCAAAAAAGGGCAACAGTGGATTGACTCATTCGTAAAATAAGTAATAGGCTAAAGGTTTTAATAGACCTTCTACAACTTAAATTTTAGTACATCTTGGCATCGCACTTCCAACATGGTTTTATGAATAAACGGCTTAGGAGGACAGACATGAAAGAATTAGTCGGCTCATGTAAGGACTGTGGAAAAGATGTATATTGTTTGGATGGATTCTTCAATGGGATTATTACGGAAGATAAAGAAATCTATTGTTTCGATTGCCATGAAAAAAATCCGCAAAGCTAAGCTTCGCGGATTTTTTATGTTACTCTTCATCAATAGATAGATCTCTAATTGGAAGTTTTTCTTCTTCCTTATGAGTTGGTTTTCTTAAATTAAAGAATGCTTTAATACAGAATAGCACTAAGATTAACACACCTATTAAGAAAATGGTGTCAGGCACTGCACGCCAGGTTAAGATAGTCTGAACCACATCCTGTTTCAAGAAAGATGAAGAACGGCTTGCGGCATAACCATGATCAAATGCTTCTTTCATTTGCATAATGCCGACTGGAAGCAAGGAGAAGAATACCATTCCAGCTAGACCTACGTTCAACATGATACAGCTGATTTTTATCCATTTATCATTCCAAGCTTCTGGCTTCACAATGTTTCGAAGCGTGTAAATAAGAACTGCACAAGCAAACATCCCATATACACCCATCATTGACCCGTGGCCATGTGTTGGAGTTAAGAATTGACCATGTTCAAAATATGATACTGCCGGCAAGTTAATTAAAAAGCCTAATACACCCGCACCAACTAAATTCCAGATGGCTACAGAAATTAAGAACCAGAATGTGCCTTTATAAGGGAAGTCTACACCCCCATCACGCATCATCTTATATTGTTCATAAGCTTCCAAGATCAATAGAGTTAATGGAATTACCTCGAGTGCTGAGAATACAGCGCCAAGCCCAATCCAAACTTCTGCTGAACCGTTATAGTAATAATGGTGGCCAATTCCGATTACACCACTGCCTAATAGCAGAATTAATTGGAAATATAATTGTCTAACCGTTGATTTTTTCGTCACTAAACCTAGTTGTACTAATAAGAATCCAATCACTACGACTGCAAATACTTCAAAAATACCTTCTACCCAAAGGTGGATAATCCACCAGCGCCAATAGTCAGCAAAGGTAAAGCTGGTATCAGGATTAATAAATAATGCAAAGATATAGAAAGCAGGTACCGCAATAGCAGAGTAGAATAGCAAGTGGATAAGTCCACCCTTATCTGTTTCTCTTTTAAGCCCTGCTTTTACACCACGGAACACAATGAAAAGCCAAATTAACATACCAACAATTAAGATTACCTGCCATACACGACCAAGTTCAATATATTCCCAACCGGAATGACCGAATAGGAACCATTCGTTTCCGAGTTTCCCATTGGCACCTAGCCATTCACCGACCATACTTCCGCCAACAAGAACTACCAATGCCCAGAATAAAATATCCACTAGTAAGCCTTGTTTCTTCGGCTCATATCCACCTACAAGTGGAGCCACATAAATCCCCATACCCAACCAAGAAGTAGCAATCCAGAAGATGGCAAGCTGTAGGTGATAGCCTTTTGTAATATTAAATGGTAGAATGTCATGAATCCATTTTATGCCAAAGAAGCTGTCCGGCTCGATATAATAGTGAGCTAGTAAAGCACCAAACATACATTGAACAAAGAACAAGATCGAAACAACTGTAAAATACTTACCTGTTTTGATTTGTGAACTAGTAACAGGAATTTTCCGTAAATCAATCCGTGGGAAATTCCCTTCTTTATATGCCTCAACCATGCCAAATTTATAACGATGGAAGAAATATAAAATAACCCCTAGCATTAGAATAAACAGAGTGATGCTTGCCCCGCTCCACCAAACTGCTGAAAATGACATTTTGTTTCCTGCATCTTCATAATAAGGCCAGTTATTTGTGTAAGTAATTTTATCACCTTCACGGACTGTACTTGAAAGCCATGCTGTCCAGAAGAAGAAATCAGAAATTTGTGTAATTTGATCACCTTTAGCGACATAGGCACGATGATCCTTTGGCATATCAGAGTCTTTTATCAAGTTAGCCTTTAATCCCCAGTCGTCGCCTTTAGTGAAAACTTGTTTATAGTAGGTTTGAACTTGTTTAAGTCCATAGCTTTGCGCATCCGTTAACTTTAAAGTCTCTTTACTGCTATCATAGCGATTCTTACGCATTTCTTTGATGACTTCAGCTTTTATCGAAGTTTGTTGACCATCATCTAGTTGGGCAAACCTCTTACTAAATTCCTGATTTGCCTTATAATCTTGCATTCCTTCAGTATATATCTTTAAAGACTCTGCCGTGTAGTCAGGGCCCATATATGAACCATGTCCCAACACCGTCCCATAATCCATTAGCCCATATTTTTGCCAAACCGCTTGGCCGCCCATTATGGTTGCTTTTGTAAACAAGACGTCCCCTTTTTCATTTGTGACTTCAAGAGGTCTTGGCGCTTGTTCCTTGAATATCCAATAGCCACCGCCCAATAATACGGTAAAGCTTAGTAGAATTGTAACAATTAAAATGGATTTTAAAAGGGCGTTTTTATTTTCCTTCACCACTTTTTTCGTGGGTTTTCCCCGTTCGATTTCCATACCAGAATCATCCTTTCGTTTTTGTTCACATTTGTATTGTAAATGTCAAAGGCCTAATACATAGTGAAGCACCTCATCTAAACCATGTGATATTCCTCACACCACTGAGAATTATTTTCAATCAACGTTTCATCTATGACGTAGGTCACATTTTTCCTGTGATATGACTGCTAAAATGAGAGTAATCAATATTTAATAACACGAAGGTGATGTTTAATGAAACAAGAGGATATTGAAAACAGATTATCAGAAGTTCCCTTATTTAAAGAGCTATCCAAGGAAGAACTTGCTCCAATCATAAAAATTGCGCAAACCCGATTCTATAAACATAAAATGTATGTCTTTATGCAGGACGATCCACTTGACCGAGTTTTCTTTATTCATAGTGGTAAAATCAAAATTTATAAAACGGATCTATCTGGTAAAGAACAGATTATCTCCGTTCTCGAACCAGGTGAAATGTTTCCACATGCTGGATTCTTCCGAAAGGGGAATTATCCTGCCCATGCCGAGGTGATGGAGGATGCAAATTTAATCGTAATCCCCATCGATAAATTCGAAGAAATTTTAATCACTTACCCGGAACTATGCATAAAGCTATTTAAGGTATTGGGCGAAAAAATTATCGACTTGCAAGGAAGATTAGAAGCCCAAGTTCTTCACAATACTTATGAGCAAATAGTTCTTCTACTAATCAGGCTTTGTAAAACTAATGCTGAAAAGGCTGGGGACCTATATAAGCTCTCCACACCATTTACCAATAGAGAATTGGCCAATATGATTGGTACAACCAGAGAAACAGTCAGCCGGACTATTAATCATTTAAAAAAGAAACAATATCTGCTCCAAGCAGAAGACGGGAATTTTATGATTGACCGTAACGCTTTACAACAAGAATTATTTTTATAACCAAATCAATACTAAAAAGGTGGAGAAAATGATGGAATCAAAAGTTATTGAGTTAGATGTGCGTGAGGATTTAAAAAATAAATTGGAACCATTTCAAAAAATCATGGAAGCTATTAAAGATTTAAATAAAGACGACACCTTTATACTCCATGCACCATTTAAGCCTGTCCCGCTATTTGCCGTTATGAAAGCAAAAGGATTTATGCATGATGAAGAAGAAATCGACAAAAAACATTGGAAGGTAACATTTACGAAGAAAAACTAGTGAAGGAGTGGTAATTTATGATCTTAGATAATCGCGGCTTAGAACCTCCACAGCCGATGATGCGGACCTTGGCTGCATTAGAAACACTAAGTGAAGGTGAAACCTTAACCATTATAAATGATCGGCGCCCCATGTTCCTTTATGAACAATTAGAGGAATTAGGCTATAAACAAAAAACTGAACAACAATCAGACGGAAGTTATAAAATAGAAATTTTCCGTTAAGAAGGTGATCTCATGGTATCGCAAAATTTAGGAAGCGAAACAAATATTAAGCTGCCTTTTTCCTTTATCTTATTTAGCTTAGTGGCTCTCATTACTTCACAGATTATATTATTAGTGAATGGACAATTAATGTCCGATGGCATTTTCCGTATCCCGGCCATTTGGTCTGCGGCACATCTCCTCATATTAGGATGGGCCTTAATGGTGGCAATGGGTGCGATGTATCAACTGGTGCCAGTAGCGTTTTTAACAAATATTTGGAATGAAAAATTTGGATTTTTTCAGTTTGGTGTTACAGCTGTAGGAATAACCTCGTTTGCGGCAACCCTTTACTGGTCACCACAAAATGCAGTCATTCCTGGGATCCTTACTTTAGTAGGCATTTTAATGTTCCTTTTCCAAATGCTGATGACATTAAGACTGCAAACCAAACCAAACATCCTGACCGCATTTGTCGGAACCGCATTTGTATGTTTATTGCTCACCATTTCACTAGGTATTACGTTAATCTATTGTTTAAAAACTGGTCACGGTTCACAATACTATCAAGCATTCTTTAAAAGCCATTTACTATTGGGACTTGCAGGTTGGTTTACACTGCTTATTTTCGGATTCTCTTATAAAATGGCCCCTATGTTTGCCCTTGCCCATGGTTTCCCCATGGTTCAAGCAAGATTTGTTTATAGCATTTATGTTGCCGGACTGATCTTAACAGCTATTTCGTTTTTCAATGAAAACAACTGGCTATTAAAAGTAGGATTTTTTCTTTTACTTGTTGGTTTTTCAACCTTTAGCTGGCATATAAGCATTATTGTAAAAAAACGGCTAAAGAAGAAGCTGGATAAACCTTTTTCGTTTGCATTAGTTGCCATTTTGTTTGGAAATATCGTCCACTTCGCTGCTCTACTTTTATTATTTAGCAGCCATTTCTCTGAAAATATCGCACCATTAGTTTATTCTTACATCTTACTGTGGATTATCCTGAGTATTATTGGCTATTTATATAAGATTGTCCCTTTTCTTTGGTGGACCCATAAATACAGTAAGGAAATCGGCAAAAACAGGGTGCCAACATTAAAGGAAATGATGAATGAAAAACTGGTCCCACCTGTTTTTTCAATCTTCATTGTCGCTGTGATCATTGTTTTCATTGCCTTATTATTGAAAATACCGATGCTATTTAATGTGGGTCAATTTATCCTATCAATCGTATTAATCATTATTGCCTTTAGTATCTTTAGAGTCTTAAAAAAATAACGAGGTGTTTATCATGAATTTAAAAGAACAGGTTCTTGAATCACTAAAAAGTGTTTATGATCCAGAATTAAGTATTAATGTAGTTGATTTGGGATTAATTTATCATGTTGAAATAACAGAAGAAAATGATGTTACGGTGACAATGACTTTAACGACACCAGGCTGTCCGCTTCATAATAGTATTACGAACGGTGTCCGTTATTGTGTTGAGGGTATTGAGGAAGTAAGAAATGTAGAGGTAAATCTAGTCTGGGAGCCTGCTTGGTCTCCTGAGAAAATGACTCCGGATGGAATGAGATTATTAGGACGTTAATAAGAAAAGCGGATGATTCCTTAATGGGAACCTTCCGCTTTTTTTTAGACTTCTTTTGCTACGGTTGGCAATACTTGTTTTACTGATTGAATCACTTCCGGCTTGACTGTATCGTCAATTAATATATGAACGGTGCCATGGTCCTGTTCACTTCGAATTAACCTGCCTACACCTTGGCGAAGACGTAACAGCATATATGGTAAATCAACCTCCTCAAACGGATCTTTAAGGCCGGTTCTTTTTGCTGTAAATACCGGGTCATGCGGTGGGAATGGCAGAGAAAAAATGATAACATTTTCAAGGGAACGGCCTGGAATGTCCAACCCTTCCCACAAATGAATGGAACACAGGACCGAATGTTCATTATTTTGAAATTTGGAGACAAGAGTACTAATTTCTTCTTCCCCTTCAAAATAGACAGGAAACTCAAATTTCCCTTTTAGCCCTTCCTTCAGCTTTGCCATTTCACCTTCATTATTTAAAAGGACAATGGCTCGACCTTCTGTATGACTGATCTTATCAATACAATAAGCGATTTTTTCATCCATTTGCCCTTTTTGATATTTCTTTAGGAAAATACCCATTTTTTCTTCATAATCAAAAGGAGACTCAACAGAAAAACTTAAAAATTCATCAATTCCTAAGCTGGAAGAGATGTAATCAAATGATTTTTGATTAGATAAAGTCGCTGAGGAAAAAATATATGGCTTTTGTTGTGAAAATACTTCCTCTCTCATGACATCCTCAACCATCTTAGGCATGATGACCAATGTTCGTTCCCCGTGTTTTTCTTCAAACCAAGAGATCCCGTTTAATTCCTGTAGAAATAATGTTAATGAATATGTCATCCGCTCCAAATATTCTTCGACAATTTTCAAATCATACTCGTTAATGACAAATAACTCACTTTCAAATACCAATTCTTCTTCTAATGTCTGTAATAATGTTAGCAATTGGCGGCCGTGCTTCAAAACAATAGGGTGCTTTTTGATCGTCCATTTATCCGAATCATCGCTGCGCAAAGAAAATTGGGAAATTACATCAAAAAAAGCTTCGTTTTCCACTAAGATATTTTCAATAGTATATAGGGTTGTTTCCCTTACATCATTTTCCATTAATCTTGTTAGAAGGGTTTCCAATGTATAATCAGTAAATCGGTAGCTAAGTGCTTTTTGTGCTGCATATTCCAATAAATGCCCTTCATCAAAGACTACAGATGAATGTTCTGGAAGCAACGGCAACTGTCCTTCCCGTTTGCGGGCTTCCTTTGTCCAAACATGCTCCATATAAAAATCATGGGAGCAGATAATTAAATCTGTAGATTTACGGTAAAATTCGCGATTTAGCGTTAAACCACAGCGGTGGCGTTTATCACATGCAAAACAATCCTGAAGCTGGTCCCAGTTAATCCTATTCCAAACTTCATCAGATAATTCAGGATAATCACGGCGATCCCCATATTTGGCAAAGTTCTGCATCGATTCATTGGTGTGAACGAAATCTGGAAGTTGCTCATAAATAGAGCCAATAGAATCTGCCATATCTGTCAATCTTGCTTGGTCTAGTTTCTTTAAACATAAATATTGTTCCTGAGATTTTGCCAGGCGCACATCAATATCCAATGCTAACAATTGCTCCAATTTAGCAATATCGCCTTCTTTTTTTACTAATTGTTCGATTAAGGTCTCATCAGCGCAGGCAATAATTGCAGGTCGATTCGTGTATCTGGCATACATAATTGAGTACAGTAAATAAACAATAGTTTTCCCAGTTCCGACCCCTGCTTCCGCAAACATGATTTTCTTTTCTTTATAGGCCTTTTCTAGTTGAAAAGCCATAAAGATTTGTTCGTCACGAAGTTCAAATCCTGCTTCTGGTAAAATGTCGTAGAATAAATCGCCAATCCATTCTCCTAGCTTATCATAAAAATTTTCTGTTTTTGAAACGGTAAATGGCATATGTTTTTGCATAAAATCCCTCCAAAAAGAAAAGCGTCCAAAAGACGCTGTACTAGATAATAGTTATATTACCGTCACTTTCAAACATGGCAGTTTATTTGCGCTCCAATCAACAGGTGTCAAAATCAATTTTATCCTTAAACAGAGCCTATAAGTTAAACACGTGGCGGTCTTTTTCCCCAATATTGATAAAGGTCAGTTCGGATAAAGCCGTTGAATAGTTTGCGTTTCTTTGTGGCTGGTTTTCCGTAAAATTGTTCAAACTCTTCATTGGAAGTGAGGATATAGATCGACCATGTATCAAGCTTATCAAATGCTTGGCCCATTTCCTTATACATTCGTTCAACCTCTTGCTTTTCACCCAGTCTTTCTCCATAAGGCGGATTACCGATGATGACTCCATAGTCCCTTTTTACAGTAAGATCCTGAACGCGCATTTGTTTAAATTGGATCATGTCACCAAAACCCGCTTCAAAGGAGTTTTCCTCAGCCATTTTCACCATTCGGTGATCAATATCTGAACCGACAATGTCCAGTGGCTGATCGTACTTGGCCAAATCTTCAGCCTCTGTGCGAACTTCCTCCCATACCTTAGCCGGAATCCAATCCCACTTTTCTGATACAAACTCTCTATTGAACCCTGGAGCAATATTTTGTCCTATTAAAGCAGCTTCAATCGGTATAGTGCCGGAACCGCAAAAAGGATCAATAAACGGTTTGTCAGGATGCCAATTAGTTAACATGACAAGAGCAGCAGCCATTGTCTCCTTTAATGGAGCTACACCTTGGGCAGCCCGATAGCCTCTTTTATGTAAACCGATGCCACTGGCATCAATGGTAATGGTAGCAACATCTTTTAATAAGGCTACTTCAATACGGTATAATGCCCCGTTTTCATCAAACCATTGTTTTTTGTAATGCTTTTTTAAACGCTCAACAACCGCTTTTTTCACAATTGCCTGGCAGTCAGAAATACTAAACAGCTTTGACTTATGTGACTTTCCAACCACAGGGAACTCAGCATTTTCAGGCAAATATTGTTCCCACGGTAGTGCCTTTGTTTTTTCAAATAATTCGTCAAAGGTAAACGCCTTGAATTCTCCAACAATGATTTTTATTCTATCTGCAGTACGCAGCCATAGGTTGCTTTTGGCAATGGCGGTTTCATCCCCGAAAAAAATCACCTTGCCATTTTCAACTTGACAATCATAACCAAGATCTCGAACTTCTTTTGCCACTAAGGCCTCTAACCCCATTGCTGCTGTCGCAATAATTTTGTATGTACTCATCTTTTCACCCTTATCAACTACACCTTTTTACTATCCATTATGTTCTAAAAGAATGCGTTAAATTCATAAACAAAAAGCCCTCCTTATGGAGAGCCGTTTCATTTCCACAATACTTTCCCATTAATAACGTTCTATAAGCCATGTTCTGTACCTGAGTACTGCATGCGACCTATAAGGTCTCGTACTTAGGTGGCAATCATCTATCTACAGATTATTAAAAATCTGTCCTTCTCCTCGTTCATTTCCTAAGAGAAAGTGCCCCTACCATAATTTGGGTTTCTCGCTCGTGGGGTTTACCCGTTCCACCCTTTCCATTTCTGGAAAGGTTACGTCACTGTGGCACTTTTATAGGTATTCATACCATATCCAAACGGACTTAGGTATTTTCCCGGCCGTCAGTCGAATTTTAACTCCGACTGCCTCAGCTTATGATTTCGCTGAGCACGAACACTACGGACATCTCAGTCCGTGCGAGCATGGACTTTCCTCTGCAATTCGCCAAAGCTCCTTACAGCGATTACCCGAACGTTATTAACAAAGACAATTCTTATTATATGTATATCTTGATGAAAATACAATGGTTTTCAATAGGATAATATGGTTTATTCTGTTAATCGTAAAGTTTATCACCGAATACGTGCTTTTCAAGGTTTGATAATCGTTTCAATATATCGAAATTGGTGGTTCCAGCAGGTTGAGCAACTGATTGTCTCTTCGATACCTCTTCCAGTTGCTTGCGAAGGCGCAGGTTTTCCTGTTGAAGGTCCTCCAATTCCTGATGGAAGGTTCCGTAATCCTTGATAATTAAGTCTAGAAATTTATCGACATCCTCCTGTTTATAACCACGTACACCTGTTTTAAATTCTTTTTCCAAAATATCCTTTGCTGTTAATTTCACTTTGTCTGACAGCATTCCAAATCACCTCAAGTTTAGCCAATCATTACCTATTATTTTTTCAAAAATGTGGCTGTTTGTCAATTTTATTTCGTAAGCAAATACTGCTCCAGGTACATTATATTTATTAGTTATAAAAATCTTTCCTGATTTAATAAAAGTCTGATTGTTTTAATTGTTCTTCTTCCACAATCATTTGCAGGTCATAAAACGTAATTAATTCAAGATAAAATGGATTATTTTTTTGATATTGTTGGGCTAATTCATATAAATACATAGGGCTGCCTTCCTTTTCTTGATCATAAAGCAGCAATAACCCATTACTTTTTTCAATAAAAAATTGGTTTTTCAAGCGAAATTGCCATGGTTTTTCATAGCCTTTTTTTGTGACGGAGTCAATGAAGTCTGCTTGCATAAGAACGGATTCATACCATTCCTTATTTGTGTCACTCCAGCTTGCTTCTTGTTCTAAAAATGGAGTAATAACAGCTAGTTTTAATTCTGGGAACTCAGTTTGAAGTTCAAAAACGACCTCTGCCGCCCAAAGCTCGACACCTAATTGGCCGCTGATCAGAACCCATTCTAAACCTGCCTCCACCAGAGGTTGCAGCGATTTCTTTATTGCCCCTTTAATAAAGATAGACGCCGGATCATCCTTTTTAAAAATTCCCAATTCATAGGATTTATAACCAGATATTGTTAGAACTTTAATAAAGGTCACACTCCTTTATTAACTCATTTAGCTAATGATCAACTCTTTTTCTTAACAGCATACCATACATGCCGATAATAAATAAAAACAAGGGCATAAAGCCCCTGTTTAGTGACATAAACTAATTTTAAGGTCTTCTTCTCATAAACGGACCTGGTCCAAAACCAGGGGCTCCCATTCCAGGGGCCGGCATTCCATAACCTGCTGCTCCAAAGCCTGGTGCAGCGTTTGGTACTGCATTCGGCAATGCATTAGACATCGGCATCGCTGCTTGAGGGGCACACGGATTACAGCAGTTGATCTGCTGATTACATACCTCCTCAGCGCATGAAGCAGTTTGAGGACAGTAGTGTTTATGCTGATACAAATGATGATTGATTGTTGTTGTATGAATTGGATGAATGTGCGGAACCACAGTAGTTGAAAAAGTATGGTTCACAAAATTTGTTGTTGGATGAATGACCGGAGGTGTAACATTAGCTCCAAGAAACATATTAAGTTCTCCTTCCTTTCGGTTATTTTCTATTTACATTAACAGCCTATGAGGAAAGGAGTATTCTTGTACTAATGAAATGACCTATTTTTGCCGATTAGGACAAACTCGATTTATAAAAATGTATAAAAACTGTCTCTTAAGCTTGAAAAGATGAAGGCAGTCAAACATACCACGACGAAAAATAAAACTAAAATTGCCTTATACATAATACCAGCTCCATAAAGATTTTAAACTTATTTTTTACTCAACACAATTTAAAATTGTACCTCTTTATTTGGAGCAAGACAATATGGAATTGGTAGTTTTATAGCAATTAATTATGAAATTTTTGTTACATTTTTTTAATGTAACTCGTTCAATAGTTTCTTCTCTAAACGCTTGAGCCTTTTTTGAAATTGCTCAGGTGACTGGTCACCAGAAATTTTAGGGATTTGGACTATTTTTAATAGGTCAATAGCTTTATAGCAATAATCAATGGCTAGCTCAATATTTTTAATCCGGTGCTCATGAATCTTCGCAAGCTCTAAATAGGATTCAAGAAGCATCTTCTCATCAGAATCTGAAGTCGTAATCTCTTCAAATAATTTCCTGGCCGTTTGCCAGTTATTCTCTTTTTTATATTGGTAAGCTAATGTTAGCTTTGCTTTGCAAGATGTCAAATCATGATGATCCATGAGATTTGTAAGGACTTCTTTGGCTTTCTGCTTTTCTCCCAAGGCATCAAACCAACGTCCAACCTCATATGATTCCATTCTCGTTTGGGCCTGGTCAACCCCACAAAGTTGAAAAGTTAAGTGAGTGTATAGGGTAACCAGTGAGAGGATATCGATTTCATTGTGTTTCATTACACCCAAAATTCCTTCAGGATTTTTATTTTCAATAAAATCGTAATAAATCATCGGTGCAAGATAGCCTGGAATATCATCGGTTCTTTCAATCCCAAGAACTTCTTTTTCCACAATAGATAGCTTTAAACGCTCTAATTTGTGCTTCCAAAGCCTTCTGGCAGCATGAAATAAATCAAAATGGCCAAATGCCGGTAATTTAGGAACATGATCTCTTACAAGTGTGTGTCTTGTTTGGACCTGTGGCCAATCAAAGGCTTTCCCATTATAAGTAACAAGCGTTTTGTAATTGACCTTTTCCAGAAAGCTCTGATATAAAGGTATTTCTGCCCCTGGGTTTGGCAGTAAGTGCTGCCTAAGTAAAAGATGATCCCCCTGTACACTGGCATATCCCAACAGAAAGATGGTATTGCCCACTCCTCCGCCAAGCCCTGTTGTTTCAGTATCAAAAAAGAATAAATCCGCCCCGTTAAACCCCTGTGCTGATAGCGGATGTTTGATATGAGTTTCATTCCACAGGTTAATTGCCTTTAAAAAATCAGCAAATTGATAATGACCGTGCTTATGGGAAAGAGGGAATCTCACCTCACGAATGAAACAATAGGTCCCATCAAAAAAAAACGGTGAAACTTGTTCATTTTGCCATCTTTCTAGAAAAGGTATTTCCACTTTTCCTTCCCTATTGGGTGATACTTCTGTTTTTCCAACCCCTTCACCGAGTGAAAGATGGGGTTTTAGGCGATTTAGTTTATTTTTCAAAGACATTGCGATACATCCTTCTCCGTTTCAGTTGACGATAATAAAGCTTCAAGTATTCTCACGGCATCTCTTTTCGCTGTCTCATTTATAGCCTCGGTTCCAATACAGGAAGGGCACCCCGATTCACACTGGCATTGGGCAACCATATTTTTGGTCTCGGATACTATGTCCTGAAGTCCTGTATAAATCTTTTCACTTAAGCCAATGCCTCCAGGATATCGATCATAGAAGAAAATCGTTGGCTTTTCATTATGATCCGCCTTAACCTGTGGGATAACATGTATATCTTGCGGATCTGACATCACGAATAAAGGTGCTATATGGTTAAGAGCATGTGCTGCTCCAATAAGACCTTGTTCCATTCTCTCTTGCTCCCATTCAGCAAGATTGCGATTTAATGAGATCCAAGCCGCATTCGTATGAAGCTCCTCCTCAGGGAGATGGATGGGGCCTGACCCAATGTTTTCATGGGTTTCAAATTTAATTTTTTTAAAAATCGTCGCCATGGCTCTGACACTGACATCCCCATAACCTATTTCTGCTTCAGACTTGCTTGTTAATCTATCTACTTCTAACACTTTTAATTGAACAGCAAGATTGGCATCGGTAAAATAATCTACAGCCACTTCCCGAACAAAGGCCTTTTTCTCCTCCCAATCCAGCTTTTCTACCTGGAATTGTATACCTTGATGAAGATAGATTGCTTCATCATGCAAAAGGGTCATAGCTGAAAAACGATCCATTTCTCCAATGACCTTAACGTTGGCAACATTGGTTTGATCTACAATGATGACATTTTCTTGAGAGGCGGAGCGCAAACTGATGTTATGTGCAGGAAAGGAATCATTCATCCAATACCATTTATCACCATTACGATATAGAACGCGTTCTTCCGTTAAATACTCTAAAAGTTCCTCTGTTTCCACTGTTCCAAATTTATCACCGGCTTTAAAAGGAAGCTCATAGGCCGCACATTTCATATGATCAATTAAAATAATCAGGTTATCAGGATTAATTCGAGCCGTTTCAGGGCTTTTATTAAAAAAGTATTCTGGGTTTTGAATGATATATTGATCCAACGGGCTTGAACTGGCGACCATGATCACCAACGCCTCTCCATGCCTTCTCCCTGCTCTTCCGGCTTGCTGCCAGGCACTAGAGATAGTCCCGGGATAACCGGTCATGATACATACCTGAAGTTGGCCAATATCCACCCCCAACTCCAAAGCATTGGTACTGACCACACCGTAAATATCACCTGAACGTAAACCTTTTTCAATCTTTCTCCGTTCAGTAGGTAGATATCCGCCGCGATACCCCATAATTGACTTTTCACCCAATTGACTTTTCACTAATTCCTGTAGATATGTCAGAATGATTTCCACTCTGACTCTACTTCTGGCAAACACAATGGTTTGAATTTTATTTTTCAATAATTCCCCGGCAATTTTACGCACCTCAAGTGTAGCGCTTTTTCTAATATTTAACGGTTTATTGACAATGGGGGGATTATAAAAGAGAAAATGCTTGATCCCACTTGGAGCTCCATTATTATCGATGAGCTTCATCTTTTCTTCTGTTAAATTTTTAGCCAGTTCTAATGGGTTTGCGATTGTAGCCGAAGTACAAATAAATACAGGATTGCTACCATAATAGTTGCAAATTCGTTTTAGTCTTCTGATGACATTGGCTACATGGCTGCCAAACACGCCACGATATGTGTGTAGTTCATCAATAACGACAAATTTAAGATTTTCAAATAGTGACACCCATTTTGTATGATGCGGAAGAATTCCGGAATGAAGCATATCAGGATTCGTAATGACAACATGGCCTGCTTTTCTTACCCGTTGCCGAATATTTGCTGGAGTATCGCCATCATAAGTATAACTGTTTATTTCGACACCAGCAGATTGGATGATTTCATTGATTTCACTTTTTTGGTCCTGGGCAAGAGCTTTTGTCGGAAACATATATAATGCTCTAGCATTAGAATTTAGCAAAATCGTCTGAAGAACTGGCAAATTGTAGCATAATGTTTTCCCTGAAGCAGTAGGGGTAACCGCCACAATACTTTGTCCTGACATAATTTGCTCATAGGATGAGTGTTGATGAGTATAAAGCTGATCAATCCCCCTTTGTTTTAACGCGTCTCTTAAGGCTGGATGTAAATTTGCCGGCAGGGGTACAGTCTTTGCCTCTTTTTCCGGAATAGTTCTCCAAGTAACAATATTTTCTTTAAATTGTTCATTAATTTTTAATTCTTGTATAAGATCATGTAGATTCTTTCTCCATTGCATACCGTTCACCTCATATCTATATTTTAGCGAATAAGCGTTCGGAACAAAAGGAAAATTCATTTATTTAATAGGATAACTATTTGGTAATTTTTTTGTTACAATGAGAATAATTGATTCTTTAATTGAAGGTGATGACATGAAGATAGAGGAAATTAAAAATGTTCTATCAGAGTTTACTCTTTTTCGGAATTTAAATGATATAGAGCTTTCGAAGATAACGGATATTGCAATTGTTAGGGAATGGAAGAAGCAAAGCCATGTGTTTCTCCAAGGAGATCCTTTAGAAAATGTTTATTTTATTTATAATGGGAAGGTTAAAATCTATAAGAGTGATGTAAACGGCAAAGAACAAATCGTGGCAATAGCCAAGAAAGGCGATATGTTTCCCCATGTTGGTTTTTTCCGCAAAGGCGATTATCCAGCCTATGCTGAAGTCCTTGAGCCATCCACATTAATCGCTATTCCCATTTCCAGATTTGAACATGTTCTGATTGAAAATCCAGAACTATGCATCAAGGTGTTCAGGGTTCTGGGAGAGAAAATTGTTGACTTACAAAATCGTCTAGAAGAACAAATCCTTAATAATACCTATGAACAAATTATCAAGCTCCTTATTCGCCTGGGCCAAAAACATGGGACAGAGCAAGAAGACGGTACCATTCTATTAAAAGCGGAATTCACGAATAAAGACTTGGCCAATATGATTGGGACGACTAGAGAGACCATTAGCAGGACTTTGACAAAAATGAAAAAAGAAGAATTAATAGAAGTAGATGATGAAGGAAACATGATTTTAGATATAGAAATTTTAATGGAAGAAATTAATTTGATATAAAGGAAATACCGCAGCTCAATTGCTGCGGTATTTTTGTATTTATTATTTAAGCATATCAGCCATATCTTCTTGGGCTGTGCCAATTAATTTTAAATTAAACGTTTCTTGTAGGACATTTAATACGCCTTCAGAAATGAATTCGGGTGGTTTTGGTCCGATTCTGATATCTTGAATTCCGAGACTGAATAGTCCCAATAAAATCGCTACTGCCTTTTGCTCAAACCAGGAAAGAACGATACTTACCGGTAGTTCGTTTACTTCACATCCAAAAGCATCTGCCAATGCTGCAGCAATTTTTACAGTCGAAACAGAGTTATTGCATTGGCCCAAATCAATATAACGAGGAATATTGGTTCCAGGCACCGTACCGTAGTCCACATCATTAAAACGGAATTTCCCGCAGGATGTTGTTAAGATCACTGCTTCAGGCGGGAGGGATGTTGCAAGCTCACGATAATAGTCCCCGCCTTGTCCAGGTGCATCACAGCCGGCAATGACGAAGAACCGTTTAATTTTTCCAGTCTTGACTGCATCGATTACTTCTGGTGCAAGGCCAAGTACGGTTTCATGGTGGAAACCGGTGAGTAACGTTTCGTCTGATTCGATTGCAGCTTCAGGAAGCTGCAGCGCTCTATTAATTAACGGA
Source organism: Neobacillus solisequens (assembly GCF_051233465.1). Lineage (NCBI taxonomy): Bacteria > Bacillati > Bacillota > Bacilli > Caryophanales > Bacillaceae > Neobacillus > Neobacillus solisequens. The sequence continues at coordinate 17,719 of NZ_JBKFGJ010000002.1, read as the reverse complement.
GTAAAATCGTCGTTGATAATTTTTTCGACACCTTCTAGACCAGCAACTTCATAGGAGAACATCCGGTCTGCATATGTACCTTTAATTGGCATTACACAGTTTGTCGTCGCTAAAATCGCCCCTGGAAACTTTTCAAATAAGCGACGTTGATCATACCAAGCTTTTCCGATATTCCCTTTTAAATGGGAGTATTTTTTTAATGCCGGATAACCATGAGCAGGCAACATTTCAGAGTGAGTGTAGATATTAATTCCTTTGTCTTCAGTTTGTTTAAGCAGTTCTTCAAGTGCGAACAGGTTATGTCCGGTTACAACAATACTTTTGCCTTCTATCTTGTTTTGAGTAACTGTGATTGGTTGCGGAATACCCAAACGTTCAGTATGCGCCTTATCAAGCAATTCCATAACCCTAACAGCGGCTTGCCCCACCTGCATGGCCATATTAATATGTTCCTGCACATTAAAATTCGAATTGGTTAATGTCATATATAATGCTTCATGAGTTGTTGCATCTACGAAGGAATCTGTGTATCCCAGCTGATTGGCATGTGTCCGATAAGCAGCAATCCCTTTTAATCCAAACACAATGGTATCCTGCAAACTTGCGATTGTTTCATCTTTTCCGCATACACCAACTACTTTACATCCTCCTGAAGGAGTTTGCTCACATTGATAACAAAACATTTTTTTCCCTCGCTCTCATTTAATTACAGTTTAAGAATACAAATCCTGTCACACTTTTTGTGTGATTTAGATCACACAAATAGAAATTGACATAAATCGTTCAAAAAATTATTACCAATTTATGACTAAACACCTACTCATACTATTTTGCATATGATATCGTGAAAAATTTTGAAAGTGAGGGCTTTTAGGATGGCATCGAATTTTCCCGTTGATAAAAATAACTCAAAAAAACCGATTCCTGATCCCTTTGGCGAATTGGTTAAATCCATGAACAACTTTTTTTCAGAAAAGCCCATTAAGGGTTTTTTACAATCAATTGATGATCTTTTCAAAACACCTTTTCCGTTTGAAGGAGGTTTTGTTGCTGAGACAGTGGAATCAGGAAATGAATATATCGTCACAGCAGAACTTCCTGGTGTAAAAAGAGAACAAATCCATCTTAATATCACCGGTAATTACTTAACCATTTCAGTAGAAAACAAAGAACTAGAGACAGCCGAGGATCAAAACCGGCAATTTTATAGCCGCAGATTTGTCCAGCAGCGCTCTTCCCGTACGATCTCCCTTCCGCAAGCCATCAACGAAAAGAAGATCAAAGCCTCATATCGTGATGGATTACTTCAAATTCGGATTCCTCGGGAACAAGGCAAAATTATTGAGATTGATGAATAAAAAAGACGGCGGATTCGCCGTCTTCTTTTATGCTTTAAAGATTCCTCCAAAACCCTTTATTAAACTTCCAACTTGGGTCACTGCATTGACCATTTGCCCTGCAGTGTTAACCATTTTATTAAAGTCTACCGACCCATCCTGTGATTTAAATGAGTTCATGAATGACTGCATACCACCTGGCTGTTTTGGAATAACATTATTTTTAGGGTACGGATTCATGATCGGGTAACCATTCATCGGCATATAAGGTTGTTGAATCATCTCTTCTTTTGGTTGTAGTGGATTATGGAACAAAAATTGCGAATCCTTCTGGTAATGTGATTGATTAAAATTTGGAACATGTTGAGTAGGGAATCCGGGTTGGGCTCCTTGAAGTTGAAAACTTTGCTGAAGATAGGAACTTTGCTGCTGATATGGCTGCCACCCATAATTTTGGGGTGCTAATGGATATGGAAAGGGTTGTTGAGTCCGGAAGTACATAGGGTTCATTTGCTGACTATATGGAACGTTTTGCATCATTTGCCCGGGATTCCCAAATTGATTATTCCTATATTGCTTCACTCTTTCAAACATGGGCAAACACTCCTCCGCATTTATCACTATTACAAACTATGTGGGCAAACAGGGAGAGGTGACTCATATAAATATGAAACTTCCTGTCAAAATGCCGAGAATTTTGTCTGAAGTTTTAATTTTATAAAAACAAGAAATTGTTTTATTTCGTGTTACTATAAAAAAAAATGGAGGGGGAGCAAAACATGAACATTGGCGATTTAAAAACCAGATTCATTCAAAGTCGTGATTACAGTACAGATGATGTTAATACACTAATGGATTTTGCCAAAAAAGCCTATATTCAAAATGAAATAAATATTAAAGAATATAGTCATCTCGTCCGTGAACTCGAAGAACTAGGTGCAGTCATGCCGGATCATATTGAAAACTCCCTCATTGAGAATTAAAAAAATGAAGAGATGCATTGCTGCATCTCTTTTCTTTATCCCTTTAATAACCCATTTTCAGCTTTAGCGTATTGGCTGATTGAGGTGAAAGAACCCTACCATCTGTCACTTGTTTATTATTCCATTTGGCTTCCATGTTTGTAAGTTTTGTTACTACATTTGCAACTTTTATCTGCTCTTCCCTTTTCATTCTTACTCGTTGCTCGGAGAAAGAAGCTTCAAGTGCTAACTCTAAACATTCCAATTGATTATTAATCCCATTTAGCATCGCTAACAGCTTCTCTTTATCAGTCATTCGTCCACTCATTTTTAAGACCCTCCCCGCAGATAATTACGTTATTAATTCTATCTTTTTCATACACTTCCTTCCTGCTTGACAAAACTAGAAGTGATTCGTCAAAGAAAGCGTCCATTTGGCATGTACTTTTTTTCATTCGACAGAAACATCCGAATGAAAATTTGCATTACCGCACATGATAAAATTGGAGGTGGAAATGATGACGAAAAAGAATAATCAAACTAAAAAGCAAGCTGGACAATCACAAACAGAACAACGGGTTGGATATGGCGATAAAAAGCTAGAGGGACCAAATCGGCCAGCAGAATAAGCAAAATTTTTAAAGCAAGGGAAAATACCCTTGCTTTTTCTCTTATTCCCACTTCTTTAACTGTAAGGTTTGGTGGAATGACTGCAACAGTTGAAGTTGATAGGCTTTATTATAGTACCAATCCGTTAAATGAATAGGATGGCGATGACGGGCGGGACCGTACAGCCATGTTGGAGAAACCATCCGATGTTTACTCCAATCAACAGTAGCCCTTTGATGATGTTCAACAATTGGAAAAGTCAATCTAAGAATTGGCGTTTTCCCAGGTGTTTTTAATTTAAAATATTGTTCATAATCTGACCTAGATCCGGTATGAGGGGTTTTCTCGGCAAACTCAAAAAAATAAGGGTATAACCGAGGATGAAACAGAATGCTAGCTAGCCTTTTTCCAAGGTTAATTCTTTTAGACAAACTCCTAAAGCCATTCACACTTGCTCCATACACCTCTCCCCCGCATGTTGGAAATAATACACAACTAAAATGTAGCCAATCTTGAAAGTTAAATAAAAATGAATGGAACACCTTCTTCTGATAGATGGGATGTTCAATCACCGGGGTTTGAATGACATTTTGCTCATTAATAATTAAAGCAGTTGTCAACCGATTTTGGTCTTTTTCTTTCCAATATCGAATCCATTCTTTTTGAATAAAAGAAGAAACCTCAAAATAAGGTAGTAAGTGAAACAAAGGGCGGCCTGATTTCGTCGAATATTGGTAGAGCAGCAATTGCGGGAATACATCATGAAAAATAAGCCAATTAGCCCTTTCATATGTTAGAAACAGCTGTTTTCTAATTTGGGGTGATAATAATTGTCGAAAAGTGGACCCTTCCAAATCACACATATTCCACCCCCCGTTCCGTGAGACCATACTGGCGAGGAAGGACCACAATATATCCGAATTCTTTTTAAAATATGTAAAATAGGCATTCGTTCTTGAGATATTATCCTTATTTTTAAGGTCCGTTTCAGTTTTAATTTGACGAATGATCATTTCTTCGTGTATGGTAATGGGATTCATATGATTTTGATCATCCCTTTAAGTTAATAGTTTATAAGTTAGAGGTTATTGGTGTGTATAAAGAAGCATTTCTTTTCATGTGAGGATTAGTACAATTGATATTAGGGTTTGCTAGGTATCAAATATTATTCACCCTATTCTGCTTAGATTTGTTATCATAAGGTATGTTATAAAGAGGTGTACATATCATGAGTGTTAATTACCCTAATGGAAGAAAGTTTGTACGAAGGAAACAGGAAGAATCAGTAAATAATACCAAAAAGAGTACCTATAGTAATAGAGGGATGACGTTAGAAGAAGATTTAAATGAATCGAATGAATATTATCGTAACAGAAAAATTGCTGTCATCCATAAAAAACCTACACCGATCCAAATTGTTCAGGTAGATTATCCGAAGCGGAGCGCAGCTGTAATTAAAGAGGCCTATTTTAAATTAGCCTCCACTACCGATTATAATGGAGTATATAATGGAAAGTATGTTGATTTTGAGGCAAAGGAAACCATTAACCCAACCTCATTTCCATTAAAGAACTTCCACCAGCATCAAATTAGTCACATGGAGGAAGTAGTTGGTCAGGGAGGAATTTGTTTTGTAATCATTCGATTTACTAAATGGGATAAAGTCTTTTTACTTGAGGCAAAGCATTTATTTATCTTTTGGCAAAGAATGTTGGATGGTGGCAGAAAATCCATCACTAAAGAAGAAATAGAAGAGGTTGGCCACCACATTCCACTAGGATTTCAGCCAAGAATTGATTATATTAAAATATTAGAGAGACTTTACTCTTTTTATTGAGGGAAATGAATGATTTGAAAGGAAGGAATTTCAAAATGGCAGATCAATACCAATCTAGGGAGGAGCGCCGAAAAAATCTCCAGGCAAAAGGCCAACAAAAAACTAAGAAAAAGCCACGTGGACTATTTAAAAAAATTCTACTCTTTTTGGTTATCTTTGGTTTCATTTGTTTAGCTGCTGGAGTTGGCACTTTCGCCTATTTAGTGAAGGATACACCTGCACTTGATCCTAAATTACTAAAAGACCCCATTCCTTCAAAGATTTTAGATAAAAATGATCAAGAAGTGACAGAGGTTGGAGCAGTCAATCGGGAATATGCTAATTATGCAGATATTCCAAAAGTGGTTGAAAACGCAATATTAGCTACCGAGGACTACCGTTTTTACCAGCATCATGGGATTGATCCAATTCGCTTAGGCGGTGCGATTTTAGCAAATTTTCAACATGGCTTTGGTGCTGAGGGAGGAAGTACGATCACTCAACAGGTCGTTAAAAACTCTTTCCTGACCCATGAAAAAACGTTAAAGCGTAAAGTGCAAGAAGCATGGCTTGCCTATCAACTTGAGCAAAAATATACAAAACACCAGATTTTTGAAATGTATGTTAACAAAGTGTTTGTTTCTGAAAACAGTCACGGAATTGCCACTGCAGCCAAAATTTATTATGGAAAAAGCTTAAAAGAATTAACATTGGCGGAAGCCGCGCAAATTGCCGGTATGCCACAAAGTCCTAACAACTATAATCCATTTACCCATCCAGATTTGGCAGAGAAAAGAAGAAATATCGTATTAAGTCTGATGCATCAACATGGTTATATTACCAAACAGCAAATGGAAGATGCGATGAAGGTTTCGGTTAAAGACGATGTGTTAAAACCCGAACAACGTAACGTAAACGATAAACCATTTGACCCATTTGTCGATGCTGTCATAGATGAAGTTAAAAAAAATACGGATTTTGATATTTTTACAGATGGATTAATCATCCATACTACCTTGGATAAAGATGCTCAAACCTATGTGGATGGACTATTGAATACGTATGATAATATACCATTCCCTGACGATCAGTTTCAGGCTGGAGTGGCCTTAATTGACACCAAAACGGGTGAAATTCGTGCCCTTGGCGGTGGCAGAAATCCACAGGTTGCCCGAGGGTTTAACTATGCAATTGATACGAAAAGACAGCCCGGTTCCACGATAAAGCCTGTTCTGGATTATGGTCCCGCTATTGAATATTTGAACTGGGGAACATATCAAATGATTGAAGACAAACCAATTACCTATTCAACCGGTAAAAAGTTTGGCAACTGGGACCAGTCTTATAAAGGTGCCATGACGATTAGAACGGCCTTGCAGCTTTCAAGAAATACACCTGCTGTCCAGGCGCTTCAGCAAGTCGGTCTGGATAAAGCGAAAGAGTTCGCGGTTAACCTTGGCATTCCTTTAAAGGAAATTTATGAATCCTATGCCATAGGTGGCTTTGGCGGCAAAACCATTGGTGTCTCCCCTCTTGAAATGGCAGGAGCCTATGCGGCTTTCGGTAATAATGGAATTTACAATAAACCGCATGCTGTCGTAAAAATTGAATTGCGTGATGGAACTGAGATTGACATGGCTCCAAAGCCTAAAGTAGCGATGAAAGATTCAACTGCGTTTATGATTACAGATATGCTAAAGAGTGTGCTAGTTTCTCCGGGTACAGGTACAAGAGCCAGTGTTCCAGGCTTACCAATCGCCGGAAAAACAGGTACAACCAATTACTCAGAGGAAGAAATGCGACAATGGGGAATTACTAGCAGTAAATCAGTCCCAGACTCTTGGTTTACTGGATACACCACGAATTATACAGCATCCATTTGGACTGGATACAGTGACCGTAAAAACCCCATTACAGCAGTAGGAGACAATCAAAGAATCGCTCAATTAATCTTTAAAAATTTAATGACTTATGTGTCCAGGGACGTTACAACACCTGATTTCACCATGCCTAGCAGTGTTGTAAAAGTTAAGATTGAAAGAGGTACGATGCCGCCTGTCCTAGCTAGTTCATACACACCAGACAGTATGGTCACAACAGAGTATGCTGTTAAAGGTCATATACCAAAGGCTGTATCCGAAAAATATAAAAATATCGATTCACCTACTAACGCGAATGCAAAATATGATGAAACAAATCAACAAATCAACTTGACCTGGAGTTACAATAGCTCTGGAAGCAACCCAAAATTTGAGGTAACCTATAGCGATGGTAAAAATACGAAAAAGGTTACGGTTTCAGATAAAAGCTTAACCATTCCTGCAAATCCAGGAACTAAATACTCGTTCTCGATTGTTGCCATAGTGGATGGTCGAACAAGTAATGCAGCTTCTGCATCCGTTGAAATTCCAAGTCCGCAAAATGATCAAACCGGAAATGTAGAAAACGGTAATTCAAACGGAAATAACAATGGAAACGGGAATAACAATAATAATAATAATGGCAATGGGAATAGTGGTAACAACAATAATAATAATGGCAATGGGAATAGTGGTAACAATAATGGGCCTGGTCAAGGAAACAGCGAAACTCCCCCTCCTACAACAGGAGGACAAACAACAGGTACAAATGGAACATAAATTGAAAAAACGTCCAGAATTATGGTCTGGACGTTTTTCTTTGGATATTTTTTTTGGCCAACTGCTTTTTTTGTTCTGTCACTAATTCTGATAATTGGCGATAGGAATGATGTAGCTTTGGTCTGGACATGATAAACTTTAATCTTTCCTCTAGATTAACAGGCTTCCACTCAAGCTTCTGATATGGGATCGAAAATTGATCGCTATAGGGTTGATTATTGGCTACCATCAAGAATTCAATGAACAACTGTATTCCTTTATCCATCAATTTCTTTGCTTCTATTTGGTTTCGTTCACGGAATGATTTCTCAATAGATGGTTGTATTCCTTCCCATTCCTTGAGGATGCTAGAAATGATGTTCATTTGGTCATCCATTTACTTCCGCAGCCCCTTTCATTCTTTTCTTCCCTTCACGGCAAAGTTCCAATAATGGACAGCTAGGGCATTGGGGATTCTGTGCTTTACAATGATACCTTCCAAAAAAAATTAATCGATGATGGGTTTTTGACCATTCTTCTTTCGGTACCTTCCTCATTAAAGTTTTCTCAACTTCTAGCACAGAGTCTTTCCACCGACATATACCTAGACGTTTGCTCACCCTTTCTACATGGGTATCGACGGCAATTGCCGGGATATCGAAAGCAACGGAAACCACCACGTTAGCCGTTTTCCTTCCTACTCCAGGAAGTTTTGTCAATTCATCTCGATCTTTGGGTAATTCTCCCCCATATTCCTCCAATAGTAATCGACATAAGCTTTGGATGTTTTTGGCTTTATTGCGAAAGAGTCCAATAGAGCGAATGTCATTTTGTAGTTCCTCTAATGTGACACTTAGATAATCCTCTGGTGTTTTATATTTTTTAAATAATTCCTTAGTTACTTTGTTTACTAATGCATCCGTACATTGTGCAGATAAAGATACGGCAATAACTAATTCAAAAGGATTGGAATGGTAGAGCTCACAATGTGCTTCTGGAAACATTTCGCCGATTTGGTCTAAACAATATCGAATTTGGGTGTTATTCAACATGACATTCACCTGCCTGGTATCGTGTAAAATGAAAATAAACGAGAGAATATTGTCCTCTCGTTAATGCCTAATTATTGCTCAAGCCAATTATAGAAAGGGACTGATGTTGAATGAGATTCCTCTCGTCCAGTAGTTTTCTGGGTTTGTTTTTGCCTGAATTTTTTTCCGTGATTTTTAGCTTGTTCGATGGTTTTAATACCGTTTTTCTTCCATTCAAATAGAATTCGATCGATATAACGGAAGTTCAATTTTCCTGACATGACAGCCTCTCGTAACGCAGCCTTTATTATAACCGGATCATGGTGGTCATCATCCATCCACATCGCAAGAGATTCGCATTCAAATGGTGATAAAGGACGACCAAATTCCTTTTCAAAACACGTATATAAATCCATCTCATCTGATTTCTTATTTTGTTCTTGGCTGCTTTTCTGGTTAGATAGAAATTGTTCAACCAGTCTTTCCCATAAAGGCTGAATAGAATATTTCTCAAATCGGATCCCTTCATGTGAATATTCTTCAATAATTTCCAAAAAACCTCTTTGCATCAATCTTCTTAGCATTTCATTGCAATCTGGAATGGAAATGGTCATTCGTGCCGATAATTCTTCTGGAGTAGGAAATTGATTACCTTTTTCTAAAAAAGTAAGAATATTTAAAAGAAGAACAAGTTCAGTCTCGTTCAAATTCAGATATCGATATTCAGAAAATAATAAGGTTGGAATAGTAATATTACCTTCTTGAAGCCAAGATAATAGAGTATCTTTCATAGTTTGGACACCTCCAAAATAGTATAACATGAACTTTCAATTTTAAGTAAGAGGATTTAGGTATCCAACTTTGGTAAGGAAAAACAAAAAGTCTGCCTGTGTGCAGACTTTTTGCAATAGATTGTTTAATTATGCTTGAACCTTAGCAGTCATAAACTGCTGTATTCTCTCGATGGCTTTTTCTAGTTGTTCTAATGAAGTTGCATAGGAAAGGCGAATATTATCCGGAGTACCGAAACCGGAGCCTGGAATCACCGCAACTTTTGCTTCTACAAGTAATGCTGCAACAAAATCATCCACATTTTCATAACCTGTCATGATTGCAGCTTCCTTAACATTTGGATACAGATAAAAAGCTCCTTGTGGTTTTACACAAGTAAAACCTGGGATCGCGATTAATTTCTTATAAATAATTTCAAGTCTTTCTTCAAAAGCCTTTCTCATTTCCTCTACCGGCTCTTGAGGTCCATTATAGGCAGCAATACTTGCATATTGTGCCGTGGTCGTTGGATTGGAAGTGCTATGGCTTGCAAGATTAGTCATGGCTTCAATAATTTGTTTATTACCGGCAGCATAACCAATTCTCCAGCCTGTCATTGAATGAGACTTGGACACACCGTTAATAATAATCGTTTGCTCTTTTAGTTCAGGAGAAAGTTGAGCAATTGAAACATGTTTTGCTCCACCATAAACTAGCTTTTCATAGATCTCATCAGAAACAATTAGAATATCTTTTTCAAGGCAGATTTTACCTAATTCCAATAGCTCCGTTGCGGAATACATAACCCCGGTTGGATTGCTCGGTGAATTGATAATAACAGCCTTTGTTTTATTGGTAATGGCATTTTTTAATTGCTCAGGAGTAATTTTAAAGTCATTTTCTTCTTTTCCATCAAGGTAAACAGGGATGCCACCTGCCAATTTAATTTGTTCAGGATAACTCACCCAATATGGAATCGGAACAATGACTTCATCACCATCGTTCAAAAGAACTTGAAATAACGTGTAAAGTGCATGCTTAGCTCCATTTCCCACAATAATTTCATTAGGGTTATAGGAGATGCCTTGGTCTGTTTCAAATTTTTTAATAATAGCTTTTTTTAATGCAGGTAAACCGGCTGAAGGCGTATATTTAGTTTGTCCTTCGTACATGGATTTTTCTGCAGCCTCTAAAATATGTTTTGGGGTATTAAAATCAGGTTCCCCTGCACCTAGACCAATAACATCGATACCTTGTTCTTTTAATTCTTTTGCTTTTGCTGTAATTGCCAGTGTTGAAGAAGGTGTAAGAGCTAACACCCGATTTGCTAATTCTACCATACCTTAATTCCTCCATTCACCTTTTCTGTCAAAGATTCTCAATTTTTTTTAGCCATTCACCGGTTTCGAAATGGATATAATAATAATTTATTAAGTTATTATCAGAACGATAATAGATCTCCCATAAGGGGATATTCTTTTCCATTCCCAACCTGACTGATATAATCTTTTTAGGATTACTCTCTTCTTTTAGTTTTTGTATAGCCTCTTGTTTGGACAAACCATTCTTGGCTTTTTTGATAATCACTTTTTTACTTTTTTCAGGTATCCAAACAATTACCTTTTCGCCTTTTTTATTTTTGCCCTCAATAACAAATACCCGCTCAAGACCGTTATAAATATGAAAGTCCTGAACCTTACTGAATTGAATCTGTTTTTTAGCAATTGTTAGGGCTTTGGCCTCCGCAGTTTTCACAGGCCCAGTAGCGTTAACATATATTTTGATCGTGGCAGCCAAGATTCCAATGAAAATAATGACAGCCAAATATATCCACTTTTTCAACATTCACTCACTTCTTTATGTAAAATACTATTCCCTATTATAACAGGTATCAATGAAACTTGCTGAGAAACTCACGCATTTTTTTAAATTTTTTCACTTCAATCCTTTAAGTTATTCCTCTTCTTCAATCGGAATCGTAATGGCCTCATATTTTGAATCGGTAAATTTAACCGTAACGGTTCCATGCCGTTTAGTAAAATATACTTCAGACCAAGTTTTATGAAGGTCATGGAGAATCTTAGGATCCGGGTGGGAATCCTCTGAGGCAAAAAGAATTGAAATTTCAGGATTTAGATATTGGATAAAGGCTTCGGACAATGACTTTTCCTCTGAACAGTTTGGAGTTTTAAACACATTTATTCCGTCCAACTTTTTGTGCATGAGAGTCTCCTCTGACTTTTCACTCAATGAAGACATTAGAAAAATGCGGTGTTTATAAAAGCGTAGTAAAAAATCCAAGCCTTCATATGGCTCATTACCGACATATTGTACTTCAGCCGTTAAATCGGGAATGGTCGTTTTTTTGGTGCCAATACCCCATACAGTTATTTGCACCTGAGCTTCCGGGTCAATATTTTTCTTAAGCCAACCTTCATTAGCAGGTGTACTAATAATTTCTTTAATGTTATATTTTGAAATAAATTTATTAAGTCTTGGGACAGCTAGGTTCTGAACATCCTTAGAAAGGATTAAAGTTTGAATTTTCTTTACATCATAAAGAGCCAACCAGTTTACCAGCTCTGCTTCAGTGTTCTTTCCGCCGGTATTTACTAAGATATTTTCGCCATTAGGGCCTTGAATTAATGTTGCCTCTCCTGCGGACAAACCTAAAAAAGTAATGGCCATTTCATGGTTCTTTAAATTTAAGTCGATATTCTCCACCTTGCCAGTGAAAGAAGCTTGGACCATAGTGGCACCTGGCATTAATAGGGCAATTAGAATCAGTAAAATTTTCATACACAATCCTCCCTTACAATTAGGATGTGTAATTTTCCAATATTTATCATAACCACGAAAGAATAATTTTGACTAATTCATTCATTGGTGCTTTTTTTATAGTAACTGGAGGGATGGATTTCAGAAAACTCTTTCCATATTGAGTATTCACGATTCTTTTATCAAAAACAATGACAATTCCCCGATCATTTTCAGTTCTGATTAACCTGCCAAAACCTTGTTTAAATTTTAGAATGGCATCGGGCAGTGAATATTCCTTAAAAGCATTTCCTCCACTTTTTTCAATGATCTGGCATTTTGCTTCAGTAAATGGCTCATCAGGAGGACTGAATGGCAGCCTTACGATGATTAAGCAGGATAGATCTTCACCGGGAATATCTACACCTTCCCAGAAACTGCTTGTTCCCATTAGAATGGCTTTGTCATATCGTTGGAAGTTTCTTGTCAACCTAGAACGACTTCCCCCGCTGATTCCTTGGGCAATTAGCACATAATCATCAAGAAAACCACTCTCCTTGATTAATTCATGTGTTTTCTTTAACATATCATAGGCCGTAAATAGAATGAGCATCCGACCTTTAGTAGCCTCTGCAATGGTAATAATATGTTCCGTTATGGCAATCACATACTCATCTAAGGAAACTGTTTTTACTTCAGGTAAATCCTCCGGAATTAAAAGTTGAACTTGCTCATGATAATGAAAGGGTGATGGGATCGTTAAGGTATGTACAGAATTTGAGCCCAGCCCCATTTCTTTTTTTATATAATCAAATGAATCATTAACGGTTAGTGTAGCAGAGGTTAGAATGACTGCTTTTTTCTGTTCAAAAAGCTGCTGCTTTAATGCAGGTGCTACCGAAGCAGGTTGTGCCATGAACGTCGTAACATTTTGCGGAGACCTCACATCCATTTCAATCCATTTAACAAAGTGGGTATCTGTGATAAAACAATGTTTAACAATCTGCCTTAGGTTATCTATTTCTTTGAGGAATAAGGCAATTTCTTCGATCTTTGTCTCCTGATCGAGTGTAAGAATTTTATGTTCTTTTTGAATCAAACCCAATCTGTTCTCAATGGAAGAATGAAAATCTTTTAAAAGAAAAATCAGTCTTTCTGCACTATGAATAAGAGCTCTTTTTTCTTTTGAAAAGTCGGTCTCTGAAAAACGAACTTTTGCCTTATAAAAGCCTTTTGTGTTGCTTTGTTGACTTTTGGCAAATATAGCGATCAATTTAAAAAATTCATCCATTTCAAAAGTAAGATCTATAACCATTTGATTTAATTCAAAGGTATGTAGAGTAGGTTCCTCTGAACTAGGGACCTTGGTTTTGATTATTTCCTCCAACTCATAAAAAAGCTGTTTTTGTTCGTACTGTCCAAATTGCCCCAGTAATAAACGAGTTGATAAATAATCAAGTGAATATCCAAAAAATCCAATGGCTGTTTTTTCAAGATGATGAGCTTCATCAATTATGACATAATCATATTTAGGTAAAACAGTTCCATTCTCTTTTAGATCACTTAACAGCAAAGAATGATTTGTAATGATTATTTCTGCCTTTTCTGCAGCCAGCTTTGCTTTATGATAAAAATCTCTTTCTATCCATTCAGGGTCACTTGGAAAGAGAGAAGGATCATTTTTAATTTTATTCCAAAAAAGAGATCCACCACTCGAAAGATTCAATTCATCCTTGTCACCGGTCTCTGTCTCCGTTAACCACACAAGAATTTGCATCTTCGTTAAAGTGCTATCATAATTATCACTTTCTTCATCCAACAATGTTTTCTTAAATTTTTTTAAATCAATATAATGGCTTCTTCCCTTTCGTAAAACGGCCGTGATTTCGAATGGAAGTATTTTATTTAATAAGGGTATTTCCTTTTTTAAAATTTGTTCTTGCAATTGAATCGTATGTGTACTCACAATGATGGGTTGATTTGTAAGCTTGGCAAAATAAGCAGCAGGTAAAAGATAACCCATTGTTTTTCCAACACCAGTACCTGCCTCAATCAAGGTATGATTGTCATTTTGAAGACTGTTAAAAACAGCATCCATCATTTGAAATTGCCCTTCTCTCGTTTCAAAAGAAGGGAAGCTATCTTTTAGCATCCTGATTTTTTCTGATTCACCATTCGGATATTGCAAATCTGTCTGATTACTAAGCAACTTTTGTTTTTCCGGTATTTTTTTCAGAGCAATCCCTTTAAAAATTTCAAAAGCGTCTGAATGCTCTTCTTCATTGAAACTTATTTCTTCTAGCATTTCTTCTAGGAATTGCTGTAAATCACTTTTTAGACCACCCGATAACGGCATCAGCCTTCTGAGTGTTACAAGTGGCAGCTGACAGAAACGTTTTATTAAGATTAAAAACAGTTCGGCGGTTACAAGTGCATCACTATCAGCTTGGTGTGGTCGGTCATGCAGCAGATTTTCTCTTTCAGCAAGGTCGGACAACTTATAGCCATCAGCTGTTGGGTATAGGATTCTGGCCATTTCAACTGTATCGAGAACTGGGCCATAGAAACCGGGGAACCCGGCCTGAATCAACTCCTCTTGTAGAAAAGAGAGATCAAATAAAACATTATGGGCAACAAAATAGGCGTCTTTTAATAAGGAATTAACTTTTGGGGCAATTTCTGCAAAAAGAGGAGCATCCTTAACCATTTCATCCCGAATCCCAGTTAGTTCTTCAATAAAAGTTGGTATTGTTTTTTGCGGATTTAGGAAAGAGGAAAATTTCTCTGTAATAACCCCATTTTCAATCACCACAGCCGCAAATTGGATGATTTTGTCCCCTTTTTTAGGGAGATTTCCCGTAGTTTCTAAATCCACTACAACAAATTTATTTTCCATTTTCATACACTCCAAAACTTCGTTCCTTAAACGGTATCACAAAAAGCGCAAAAAGAAAACTCATTGCCCGTTTTCAGTCAATTAGTAAAAAAAATCCCCAATAATGGGGATTACATAATAGTATTTGCCGGTTCAGCGTGAATTAGTTCTTTAATTCGATTATATTCATCCATGATGGCAACTTTTGGATGGTGTGTTGGGACCTTCTCTTCAGGAATCAAGGCATAGGAGATGATAATCACAATATCTCCTTTTTGGACTAGTCGAGCCGCAGCGCCATTTAAACAAATAACCCCGCTGCCTCTTTCCCCTGGGATAATATAGGTCTCTAGACGGGCACCATTGTTATTGTTTACGATCTGTACCTTCTCGTTTGCGACCATCCCAACTGCATCTAAAATATCTTCATCTATTGTGATACTGCCAACATAGTTCAAGTTTGCTTCTGTGACTGTAGCTCGGTGAATTTTACCGTTCATCATGTGGCGAAACATCTTGGTTTGTTCCTCCTCTTTATGGTTTAATCTATATCTAAAATCAAATTATCTATCAACCGTACCTTAGAGAATTTTACAGCAAGTGCGATGATAATCCTACCCTTTATTTTTTCCAGTGGTTTTAAATTAGGATAGGAATAAATATCAACATAATCAACCTCTCCATCAGATTGGTTTGTAATCATCTCTTTAATAAAAGAAATCAGCCGTGCAGGATTCCGTTCACCCATTATAATTTCCTCTTTGGCTGCTTGTAAACTTTTATAGAGAATAACAGCTTGCTCTCTTTCATGCGGTAACAGATTTACATTCCGGGAACTCTTCGCAAGTCCATCTTCCTCTCGAACAATATCAACTGGGATGAGTTCAACCGGAAAATTGAAGTCTGAAATCAAGCCTTCGATGACAGCAACCTGCTGGGCGTCTTTTTTGCCAAAATAGGCCCTAGAAGGCATCATGATATTAAATAATTTGGTAATAACCGTTGCTACCCCGTCAAAATGACCTGGTCTGGATTTACCGCAAAGGACATCTGTGCGATCCTTGACAACTACACTTACAGATGGTTCAGTTGGATACATTTCCTCCACCGAGGGAAAGAAAAGATAATCCGCCTTCTCACACTCTGCCAAAGCACGATCCCGTTCAAAATCACGAGGATAAGTGGAAAAATCCTCTTTTGGACCGAATTGAAGTGGATTGACAAAGATACTTAAAACGACAATGTCATTTTCTTTGCGTGCTTGTCTTAATAATGTTAAATGTCCCTCATGCAAAAAGCCCATGGTTGGGACAAACCCAACAGATTTTCCCTGACTCTTTTGTTTTAAAAGCTCTGCCTGCATTTCGTTTATCGTGGTGATGACGTTCATCCTTGACCTCCATAAAGCACCTTTAGTTCTTCTTCTTTCATCGTAAATGTATGTTTATCTTCAGGGAATTGCTGATTCTTCACTTCATTCGTGTAGGCTTGGATCGATTCAATGATAAATGGATTGACGGAATGATATTGTTTGACAAACTTCGGTACACGTTCCACTCCATAACCCAGGATGTCATGATAAACAAGAACCTGTCCATCCACCTCAATACCAGCCCCTATACCGATTACAGGGATGTTAAGCTCCTTGGTCACTTCCTCTGCCAACTGTTTAGGCACACATTCAAGCACGATCATAAACGCACCGGCTTCTTGACATTTTTTAGCATCATCTATTAACTTTCTTGCTGCCTCGGCATCTTTACCTTGGACCTTGTATCCGCCCAGTACTCCTACAGATTGTGGGGTTAAACCTAAATGTGAACAAACAGGAATCCCAGCACTTGTCAGGGCTGTAATTTTTTCAATTACATCATCAGCCCCTTCCAACTTAACGGCATGGGCACCTGATTCTTGAATAATTCGACCGGCGTTCATTAATGTATCTCTTACAGACAGGTGATAGGTTAAAAACGGTAAATCGGTAACAATAAATGTATCCTTTGCTCCTCGTTTAACTGCTTTCGTGTGATGGATCATATCATCAATCGTCACTGGTATCGTGGAATCATAGCCCAAAACGACCATTCCCAAAGAATCACCGACTAAAATCATGTCTACTCCGCCTTGTTCTGCAAGCTTTGCAGATGGGTAATCATAAGCTGTCAGCATGACGATTTTTTCATTTTTCTCTTTCATTTTCAGAAAATCTGTTGTTTGCTTCATACTTTTCCCTCCTTGTAATGGGGAGAGGAGATACAACGATTGAGGAGCAAATAAAAAGATCCTTCTGAAGGCAGAGGATCTTTAGCTACTCTATTACATGTTCCATCCCTCTGTCCCGGTCCGTTATACGGATCTAGGCAGAAACCTTTTTAATTGTAGTATTCCAAAAAGGTGCAGTTCCTGTAGGATACTGCCCATAAAAATTATAGAAAAATTATGCAAAAAGTACAAGTAATTTCTTTTAATAACGTTTTAATGGTGGTTGATTTGCACTCAAGGCACTTCACTCTCGGCGGCCGTTCTTCTTCAGTAAACGCAGTTAATAAATATTGGGACCGACTTCTTCAGACACCTGTGGCCTGGATTTTTTGCTTTACTGTCCGAAGTTAGAGCTTCTTCGGACACCTGTGGCCTGGATTTTTTGCTTTGCTGTCCGAAGTTAGAGCTTCTTCGGACACCTGTGGCCTGGATTTCCGCTTTGCTGGCCGAAGTTAGAGCTTCTTCGGACACCTGTGGCCTATATTTTTACTTTACTGTCCCAAGTTAGATCTTCTTCGGACACCTGTGGCCTGGATTTTTACTTTACTGTCCCAAGTTAGATCTTCTTCGGACACCTGTGGCCTGGATTTTTTGCTTTGCTGTCCGAAGTTAGAGCTTCTTCGGACACCTGTGGCCTGGATTTCCGCTTTGCTGGCCGAAGTTAGAGCTTCTTCGGACACC